>CAYZQO010000008.1:31680-97489 GCA_964480725.1 uncultured Polyangiaceae bacterium | reverse complement strand
CGGCGGCACCGTACCCACCGGCGGCGCCGGCGGCACCGTACCCACCGGCGGCACCAGCGGAGACGGCACCGGGGGCACCGAGCCCTCCGGCGGTACCGGGGGAGTCGAGCCGGGCGAGCCACCGTTCACGCTACCGGTAGCGGTCACCCCGTGGCAGCCGTCGGACGCGTGCAAGACCAAGGCGGCGGAGATCCTGGCCGGGCTCAGCACCTCGCAGAAGGTCGCCCAGATGATCCAGGGCGAAACCCTCACCACCTCCCCCTCCGACGTCTCGAGCCGCCAGCTCGGGTCCGTGTTTGGCGGCGGCAGCGCCGATCCGTCCAACAACAGCGCCACGGCCTGGGCCGAGATGGCGACCCAGTATCAGAACGCGGGCCTGAGCTTCGGTATCCCGATCCTGTATGGCATCGACGCCGTGCACGGGCACAACAACGTCCGCGACGCCACCATGTTCCCGCACAACATCGGGCTCGGTTGCACGCGCGACGCCGATCTGCTCCGGCGCGTCTCCCAGGCCACGGCCGTCGAGGTGCGGGCGACGGGCATCAACTGGACCTTCGCGCCAACCATCGCAGCGGCGCGCGACGAGCGCTGGGGCCGCACCTTCGAGTCGTTCTCCGAGGAGCCGACCCTGACCGCCTGGATGGGCCTGGTGGCCTCGGAGGGCCTGCAACAGGGCACGTCCTTCGCTGATCCGGCTAGCATCCTGGCTTGTGCCAAGCATTTCGCCGGCGACGGCAACACTGCGGGCGGCACTGACCAGGGCGACGTGATCCTGGACCAGGCGACCTTCCGGCGCCTGGCGGTGGATCAGTACCAGCCGCTCATCAACGCCGGCGTCGCCACGGTGATGATCTCGTACAGCCAGTACGGGACGTCGGCGGGGGATCTCGAGCGAGTGACCGGCAGCCGCGAGCTGGTGACGGACCTGCTCAAGGGCGAGATGGGCTTCGCGGGGATCGTCGTCAGCGACTACAACGCCATCATGAAGCTGCCCGGCGGCAGCGCCTACGCACCGACGGCCGAGCAGGCGGCGGCCGGCGTCAACGCCGGGCTCGACATGCTGATGATGGCGGGCGCGGCGGGGACCGGCGCCAGCCCCAACTGGTTAGTGACGCTGGACCTCCTGGAGGCGGCGGCGGGATCGAGCGATCCGACGACCGGCATCCCGATGAGCCGCATCGACGACGCGGTGACCCGGATCCTCCAGGTCAAGTGCGAGATGGGGATGTTCGAGCCGGGCTACGGTGTGAGCACCAACCCCTCGGTCGTCGGCAGCGCCGAGCACCGCGCCATCGCGCGCGAAGCGGTGCAAAAGTCGCTGGTGGTCCTCGAGAATGACGACGGGATCCTCCCCTTGCCCGTAAGCTCCCCGGTGCTCGTCGCCGGCACGGCCGCCGATTCGATGGTCAAGCAGTGCGGCGGCTGGACCATCGACTGGCAGGGGCTCGGCACGGGCACCGGGCACTCCGCCGATGCGGACACGACCGCCGGCACCACCATCCTCGGCGGGATCCGCGCCGCCCTCGGCGAGAGCAACGTCGCCTTCAGCCTGGACGGCACCGCGGCCGCGGGCGGGGCCACCGCGGGGATCGTGGTCGTCGGCGAACCGCCCTACGCCGAGCTGCACGGGGACGAGGAGGATCTGACCCTGCAGGCTCGCTCGAGCGCCGACCACACCGCCCTCGAGAACATGCTGAGCAATGGCCTGCCCATCGTCCTGGTCATCGTGTCGGGCCGCCCCTTGCTCATCGACTCGTACCTCTCCAACCCGAACCTCAAGGCCGTGGTCGCCGCCTGGCTGCCGGGCTCCGAGGGCGCGGGCGTCGCCGACATCCTGTTCGGCGCGGTCAGCCCCACCGGCAGGCTCGGCCACAGCTGGCCCAAGGCGGGTCAGATCCCGATCAACTGGGACGACGCGGACTACGCGAGCGATCCGCCCCTGTTCCCCCTGGGGCATGGGCTGACCTGGTAGCGGGACGTTTGCGCAGATCCCCCAACCTACCCGAGCTTCGCTGCCTTCTGTTGGCGCAGCCAAGAGAAGAGGCTCACAGTCTCGGGCCGCGGCCACGGCGGGCACCCCAGACGGCCAGGATGATCACCTCGTCGCCGAGCCGCCCATGGTACACGTGGCGCTCGGTCTTCTTCATCAAGGCCCGCCGCACCGGGCCGTCAAATTGGGCGGCCCCGTACGAGGCGCCGAGATTCGGGTCGTCACGCAGGAGGTCCAGCACGTGGAGCAGCTCCCGCGTCAACAAGTCAGGGGCGCTGGGACGGTTGGTTCGCCACCAAGCGTCGGCGCGGTCTGCTTCTCGGCGAGCACGAGCTGAGACACGGATCTTCACAGGCGCGAGCGTAGCTCAGCCGCCCACTGTTCGGCATCGATGGCTCGACCTGCTTTCGCGTCATCGAACCCCTCGCGAATCGCTCCGTGCAGTTCCGCGCGTTCCTCGTCATTGAGGTCGTCCCAGTCGTTGGCGATCTCGAGAGGCACCACGATGCCTTCGGGCAAGTCGGTGGGCTCATCGAGTCGAAGTCGACCGTTTTCAACTCGAGCCTTGAGGGAGGACATGCCGACAACATAGCGCCTGTGGCGCCTTCGCGCCCTGGTCGCCGACCTGCCCGGAGGATTCGACGCCCAACGGCTTGGCGTGGGAGGGCCCTGGCGCCAACGGTTCCAGCCGCGTCGGGCCAGCTCTTCGTTGTGCGTGGGCGAGAAGGGCGCGGGGCCACCCACGGCCAGGCTTCTCAATCGTTGGAACGGTGGGGTTGGGTACCGGACTCGCCGCGTCGTTCAGCCGCGCGAAGCGCTCAGCGCCCGCCACCGGGGCAGGGCGGGGCCGGCCCACCGAACGCCCGGCCATCAACCCATAACCGACCAACGGCGTGCTTTAGCGCTGTTGGGTGCGCTGGTCGGCGCAGGCGTAGAGTTCGTCGTGGTCGGCGTAGCCACGGCGCGAGGCCTTCACACCAGTGACTCGGAGAGCGTCACCGTCAGCGACCCCTCGTCGAGCGTCGCCACATACAGGGTCCCCGCGGGTGACAGCGTGAAGGTCGTCCGACTGCCGTAGGGCCCGTGCAGGCGCGCGTCGTGGCGCACGAAGGTCCCGCCTCGATCCTGGTAGAGGAAGGCGAAGTGGGCACCGTCGGCGGAGAAGGCGACCCGCTCGTCACCGGCCCGCCGCGCGCTCTGTCCGAACTCGAAGGGGCCGAACTCCCGCGGCCCGATGCGCAGCACCTGCTCGCCGTCGGCGGCGAGCAGGAAGCAGAACTCGCCGCTCGGGGCGAAGCGGAAGCTCGAGCCGAGCTCCCAGTCGAGCCGCAAGGGGAGCTCCTGCTGCGCCCCGTCCACCACCAGCAGCCCGCGCTCGGTGTCCGCCCCCCAGGCCACGTGCCGCCCGTCGTGCGACCACCAGGGACCGTCGGTGTAGCCCAGGTTCTCGCGGCGCTCGCCGTCGAGGAAGAAGCCGGAATGCTCACCGTGGTCGTAAGCGAACCCGAGCCGCCGGCCATCGGGCGAGAAGCACGACCGCAGGCTGCGCACCCGGGTGAAGCGCCCCACTTCCCGGCCGTCCCCCAGCACGACCTCGACCCCGGACTCCAAGGCCCGCTCGATCGCCAGCCGTCCACCCGCGCCGAGCTCGAAATCGACGGGCGCCTCGAACGGGCCGTAGCGCCGCTCGCCATACCAGAGGTAGTCGGCGTCCCCCTGCCGAAAGCCAACAGCGAGCACCCCGTCGTCCGCGTGTTTCACCGAGCGGATCAGCTCGAAGGGACCCAGCGTGCGCTCCCCGACCCGGAGGTGCCGCCCGGCGTCCGACCGGACGACGAAGCTCGGCGTGCGCCCGTGCCAGCGCGGCGTCTCGACCGCGGGGTAGGGCCCCAGCTCCTCGCCCTCGATCCACACCCACGACGCGCCGCCCCGCGTGAACACGAACATCAGGCGAGCCCCCGGTGAGCTGAAGCAGTCGGACCCGAGCTTCACGTCCTCGAACGGTCCGAACCTCGTCTCGTGGGTGAGGTCGCTCACCGTGACGTAGACGGCCTCACCCTCGCGCTCCACGCCCGCGCGCCGGGAGAGCTCCACGTCCCACTGGCGCGCCGGAGACGAGCCCCGCTTCCACGCCACGACCGGCAACTCGCGGCCGTTGAGGACGGAGCGCTCCGTCTCACCGTCCCGCCAGGATCCCATGACCCGCGTCCCGTCCGGCGAGAGCCGAAGGCGAGCCCAGTCCGCGCTGGCCAGCTCGAATCGCATTGGCCAAAGGTTATTCAGGGAACGGTGCCCTGTCGTGGCCAAAGGCCGACTCGTTGCCCGATCATGGAGCCGTCGCCGGCCGCGCCCCCCCGGTTCGATCGAGATGTTGCCGGTGGCGGCCCCCTCGGCGCCGATGCTACCTTGCGGAGCGGGCACGTGTGGAGAGCGCATCCGATCGGTTTCTGGCTCGGGCTGTCCGTTGCTGCCTGCGCGCCAGCCCCCGCCCCCCTCGCGCCCGCCACGGCAGCGACGCTGTCCGGCACCGCTAGGGCGCCATCGTCACCCGACCCTGAAAGGGAGCGCCCGGACACGATCACGGCGCCCTCCGAGGTCGTCTACCCCAGCGTCGAACCCCTGCCGCCGGTATCGGTCGTGCTCCAGTACACCGATCCCGCCCACCAGGTCCCCGCCTAGAGCTCACCGGACGTGGGGCTGCTGCCCGAGGCGCCGCTCACCGCCGAGTTCAACCCGCTGCCGGTGCCCGCGACGCACACGATCGGCGCCATCGGCGGCTCGGGGCCGAGGGACGTGTGGCTCGTCGACGAGGATCGGCGCGTCTATTGGTACGACGGCGCGAGGCTGCGCGCGCGGGGGCGGCTGTGTCCCGAGGACGCCCTCTACGGTCCGATGGGGGGCGGGATGAGCCTCGTCGTCCGCGAGCGTGAGATGGTCGTACGGGGGCTATTCTTCACCGGGACCGACCCGGATCCCGTGGTCGCCGTGGTGCCGCGTCCCCTGCCCCGCAGCTGCAATCTCCACGGCGCCGAAACCTATGCGGCGGCCACCGAAGACGACGCAGTGTGGACGCTCGTCGGCGACCGGCTCCGCGGGCGCGGCGGCGATCCGCTGCCCACGCCACAGGTCGACGAGGTGGAGGATTCTCAGAGGCAAACCGCGCTCTGGCTCGGCTCGTCACGGCACGCGTGGCTGGCGCTCGGAGGCTGTCAGTCGCGAGGCGGCGGCTGCCACTCCGCGCTCTGGGAGTACCGAGGAGTGAGCTTCATCCCGCGCGCACCGGTGGATCTCGCGCCCGTGGAGCTGTGGGTGGACGATCGAGAGCGCGTCTGGCTGCTGGGCCGCGACGCCGTCCCCGGCGAGCGCTCCTCGGTGGCCGTGCTGGCGGACGGGGAGTGGACGCGCGTGGCCACGCCCTCGTCCTTCGACGGAGTGCGTATGGTGGGACGGAGCGCGACCGAGGTGTGGTTCTTCGACGAGACGCACCTGTTCCTCTCCGACAGCGCCGTGGTCCGGGAGGTGTCCACGCCGCTCGACCGCATCGAGTCCCTGTGGGTGGAGCCCGAGGGCCCGCTCTGGATCGGTGGCACCGAGCGCGATGGCGATGAGGAGCACGGGACCGTCTACCGGCTCGTGGGGGTGCCGCGGTGAGGAGTGGTTGGCATCACGCCGTGGCGCCACTCGCGCTCGGCCTCGGGTGCGCGACAACGCCCCCGCCGAGGCCCGAGCCACCGACCGCCGAGACGGCGCCCACCCCGGCGGCGGAGCCGCGCCTCCGCTTCTCGCTGCTCGACGCGGAGGGGCTGCCCGGTGCGCCACCGCTCCAGGCGCCGAAGGATCGGACGCTTCGCGTGGAGGCACGGGCCGCGGATGGCCGTCTCCGCTGGTGGCTCGAGTTCACGCGGGTCTTCGCGCTCCGCGACGACGGCCGCGACGCGCTCTGGATCGTGGGCGCGCGACCTGGTCGCGACGGGCTCGAGTTGCTGCGCGTCGAGCCGACCGGGAAAGGTCAAGGCCAGCCACTCCCGGCCGGGACCTGGCGCCTCGGGGGACCGCTCGACCGCGACGGCGCGATGGTCGTCGCGGAGACGGGCAACGGCGCGGTGTGGACGATGAGTACCGCCCGACACCGGGTGGGGATCCTGCAGGTCTACCCGACCTTCGATCGTCGCCTCCACGTAACGGCCCGCGGCCTGCTGTTGCTCGCGGGCGACGACGGCGGCCTGCGCGTCCTCGGCGCCGACGGCACGACGGCGTGGGACGGCGCGGTCCTGGCGCCGCCCGGGGACGTCTCGTTCCAGGCGCATACGCGACCAGAGCTCGCTCTGCTGCCGTCCGGGGCCGCTTGGATCCTGGCACCCGACCGGCGCCTGGTCGCCCATGGCCCCGACGGCGCCCGCCGACTCCGTCAAGGTCCGCGAGAGCGACCGCTCCTGGACGCTGCGGGACGGCACTCCGGCGACGGAGCCCGGTCGCGCCACCCGGCCGCGCCCCGCACGCTTCGTCCGCGTCCTGCCGGACTCCATCGACTCCGGGCTCGCGCTCCCGGACGGTCACGCGCTCGCCCAGGCGGGGGAGCGGATCTGGGAGTGGAGCGGCGCCCAATGGAGCGGCGCCGCGCCCATCGCACGACGGCTCGCGCCGCACACGACGGAGGGCCTCTGGGTCACGGGCTTCGTGCCCGAGCGCCTCGCCCTCGGACCGAGCGGCGAGGCGTGGCTCTGCGGGCGAAGACACACTACCGCCACGGGCCCGTCCCCGGACCTGCCAACGGCCGTCCGCCGCCGCGGCGCCGTCTGGGTGGAGGACGCCGCGCTCCGCGCGAGCTTCGCCGCGCGCGTGTTCGAGGACTTCGGCACCGAGGCGGGCCCGCGCCTGCGCGTGGCCTCGAGCCCGACCGCCTCCGTCGCCTGCGGAGCGCAGCACTGCCGCCTCCCCTCCGGGGCGGTGATCGAGCTCGGGGACACCACGGTGTCGGTCGTCGGGCGGGTCGGCGGCGAGCCGTGGGTGCTCACCGACCAGGCGCTCGCGAAGCTCGAGGGAGACAAGCTCGTGGTCCGAGCGGAGGCCGCGCCGCTCGCGTCGCCCGTCGCGCTCTGGGGCGCGACCGACGACGACCTCTGGGCGCTCGGTCCCTCGATCGCGCACCACGTCGCGGAGCAGGGCTGGAGCGGGGTGGCCTCGCCGGTCGGCACCCCCACGGCGATCTGGGGGTCCGCGACCGACGACGTTTGGCTCACGGGGGAGCTCGGCGTCGCCCATTGGGACGGCCGTGCCTGGACGCGGGTGATCGGGCTCCACGGCCCCGTCCGCGACGTCTTCGGCGTCGCGGGGCACGTTTGGTTCGCCACCAGCGACGGCCTCTGGGAGCTCGGGCGCTGGACGCCCCTTCCCGCCCGGGAGCCGCCGGTGCTGTCGTCGACAGCGTCCCGTCACGGCCACACCCGCCTGGCACCGGTCGGAGCCGACCGCGGCTGGCTGCTCGACGAGTTCGGCGTGGTGCGCGTCGAGGGGGCGAGCCGCACGCCCTCCGCGCTGCGGCTCCCCGTGCTCACGGCGCTCGTCGCCAGCGGCGCCGACGAGCTGTGGATGGTGGGTGGACTCCACGTCACCCACAACGAGGGCGAGGCCTGGCCCGCGGGGGAGGGGCTCGTCGTCCACCGCTCGCGGTCGGGCGTCGTCTGGCACCGCGTGCCGACCGGACCGCTGCAAGCGGTCGCCGCGACGGGCCCGGGCGAGGCGTGGGCCGTCGGCGCGGCGGGCCTCGTGGTCCACGTGCGGGCGGGCGCAGTGACGGCGCAGCGGCTCGACTCGGATAGGTGGCTGCGCGACGTCGCGCTGGGACAGGGCGGCGAGCTCTGGATCGTGGGTGACGACGGCACGCTCCTTCACGGAAACGGCACGACGCTCGGCGCCCTGACCGGGCCGCCCCTCCCGCCACGACCGCAGCTCGTCTCGGTGGCGGCCCGCAGCCAGGGCCGCGCCTGGGTAGCGAGCCCGGACGGGATCCTGGACGTCACGGCGCGCGGGGGCTGTCCGTAGGCGCTCGCGAGGCGCTCGCTCTCTCCACCGCCCCGTCCAGGAGCGAGCCCACGGCGCCCGACCGCTCCCCAGGTCGAACCCGGGTTGGCGGTGACAGGGCTCCCGGCCCCCGGGTACTTCGGGTGAGCAGCCTACCAGCCGAAGCGGTCCATCAGCTCGGTCAATACCTCGCTGATCCCACCGCCCTCGACCTCGCTGGCTTCGGGCGGTGGGGCGACGACCCACAGGCCCTGCTCGTCGAGCAGCGCCGTGCCACCGTTGATCTGCAGGTGAAGCTCGTCCTCCATCTTGGAGGACGTCGCATCGAACACCACGAGCCCCTGGTGCAGCGCCTGGAGCTCGGCGCAGTCGGCCTCCGTGGGCTTGGCCCCGAATTGCTCCGTCGCCGACAGGACGATGACCTGCTCGAAGCCATCGTCCTGATAGCGCTCGTAGATCTGGTTGCCGTCCATGAAGGACTCCCCTTCGAGCCCGGAGAAGCCGCGACAACCCGGGCACCAACCGGCGTAGCTATAGACCTGCGTCAACGCGTTGCCGCAGATGAGCTCCCGCAGACTCACCAGAGTCCCGTCGCAGCGCTGGAGCTCCACGTCCGGGGTCAGCTCGCCCACCAGATACCCCACGGGCGCCGTCGTCGAGCAGCTCGCGACGCTCGAGCTGCCCGCATCGCCACCCGTCGGCGTGTCGCCCCCCGTAGCCACCTCGCCCCCCGTAGCCACCTCGCCCCCCGTGGCCGGAACGCCGCCCGTCCCCGGGATGCCCCCGGTCGTCACGATGCCGCCCGTGGCGACGACGCCACCCGCAGCCGGGCCGCCACCGAGCGCGGGGCTGCCACCCGCCTCAGGCTCGCCACCGGCATTGGGGCCACCGCCGAGGACGGAGTCACCACCGACACCGGGACTGCCACCGACCCCCGAGGCGCCTCCCGGGGTCGGCCTGTCTCCGCCGACGGCATTGCCCCCGATAGCCGGTTCGCCACCGCTCCCGCTCGGCGCGCCCCCCCCCGTGCTGGTGACGCCGCCGAAGCCTGTGCCCCCGACTGGCGTCGAACCCCCTCCGCTCGTCACGATGCCGCCAGTGGCTACCACCCCGTCTTGAGAGGCCCCGCCGCTGGCGGTTTCGCTGGGCGACTCCGAGCCCCTCTCGGTGGCCTGCTCCTCGCTGCAGGCCACGGTGAAGACCACCCCCAACACCGCCAGAGTGACACACGCCAACCGTTCGTGATGAGCCATGACTCTCTCGCTCGGAATCGGACTCGAAATGACAGCAGCGCAGCGCCATTCGGCCCCTCGCAGTCTTGGTCTATCGAGCTTCCGAAGGCAAACCGTTACAGGTGGGCCGGCAGTTTCCCCCATCGACGCACTCGCCACACCACCGCGCTCTCGCGAACTCCCGTGATCTTATAGCCGGATTCTCTGGGGCTCTTCGGGATGGGCGCGGGAACGGGGGGCGCGGCCTCGCGCCGGTCGGAAAACGAACGCAGCTGGCTCGTCGGTGAGCTCGGCCACGAGCACGTCGACGGCGCGCGTTGGACGGTGTTGACACTGCGCCTCCCGAAGCTCGCGGCGATGGTCGCCAGCAACCCCGCCCAACTCTGAACCAGCGCCGACGATGGCAGATCACGCCTTCCGCCACGACCGCAGCTCCCTCGGTCGTCCCCCGCGGCCCTGAACTGGGCTGGGCGGGGAGCCCCGCCGAGATCTTGGACGGGACGGGGCGCAGGGCCTGCCCGAAGGCGCTCACCGAACGCGCTCGCCCCCTCCGCGCCGCCGGGCGAGCACCCCCTCGCCGCTTCGGCGGGCGATCCCGGAGTTCCAGCCGTCCCCTCGTCCGTGCGGCCGAACGACCCGAACGACCCGATCGCTCCTCAAGCCCCGCCCGTCCGTGCTACGGCACTGGCCCCGAGGCCCCCATGACCGAGCTGCTCATCCAGTACATCGAAACCGTCGCCCTCCACGCCGCCGTCTGGGGCTTCGTCGTCATCTTCCTGCTCATGACCATCGAGAGCTCGCTCGTCCCCTTCCCGAGCGAGGTGGTGATGATCCCAGCCGGGTTCCTCGCCGCGCACGGCAAGCTGACCCTCGGCGCGCCCGTCGCGGATCTGGTGCTCGCCATCGTGGTCGGCGTCGCCGGCTCCCTGGCGGGGGCCTTCTTCAACTACTACCTCGCGTCCTGGGCGGGGCGCCCCTTCCTGCACCGGTACGGCAAGTACTTCTTCCTCCCCGTCCATCACATGGAACGGGCCGAGGAGGTCTTCAACCGCTACGGGGCGGGCACGACCTTCGTGTGCCGGCTCATCCCCGCCATCCGCCAGCTCATTTCGCTCCCGGCGGGACTGGCGCAGATGCCCGTCGCGACCTTCGCGCTCTGGACCGGGCTCGGCGCCGGGATCTGGGTGACGATCCTCACCGGTGTCGGCTACTCCTTCGGGCTCTCGACCGCGGGGATGAGCTACGCCGATCTGGTGCACCAGGGCAAGGCGGCGATCGGCCACAACCTGGTCTGGATCCTCCTCGGCTGCGCGGTCTTCTTTGCCGGCTACGTCTGGCTCACCAACCGCATCATGGGCAAGAAGCGAGCGGCCCCGGCGAGCCACTGAGCGGCAGCAGAGCAACCTCGCGCTGCGCGCGCGCCCGCCTCAACGCGTCCGACGTCGCGCGAAGACCGCGGCCACGATCCCGAAGAGCGCGAACCGGAGCCCGGGGCCGCCCGCAGGGCTCGCGGGGACCGCACAACCACAGCCACCGTCGTCCTCGGCCGCCGCCGGATCCACGCTCGTGCCATTGCCGGTGCCAGGATCGCCGACCGGAGACCCCCCGCTCGTCGTCCCGTTGCCACCGGCCGCCGGGGATCCCCCGGCGCCAGTGCCAGGCGAACCGCCGATGGCGGGCTCGGGCACGTCCGGGCGCTCGACGCCGACGGAGGAGCCGTACTCGAAGGCGCCCACGTCAGGGACCCCGCCCGCGTCCGGCACGGTGCGGTTCAGGTAGTCGAGCACGGTCAAGGACGTGAGCAGCCCCGCGTCGATCGCGGGGCTGCCCGCGACCAGGTCATAGTCCTCCGCCGTGGTGCCCGCGACGTTCACCACCCCCGGGCTCTGACTCGACGTGTCGATGATGAGGTTGTTCGCCTGGGTGATGGCGGCGGCGATCACGTCGCCGAAGGACCGAACCCCGTCGAGGATGACGAGGTTGTTGGTCATGGTCACCTCGCCCGGATCGAGCGTCCCCCCTGAGGTCCCCGACGAGAAGCCGTCGAACACGGTGGTGATCATGCCCGCGTTGTACGACCCGGGGTGCTGCACGATGGTGTTGTTCTCGAAGCGGATGTTCGACATCTCGGTGTTGTTGACCTGGAGCAGCATCATCCAGCCACCGTCGACGTGAACGTTGTACGAGAACTCCGAGTCCTCGAAGCGCCCGGTTTCCCCGGCCATGCTCGCGATCTCGAGGAAGCCGCAGCTCTGGTAGGAGAAGTTGTGGTGCACCTTGACGCCCGTCACCGTCGCCCCGGACCCGACCGTGATCTCGGTGGCGCCCCCGTCGCAGGGGCTCTCCGTCCACTCGGCCTCGTCTGCGCAGCGGACGAAGGCGTTGTAGGCGATCTCGTTGTGCGAGCCGTGGATGAAGATCCCGTTGCCGCCCCCCACCACGTTCGGGTCGACCGAGCCGAGGGCGGCGTCCACGGCCATGGTCATGTCGTGGAAGTAGTTGCCCTGGATCAGCGAGCCCTCGCCGTGCAGCATCATCCCGATGTCGCAGTTGGTGATCTCGCTGTTCAGGACCCGACTGTTGCCGCCGAGGGTGACGCACACCCCCTGGCCGAGGCCCGCCATGGTGCCGTCGCCCTTGGAGCCGGCCAGGTAGAGCCCGTCGATGGTGATCCCCCCCTGGTAGGCGGAGACGAGGGATCCACTGCCCGAGGTGTGGGGCACGACGAACTGCGGCAGCGGGCCCTCACCGTAGTTGGTGTAAAGGGTCACCCCGGAAACCATCCGCACCGCCTCGTTGAAGACGCTCCCGCGCCGGTAGCGGATCTCGCCGCAGCCGGACGGGATCGCCTGTTGCGAGCGGACCGGGGTCGCCTCGGAGCGGCCGTCGTTGGCGTCATCGCCGCCGACGCTGTCCACGAAGCACTGCGCCAGCGCCGCCGGCGCCAGTGCCACGCCCGCGAGGGCCACTGCCCCACCCACCATCGGTCTCCGGATCACCATGGCTCGCTCCTCTCGACGCTCCCTGCGAAACACGTGCTGGGCGCGCATCGCCCCGACGTATCGACCCCGTACGAGGAAGGACCTCGGTCGCGGCACCCCCGGCGAGGCAGGCACCCGATCTCTCAGTGATGTCAGCGAAGCGAGGCCAAGTCCAGAGCTTCCTCGCCCGGATAATCCTATGTTCCTCATGGAACCGCCGGCGCGCCGCCGCCCGCGTCGCGCGATTCGGTACCCCACGCCCTCACCCACCCAGCGGTGGCTGGGCGGGACCCGGAGGACGCGGGTCCCTAGGTCGTTGATTTTTCGCAGCAATCAATCTGATTGCTGCTCTAGCGCCCGGCCCGGTATCATGGGGGGTCATGAACCTTGCGAAACCCTTGCTGCTCAGTCGGAGGCTGGGCGCGCTCCTGTTGCTCTCGGTTGTCGCTGCCTGCGGGAGCGACCAGGACGACTGCGTCCGGGGCACCCTCGGGTGCTGGTGCACGGCCGATCTGCGGTGCACCATCGGAACCAGCTGCGTCGACCTGATCTGCCAGGCCGACGGAGGCGACGTCCCCGGAGTGGGCGGGGGGCCTGGTACCGGCAGCGGCGGCGGGGGCGATGCCCCGGGCAACTCGAGCCCGGTGATCGTGAGTCTCGGCACCAACGCCCCCACCCTTCACCCGGGTGACACCCTCGTCGTCTCCGCCATGGTAACGGATCCCGACGGCGCCGCCGATCTCGTCGGCGGAACCGTCAAGGACCCGCTGACCGGCGTCACCTACGGGACGATGAGCGGCGGAGCGGGGTCCTACAGCTTGAGCCTGACCTGGGACGCCATCGACCTGGCGAGCCCCATCGCCACGCCCGCGGGGGGGGCAGCGCGCGCGTTCACCGTGCAGTTCATGGACTCGGCCGGCAACGTGGTGGGACAGGACGTCTCGGTGACGCTCGCCTGCGCGGACGCGACGCTCGCGGCCTGCGGCGCGCGATGCGTGGACCTGGAGTGGGACTGGGGAAACTGCGGGGCCTGCGGCCAAGCCTGCACCTACGACTGCTCCCTCGGCTCCTGCTTCGCCGACGTCCACTCGCTGACGTCGTCGAGCTGCGATGCCGTCTGCGCCTCCGCCGGGCTCACCTGCGCGCCGATCACCGACGAGGACGATGGCTTCGTGAGCTACGGCTACGCCATCTACGCGACCACCTCCTGCACCGACGCGGTGATGTTCGCGACCTGCTCCCAGGTGTCGCCCGTCCCCGGCTCGGTCGTGACCGATTGCTACGGCACGCTCTCGCTCGACTCGGTGCAGTGTTACTGCCTCGAGCCCTGAGCGGTTCTGCTCCAGGATCGACGCCCAATCTCCGGTCGCGGAGCCAGCGCTGTGGCACGCGAGGCACGCCGCGCCGGCCGCCCCGTGCTCCCGGTGCGACAGTGACTCGTCAACGGGCGAAAGAAACTGGGCCGACGGGCGGAGCCGAGGCGGCACGGCTGTTGCAGTGGTCGACCGCTCGTGCACCCCCCTCACCTTCTAGCAGGCCTGCTCGTAACGCTGAGCCTCCCCAGCGCCGCCCAGGCGCAATCGGCCGCGCCGGACGGACCGCCCGGGCTCGTCGCCCTGGACCTGCGCGCCGACGAGCCCGGCCTCCGAGTGGAGCTCAGTCCCGACGCCGAGAATGCGCCGCCCTTGGCCGCCTGCCGGGCGCCTTGTCGCGTCCTCGTCCCCCCGGGCTACTACCTGGTGCGGGTCAGCGGTCACGACCCCGACATCGAGGGCGACTTCAGCTGGCTCTCGGTGGAGGAGGACGCCGAGGTGCTCGTCCGGACCCCCCGCGAGAGCCAGAAAAAGCGCGGGAAGCGGGCGGGCGTCGCGGGCGTCGCGGTGTTCGCGGGGGGGCTGTCCGTGACCGCGCTGGGCCTTTACGTCACGGCGGTCGTGAACGCACTGGGCTCGATCGATCTCGACCTGTATGGCGACGAAGAGGAAGGCGAGTATGACTCCACCGAGGACGAGCCGGACCCGGACACCTGGGTGTCACCGCTGGTCCCCATCGGGCTCGGGGTCACAGTGCTCGGCGGGGCCATCGCAGCCGTCGGGTGGCGCGGCTACGCCCGCAACACGGGGCCGGGGCTCCGATCGATGCCGAGCGCGTACGCCCGACCGATGACGGCGCGGACCCGCTGGATTGTCGCGCCCTCCCGCGTCGGCCAGGGCTTCGGCGTCGTGGCAGGCGCGCGGTTCTAGCGCGGCGATCGGTCTGATTGCCGCCGTCACGTCACGGCCCAGAGCCAAGAGCCAGCTCCAGTTCTCGCCAGCAGCGCCCCGGGGCGAAGCCCCCTTGGTCGCAGAGTTAGCTCCCCAGGAGCCAGTACGCGACGAGCCCGAGGCTCGCCAGCCCCAGCGCCAGGAGCAGCGCCAAGGAGCTCCTCGGCCGCCGCGGCTCCCGTTCGCGCGGCCCCTCTCGAAAGAACCCCTCCGGGATCCCGCGACGCTCCCCCCTGGGGTCGCGCGTGACGGCCGCCGTCGAGCTCACCACGCCCTCGACCTCCGGCAGGAGCTCGGCGATGGCCACCTCGAACAGATCGAAGAACCTCGCCTCCACGCGCTCCCGGAAGAGCTGGCGGCCCTCGTCGATCTCGTCACTCAGGTCCTGGCCGTCGCGGACCTTCTCCTCGTTGTAGAGGCGAAGATCCGCGAGGATGGCGCGAGCGAGGCGACGGGCAACGGCTTCCGAGTCGATGCGGCGCACGAGCCGGAGCGTACCCCAAACCGGGAACCGAGAGGATCGCCGCATTGCCCCCCTCACCGCTCCAGGTCCACTTTCGAAGCAACGGAGCCCTCTACCGCCCGACCGGGAGACGCCCGCGCCACCGGTCGGCCCGATCTCCGGCGGCCGACTGCCGCATCCGTGAGTCCCTCCGCTCAAGCAATCCCGCACGACCCATGGCCCCCTCGGCGACGCGCGAAGACGCGCGTCGCCACCGAGAGCAAGGCCGTGGTCAACTCCGTCCAGCCGAGGAGACGGATCGACATCCCGCCGCTCTTCACTCCTCGTCTCGCGCCGTGGCGCTGCGCGATGACGGTGACACCACCGACGCCCCGCTCGCGGGCGCGGCGCGTTGCCCCGAGAGTTGGGCCATGCAACACTCGCTTCCATCTGGTAGCGGTGGCGCTTCGGCGGAGGGGATCCGCTCGACGACGTCGCCCGGACGGACGCTATGCTGGCCCTCCCGAGACACCTCTCCTGCTCGTTCGTGATTCTGCTCCTCCCGTCACTGGCCGCTTGTGGCGGCGGTGACGACGATCCTGACGGCGAGTCAACATCTGCCACCGGGGGAGCCGGCGCTGTTGCCAGCACCGGCGGCGCTCCCACCACGGGCGGCGCTCCCACCACCGGCGGCGCTCCCACCACCGGCGGCGCTCCCACCACCGGCGGCGTCCCGGCCACCGGCGGCGTCCCGGCCACCGGCGGCGCCCTGCCCACCGGCGGCGTCCCGGCCACCGGCGGCGTCCCGGCCACCGGCGGCGTCCCGGCCACCGGCGGCGTCCCGGCCACCGGCGGCGCCCTGCCCACCGGCGGCGCCCTGCCCACCGGCGGTTCCCTGCCCACCGGCGGCGCGCAGGGGACCGGCGGCAACCCCGGGACCGGCGGCGACTGCCCCACCGACGAGTGCCCGCTGGCGACGGGGCTCACCCACGACTGCAAGCAACGCTTCGCGCTCGGCGTCAACTACGCATGGCACCACTTCGCGGGCGACTTCGGCGGCATCGCTGACTGGAATCAGCTGGGGGTGAGCCAGGACGAGGAGACCTATTCGGCGGAGCTGGCGCAGATGGCCGACAGCGGCGTCTCCGTCGTTCGCTGGTGGATGTTCCCCGAATTCCGCGGCGGCGGCGTCGAATTCGACGGCGCCGGCGACCCCACGGGGCTGTCGACCGTGGCGCAGGCGGACATTGCGAAGGCCCTCGAGCTGGCCGAGACGCACGACCTGTACCTCGTCTTGACGCTCTTCTCCTTCGACAACTTCCGGCCCGATCGCGTCGATTCCGGGCTCACCATTCGCGGCATGGCTCCGATGGTGACGGACGCGACCCGCCGCGCCGCGCTGGTAGAGGCCGTGGTTGGTGGCGCTGCCCGCGCCGTCGCCGCCAGCCCGAACCAACGGCGCCTGCTCGGGTGGGACGTCATCAACGAGCCGGAGTGGGCGGTGGCGGCGACCGGCAGCGCGCCCTCCGGGCAGGACTTCGACCCGAACCCCGAGCTCACGGCCGTCTCACTCGCAGACATGACGGCGCTCATCGCCGAGTCGATCGAGGCGCTGCGCGCGACGACGCCGGATGCGCTCGTCAGCGTCGGGTGGGCCGCCGCCAAATGGTCGTGGGCCTTCCCCGAATTGGACGTGGATTTCCACCAGCCGCACATCTACGCCTGGGTCAACGACTACTGGCCGTACACCTCGACCCCCGCCGAGCTCGGCTACGTCGGCAAGCCCGTTGTCATGGGGGAGTACTTCCTGACGCAGATGCCGTTCGAGTCGAGCGACACCTTCGGCCAGATCCTGAGCTCCTGGTGGGACAACGGTTACGCGGGCGCCTGGTCGTGGCAGTACATCGAGCAGCAGAGTAACCTCGGGCTCATCGCGGCCTTCGCGGACGAGAAGGGGTGTTCGGCAGGATTCTAACGGCGCGCTGCTGGGCGCCCCCGCTCGTCGCCGCCTTGCTCGCCGTCGGCATCGCAATCGCGCTGAGGCCCGCCGTGCCGACGGGCCCTCGCGCACCCCGGACGAGCGCGGCGGAAGGGGCGCCGAGGCGCACCGCCGGTGGCCACGACGTCGGGGGAGGTCCGCCCGCCGTGGCGTCTCCCGTAGCGCAGCCCTCTCCTCCCTTCGCGAACGAGGACGACTACCTGCGCGAGCTCGCGCGGTTGAAGCGGACAGACCAGCGGCGGGCACTCGAGCTCGTCCGCCAGGGCGAGGTCTGGTACTCCGCTTCAGGGGTGAGGGCCGAGGCGCGCCAGGCCATGGGCGTTACGTTGCTGGTGGACCTGGGGGAGATGGAGGAGGCGCGCGCGCGCGCGCGGAACTTCCTCGCCGAGCACCCGACCAGCAGCTATCGGCCCCTCGTGCAGGGCGTCACGGGGATCCACCCCCGTCCGGGCGGCCCCGACGGCGGGCCGCTGGGACCGGGCCGCTAGCACGGCCATCGGTTTGCCAACGACGTCAGCGGCCTGAGAAACACCACCATCGACGCCCCCCCCCGCGACGGCCAGGGAGCGCGAGCGCTCACCTATCGCCTTGACGCAAGCCCGCCACTTTCTCATGGTGGCGCCCCGGCTGCTCGGAGCCAACTGCCGAGGGAGACGTCGATGCGCAAAGACGAAGTCATCTACGTGGCCGGCCATGACGGCATGGTCGGCTCCGCCGTGGTCCGGGCCCTCGCGGCGGCCGGATACGAGCGGGTGATCGGGCGCCCCTTCGCCCAGCTGGACCTCCGCGATGGCGTCCAGGTCCGCGACTTCTTCGACGTCGAGCGTCCAGCCCACGTGATCCTCGCGGCGGCCCGGGTGGGGGGCATCCAGGCGAATCAGAAGCACCCGGCGGAGTTCCTCCACGACAACCTGATGATGCAGTGTAGCGTCATCCACCAGGCGTTCCTCCACGGGGTCCGCAAGCTCTGCTTCCTCGGGAGCTCCTGCATCTACCCGCGGGAGTGCCCCCAGCCCATGCGGGAGGAGTACCTCCTCACCGGGCCGCTCGAGCCCACCAACGAGGGCTACGCCATCGCCAAGATCGCTGGGCTGAAGATGGTTGAGTACTACCGCCGAGAGTACGGCATGTCCGGGGTGAGCCTGATGCCCTGCAACCTCTACGGGACCAACGATCACTTCGACCTCGAGAACGCCCACGTCCTTTCCTCCCTGGTGCGGCGCTTCGTCGATGCCGTCGACGACCGGGCCGAGGCCGTGACCGTGTGGGGGACGGGGGCGGCTCGACGGGAGTTCATGCACGTGGACGACGCCGCTCGCGCGGTGCTCTTCGCCATGGAGAGCTACGACGCGACCGAATTCCTCAACGTCGGCTGGGGCGAGGACGTCACCATCGCGGAGCTCGCGCAGACCGTGGCGAGCCTCGCGGGCTTCACGGGCCGCCTGGAGTGGGACCGCACCAAGCCGGACGGGATGCCGCGCAAATGCCTGGACGTGTCCCGGATGCGGGCCCTGGGCTTCTCCCCGCGCATCCCGCTGCGCGAGGGGATCGAGCGGACGATTCGGGAGTATCGCGCCATCAAGGCCGCGCGCATGGAGGCTTGAGATGATCCCCCTGATGAAGAACCCGTTTCTGTACGTGAGCCAGACCAAGGAGGAGCTCGCGGACTTCATCCTGCGGACCAACCGCTTCAGCATGGGACCGGAGTGCCGCAAGTTCGAGGAGAGCTTCGCCGAGGTCCAGGGCTCCAAGGAGGCGACGCTGTTCAACAGCGGCGGCAGCTCCAACCTGGCGATGCTCCAGGCACTCGTGAACCTCGGCCGCTTGAAGCGCGGGGATCGGGTCGGCTTCTCGGCGCTCACCTGGTCTACGAACGTGATGCCCATCTTCCAGCTCGGGCTGGTCCCCGTCCCCATCGACTGCACGCCGACCACCCTCAACGTGATGAAGCACGACCTCCTCACGCGCCTGGCGGAGGTGGATCTGGCAGCCCTGTTCATCACCAACGCGATGGGGTTCACCGGTGATCTGTTCGAGATCCACGAGCTGTGCCGCGAGCGCGGGATCATCCTGCTGGAGGACAACTGCGAGGCCCTGGGGACCGTCCTGCCCGGCGGGCGGCGGGCGGGAACCTTCGGCCTGGCCGCCAGCTTCTCCTTCTTCATCGCGCACCACATGTCGACGGTGGAGGGGGGCATGGTCTGCACCGACGACGACGATCTCGTCGAGATGCTCCGCATCGTGCGGGCCAACGGCTGGGACCGGAACCTGACGGCCGCGCAGCAGCGAAAATGGCGCAAGAAGTGCGGCATCCACTCCGAGTTCATCGCCAAGTACACCTTTTACGACCTCGGCTACAACATGCGCCCCACGGAGATAACGGGGTTTCTCGGGTCCTGCCAGCTCAGGTACCTCGAGGAAACCGTCGCGGCCAGACAGCGCATCTACGACCACCTGGCGGCGGTTTCCGCCCGGAACCCCGATCTGGTCACGCTGGATCGGAGCCACATCGATGTGCTCTCGTGCTTCTCCTTCCCCGTGCTCTGCAAGACGCCCGAGCTCCGGGACACCTACCTCGCGCAGTTCTCGGGCGCCGGCGTCGAGATCCGACCGATGATCGCCGGCAACATCCAGAACCAGCCCTTCTACGCCAAGTACGCCGAGCGCAGATTCGACCTGCCCGGCACCGATTTCATCGACGCCTGCGGGTTCTACTGCGGCAACTACCCGGAGCTCACCGAGGCCGACTTGGAGGTTCTGGCCAGCTGCCTGGAGAAGTACTGAGCCCTGGAGCAGCAGCCATCGGTTCGACTGCCGCTCCCAAGCGACGACCGAGAGCGCCGAGCGGGCGGCAGACCCCGCGCGAGGCGCCCTGATGGGGCTCTAGAAGCGCCGGCCGATCAGGAGCTCTCGGCCGAGCCCCCGCACGAAGCGAAACCCCGTGGGCAGCGACGAGGCGGTGCTCTGGCCGCCGATGCGAGCTTGCTCGATGGTGGGGATCTCGGCGATCGCGAGCCCGAGCTTCATCGCCCGCATCGTCATCTGGTACTCGATGAGGAAGCCGTCTGCGTCCACCGAGAGCCGCTGGAAGGCCTCGCGCGTGATGGCCCGGTAGCCGTTGATGGTGTCCTGGACGTACCCGCCTCGACCCTGCAGGACGTTGGGCAGGTTGAAGGCGATGTTCGCCAGCAGCGTGAACCCCTGGTTCGCCCAGGCTCGCCACCGCAGCGTGAGGTCGTCCTCTTCGTTCCGGGCCCTGGCGCCGAAACGCCGGGCGATCGCCATGTCGGCGCCCGCCGCGATCTGCCCGAACAGCCGGGGGATGTCCGCCGGGTCCTCGTTCCCGTCCGGGGAGAAGAAGCACAGGACGTCACCCGTGGACTGCGCGAAGGCGACGCGAAACGCCTCGCCGCGTCCCCGCTTCTCCTGGCCGACGACCCTGACGCCGCGGCTGGTGAAGAACTCCACGGTCCCGTCGGTCGACCCGCCGTCGACCACCAGGGACTCGTCCGCGGCGTCGAAGGGGATCCGATCGAAGAGCGCGGTGATCCCTTCGATCTCGTTGAGCGTCAGCAGTACGAGGGTCCGCTTCACGACATCCTCCGCTTCGTCTAGCGCCACAGGGGGAAGAACAATCGACGGTGCATGGCCGAAGTCGAGATCGGGAGCTCCGCCCACACGGGGGCGTAGTAGACGGCGATCGCGAGCAGGGCGGCCACGAAGATCAGCACCCCCTTCGGGGAGCGCCGCTCCAGGCGCGCGACCACGCCGGCGGTCAACGGGATCGCGAGCCCCCAAGGCGTCAGGTAGTGATACCAGTAGGAGACGATGCGCCCGGAGATCCAGAGCAGCAGCATCGATGCCCAGGCCACCCAGAGGATGAGCAGCGCCCGACCATCGGAGCCATCGAACAGCCGGCGCCACCACGCCCGCCAGCCCCGGACCCGCAGCGCCCACGCCGCGCCCGCCACCGGGACCAGCAAGAGGCACGCGTCGGTGGCGAGCAGGAGCAGCGGGTGGGCGACACTGGACGCGAACCGCACGCTCCCCCCCAAGTGCGCGCTCTTCAGCACGATGGGGTGGTAGGCGATGAACCAGGTGTACCAGGCCGACTCCGCCGGGTTGGCGTGGTGCGGGAAGCCCAGGTGGAGGCTCTTCCGCCGGTTGATCTCCTCCCACACGCTCAGCGGATCGTTCGGGTGCCCGATCAGTGCCAGCCCGATCATCCAGATCACCAGGTGCACCAACGGCACCACCGCGAACGACGCGAGCGAGTACCAGGGGACGCGCCGCAGCGTCAGGAGAGCCACGCAAGCGGGCAGGCCAACCACGAAGCCGCTCCATTTGATGGATCCGGCGAGGCCCACCAGCACCGCACAGGCCAGCACTCCGCCCCACCCGCGCGCGGTGACCGCGGCCAGCATGCTCCACAGGACGAGGCAGCTCATCATCCCCTCGGGGAACGCGTCGCGAGAGAACGCGAGACTGAACCCGTCGACAGCCATGAAGGCCGCCGCCAGCCACCCCGCCCGGGGGTCCTGGAAGAGCTCGCGAGCGAGCAAGAACACCAGCACGATGCACTGGATCCCGAGGCAGAGCGCCGCGTACCGCCACCCCATCGGGTTGTCCCCGAAGAGCAGGATGCCCACCGCGACCAGGAGCTTGCTGAGCGGCGGGTGGCAGCACTCACCCGTGTCGGGCAGGCAGATGAGAAACTGGCGGGCTGCGCTGACGAACTGCTGCTCGTCGAAGCCGTACTGGAACGGGTACCCGACGCGCTGGACGCGAAGAACGACCCCGCCCACGATCATGAGCACCAGGAGATACCCGGTCACCGGATGCGACATCCGAGGGATCCCGGCGCGCACGGCCCTCGCGACCGAGCGCGCGAGGCCGCCGACGCGGCCAGGCAAGACGTCGAGGCTCATCGCGGGATCACGCAATCGGTGAGGGTTCCGACCGTGACGGTCTTCCGGGTGGGGGCGAACGCACCCGTGCGGCTGAAGCGGATCGCCGGCGACTTTGCCACCCCTCGGATGGTGTAGTCACAGGTCACCGTGAACCGACCCCGTGGGAGCGACCCCTTGAGGTCGGGCGAGTGCCACAAACCAGCGCCGAGGAAGAGCTGGTTCCCGGTGGTGTTGAAGGGCTGGAGGACGTTGGGCTCGGGGCCGGCCTCGCCCAACTCCTGGCGGCCGGAGCACCGGAGCCCCCAGTAGTCCCGGTCGGAGGCGCAGGCGAGGTTCTGCTTGTCGGCGGGGACCACGGTGATCTCGATCATGCGCGTGGTTCCCACCCGCCAGCCCTCGGTCGCCTGGGCGTGCTCCTCGCGGTAGCGCTTGCCTGCGGAGACGACCCACACGGAGAAGCAGACAACACAGAACAGCACCAACGACAGCAACAGGGTGTTGCACCGCTCGCGGGGAGCGGGGGCGGCGGGAGGCACTGGGGCCGCCTCACGCGGGGGCGGCGAGCCGTCCGGCTCCCCGACGTCCTCGGCGCGGGCAGCGCCCTCGGACGGGGCTGCGGCGGGCTCGCGCCGCGGTGACGAGCCGCCCGACGCCGGCGCTTCGTCCTCCTCGGTCCGGGTGGCGTCCTCGGGTGAATCCGAGTCGGAGCGCATGAGCGGCCGAGTACCTGGTCCGGCCGCCGACGTCAATCCGGAGTCCCGGCGTCGAACCGGGAATTGCCCGAGAAAGACCCCCGGATCTGGACGCAACCGCCCGCCGCCGGGGCGGGCGGCGCCATCGAGGCCTCCCTCCCAACGCTACGTCCACCACGCGAGCTGCTCGCTGCGCTCCGACAGGGCGCCCGGCGGCGAGCTGGGGAGCGCAAGGCGCACGCCGGGCGGGGTGACCACGTAGAGGAACTCCTTGTTGCGGAGGTGGCTCACCATCCCCACCCGCTCCCCGCGCGGGTTGTGGATCCCGATCTGGGCACCGACATAGCGCTTGAAGTCGTGCTCGAGCGTCGTCACAGCGGCCGCCCCGCCCCAGAGCTCTTTGAGCAGCGCCTCCATCTCGTCGCGCGCCACGTACCCCTCGTCGTTGAAGGAAACGACGATCGCGCGCGCCTGCAACCGCCCGAGGAGCTCCCGGAAGGTGGCGACGAAGCCCGGCCGCGAGTTGAACGCGCTCCGCCGGGCGCGGCAGTCGGCCCGCTTGCAGGCGACCCCGTAGGTGGCCGGCTTGTCCCACCGCACCAGCGACTCCCAGACGTGGTAGTTGCCGAGGTACGAGTGCTGGTTGTAGGGCGGGTCGAGGTAGGCCAGGTCCACCTCGGCGAGCCCCGCGGCGTCGAGCGCGTCGAGCCCGTGCGCCTCCCCCTTGCCGTGGCGCGCGCGGGGCAGGAGCGCTGGCACCCGCAGCTCCAGGTCGTTGAAGGCGCGCGGCGCCCATTCCTTGAGGTAAGCCATCTGAACGCCGGTCGTCGAGTCGACCCGGTCGGCGGCCTCCATCAACGACACCAGGAGCACCGCCTCCAGCTCGGGCGCGAGCCCCTTGCCGGCGATCGCCTCCCGGATCGCGTCCACGCGCTCCCCGTTCCTGGGCTGGAAGAAGCGCGAGCGCACGCAGAAGGTCTCGGTGAAATAGCCGGCGCGTCCCGGCAGCGCGTCGAGCTCCCGCACCAGGCGCGTCGCGTCCTCCAGGAGCTCCTCGCGATCGGCGGCGACGTAGCCGCGGGCGAGCGTGGTTGCATACGCGTTGTGGTCGTTCGCGATCACGCGGTAGCCGGCGCCCTTCAGCGCCATCCCGACCCGCGAGGTCCCCGAGAAGAGGTCGAGCACCGTCGCGGTCCCCGGCACCGCGCGCACCGCGCCCAGGATGGCGGGGACGAGGAGGCGCTTCGACCCGAGGTACTTGATCACCTGCCCGCCAGGCTCCACCGCGGCTCGGGGGGCGTCAAGACCAGCCGCCGCGACGATCGGGCTCAGCGGCGACCGCGGAAGTCCATCATCCGCTGGACCACGGCCTCGCTCTCCTCGGCCACCGCGTCCGCCGCGGCGAGGTCCTCGGCACAGCTCTCGCAGACCTTCTGCTTCTTGCCGTCGACCTTCACCGTCACGAGCTGCTCCGCCTCGTCACCGCATCGCTTGCACACCGGCATGGCGCGTGAGGATAGGCCCGGCGCCGCCGGAAGCAAGCCGCTGCCCGCGCCGCAAGGGCACGCGGCGGGCGCCGCCGATGGGGCCGAATCCCGGGCTCAGCCGTCGACCACCGGGAGCCGGACATGGGCCTCCTCCGGCAGCTCCTTGCCGGCGAGCTCGAGCTCCTTGACCTGCCGATAGTAGCAGTAGGGGTTGTCCCGGAGCATCTGCCCCGTCTCCGCGAAGCAGGACCAGGTGCAACCCCCGCGGCAGATCTCCGCGTAGTCACAGGTGCGACAGAACCCACCGAGCTGGTCGACGGTGAACTGTCGGTTGTAGGCGAAGGCCCCCTCGCGGAACCAGATCTCGCGCAGCGAGCTCTCCCGCACGTTGCCCTCGACGAACTTGTCCACCCCGTTCATCGCCGAGGGGAGGGAGAGGCAGCCCTTGATGTTGCCGTTGCTCTCGATCCCGATGACGCTGCAACCCGCGGAGCACCCCGTCCAGAACGGGATGGCGGCCTTCTGGTCGCGGAGGTGCTCCTCAGGCTCGCCGAAGTAGCCGACGTCGTGACCGGGGTAGACCTTGGGCCGGCGGTCGTCGCGGCACATCCGCGCGATCATCGGGACCGCCTTGATGATGTCCTTGGGATCCATCACCAGCCCCCGGTTGTCCGCCATGTTGCCGGTGGGGGTAGCGAACTGCACCTGCCAGCGGAGCACGCCGTGATCGGCCAGCAGCTCCCGAAGCGCCTCCAGCTCGCCGAGGTTCCGATTGTTGATGGTGGTGACGACGCTGGTCTTTATCCCGTGCCCCACCGCGTTGTCGATGGTGTCGAGCACCTGCTGCCACTGGCCCTTCACGCGCCGCTGGTACTCGTGTGCCTCCTGGAAGCCGTCGACGCTGAAGGCCACGCTCTCGAGCCCGATCGTCTTGACCGTACGGGCGACGTCGTCGTTCCAGTGCCGACCGTTCGAGATCATCCCGGTGGTGACCCCGAGGTCCACCAGCGTCTCGGCGATCAGTGCCCAGTCCTTGCGCAGCAGGGGCTCGCCACCGCTCAGCGTCATGAAGCGGCACTTCAGCTCGGCGAGCTCCTTGGCCAGCTTGCGCGCCTCCGGGAGCGTCAATTCGTCGCCCCGAGCCCGCCCGGCGCGGGAGCCGCAGTGCCGGCAGTTGAGGTCGCACTTGAGGGTGAGCTCCCACACGCCGACGCGCGGGTAGAAGCCGTACTTGCGAAGCAGCTTGATCATCGTTGGCCTCGGGGGGTCGGGTGCTCCGAAGGGAGCCACGCGCAGAGCACAAGCTTTGGCCGTCCCCGCGAGCCCTGCAAGCGAACTCGAGAGTTTACCTCCGACGACGACGAGCTTACGTTGGGGCAGCTTCCAGCATCGGGGTGGGATGCTGGAGGACGGGCGGAGCCGGGGCGCTCCGAGCGCGAAGGCGCCTGCCACGGGCACCGGCGACCGCCGCCCCCGGTGGTACAATCGGGGCATGGTCCACCTCGATCCGCAGACGCTGCGCCTCCACCTCGACCGTCTCGCCGCGCGGCAGGACGCGCCGCCCGGGGGTGCCCTCTCCTTCTCGCTGCCGTTCGCCGTCGGCGTCTCGCTGCTCGTGAGCTGCGGCGGCGGTGAGGTCACCGGCGATGCGGGCGAATGCGACGGGCAGGATTGCGCCGAGGCGTGCCGGGACCAAGCGGACAACGACGCCGACGGAGACATCGACTGCACTGACGCCGACTGCGCCGAGGCCCCCAACTGCCAGGCGGTGGAGTACGGCGTCCCCTACGAGCCCGAGGACTGCACCAACCGGGTGGACGATGACGACGACGGCGACACCGATTGCGCCGACGCCGACTGCGCCGACGCCCCAGGCTGCCTGACGCCGCCCCCTTACGGCATCCCCTACGAGCCCGAGATCTGCACGGGCGGGGTCGACGAGGACCTCGACGGCGACACCGACTGCGCCGACGCCGACTGCGCCGACGCCCCAGGCTGCATCCAGACTGACTATGGCATCCCCTACGAGCCCGAGATCTGCACGGGCGGGGTCGACGAGGACCTCGACGGCGACACCGACTGCGCCGACACCGACTGCGTCTCCGCCCCCAACTGCCTCATGGCACCCTACGGCATCCCCAGCGATCCGGAGAACTGCACCAACGGGGTCGACGACGATTTCGACGGCCTAACGGACTGCGAGGACGACGAGTGCGCCGCCACCCCGGGGTGCCTCGGCGAGGACTACGGCGTGCCCATGGAGGCTGACTGCACCAACGGCGCCGACGACGACGGCGACGGTAACACCGACTGCGCGGACCGGGACTGCGACGCAGATCCAGCCTGCGGCGCCGGGCTGCTCTACGGCATCCCGTGAGCGGGCGACGCGCGGCTCACGGCGGGGACGCCCGCGTCCGCGCCGCCGCGATGGCGTCGTTGAGCTCGCTGCCCGCGCGCAGGCACGGGTAGCAGTCGGCCGCTTGCCGCGCCCCGCAGCCGTTCTTGCGCGTGAGCGGCGTGAGGACTCGGAGCGCGCGCTGGTCCCCGTGCAACGTCACCGCCGGTAGCAGGCGCATCACCTCCGCGCAGGCGGCGTCACTCGGCAGCTCCGCGTCCTCGTGAGCCTCCATCGCGGCCCGCACCTCGAGCAGGACCGAGAGGGCCGGGGAGGCCTTCGCTCGCACCGCCTGGCTGTAGACCAGCTGCTTGGCGAGCTGAGTGCGGGTGTTCTTGGCCTTGGTGTTCACCCACACCTCGTAGAGCAGGTCCGCGCCGGGCGCGCCGAGGTGGGACGCCGCGAGCCGGATCGCTGGCTCGCTCGTCTCCTCGAGCTGGGTGAAGCGCCGCAGGTGCTCCCGGAAGGAGGGGTCCTCGACCACCAACGGGTCCCGCTCGAGCGCCGCGAGGTACGCCTCGAAGGCCCCCTTGACCTCCCCGAGTGCCATCCGACCGCGGGCCAGCGCGACCCACTCGGGCGCAGCCCGGGCCGCCGCCGGACGGCGCTCGAGCTCGGCGACAGCGTCGCGGTTTCCGAGCGAGGCGCGCGCGAGCAGGATCGCGAGATCGGGCTCGAGCGCGGCCAGCCCGCCCCCCGGCGTCGCGGTCGCGGGGGACGCGCTGGCGCCCGCTCCGGGCGTCGCGGCCGGCCCGAAGGGAACCCGAACGAGCAGCGCCAGCGCCGCCACGCCGAGCGCGGCGCCGACGACCGCCACCAGCACCCACACCGGCACTCCATGGCGCGGTGGCGCGGCGACGGGCGACGGCGCGCGCTCCGCTGCGGCCTCGGCCGCCATCTCGGGGAGCGAACCCGCGTGGGCCACGCGGGCCACGACCTCAGCGTAGGTCCCGTCGTCGTCGAGCAGGATCGCGGCGAAGGAAGGGTGTGACACCCCGAGCGCGCGCAACGCCTGGTCCACCCGGGCGATGGCCTCCTCCGCGGTCTGGGGGCGATCGGCGGGGGACTTGGCGAGCAGGTGCAGGGCGGTCGCCCCCGCCGCGGGATCGACCGCCGGAGGCAGCGGCGGCGGCGGCTGCGTCAGGTGCATGGCGAGCACCCGGCTGACCTCGTCCGCCTCGAACGGCGGGCGGCCGGCGAGCATCTCGTACAGGAGGACCCCCACCGTGTACAGGTCCGCGCGCGCGTCCACTTCCTGCCCCGCCGCCTGTTCGGGCGCCATGTACTGAGGCGTGCCGAAGATGCTCCCGAGGCGAGTGATGACGCCCTCCGGCGGGTGCCGATCGCCCCCGGGCTCGCCCCCATCGCCGACCTTGGCGATCCCGAAGTCGAGCACCTTCACGAAGTCCGGATCCTCGGCCCGGGCCACCAGCATCACGTTCTCGGGCTTCAGGTCGCGGTGCACGATGCCGGCGGCGTGGGCCGCCGCCAGCGCTTGCAGGATCTGACGGGTGATCTTGAGCGCGCGGACGCTGCCGAGCGGCCCCTGCCGGATGGCGTCCCCGAGCCCGGTGCCGGAGACGTACTCGAGAGCGAGGTAGAACGACCCGTCGGGGAGCCGCCCGAAGTCCGTGGCGGTGACGACGTGCGGATCGTTGATCCGCCCCGCCGCGATCGCCTCCCGCTCGAACCGCGCTACCACCTCGGGCAGCGCGACAAGCTGCCGGTGCAAGACCTTCAGCGCCACCGGCTTGCGCATGTGGACGTGCTCGGCGTAGTAGACGGCGCCCATCCCACCCATGCCGAGCAGGCGCTCGACCCGGTAGCGGTCCGCGATGAATCCGCCAACGAGGCTCGGCCGCCCCGCGTCGAGCGGGTCGAGTTCCTCACCCGGTTCGTCGCCGGGTGGTGCGGGCGACACCCCCACCGGGAGAGGATCCCCCGTCGGCTCCGTGCTCACGCGATCCCGAGGCGGTGGCATTGGACGGGGGTCGTTCAAGGATGAGCTCCGGGGACTCCGAGGGCGGCTCGGGACCAGTCTATCGCCCGACGGGCAGCGCGGTCAGCCACTGAATTCCGAACGAAAACGGCCGCTCCGCGCCGTCGGGGCGCCGCGCATCGACAGCGCCCCCACCGCCGCTCAGCGCGCGGCGGCCTCGATGGCCGGCGACACCCGGTCCATCGCGCTGTCCACCGCGGCCGTCACCACCTCCTTGCGGAGCGCCACCAGGCGCTTGGGGTTGGCCGCCTCGGTCACGGGCGCGCGCGCCGAGGCGGCGCCCGAGATCATCCCGACGATGTTCCTCTCCGGCATCGTCGCGATCACGTACTCCACCTCCGCTCGGTAGACTACCGCCGTTCCCACCCGCTCCACCGCGACGTTCCGCAGGCGGCCGGACACCATCACCACCGGCGCCGAGAAGCTCTGCGACGCCTCGTCGGGATCCTCCCAGTCGTCGAGCACCAGCACGCCCGGCAGGTCATCGAGCCCCTCGCGAGAGGCCTTCGCCATCGTCGGCAGCACCGGGCGGTGCTTCTCCTCCGCGATGGAGAAGCGTCCGAGCTTGACCAGATACCGCGGCTGCTCCGCCCGGCGCTCCGCCTTCTCCTCCAGCGCGCCGATGGTGGAGCGGATCTGCGCGCGCACCGCGTCGTTCCTGTCCTTCAGGTGCCGCTTCAGCGCCGGGAGGGCACGGTCGTCGCCGAGCACGCGCAGCGCCGCGGCCGCCGCAGCCCGGACAGGTGGGCTCGGATCGTCGAGCGCCTTCTCGAGCGGGACCCTCGCCGACGGATCGTGTGTCTTGCCGAGCTCGAGCGCGGCCTTCACCCGCAGGCGGAAGTCGTCACCGGTGGCGAGCTGTTGGGTCAACGTGCCCCGCGAGCTATCGGCGAGCGCAACCGGACTGGCGGAGGTCACCAAGGCGGCGAACAGGAACCAACGAGCGAAGCGCATGGCCGGGTGGGAGAGACGGACGCCACCAAGAGTCTTTCCTCATCCGACCGCTCGAAGCAAGTGAGCGGCGGACGAAGGATCACGAGAGGTAACACCCCAGTCGGAATTGTCGCACACCGTGCGAGAGGCGTTTGCACAAGGTCATAAACGTTTGCCCGTGGTCGCATGCGGTGCCCCGCCACGGGGCCCGTGTTCCGCCCGCTGGTGGCGGTCGGGTGCGGGGGCCGAGGGCTCATTCGGGGACGGTCACACCAAGCTCCCGTAGCCGCGGCTCGAGCTCCCCCGTGTCGTCCGATCGACACCCCGCGCGCATGTCGACCCCGATCCCATCGCGATCGATCACCACGGCGATGGGCAGACCGGTGACCCGATGCCCCTCCGCGACCGCCTTGCCGGCGTCCCACACGGGGGGGAAACGCCCGGCGTGGCGGCGCACAAGGTCAAAGACGAGCTCCGCGGTCTGGTCTTCGCTGACGCCGACCCCGCGGGGTGCCACCGGATTGCGGTCAGCAAGGGCCCTGCAGAATGAACACCGACTGGCAGCAGGGCCAGCACCCGGTGGCCCAGAAATCGACGACCGTGACGTGGCCGCGCAGGGCGGACCCGTCGAGCGGCCGACCTCGACCGTCACCGGCCACGGCCGAGCCCTCGATCGCGGGCGGGGGCGGCCCCATCAGGGGTCGCAGGATCTCTCCCTACACCACACCGGACCCGCGACCACCCACGCCCCCCGAACCAACCGCGGCGCCACCGGGCGCCGCCGTGACGAGAACGGCGGTGCCCTTCGCCCGGACGCGCGAGAACCTCAGCGCTCCCAGGGGTTCTTCTTCGGCGCCTCGTCGGGGCAGCCGTCCTCGTCCTCGAACTCGTTGATGGTCTCCAACTCGCCTTCACACTCGTCCTGGGCGTCCGGCACACCGTCGCCGTCGTTGTCTGGATCGGGGCAGCCGTCCTCGTCCTGGAAGCCGTCCGTGTCCTCCGGCTCCGTGGGGCACTTGTCCCGCGCGTCGGGAATGCCGTCGTTGTCGGTGTCCTTCTCGTCGGGACAGCCGTCCTCGTCCTTGTACTGGTTCTTCGTCTCGGGCTCGTTCGGGCAGACGTCGCCGTCGTCGGGCAGGCCGTCGTTGTCGTTGTCGGCCTCGGGGCAGCCGTCGCTATCCTGGAAATCGTCCGGATCCTCACCCTGGCTCGGGCACTGGTCGTCGACGTCCGCGACCCCATCGTCGTCGTTGTCCGGGTCAGGACAGCCGTCGGCGTCCTCGAAGCCATCGAAGTCCTCGGCGATGGTGGGGCACCCATCCTTTTCGTCGAGCAACCCGTCGCCGTCCTGGTCGCTCGGCTCGGCGATGTAGGTCAACCCGAGCGCCCCGCGGAACGCGGGCACCCCGACGCCCCGCACCACCCCGGTGCCGACGGCGGCGGTGATGGCGATGGGCACGGTCTCGGGCGTGAGCCGGCCGCCGAGGAGCGCCTCGAGCGAGTTCGTCCCCGCCTGGCCGCTGAAGCGCGTGCTGCCGAACCCGTCGACCATCACCTGCATCATCGGCGCCACCTGATAGGCGGCGCCGACCCCGTAGCGCAGCTCGGCGCCAAGATCGGTGGTGCCGACGCGCCCGGTCCCGCGCCACATGCCCGCGAGGTTGGCGATGATGGTGGCGTCGCCGATCTTCACGTCGCCGATGCCGCGGAGACCCAAACCCACCGTTTTGTCACCGATGTAGGACCCCTCCGGGGTGGTGAGGGAGCCGAACGGCACGGTGACGAAGGCCGCGCCGGCCGCGGCGAACAGGTCCTCGGCGGTGCCGAGAAAGCGGTACTTGCCCTCGAGCTCCATGTCGCCAAGCCCCACCGCGGACAGCTCGTCCGAGTCGGGCAGACCGTCCTCCGTGATGCCCTGCCCGTCCACCCAGGTGACGGGCAGACGCAAGCCCAGCTGGAGCGCGGGGATGATGGTGAGCGAGCCCATCAGATCGGCGGAGACGAGGTTCTCCACCACGAGCACGTCCTCGGGCTGAACGGAGTTCGCGGAGTCGCAGTCCGTCTCGGAGATGCAGCTCCTGACGACGAAGGGCTTGTAGCCGTAGCTGACCATCAGCCCGGCGGAGTAGGTCATCTCGCCGTCCTGGCGAGCGCCGCGGGTGGTCAGCAGGTTTCGCGGCCCTGGCGCGGGGTGGAACCGTTGCACCGAGAACTCGCCGTCGAAGGCGGCCTCCTGCGCGCTCGCCGGGGCGACGACGGCGCTGGCCGCCGCGACCAAGGCGGAGCCGGCCAGCCAGGCCCGGCCACGCGCGCTGGCGCGCCCTGCCACGGCTCGCGGTCCGCGTGCGAGCGCCGACGATCGCCGGGATCCACGGGTGGGAACGGATGCGCTGCTGACCTTCATGCCGAACATCTCCGCCGTCTTCGGCGCCCCTTGCGCCGAGCCGACCTGAGGCTCTCACAGTCGCCGCGGACACCGCAACGCGATTGTTCGGTTGGCGCCACACCACGGGGCCGCTCGCCCTTCCGCACGCCCCGCCGCTCGCCCCGCCGTCGAATCGCGAAGCCGGCGGCGCCCGAGGGCGCCGCACCCGCGTGGACGCGCCGGGGCGGCAGGGTATGTTCCGTGTGTGGCGGTGTGCGAAGCCTGTCGGGGCACGCTGGAGGAAGAGGCCAGGTTCTGCCCCTACTGCGGGCTCCGGCAGGTCCGCCCGACCGCGCGCGAGCGCCTGGGCCCCGGTGCGCAGATCGACCTCGGCTGGGGCCGGGCCATCCTCCGCGACCCTCTCGGGGAGGGCGGCATGGGGATCGTGTTCGCAGCGTGGCTGTATTACGACCCCGCCGGGCCGCGGGCGGGTACCCCGGCCCACCCGGTCGCGGTCAAGGTGCTACACCCGACCCTGAAGGCCCGGGCCCGGGCCCAGCGACTGTTCCTGCGCGAAGCCACCGCCCTCGGGCGGCTCTCGCACCCGAACATCGTGCACTTCTTCGGGCTCGGCCAGCGCGGCGATCAGCTCGCCATCGTGATGGAGCTCTGCGAGGGGCAGCCGCTCAGCCAGGTGATCGAGCGGCACCTCGCGAGCCGTCCCTGTCTGCCCTTCGCACGCGCCTGGCACTACTTCTCCCAGCTACTCGGGGCGCTCGCGGCCATCCACGCCCTGGGCATCATCCACCGGGACGTAAAGCCGTCGAACGTGTTGGTCCGACACGACGGGGTCATCAAGCTCACCGACTTCGGGATCGCGCGCGTGCCCGCCGAGCAGGCGCGGGACACCGGCAACATGGCGCCCGGAACCGGCGCCTACATGGCCCCGGAGCAGGTGCTCGGCCAGGACCTCGATGCGCGCGCGGACCTCTACGCCGCGGCCATCGTCCTCTACGAGATGCTGACCGGGACGACGCCCTTCGACGCCCCGGACCGCAACGAGATCATGATCCGCACGGCGCAGGTGGAGCAGGCTCCGCCCCCCCTGTCGAGCCACGTCGCCACCACCCCGCCGGTCCTCGATCTGCTGCTCTCCCGCGCGCTCGCCAAGGACCCCGAGCTGCGCTTCGCCAACGCCGTGGCGCTGGGCGAGGCGCTCCGCAGCGCCATGGGGCTGCCCGCGACCGTGGGCTGGGCAGCGCAGCAGCGCCTCGCCGCCAGCGCCCAGGTGCTCTCTTCCCCCGCCCTATCGACCGTCGGCCGGGCGGCGCCGGTCCCGCCCACGGACGCGGACCGACTGCGCACGGACGTGCTCGCGGCCTACCGCTCCTGAGGCGCGACCGGGCGCGGCGGCCCCGAGGGCGGCGTGCAAACACCGGCCCGGGGACCGCTCCAGGACCGTCGGCCCGGCCAGACCGGCGTTGACAGTCCTCGAAGCCGCGTGCAAAAGGGGCTGCCCTCCCCCGCGGAACCCGCGCACATGCGAAAACTCGCCCACTTAGCGCTCTTCGCATCGAGCGCGGCGCTCGTCTCCTCGCTGGCGGTCGCCCAACCCGCAGCGCCGGCTCCCGCGGCGCCGCCAGCCCCGGCCGCGCCCGCCCCCGCCGTTCCCCCGCCGCGCCCGGCACCCCCGCCGCCCGCGACGCCCGCCCCGCCGGCCACCGCTCCCGATGCCTCGGCACCCGCCGAGGCCGCCGACCCCGCGGCAACGGACGAGGCCGACGGAGCCGCCGCGGCGCCCGATGACGAGGCCGCCGCACCGCCGACCCCGCGCCCACGACCGTTGCCGCCGGCGACGAGCGACGCGCTCCCCCCCGCCACGGCGGCCACCGCCGCCGGTGACCTGTCCGCGACGGGCGAGGCCACCGCGAGCGAGCCGCGCGACGCGGAGAAGCCCGAGCGGGCCGAGAAGCCGCCGGAGGTGGACGTGTTCGCGGAGGACTGGTGGTCCCACGCCCGCCCCGTGTTCGAGCTCCACGGCTACTTTCGGACGCGCGTGGAGATGTTCCACCGCTTCGCGCTCGGTCGCGTCAACCAGCCGTCGGATCAGCTCTGGCCCCTGCCGCTGGACCACTATTACCGCGGGCTGCAGGACCCGAACTCGCAGAGCATCGGCGATTATGGCCCCGTCCTCTGCACGGACAAGAGTTCGCGCCCGAGCTCGGTCGATAGCACCGACCCGACGGAGGGTTTGTACCCCTGCAAGAACCAGACGCAGATGGGCGCAAACCTCCGGTTCCGCCTGAACCCAGAGCTCCACATCTCCGACAACCTCCGGGTCATCAGCCAGATCGACCTGCTCGACAACGTCGTGATGGGTTCGACCCCCGAGGGGTACGCCATCGAGCCGGACGCCGCGGGCGGCTACGCGTCCCTCCAGCGCGGCGGCTACAACGCGCTGTCGCTCTTCGACGTCAGCCAGCAGCCGCCCACCTCGGGCGTGAACGGCGTCAAGGACAGCATCCGGGTCAAGCGGGTCTGGGGCGAGTTCCAGACGCCCATCGGCGAGCTCCGCTTTGGCCGGATGCCAGCGCACTGGGGGCTCGGTATCTTCGCGAATTCCGGGGACGGCTACGACGACGACTACCAGACGACGCTCGATCGGGTGATGTTCACCACCGGGATCAAGGCCCTCGACCTGTACGTCGTGGGCGCGTGGGACTTTGCCAACGAGGGCGCGACCACGGAGAACGTCCTCGATCCCCAGGGCCAGGCAGCGGACGCCGCCCAGAAGGACGACGTGCGCCAGCTCATGTTCTCCGTGGCACGCCGTCAGGATCCGGATCTGCAACGCCAGGCGCTCGCCAAGAAGCGCTTGGTCGTCAACGGGGGCGTCCACTTCATGGCGCGCCGCCAGAAGATCGCCAACGACCTCGGCGGCAGCGCGGCGGACGGAGCCGTCGTGCCCGGTGCCTTCCCCGAAGGGTTGATGCAGCTCGGCAGCGTCTCTGGCTACGTGCGCCGCGGAGGGACGCTGCTGATCCCCGACCTCTGGGTGCAGGTGCTCTACCGGACCTTCCGCTTCGAGGCGGAGGGGCTCACCATCCAGGGCCACGCCGACAACGTCGAGACCGCGACCGGAACCGCGCCGGCGGACTTCGACGACTGGAAGTTCAGGATGTGGGGCTTCGCCGCGGAGTCCGAGTTCCGCGCCCTCGAGGATCGCCTCTCCATCGACTTCAAGGGCGGCTGGGCATCCGGCGATCCCGAGGCGAGCGAGCAGGATCAGCCAGGCTCGGGCGGCCTTACCCCGGGGTACGGCGACGGGCTGCAGGACCAGATCGGCGACGACACCTTCAGCACCTTCGCCTTCCACCCGAACTACAAGATCGATCTCATCCTGCACCGAAACATCCTGTCGCGCGTGCAGGGCAGCTACTACCTCCGCCCCGGAGTGGCCTACGACTTCATGCGGTCGGCGGAGGGTCAGCGCCTCGGCGGCGGCTTCGCGGCGATCTGGTCGCGCGCCTCGAGCTTCGTCCAGACGCCGGGCCACAAGCGCGATCTGGGGATCGAGCTCAACGGCAAGCTCTACTTCCAGGCCAAGGACGGCGGGCTCAACGACGTCCCCGGCTCGATGGGCGGCTTCTACACGCAGCTCGAGTACGGCGTGATGTTCCCCCTCGCCGGCCTCGGCTACCAGAGGGCCGAGCGCACCAACCTCCAGTCCGCACTCGGTAGCAACGACGCTGGCGATCTGAAGGCCGCGCAGGTGATGCGCTGGTACCTCGGCGTGCTCTTTTAGCCAGACGGCGAAGGCGCGCGGCGAAACCCGGGCTGCAAGTGGCCGCGGGGCGCGCTACCCTGCTGTTCGATGGGCAGGGACGACGCTGACCGCTTGGTGCTACTGGAGGAGCGCTACTCCCACGCGCAGAAGCTGCTCGCCGACCTCGACGGGGTGCTGTTCGCGCAGCAGCGAGCGATCGATCGACTCGAGGCGCGCGTGCGGCGGCTCGAGCAGCAAATCGGAGAGCTGATCCCCGATCTCGGCCAGGAGAAACCGCCGCATTACTGACCGGGCAGCGCGCGCATCGTTCGGCCGGACCCAACGTCGCGAGCACACGGCGCGCCGGCCGTCAGAAGCGGCCGCGCAGAGCGGCCCCCGCGGGCCCGACCTGGAGAGCCAGGGCGGTCGGACGCGCCTCCCCGGGTTCCCGCCGCGCGGTGAGCACGAGGGTGAGGCCTGCCGCCAGCCCCACCCCACCGACGACGTAGCCCGCCGTCGAGACGGTGCGGAGCTGCCGGAAGCTGTCGAGGTCGTCGTGGTACTCCGGCGGGCAGCGATCCTCCGGGCAGTGCTCGACCAGCACGTCGTGACGCTCCTCGGCGACGAGGCCGGCGACGAGCCCCGTGACGAGCCCGGCCGCCCCGACCCCCACGGCGATCCAACCGATCGGGCGCCGGTCCACGCCGCCGCGCGGCGGCGCCTCGGTCCCGGACGGTCGGGGCGCCGTCCCGTCGACCACGGGCGCCGGGGCGCCGGCTGAGGCCGGGCCGGCAGCGACGTCCTTCTGCTCCGCCCGCAGCACGATTGGCGCCCGGTCCCCCTCCTGAAGCGCGACGGAGACGTGAACCGCCTTGCGACCTTGCACCCAGAGGGTGATGACCCGCTCGCCGGGGTCGACCGGGTTCGGGTAGCCGAGCAGGGCGGGTTTGACGGGATTGCCGTCGATCCGAACCTCCACCGTCGGGTCGTTCGCCTCCGGCCCCGCCACCGTGATGGTCAGAGTCGGGATCCGCTGGCGCAGCTGCTCGAGCTCTGAGCGGGCCTCGTTGACGGCCGCTCGCGCGGCCTCCGTGTCGGTCGAGGGCAAGAGGTAGCTCTCCACCGCGGAGTACCGCTGCTCGGCCGCCACCAGCTGGCCGAGCTTCACCAGAGACCGGGCCTCCCCGAGGACCGGCACGGGACCGGGATCCGCCTCGCTCGCGCGGCGATACAGATCGCGAGCCGCCTCGTACTCTCCGGCCACGAAGCGCTCGGCGGCCTCGTCGGTCATGCGGCGAGCCGCGACTCGAGCACTGTCGCTGGCCTCCGCCGCCGTGGCAACGGGCTGCGGCTGGGCGACGCTCGCCTCGACCACCGAGAAGAGGACGAGGGCGGTCGAGGTCGCAAACAGTCGGCTCCCCGCTGCCCGGCAGCGCATGACGCGGCGCGCAGGCGCGGTGACCCATCGGATCCCAAGAGATCGCGTGCCCATGGCGCGGCCATCCTACCCCGACCGGGCGCTCCTGGCTCGAACGCGTTGCGCCTGGCCCCGCTGCGTCAGCGCGCGCCGCGCGTGGCGGAAGGGGGTGCCGAGCCTGGATCCCGCCCCCTCACGGCGGCGCCCCGGCCGCCCGGGGGAACCGGGGGCGGACCCCGGCGAAAGTCGCCAGCGCGCCCGGTGTCGTGCGGTGTGTTCGCCCTGACCGTCCCCGGCTCGTGGGTAGTCGCCCAACGGGAGTCCACTATCCTATGGCGCACGGTGCGAAGCCCCTTGCCCTCACTGCGCGGCGAGCTCTCCATGCAGTCGCTGCGCCACACCCTCCCGGTCGACTACCGGAGCTGGGTCACCGTGGGCGCGGCACTGGCGACGGCCGGCTACGGGGGGATGGCGCTGGCGCACCTCGCCACGAACGAGCCATTGAACGCTTCCGAGCTGGTGGTCTTCGTCCTGGCGCTCCTCGCCGTCCTGCTCGTCCGCTGGGGGAAGACCCAGGCGGCGGCGCACCTGCTGCTGACGGCGGTGATCGCGGAGCTGATCTACTCTTACGCGACCTCACCGGACGGGATCCGGATGATCGGGAGCTTCGTGGCCCCCGCGTTCCTCGTCGGGGTCGGGCTCTTCAGCGGCGCGCGACCGGCGGTGGTGACCGCCCTCGCGGCGAGCGTGGCGATACCGGTCGCGGTGGCGCTCGGCGGGGCGCTCGGCACGGGCCCGGGTCTGCGCCACGCGGACGCCGTGGCCGTCATCGCGCTGGTCGGCAGCCTGACCGCTACGTCCCTGCTGCTCTGGGTCTTTCTGCGCTCGTTCGGCCGCGTCGTCGAGCACTCCCGCCAGCACGTCAAGCAGGCGCAGGGGCTGGTCGAGGCGTCCCCCGACGGCGTCCTCGCGCTCAGCGCGGAGGGCACCATCTGCGCCCTCAACACCACCGCCGAGCGACTGCTGGGCGTGGTGCGCGACGAGGCGCTGGGCCAGCGCCCCGAGCAGATCGTGGGTGCGCTCGGGGAGCCCGGCCTGCTGGACGCGGACGATTCGGCGCGCGCCCCCCGCGAGCTCCAGCTCGCCTCCGGCGTAATCCTGGAGCTTGTCACGCGACGCCTGCCGCCGGGCGCCGAGCCCATCACGACCCTGTGCGTCCTGCGCGACGTGACGCCCCGGCGACGCGCCGAGGCGTTCTCCGAGGAGCTCCAGGAGCGCCTGCACCACGCGCAGAAGCTGGAGGCCATCGGGCGCCTCGCCGGCGGCGTGGCGCACGACTTCAACAACCTGCTCACCGCCATCGGGAGCCACGCCGACATCCTGGTGACGGCGAGCGACCCCGAGATGCGCGAGATCGGCCAGGAGCTGCGCGCGGTGCGCAGTCGCGGCGCCGGCCTCACCCGGCAACTCCTCGCGTTCGCGCGCCGCGAGGTGCTGCAGCCACGACCCATGGACGTCGGCCGAGTGGTCGCCGACAGCGCGATGCTGCTCCGACGCCTGCTGGGCGAACGCATCGAGCTCGTGCTCGACCTGGGGCCCTGCCCCGTCGTGGCCGACCCGGGTCACGTCGAGCAAGTGGTGCTGAACCTCGCCGCCAACGCGCGCGACGCGATGCCCCTCGGCGGGACGCTCCGCGTCGCCTGCCGAGAGATCGCGGGCGACGCCGTCGAGTTGGTGGTCAAGGACACCGGACACGGGATCGACCCCACGCAGCGCAAGCTGGTGTTCGAGCCCTTCTTCACCACCAAGCAGCCCGGCGAGGGCAGCGGGCTCGGGCTCTCGACCGTGCACGGCATCGTCACCCAGTACGGCGGCACGATCGATCTAGAGTCCGAGGTCGGGCGGGGCACCACCTTCACGATGCGCTGGCCGCGGGGACCGACGACGCCACCCTCGATACGGGCCCCGGCCATCGATCAGGTCCCGACCGCGGGGGCGAAGGTGCTGCTCGTCGAGGACGACCCCGAAGCGCGCCGCGGAGTGCGGCGCCTGCTCCGCCAGGCCGGCTACGAGGTCGTGGACGCAGCCAACCCCGGCGACGCGCTCGCCCTCGATCCCGACTACACGCCCGACGTCGTCCTGTCGGACATCGTGATGCCGGGCATGACCGGGATCGAGTTCGCCGCCGCCTGGCAGCAGCGGCAGCCGCTCGTGTCGGTGATCTTCATCTCGGGGTACTCGGACGATGCCCTCCGTATCGATCTGGGCGAGAATGGCCTGCTCCGTAAGCCGTTCACGCGGGAGGAGGTCGTCACGGCCATCGAGCGGCGGCTCGCAGAGGCCCGCTCCCGCGGCGTGCCACTACCGACCTAACCGGGGGATCAGATCCTTGAGGTTCGCCGTCGCGATCCAAACCGAAAGGGTCGCCCTCCGGATGCGCGTCACCAGGTCCGTGTAGTGAGCGCCGTCCACGACCAGCCGCGCCCTCACGCTGCGCGTGGTCGGGGAGTCGTTGGTCACCGCCCCCACGACGCCCGCGCGAACGGGCCGGGGCATCAGCCCCGCCGGGACCCGCCCGAGCCGTCGCGGTCGCGACCGTTCCGCGCCTCCGGCGCCCCCTTTCCGTCGCCCTTCTTGCGGCGGGGCGGGGACTCCGACGGCGAGACGGCCAGCGGGGGCTCTGACGGCGAGGGTGAGGACGCGGACTCGGGCCGGGGCGGCAGCGGCGACTCGAGGCGCGTCCCCGGAGGGGGCGACTGCGAGCGCGACGGCGGCGGCGGCGGCTCCGACCGCGGTCGAACGGGAGCGTCCGAGCGAGCCGGCGACGACGGCGGCTCCGGCCGCGGCGCGGCGGGCGGGGAGTCGGGGCGTGACTGCGACGGCGGCGTGTCGGCGCGGTGAGACGGCTCGCCCCGGGGCTCGGGCCGCGGCGGCTCCGGCCGCGGTGGGGTCGGTGGGGCAGACTCCGGCGCGGCTGCGCTCGGCGGTGCGCTCGCTCCGCCGTTGATGTCCTTGGCACCACCGCTAGCGCCGAACGCAGCAAGGCTCGCGGCGCTGGGGACCGGCGTGCCGTGCGCCGGGGTTGTCGAGGGGCGTTGCCCCAGCAGATCCGCGCCGAGGGTGAGGGGCGGGAGCGCCGCCCGCTCCGAGGCCACGGCGCCGGACACGGCGGGCATCGCCGGCACGGAAGGCGGTCGCGGTGCGACCCGCGGCGCCTCGACCCGCGGAGGATGCGCCGCTTCCGTCGCCTGGAGCCGGCTGCTCGGAGGCGGGGGCGGAGTGCGCAGCAGCGGCGGCGGGGTGGCGCTGCCGGAATGCGACACCACGGGGGCGGCGACGGGGCCCGAAGCCACCGGCACGCCGACGGAACCCGAGGCGACGGGCGCGGGCACCGGATGTGGGGTCGTCACGGCGCTGAGGGAGAGCGGCGGCGGCACGGACGGCGCCCGGGAGCGGATCTCGCTCGTGAGCAACAGGCGCTCCTTGGCCAGCTTGATCTCCGCGAGCTCCGACTCGAGCGACCCGAGATCCCGCCGCTTGACGTCGATCTCGTGCTGGAGGTTCTCGACCTCGCGGCTGAGCTCGCGCATCCGACCGACGACCACCGCCTCCTGACGGTTGGCGTCCTCGACGATGTCGACGACGCGGACGTGCAGCGACTCGAGCGTGGACTTGATGACGCGCACCACCAGATCGGCGTTCTTATCGACCGGCAGGCTCCGCATCAGGCGGATCGTCTCGTGGATCCCGTAGGTTGGCGGCAGCGGCGGCGTCTCGAGAGCCTCGATCTCCGGCTCCTCGTCCGTCCTGGGCGCCGCCTTGGGCTCCGTCTTGGGCTCCGCGACGGGCGACGTGGGGCTGGTGCGCGGTGGCTCCGGTTTCTTCCCAAACAGCGCCATGAAACCCCCTCGACGAACGGGAGAGGCAGTGCGGAGGCGAGCTTACCCATTTCCCTGACCGCACCGCAACGCCTGGCCCCGGCGATGTCCCCGTCGAAGCGGCGCGCCGGGGCACGGCGCCGCGGCTTTCCCCGCTAGACCTGGCCTTTGGCAGGCCAGCAGCCGAGGCCGAGGGTCGTGCCGCCCATCCTGCCCACCCGCTCGCCGCCCGGTCACGGTCATGGCCGCCCCCCTGCGCGGTCGTCGTGACTCGGCGTCGCGTTCAGTACGGCTGCCGCCCGATCACGTTCCCCGGCGGGCGGTAGCGGCAGGAGATCACCGAACCCCGCCCCGCGCAGGTAGCGATGCCGCAGCCGATCTCGATCGAGTCCCGCCACACGATCTGGGTGTAGTGCCCGGCGACGAAGACGTAGCTCGGATCGAAGACGTAATCGTCCTTCTCGCTGGCCCACATGTCGACAGCACCGCTCGGCGTCAGGCCCCCGCCACCGGCGAGGTTCTCGCCGTAGACGCGGGTTCCCTCGTGCTCGAGGGCGCAGTCGTTGGCAGCGCGGAGGTGGTTGGCCCAGGTTTGGGCCGAGGCGGACAGTGTCTCGGACCAGGTCACGGGCGGCAGCGGCGCCCAGACGCCGGGGTAATCCGCGGGCTGGGTGACCGCCGCGCGCACCGCGTTGTGAGCCGTCACGAACTCGACGGCCTCGGGCGAGGAGGCGGGCAGGCCCTCCGCGGACGAGGCGTCGTCGTCACCGCACGCCGCCAGCGACACGCCGGCGAGCGCCAGTGCGAGGGTCGACGTGACGAGCGGGATCGATCCGGCGGCGTGACGAGCCATGAGCGCTTCCTCCCGTGCTGCCTCCATTCTAGCGGAGCCGGGCAGGCACCGCACGGCCTCACGCGCCGCGGGCTTCGGGGGCCGACCGTGGTCAAACGCCGTCACCGTCCAGGTCCGGATCGGTCCCCGTCCGCTCGCGGCCGGGGAGCGCGTGGCGATAAGACAACGGCGCGCGCTCGGCGAGCAGCGCGAGCAGCGCCTCGTCGCCGTGACCCTCGGGCGCGAGCCAGCCCGACACCCGCTCGGGGCGCAGCGCCACGACGCAACGGTCGTGGCCGGTTGCACGGACCTCGGGCGGGGGCTCGTCGGTGATCGCCGCGAAGGAGAGGAGCGGCGGCTCGGTGGGCGCCGTCCAGCGCTCCCACAGGCAGGCCACGTGCATCTCGGGGCTCGGGTCCAGCGCGGTCGGCGCCGGCGTGAACCGGATCACGAGGTGGGTCGGGCGCTCGCCGGGTGCGAGCGGGCGGCCCTCGTGGGTGTGACGCGGGACGTTCTCGAAGAACGACGAAACCACGACGAGCCCATGTCGCGCGCCGAACTGCTCGCGCCAGAACCCGGTGAGGGCGTCCCGGCGCGCGTTGTAGAGCCCGGGGAAACGCTGGTCGAAGCTCGCCGGCTTGCCCCGCGGCCGGAGCTGATAGCGCATCGGGCGCACCACCCGCTCGCCCCCCTCCGTCGCGACCACCGGCGCGTACCACCGGGGAAAGATCCGGGCATCGCGCCCCTCGGGCCGATCACGCCAGAGGTCGGTGAGGCGCTGCTCGAGGGCGCCGAGCTTGCCGGTGGCGATCCGCCGCTCCGACTCCGCCTTCTTGGTGGGGCGCGCGGCGAGCGCGCGGGTCGCGGCGTCGAGGCGCGCCCGCTGCCGCTCGCGCTCGGCCTCGAGCCGCGCCTGCTCCTGCCGACGGAAGGCAAGGATCGCGTCGCGGATCCGCTCCTCCTGCGGGCCGTTCGGGGCGAGAAAATCGCGCTCCATTCCCTTTGGGATCCGGATCCGCTCGTCGGTGAGCCGTCGCTGGAAGAGCTCCTCGAACCGATCGAGCTGGATCCGCGCCTGGAAGCGGAGCCCGAGCGACCGGACGCTCTGCTCGACCATCGCCGAGTAGCACACGCCCCAGATCCTGGGCCCCACCGCCCGCGCTGTCACCCCCCCGCGGCTTGAGCGGCAATCGGTTTGATTGCCGCGAAGAATCGATGACCTGGAGCAACGAGCGAGGAGCAGATCTCGCCCTAGGCGCCCCGGGGAAACGCCGCCTCGCCCCGCAGGGGGGGGGTGTCGGGGCGCCAACGCAGTTGGCAAACCGATCGGTGCTCTAGCGGGCGCGCCGGGTCCGCGTCCCCAACACCGCCAGCGCGCCCGCGACAGCGGTGACGATCAGGAGCAGGACGCCCGCGTGCGCGCTCGCCGCGGCCGCCGGCCACAGCCCGGTCACACCGAGCAGCCGGAGCGCGAGGCCGCCGACGGCGTAGGCCACCAGTGCCATCGTGGTGGTCCAGCCGAGGGTGGTCGCCACGGCCACGGAGCGGACGCTGTTGCCCCAGACGGACCGCGCGAGGGTGCGGACCCAGAGGACGAGCGGCCCGAGAACGAGCGCGGCCACGACGATGATCGCGAGCAGCCCCTCGGTCGGGCTGATAGCGGCGTCCGCGGGCTTGGCGGCGAGGACCAGCGAGAGCACCGCGTCCGCCAGGAGCAGCGCGGAGAAGGCGGCCAGCGCGAGCGTGAGCAGCCCGATCTTGGGCCGCGCCCAGCGCGCCTCCCGCGTCGCGCGCTCCACGAGCGAGTTGGTGAGCTTCGGGACGGTGCGGTTCGCTTGGGTCGCACGCGCGGGGGAGGGACTGAGCAGGGTCGCGGCGGTGACGTTGACCGGCGGCGCGCCCGGCTCGGGGGGCGCGGCGTCCAGCGGGACGGCCGCGAACTCGCCCGCGAACGGCAGCAGATCGGCCTCGAGCTCGGCCATGCTCGCCTGCCGGTCAGCGGGATCCTTGGCCATCGCGCGCTGCACGACGAGCTCGAGCGCGGGCGGGATGCTCGCCTCGACCGACCGCGGGCGCGGCGGCTCTCGGGTCAGCACGGCGCTCAGCGCCTCGGCGGCGTCGTCGAAGTCGAACGGGAGCTGGCCGGTGAGCGCGCGGTAGAGGATCGCCCCCACGCCGTAGACGTCCGCGCGACAGTCGGCCTTCGCCCCCCGCGCCTGCTCGGGCGGCATGTAGGCCGGGGTGCCCATGATCATGCCGGTGCGGGTCAGGTGCGAGCCGCTCCCGTCGTCCACCTTGGAGATGCCGAAATCGATCACCTTCACCGTCGGGGCCGCCGGATCCCCGACCAGGAACACGTTCTCCGGCTTGACGTCGCGGTGGATGACCCCGCGCGCGTGCGCGGCCGCGAGCGCCTGACAGATCTGCCGCGCGACGGCGACCGCGAGCGGCACCTCGAGCTTGCCGCGCCGCTCGAGGAGGCCCGCCAGGTCGGTCCCGTCGAGGTACTCGCAGACCAGGAAGGGCTGCCCCGTGGGCGCGCGGTGCACGTCGTACACGTCCACGACGTTGGGGTGCCCGATCCCGCTCGCTGCCTCGGCCTCCCGCTGGAAACGCGCGACGACCTCCGGGTTCTGGGCCATGGCGGGGAGCAGGACCTTGACGGCGAAACGCTTGCCCGGCAGCCGGACGTGGTTGGCCTCGTAGACCCGCGCCATGCCCCCCTCCCCGACCAGGCGCACGATCTGAAAGGTGTCCGCTAGCACCATGCCGACCAGGGGATCGAGCTCCTGCGCCGCGTCCTCGAGCGGAGTGGCGTCGCGGGGGCAGACGCGAAAATCGGCCGGGAAGCGCCCCTGGCACTGGGGGCAGCGGCGCGGCAAGAGCGCGATCCCGCTCACCGGTGGGACCGCCGTCGCCGCGCCCGCGCTCGGGTTGCTCGGCGACCACGGGCCCGTCATCGGGGCCGAGCGTACACCGGCGCTGGCCGTCTCGCACTGGGCTCGTCCACGTAGGGCAGAAAAGATCGTGCCCCACCGCACGACCGATCCGACTCGGGTTGAAACTTCCACGCCTTGAACCGTGGGGGCGGGACGCTATCCTGACAGTCGCGTCGTACGCTGTCGCACCGCTTAGAATCCGGAGGTTTCTTGACCCAGCGAGCCCTGCTCACACCCCTGGCCCTCCTCTGGCTCGGCGCCTGCGGCGCCGAGGATCCCCTCCCCACCGCTCCGGGCGCAGGGAGCTCATGGACCGGCGGCGCCAGCGGCGGCGGGACCGGCGGAGCGGCAACCACGGGCGGCGTGGCGACCACCGGCGGCGTGGCGACCACCGGCGGCGTGGCGACCACCGGCGGCGTAGCGACCACCGGCGGCGTGGCGACCACCGGCGGCGTGACGACCACCGGCGGCGTGGCGACCACCGGCGGCGTTACAACCACCGGCGGCGTGGCGACCACGGGCGGCGTGGCGACCACCGGCGGCGTGGCGACCACCGGCGGCGTGGCGACCACCGGCGGCGACAACCCCGGCGGCGCTGGAACCGGAGGCGACGCCTCCGGCGGCGTCCCACCCAACCCCTACGGTCACGGGTTCGTGCCGGCGACGGTGACGGCGAGCGACGCGCGCGACGCCTACGACGCCTGGAGGACCGCCAACCTCGAGGACTGCGGCGGCGGCGTCTACCGCGTCAAGTGGGAGAACGCCCGGACGGACGCCACTGTCTCCGAGGGGATTGGCTACGGCATGCTGCTCACCGTCGCCTACGACGAGCGCGACGCCTTCGACGGCCTGCTCGCCTACGCCAAGTTGATGCGGGTCCCTCCCCCGGAGGGTCCCTGGGGCCCGGCGGGATCCAACACGGGCCTGATGAACTGGCTCCGCTACGGCTGCGACGCCCACCGGGACACGATCTACAACGAGTACCCCGACGGCGCGGCCGCCGACGCGGACCTCGACGTCGCGATGGCGCTCATCATGGCCGAGTGCCGCTGGGGTGACTCGGGCTACGGCGCGGAGGCGACCACGGTCATCAACTCCATCCGCCAGCACATGTTCTGGGAGGACGGGGGGCTGCGGATCCTGCAGCCGGGCGACGGCAGCTGGTTCGACGACCAGGAGATCGGCATGCCCACGGGCTGCGTCAACTACTCCTACTTCGCGCCCGCCTACTACCGGGCGTTCGCGGCACAGGTCCCCGCCGATGCGTCGTTCTGGAACGGCGCGGCCGCCGACGCCTACACCCTGCTGTCCCGCGCCTCGCACTCCAGCACCGGCCTGGTGCGCAACTGGGGCGCCGCGGGCGGCGGCGATGCCGTCGGGGACTGCCAGGCGGCGTACACGCGCGCCTCCTCCTACGGCGACGACGCGGCGCGCACCCCCTGGCGGATCGCCACCGACTACCTCTGGAACGGCACGCCCGAGGCGAAAGCCTGGACCGACAAGGTGACCGCGTGGGTGAAGACGGTCCCCGTCTCTCAGACCGTCCAGTGGTATAACCTCGACGGGACTCCCGACACGCAGGGCCCCGGCTACGCCGATCACACCGTGATCAACGTCGGACCCTTCGCGGTCGGCGCGATGACCTCGGATCAGGCGACGGTGGACGAGTTCGCGGCCGAGATCCTCGCCATCCCCGCCACCCCGGGCAGCCACGACGACGAGTACTTCAACCGGATGCTGCGCGCCCTGTCGCTGCTGGCGCTGACCGGCGGCTTCACCGAGTGCGGCGGCGGGTAGGCGCCGCCCCCGGGGCGATCCCCTGCACGTTGGGGGGGCCCGCGACCGTCACGGCGCGGCACGGGCGCGACGTCACGGCGAAGCCAGGTCCCGGCAGCAGCGGAACCCCGTCGAGTAGTCGTGGTAGTCGGGCCGGTGCGCGGTGGTGACATGGCTGCACCCGTGGCCGTGCTCGTGCTGCGAGCTGAAGTAGCCGCCCATGAAGACGCCGTTGCCACGTGGCCCGAGCTCGTGATCGCCGTACTCGAGCGGGACCTCGCGCCGCAGGCGGGAGGTGACGGGGTCGGCGACCCACTCGTGGAGGTTCCCGACCATGTCGTGTAGGCCGCGGTCGTTCACGCAGCCCGGGTACTCGCCCGTCGGCGCCAGGAAGCCCGGCTCCCGGTTGAGGCGAGGGTTGTTGTAGTGGGCCTCGAAGGTGAGGGTCACGCCCGCGCCGAAGACCTTGGTCAAGAGGTGCGGCTTGCCGACGTTGCAGCGCCCGGGGACGAAGTCAGGCCCGTACGGGTAGCGCGTGCGCCGGCTGCCCTGGCAAGCCGCATGCCACTCGCGCGCGCGACAGAGCCGCTTGCCCGCGGCCGCGCAGGCGGCGGCGGCCTCGTCGCGGCTGATGTAGCCCTGGGGGACCGTCCCCGCCGCCGAGCGCGCGGCGTAGCGGACGCCGGGCGCGACCGGCTCGTACGGGGATCGCGCGCGACCCGACGCCACCTCGACCAGGTGCGCCTCCCAGCGATCGACGCAGACCGCGCCGACCGGGGCCATCTCTGCCGGACAGCGCAGGGACGGCGCCGGGGCGCTCACTGTCGCCGCGGGGCCGGGAGGCCGCGCCGACGCTGCCCCCGTCGCCGCGGCCTCCGCCCGACAGCCCGCGCCGATCACCATCAGCAGCACGCAGATCCCGGCGTGAGCTCCGAGGGGCAAGCAGCGGGGGCGGCGGGGTGACGAGGTCAACTCCAGACAGGTGCCGGACTCGGTACCACGGGGAAACCGGTCGCGCGAACCTGGCAAGTATAGCTCGACGCGGTGCGCGATCGCCGACGGGGGCGAGCGATCACGGCTCGGCGGTTCACTGGACCGAGCACGGACGCCGCCCGTGCTCGAGGAAGGACAAGCTCGGCACACCTGCGCCAAGCTCCCACCATCGTCACCGGAGAGCGCCCCGGTTGCTTGCCGGCGATCGCCGGCCGACGCATTCTGGAAACTGTGGGTGCTCGATCCCGCGCGTGCCGGGAGAACCAAATGAGAGCCGTACTCCCTTTCCTGATCCTAGGGGTGCTCGTCACCGGGTGCGCGGAGTCGGAGCTCGACGCCGACGTGGTGAAGACCGGGAGCTCGGCGGGAGGCGCCGCCGGAGCGGCGACGGGCGGCGTCGCGACCGGCGGCCTCGCGACGGGCGGCGTCGCCACCGGCGGCACCGCGACGGGCGGTAGCTCCACGGGCGGCACCGCGACGGGCGGCGTCGCCACGGGCGGCGTCAGCACCGGAGGGGTCACGACCGGCGGGGCGCGGACGGGGGGGACCAGCGGGACCGCGACCGGGGGCGCCAGCACCGGAGGCATCGGGGGCACGACGACGGGTGGCACCGAGACAGGCGGCGCCGAGACGGGCGGCGCCGAAACCGGCGGCGCCGAAACCGGCGGCGCCGAAACCGGCGGCGCCGAGACGGGCGGCCTCGAGACGGGCGGCGTCGAGACGGGCGGCGTCGAGACGGGCGGCGTCGAGACGGGCGGCGCCGAAACCGGTGGGGATGGATCCGGCGGCGGCGGGTCGGTCGACTGCGACGAGGCGACGGCGACGGATCTGGGGCCCTACAACACGGGCAAGGCGGTCCCTTCGAACGCTTGCGTGAAGATCTCCGTATTCGAGTCGTGGTGGGATACACGACCCGCCGTCCTGCAGACCGGCGCGACCGGAACCTACCCGATCCCCTTCAACTGGGAGACTCCCTGCGCCGGCGCCAGCGGCTCGGGCACCTTCACGGAGTCTTGGGACCAGGTGCCGGTTTCTGCGACGAGCGAGGACTGCGCGACGCTCATCGAACTCGGTGGTGATGGCGACTCGACGTTGACGCTGATCTGGCAAAGCGGCTAGGCGGGCGGCCAAGAGAGTCCTCGCGGGGACTGCGCGGGGAGCGTCCCGGGAAATCCCGTGGCGCCCGCAGACGACCTGGCCGATCACGAGGGGATCGACGAGGCGGGGCACACCCACGACATGGCCGCCCTCGTCGCGACCGTGGCCGAGTTCGACGCGTCGGGCTCACCGTGAACGAGCCGACCCCCGCGGCGGGGGAGCTCCCGGCGGCGACCTGGTCGAGCACGGGCCACACCAGCGCCAACGTCCCGATCTTCGTCTTTGGCGCCCCGCTCCCCGCGGCGGTCATCGATAACACCGAGGTGTTCACCCTCCTCGGCGGCTGAGTCGGCCGACGCAGGGGAGACGCGGGCCAGCGCGGCGGCAGTCCCCGCGACCGGTGGGTCAGCGGGTGCGGCGCCCCGGCGATTCGCGCGGGCGGCCGCGCGGTGACAGGATCGGCGAGGCGGAGCGGAAGCCTCCCCGCCCCCAACCCTCCCTACCCGGTGCGACCATGAAGACGCTCTCCCTCCTCTGCCTCGGCCTCGCTTCCCTCGTCCTCGGCGCCTGCACCGAGGACGACGGCGCCCCCATCGGGGGCTCCTGCACCTTCGCCGGGGAAACCCACGCGAACGGAGAGCACTGGACCTGCGACTGCAACGAATGCTGGTGCGAGGACGGCGTGCTCGCGTCCACCGACGTCGCCTGCGATCCGGACGGAGACGGCGGGGAAGGTGGCGTCGGCACGGGCGGCTCGGACAGTGGCGGCGAGGGCGGGTTCGCCGCGGGCGGTGCCGGCACTGGCGGCGCCGACACCGCCGGGGAAGGTGGCTCGGGGGTCGGCGCGGCGTGCCAGGTCGGCGATCGGACCTATCCGGACGGCGCCACCTGTGCCTGCGACTGCAACCAGTGCGGGTGTGAGGACGGACGCGTCGTCTCCACCCTCATCGCCTGTCCGCCGCTGGCCTGCGCCTCCGACGCCGACTGCGTCAGCGGCGAGTTCTGCGACACCCCGCTGGGAAGCTGCGGGGGCGAGGGCGCCTGCACCTCGGCGCCGGACGCCTGTGCGGAGATCTATCAGCCGGTCTGCGGCTGCGACGAGCGCACCTACGGCAACGCATGTGCCGCCGCGGCGGCGGGCGTGAGCGTGCTGGCGCCCGGCGAGTGCGGCGGCGTCGTCGCGGCGGTGGTCTGCGGCGGCTGGGTCGGCGACACCTGCACCGCCGACGAGTACTGCGCGTACTTGCCCGGCGAGCACTGCGGCGCCGCCGACGCGTCCGCCACCTGCCAGCCGCGTCCGGAGGCCTGTGAGGACGAGTACGCCCCGGTCTGCGGCTGTGACGGCGTGACGTACTCCAACGCGTGCTCGGCCAACGCTGCCGGAACGGGCGTGCTCACCGAGGGCGACTGCTGAGCCCTGTCCTGGGCGACGCCCGGTCGCGCGGCGCCGAGCGACCGCCCCGGGACGCCAGGAGCGAGCTTCGGCCCGAGGGCCGTCCCGTTCCCGGGCCGAGACGGGACGCAAAGTCTGGCCAGGGCCCCCGAAGGCGAATAGGCTTCGCGGCGAGCCAGCCTCCCCGATTGCATCGAGGGGGCCTGGGCCTCGTCGAACACCCGTCCGAGCCTGGCACGGACGAACTGGAACGTTGGGGAAAAGGAGCACTTACATGACGAAATTCCGTGGATTCAAGCTCTTCGCAGGACCGGTGATCGCGGCGGCGCTCACCGCTCCGATGGTCGGCGGCTGCAGCGACGACGGCGGCGGCCTGACCGGCGGATGCCAGGCGGACATCAAGGCCAAGGCCGACGCCTTCCAGGCCTCGGTCGACGCGCTCGTCGATGCCTCGGCCGCGATGAAGGCCGAGCTCTATGTCGCGTGCGCGAACATGGCCACCGACCTCGGCGCCGAGGGCGCCCCGGACCCGGCCGACGCGGACGTGAGCGACGATGACCTGCGCGCGGCCTGCAATCTCGCCGCCACCGCCATCGGCGAGGCCAAGGCCAGCGTGACGGGCAGCATCCAGATCGCCTACGTCGCGCCCAAGTGCGAGATCGAGGCCTCCGCGCAGCTCGACTGCGAGGCGAGCTGCAGCGTGGACGCCGAGTGCGATCCGGGCACCGTCGAGGCGCGCTGCACTCCCGGCGAGCTCAGCGGGACCTGCTCCGGCGAGTGCACGGGCGAGGCCACCTGCGAGGGCTCCGCGTCCGTGGCGGCTGCCTGCGAGGGCACCTGCGGCGCCACCTGCGAGGGCACCTGCGAGGGCACCTGCAAGGGCGCCTGCGAGGGCACCTGCTCGGCCGAGAACGCCGACGGCGAGTGCGAGGGCACCTGCGAGGGCACCTGCACGGGCCAGTGCAGCGCCAAGTGCACCGGCACCTGCACCGGCTCCTGTGCGCTGGAGGCGGACGCCACCGTCGAGTGCGACGCCAGCCTGACCTGCAAGGGCGAGTGCTCGGTGGAGATGACGGCGCCCAAGTGCGAGGCCGAACTCGAGGCGCCGTCCTGCGAGGTGGATGCCGACTGCCAGGCGGGCTGCAAGGGCCAGGCACAGTTCAATGCCACCTGCACCAAGCCGCAGGTCACCGTGGTCGCCCAGGGCAACGCCGAGCTGACGGCCACCCTCGAGGCCAACTTCGGGGCAGTGGTCAAGGTCGCCTCCCAGGCGAAGCTGGTCGCCGAGGCGGCCGGCGACGTGGTCGCGCGGGCCAGTGGCGTGGCTGCCGAGGTTGCGGGGAGCGTCAAGTGCGTCGCCTCGTACGGCGCGGACTTCGCAGCGCAGCTCCAGGCGTCGGCCGAGGCGAGCGCCTCCGTGAGCGTCTCCGTCGAGGCGAGCGCGTCGGTGAGCGGCGAGGCCTCCTCCGGCTGATCGCGGAACGAGCGAAGACCGCGATGACGGCGCGCCCCCCTCGGGCGCGCCGTCGCGCTTTTGTGGCGCCCCCGGCGCCGGCCGCGCCGGGGGCGCGCCGCAGCGCGAGGCCCCGCGTTGACAAGGCGCCACCCGGGCTCTACTTCACGCCCCCATGTCGACCCCTGCCCTGTCGCTCCCCGCTCGCGCCATCGCTCAGGACGACCCCGTGCCGGGGGTGAAGAACGTCGTCTTGGTGATGAGCGGCAAGGGCGGCGTCGGCAAGAGCACGGTCGCCGCCAACCTCGCGGTCGAGCTCGCGCGGATGGGCGCCCGCGTCGGCCTGCTCGACGCGGACATCTACGGCCCCAGCGTGCCGACGATGTTCGGAATCATGGAGCACCCGGGCGGCGAGGACGGGCGCATCGAGACGCTGGAGCGCCACGGGGTCAAGCTGATGAGCATCGGGTTCCTCCTCGAGGACGCGACCACCGCCGTGGCGTGGCGGGGACCGATGCTCCACAGCGCGCTGCTCCAGTTCCTCAAGGACGTCGCCTGGGGGGAGCTCGACCTGCTCTTGCTCGATCTGCCGCCGGGGACCGGCGACGTGGTGCTGACGCTGGCCCAGAACCTGGCGAGCACGGGGGCGGTCATCGTCACCACCCCGCAGGAGGTCGCGATCCAGGACGTCTACAAGGCGGTGACGATGTGCAAGAAGGTCCACATCCCGCTCCTCGGCGTCGTCGAGAACCAGAGCTGGTTCGTGTGCGAGCACGGCACCCGCCACGAGCTGTTCGGCCGCGGCGGCGGCGCCAAGGTCGCGGCCCTTGCCGGCGCGCCCCTGCTCGGCCAGGTGCCGCTCGACATCGCGCTGCGCGAGTGCGGCGACGCCGGGCACCCGGTGGTGGACGCGAAGCCCGAGGCCGCGAGCGCCCAGGCGCTCGCCGCGGTGACCCGCGCGCTGCTGGCTCGCGTCGCCGAGGTGAACGCGACGGCGACGGGCCTCGCCGCCGAGCGCGCGGGCGGCGCGCAGCGACACCTGCCCGTCACCCGCTGAGCGCGGCCCGCGCCCGCGCGTGAACCCGCGGCCGAGGACCGGCGGCAGGACGACGCCGTGCGTCGTCACGCGCGGAGGGGGTCGGAGCCACGGCACCCCGGGGAAAGGGTCGATTGGCAGGCGCCGCGAGGCGCGATATAGGCGGGGTCCGCGCCATAGGCAGCCATGTCCTCCGAGAACCCCACCCCCAATCCGCCGCCCGCCGACGCCGAGTTCCCTCGCGCCGTCGCAACGGGGAGCGACGTCACCCCGAGCCCCGAATCCCCCGCCGCAGCCGCGACGCCGCCCGACGCGACGCCACCTCCGTTGACACCAGACGGTGGCGAAGCGGCCGTGGAGGACGGGAGCGACGCCGCGAGCGGCGCGACGCCCGATGCCGACACCGGCGGCGACAGCGCGGCCGGCGACGAGGCAGCCGGCGACGAAGCTGGCGGCGACGAGACGGCCGGCGACGAGGCGGCCGGCGACGAGGCGGCCGGCGACGAGGCGGCCGGCGGGGGGCCTGGCGCCGGCGCCGAGGGACGCCCGAAGCGCCAGCGCAAGCGCCGCAAGAAGAAGACGCTCCCGCCGGACGGGGCGGAGGGGGCGCACCCGGCGCCGCGCTCCACCCGGCGCCCCTCCACCGATCGGGCGCCGTTCCACGTGGGCGAGGAGGTCTTCGGCAAGGTCACCGCCGTGCTCGACGAGGCGGTGATGGTCGATCTGGTGGGCAAGGCCCTCGCGATCTTCGACCGCTCCGAGATGGACCCCGACGATCTGGTGCCGAGCGTCGGCGACCGCTTCGTCGCGCGCGTGCACAACGACGGCGCCCGCGCCGGGCTGGTGGTGCTGACGCGCAAGCCCCTGCGCGAGGAAGAAACCAAACCCCTGCTCGAGCAGGCCGAGAAGGACGGGGCCTTCGTCAAGGGGCTGGTGATCGGCGCCGTCAAGGGTGGCGTCGAGGTGGATATCGGCGGCGTGCGGGCGTTCGCGCCCGCCTCCGGCATGGATCTGCACCCCGCGCAGGCCAACCTCCAGGGCCTGGTCGGGCAGCGGCTCGACTTCAAGGTGCTGCAGTACAAGAGCCAGGGGCGCGACGTCGTGGTGACGCGGCGCCCCATGCTGGAGGCCGAGGCCCACGAGCGGCGCAAGATCGCGATCACCCAGCTCACCGAGGGCCAGGTGATGAAGGGCATCGTCCGCACCGTGGTGGAGTGGGGCGCCTTCGTCGCGCTGCCGGAGGCCGAGCACCTCGAGGGGCTCGTGCACGTGTCCGAGGCCAGCCACGATCCGCGGCCCGACCTCCTGGAGCTGTTCAAGCCGGGCGCCGAGATCGAGGTCAAGATCACCAAGATCGACGAGAAGGGGAAGATCTGGCTCAGCCGCAAGGCGCTGGTCGAAGACCCCTGGGCCGAGGCGCGCCAGAAGTACCCCTCGGGCCAGCGCATCACGGGGAAGGTGACGCGCGTCGAGGGGTTCGGCGCCTTCGTCGAGATCGAGGAGGGGCTCGAGGGGCTCCTGCACGTCGCGGATCTCTCGTTCGACCACATCGACCACCCGAGCGAGGTGCTCAAGGTGGGCCAAGACATCGAGGTGGTCATCCGCCACTTCGATCAGCAGGCCAAGAAGATGTCGCTCCACCTCGCGCCACCGCCCGAGCGCGCCGACGAGCCACAGCAGCGGGTGACCCGCGGGAGCAACATCCGCGTCGAGGTGGTCAAGGTGGAGAGCTCGGGCGTGATCTGCCGCGTCCTCGGCATGACCGGCCGCGGCGCCCGCGGCTTCCTGCCCGCGGGACAGACCGGGACTCCCCGCGGCACCGATCTGCGCAAGCACTTCAAGCAGGGGACGGTGCTCGAGGTGAAGGTGCTCGACGTGGATCCCCGCCGCGGGGAGCCCAAGCTGAGCGTCCGTGGCCTCAAGGAAGACGAAGAGCGCCGCGCCCACGCCGAATACCGCAAGAAGCTCAAGGCGGAGTCGAGCTTCGGCACCCTCGGGGATCTGCTCGCCAAGAAGCTCGGGCAGTCCAAGCCCGAGGAGTGATCGGCCCCGAGGGACGACCGGGCGGCGGCGCGAGGGCGACCGGCGAGCGGCCCGGTCCGGGGCCCGGTCGGCTCCGAGAGAGGTGGGCCGCGAGGTCACCGGACTGCCCGTCTTCGTTGGCAATTCTCCCTGGCGCCGCGGCGCCGGGCGGGGTCCGGGCGCGGGCGGCCCAAGGGACACGGCCCCCGCGTTGTCCGATCCAGGTGTGTTGAACTATCGTGCCTTGCCGCGACCGGCCTCGGCATCCCCTGGCCGTGCCGCCTCGCGCGAACCTGGATGGCGAACCGGAGCGACCGCGAGCTCGTGGATGCAGCCCGAGAGGGCGACGCGGAGGCGTTCTCCGCCCTGGTCCAACGGCACCAGCGCCGCATCTATCGGCTCGCTGTCCACCTGCTGCGCAACGCCGCGGAAGCCGAAGACGTGACCCAAGACACCTTCGTCCGCGCCTACGGCGCGCTCGCGCGCTTCGACGGCCGTTGCGAGCCGTTCACCTGGATGTACCGCATCGCCGTCAACCTCTCGCTGAACACGATCCGCGCCCGCAAGGCGCGGCGGGTGGCGACCACCACCGACGATCCCAAGGTCGCCGCCGACCTGGTCGAGCGGCGCCCCTCCCACGCCGATCCGGCAGCACGCAGCGCCGATCGGGAGCTCGCGACGGCCCTCGAGGCGGCGCTCGACGAGCTCAGCGAGACGCTGCGGACGACGCTCGTGCTGGTGTGCGTGGACGGGCTCAGCCACGCCGAGGCGGCGGCGATCCTGGGGGCCCCCGAGGGGACCATCGCCTGGCGCATCCACGAGGCGCGAAAGAAGCTCCGTGCGTCACTGGAGCGGCGCGGCTACGCTGAAGGGTGGTCGGATCCGTCATGACCCAGCGCGACCCTGCCGAGCTCCCGGCGGCCGTCGAGGCCCTCCTCACCGCCTGGCCGGTCCCCGAGCGGAGCGACGAGGCCTGGGCAGCGTCCGCCGCCGCGATCGCGGCGCGCCTCCGCGGCGCCGCCGAGGCCGTGGCCCGGGAGGGTGCGGGCGCCGACGCCTCGACCCCGGGGACCGACGCGCCCAAGCTCGACGACGCCGCGCTCCTCGCGGAGCCCCTGCCCCGCGAGGCCGACGAGCCCGAGGTGTTCGCCGCGGACCGATGTTCCTCGCCGCGGCTCGCGGCCGCGGCCACCCCTCGACCCTTGCCGACGGCGACGGCGGAGCGGAGCCTCGCCCAGCTCGCGCGCTCCCGCGTCGCCGAGTCCGATCGCGAGCGGCGCCTCGAGGTTGCCCGGCAGAGCCTCGACCACGTCGCGCGGGCCCGGTCGCGCGGGGAGTTCGCCGATCAGGTCGCGCGGACCGCGGAGGCGCGGAGCGGCGATCGAAGCAGCCAGCCCAGCCTACCGGCGCGGCGCGATCGCCTCGGCATGAGCACCCTGTTCGCTGCCATGGGCATGCTGGCGGCCGCGGCGTCCATCCTCGTGCTGGTGCAGGTGGTGCGGCGTTCGCCCCCCAAGAGCGTCGAGCCGGTCGTGGTCGCGGCCAGCAGCGCCAAGCCGAGCCCGCCCGCGACGAGTCCCGCGGCCGACGAGGAGCCGGTGGCGCGGCTGGAGGACCTGCCGGCAAACGCGGACCGGGCGAGCCCGGGGACCGCCCCGCGCCCGAGTCGACCGAGCGCGGGCGCTGCGACGGCGCCGCGGCTGGCCGTCGGGACCGCAGTCGCCAGCGCTGCCCCCGCCGAGCCGGACGAGTTCGACACCAAGCTCCAGCACGCCGAGGGGCGCTCGACGCCGCTCGCGCCGACCACTGGCGAGGCCATCGCTGCCCTCGCGCCCGGCCTCGGCCAGGCAAAGCGCTGCGTCACCGGCCACACCGAGCCGTCAGTCGCCGTGATCACGTTCAGCTCGGACGGCACCGTCTCGAGCGTCGCGGTCAGCGGACCGGCCGCGGGGACGCCCGCGGGCTCCTGCATCGAGTCCGCGTTCAAGGGCGCCCGGGTCGTCCCCTTCGCCAAGCCGTCGTTCACGGTCAGCTACCCCGTTCGACCGTAGCCTCCGCGACGGCAGGGGGCCGCGCCCCTTCGCGGGCCGACGGGCTCGATCCCAGGGCGCTACCGACGACTGCGTCGAACTCCGTCGCGCGCGATCCGGTCGCCCGGTAACATTCGTCTTCGGAGCGCGGCTCGGGGAGAGTCGCCGGCACGGATGACCCCCTTCGCCAACACGCCGCCCAGCGAGCTCTCGCCAGTCCCCGGGGCAGGCGACGTGATCGATGGCAAGTACCGGATCGAAGAGGTCGTCGGCCGGGGGGGTATGGGCGTGGTGCTCGCCGCGCGGCACCTGCAGCTCGGGCAGCGGGTCGCCATCAAGGTCCTGCACGCGTCCGAGGCGACGCGCACCGAGGCGACCGCGCGCTTCCTCCGCGAGGGGCGCGCTGCCGCCGGGCTCGCCAGCGACCACGTGGTGCGCATCCACGACCTCGGCATGCTCCCGAGCGGCGCCGCGTTCATGGTGATGGAGCTCCTGCGCGGCAGGGATCTCTCCGCGCACCTGGCGACCGCGGGCCCGCTGCCGATCGCGGAGGCCGCGGACTTCGTGCTGCAGACCTGCGACGCGATCGCCGAGGCGCACTCCCTCGGCATCGTGCACCGGGATCTGAAGCCGTCAAACCTCTTCTTGACGCAACGCAGTGACGGGACGCCGTTGATCAAGGTGCTCGACTTCGGCATCTCGAAGACCCGGCCCGACCCGGAGGATCCGGCCTCTCGGGTCGACCTCACCTCGACCCGCTCGGTGATCGGCTCCCCCGCGTACATGGCGCCGGAACAGATCCGCGACGCCAAGCACGTCGACGTTCGTGTGGACATCTGGTCGCTGGGGCTCATCCTCTACGAGCTCCTGTCCGGGAAGCAGGCGTTCGTCGCCGACACGCTGCCCGCGGTCTGCGCCGCCATCGCCGCGGACGCTCCGACCCCGCTGCAGCAGATCAGGCCCGACGTCCCGGCGACGCTGGCGGCGATCGTCCAGCGCTGCCTCGAGAAGGATCCGGCCCGACGCTTCCAGACCGTGTGCGAGCTCGGCGACGCCCTGGCACCCTTCGGTCACCGCCCGGTCGAGCTCAAGCGCTGCCCCCCCACCGCAGCACTGGCAGGGCACCGGGAGGCGGTCGCCACGCCGAGCGCGTCGCCGAGCGCGTCGCCCAGGGCGCCGGACGACACCCTGCTCTCCGGGGAGCGCGAGCGGCTGAGTTCCCCCACTTCGTCGGCGACGCTCGCCTCGCCGACGCAAGACGAGGCCATCGCGCCCGAGCCGGCGCCGTCCCGCTCCCGCTCGACGCCCCTGCTCCTGGCGGGCCTGGTGGTGGCGGTTCTGGTCCTGCTGGTGACGCTCGCGCTCCGCCGCGGCCCCTCCCCTGAGCCGGTCCCGACGGCGAGCGCGCCGGCAGCCTCACCGGCCACAGCGGCGCCGGCGCGAGCGCCCGCGTCCCGGCCGCTGCCGGAGGCGTCATCGGTACCACCGGGACCGCCCTCGGCTTCACCGACCGCGGGGGGGGCCCGCGGTCCGGCAGCGACCACGGGCGCGGCGCGGGCGCCCGCTGCCGCGCCCCGGCCCCGCGGCAGCGCCGACGCGGGCGACGCGCCCGTCCTCGACATCCGCCTCGAGCGCTGAGCCCCCGCGATGGCCCGTCCCGTCCGGTTCGCGCTCCTGGCTTCATCCCTCCTGCTCCTCGTGGCGGCGCCGCCCGCGCACGCGGACGACACCGCGGACGAGGCCGATCTGCACTTTCGCCTCGCCGCAGCGGCGTACCAGCGCCAGGACTTCCCCACCGCGCTGGTCCATTTCCACGCCTCGAACCGGCTCGCGCCGAACCACAACGTCCTCTACAACCTCGCGCGCACCTACGAGAGCCTCGGCGAATTTCCGGCCGCATACCGGTACTACGATCTGTCGCTCGAGGGCGAAACCGCTCCCGACGAGCGGGCGAGCATCGAGGCCGCGCTCGCTCGGGTTTCGACCGAGGTGGCGGTGGTGGACGTGCAGACGACGCCGCCAGACGCGACGATCTACGTCGATCGTCGCGACCTCGGGCCGCGCGGGCAATCCCCACGGCGACTCGGGCTGGCCCCGGGGACGTACCGGGTGCTCGCCGAACTGCCCGGCCACGAGCCAGCGGCGGCGACGGTCGAGGTCGGGCGGGGCGAGGCGACCTCGGTGCAGCTGGAGCTTCGGCAGCTCCTCGGCTCGCTCCGCGTCGCGGGCACCGAGGGCGCCACGGTGCGGCTCGACGAGCCGCGAGGCGCCGTCGCCTGCGTGACGCCCTGCACCGTGGCGGTCCCGCCCGGGAAACACCCAGTGTATCTCTCTCGACCCGGGTACCGCGACCTCGAGCTCTCGGTCGAGGTCGTCGCGCGCCAGACGACGTCGGTGCAGCCGGAGCTCGCGCTGCGCACCGGGACGGTGATGGTGAGCACCGACGAGCCGGGCGCGCTGGTAGAGGTCGACAGCGCGCCCCAGGGGTTCACACCCGCGGTGGTGACGCTTTCGCTCGGCGAGCATGCGCTGCGCGTCTCGAGCCCGGGGTTCGAGCCGGTGGAGCGGATCGTGACCGTAACGGAGTCGATCCGGCACCGCGTCGAGCTCTCGCTGGTCCCCAAGGAGGAAGTCGAGGCGGCGTCCCGGGTCGCCGAGGAATCCGCCCGCGCACCGAGCTCGGTCACCATCATCCCGCGGGCGGAGCTGGAGGCGTTCGCCTACCCCACCCTCGCCGAGGCGCTGCGGGGGACGCGGGGCGTCTACCTGTGGGACGATCGCGCCTACGTGACGCTCGGCTTCCGTGGCCTCGGGCGCCTCGGCAGCTACGGCAACCGGGTGCTCGTGCTCCAGGACGGCACGCCGACCAACGACGATTGGGTCGGCGCCTCGTTCGTCGGTTACGACGCCATGACCGATCTCGGGGACGTCGATCGGATCGAGGTCGTGCGCGGCCCCGGCTCGGCCGTCTACGGCACCGGCGCGTTCTCGGGCGTCATCAACGTGGTCACCCGCGACGTGGAGCGGACGGGCGTCGAGGGCGAGGTCGGCACCGCGCTCGACGGCGTCGCGCGCGCACGGGTCCGCGGCGACGCGCGCCTCGGTGAACAGGGTTCGCTCTGGCTCGCGGTGGGAGCGGCGCGCGGCGCCGGCCGAGACTACTACTTCCCGGAGTACGCCGCAGTATCGCCGCCCGGCGCCCCGCCCGGGCACGCGAACGATGTCGACGGCTTCGAGGCGACCACCGCGCGAGGCAGCCTTCGCTGGCGCTGGCTGTCCGCCCACTGGCTGGTGAACCGACACCGCAAGACGCTGCCGGCGCACTACGAAACCCTCTTCGGCGAGGCGGACAACCAGAACCGGGACACGCGCGGCCTGATCGAGCTCCGCGCCGAGCCGACCCTCAGCGACCGGATGACGCTGGTATCGCGGCTGTACCTCAACCACTACGACTTCCTCGGCACCTACGTCCGCGCCCCCGAGGACGGCGGGTACCAGTTCGACGAGTTCGTGGGCCGCTGGCTCGGGACGGAGCACCGCCTGCGTTACCAGCCGAACGATGCCCTCCGCATCACCGTGGGCGGCGAGGTCCAGCGACACTTTCAGGTCGAGGAGCGCGGCTGGGACCAGAACGGCAACTACCTCGATCTTACGGGCAGCGGCGCCGCAAACTTCACCGTTGGCGCCGGGTACGCCGTGATCGACGCCGATCTGACCGAGGCCGTGCGCGTCTCGGGGGGCGCGCGGCTGGACGCCTACTCGAGCTGGGGCTCCTCGGTGAACCCGCGCGCGGCGGTGATCGTGCGGCCCTACCCGGCCGGGAACACCAAGGTCCTCTTCGGCAAGGCCTTCCGAGCGCCAAGCGTGTACGAGCAGGAGTACAACGACGGCGGAGCAACCCAGATCGTGCCCCCCGAGCCGCTCCACCCGGAGACGATCTACGCCGCCGAGCTCGAGCACACCCACCGCTTCAGCCCGACGCTGTCCCTGACCGGCGCCGCCCACGCCAGCGCCATCACCGACCTCATCGACACGGCTGGAGCCGGGAACGCCGCCGATCCCCTCCACTTTCGCCACACCGCCTCCCCACTGGTCACCGGGGGGGGCGAGCTCTCGCTCCGGCGCGACTGGCGGCAGGGGTTCATGGGCCTGGTCGGCTACAGCGTCACGGCCGCGCGCTTCATCGCCAGCGCCTCGTCCACCGACCTGCTGGCGCTCCGCGCTGACCCGGACCTCCGGCGCGTGGCCAACGTCCCGACCCACGCGGGCACGCTCAAGGGCGCCGCACCCGTGCTCGCGCGCCGACTCACGCTAGCGAGCCGCCTCACCGTCGAGTCCGGGCGGTGGGATCGCCTCGAGTCGGTGGCCGAGGCCCCGCAGCGCCGGACGGACCCCTACGCCCTCTGGGACGTGGTGCTCACCGGTCACGAGGAGACGCTCGGGATCGAGTACGCCGTGGGGGTCTATAACCTCTTCGACTGGCGCTACCGCCTCCCCGTCAGCGGGGACCTGGCGGGCCGTTCCATCGAGCAGTCGGGGCGCACGCTGCTCGCCTCGCTCGGGGTCGCGCTCTAGCGCGCGAAGGACCGCGCCGCCGTGCCCTCCCTGCCCCCCACGAGCTCACCGGCCCCCGCCTGGCGACTGCTGCGCTGGTGGGAGAGGCTGACCCGTCCCGCACCGTCCGTCACGGACCTGTTCCGACAGGCCCGCGCCCGGATCCTGGCCGGGATCGCGCTCGGGATGATCCCCGCCATCTTCACGCACGGCGTCCTCCGCGCGGTTCTCGTCGCGCCGCCCGCCTCCTGGCTCGAGGGCGCCGCGCCGCTCGCGTTCCTCGCCGCCGCCGCGCCAAGCTACGTGCTCGCCCGCACCCGCTGGTTCGAGTGGGGCGCGGTGCTCCTCGTGATCACCGGCACCGCCGGCCCCTGCCTGGTCGGCGGCCTCGAGACCTCTCCGCCGGCCATCGTGGTCGCCCTCACCCTCTCCCTGGTCGGGGTCGGCATCGGCGGCCTGCTCCTGCCCCTCGCGGCGGCCGGGTTGGTGGCGGTGGCGACTCTGCTGGGGGTCACGCTCCTCGCGATGACCCACCCGCAGCTCGACGGCGCGACCCGAACGCACGCGCCCTTGATCATCGCCTTCCTCGAGCCGGTCTTGTTCATCGCGAGCGCGACCGTGCGGCGCGGGCTCCGCTCGACGGCGGCGCGCGCGCGGACGCTCGACGCGCTGATCGATCGTTCCCGGATCGGGGTCGCCACCCTCCGCGCCGGTCGCCTCACCGCCGCCAATCCCTCGTTTCTGCAGCTGCTCGGCTCACCCCCGGGCGAGGCCGTTCTCGGCGCGCCGTTCGGCGCCCGCCTCGACGCCGACGATCGCCCACGGTTCGAGGCCGCGACCGGAGAGCCCGTCTCCGTGCGCGTCCTGGGGGAAGACCGCGCCCACCGGCTCCTCGAGCTCACGCGGATCCCGGACCCTGCTGCCGAGGATCACGCGACCGAGTTCGTCCTCGCGCGAGACCTCACCGGCGAGCCACGGTTTGACGACCGGATGCTGCTGATGAATCGCCTCGCCTCGCTGGGCACCGTCGCCGCCAGCGTGGGCCACGAGATCAACAACCCGCTCACCTTCGTACTGTTCAACCTCGACTTCCTCCGCGACGAGCTGCGCGACCTGCTCAGCGGGGCCGCCGAACCGCGGCGCGCCAGCGAGGCGCTCCGCATCCTCGCCGACACCCGCGACGGCGCCCGCCGCGCGAGTCAGATCGTGAACGAGTTGAAGGCCTTCGGCGGCGCGCTCGACGAGGTCGCAAACATCGAGGTCGAGCCCGTGCTGCGCTCCGCCCTCCGCGTGGCCAGCACCGAGCTCCGCCACCGCGCCCGGGTGGTGGAGCACATCCTGCCCGTCCCTCCCGTTCGAGGCTCCGCGGCGCGCCTCGGGCAGGTGCTGCTGAACCTGCTCGTGAACGCCGCGCAGGCGATCCCCCGCGGCGCCGCCGAGCAGAACCAGGTCACGGTCACCACCGGCACCAGCGACCGCGGCGAGGTCCTGATCTCGATCGCCGACACCGGCTGCGGGATTCCCGAGGAGCTCCGGAGCCGCGTCTTCGAGCCCTTCTTCACCACCAAGCCGCCCGGTCAGGGCACGGGGCTCGGGCTCGCGATCTGCGCCCGGATCGTCCGCGAGCTCGGCGGGGAGATCGTGCTCGAGTCCCGGCTGGGCGCCGGCTCCACCTTCCGCGTCCAGCTGCCGGCGGCCACGGACACCGCCAGCCCGCTGTCCCCTGCCCCGCAGGTCAGCAGCCGCGGCGGACAGGGGCGGGTGCTCGTCGTGGACGACGAGCGGCCGGTCGCCGACGCGATCGAGCGCCTCCTGCGCGGGTACCTGGTGACCCAGGCGCTGGACGGGGACGAGGCCCTGGAGTGCTGCCGACGGCAGCGCTTCGACGCGATCGTGTGCGATCTCGTAATGCCGCGGCGAAGCGGCTGGGAGCTCTACGCGGCCCTCCAGGTCGAGCGACCTGGCCAGGAGGAGCGCATGATCTTCGTCACCGCCGGGGCGTCGATGTCGGCAGCGCGGAACTTCCTCGCCTCCGTCGCCAACCCCGTGCTGGAGAAACCGTTCGATCCGCACGCGCTGCGGAGCGCGGTGCGCGGCCTCTGCCGGCGCCCCGGGCCTCCGCCCACCGCGTGAACGGACCGGGGTCCCGGCCTCATTCGTCGGCCGCGTCGAGCTCGGCCAGCGCCTCCGCAACGACGGCAGGGTCGGCGCGCTCCGGAGCGCCCTGCATCGCGCGCAGGAGCGACCGGGCCGCCTCCAGCCGCGCTTGCCCGGCGGCCAGCGCCGCCAAGGTTCGCGCGTTGCGCGAGCGCGCGTCGAGGCCACGCAGGATGGCGCCGACCGCGCGCGGGTCGCCGCACCGGGCGAGCGCGATGCGCGCGGGGAAGGCGCTCGGATCGAAGGAGAACCCGAGCCACCCGAACGCCCGCCGCGTGAGCCCGCGCCGGGCGCCCTCCAGCCGTAACGTCCCCGCGAGCTCGACGGCGGCCTGCTCGTCGTCCGCCTCGAACGATCCGCTCGCCGCGTTGACCGCCTCGACGATCATCGCTCGCCCGGCCTCGTCCCCGGTGCGGGCGAGGAGGATCGCGGCCGCGAGCCGCACTCGCGGCGCGTCGTCGCGCAAGAGGGCACGGAGCCGGGGCGCAGCGCCAGCGGGCAACTCCAGCGCGGCCGAGGGGGACCCGCGTTCGCCGGCGGCGGTGAGGCGCTCCTCCAGGAGGCGCACGGCCAGGTGGCGGACGGTCGCGTCCGGATCGCGAGTCCCCGCGAGGATGAGATCGCCCACGTCCCCCTCCGTCAGCCGGATGAGCCCGATCAGCGCCTGGTAGCGCAGCGCGGGCGCCTCGTGGTGGAGGGCGGCCTCGAGCGCGGCGAGCACGGCGGGATCGCCGGGCTCGGCGAGCTCCCCGAGCCCCACCAGCGCGAGCTGGCGCACACGCAGGTGCGCGTCCTCCGTCGCCACCAGGAGCGCGGCGACGGCCTCGCCGGCAGCCGCGTCGGCGAGCGCGACGGCCGCGTCGGCGCGGACCGTCGGCTCGGCGTCGTCGGTGAGCACCCCCGCGAGGCACGCGATGACCTCCGGTCTTCGCTCACCGTCGGCGTGGCGCACGAGATCGCGCAGCGCCGAGCGCCTCACCTCCGCCTTCGCCGCCCGGGCGTCACGCAGCGCGGCGGGCAGCGTCCGGGGGAGCGGGGAGAGCGCAAACAAGGTCGAAGCACCAGGGCGAGGGCGAGGGCGACGGAGTATAGACGATCGGCGGGCCCTCACCAGCCGCGAGGCCGGCGCCGCACCCGCCATCGTGACCGGCGCCCGCCGGTCGAGGACGCCGCGTCGAACGGCGCGCGGAATCGCCGCGGGCGCGGCGGCGTTGACCCATCTCATTGGCGACTTCGCACCCGCCCGCACCGCGCCTCCACCGCCGCGCGCTGCTCCGCGGCGCGGCGGCGATCGCCCTGGGTGGCTGCACGCCCCCGCGCGGCGCGGAGCGCGGGGCGGTCCCCCCTGCCGTGGGAGCGCCGGTCGGTGACCGCGGCGTTCCCACGGCGCCCGCCGCCAGCCCGCCGCCCGGCTCCCCACCGCCGCCCTCGCACCCGTCGCCCGCCAATGGACCGCTCAGTCCCCTGCTCGCCCGGTACCCGGAGCTCGCCGCGCACCTTCACCCTCGTTGCCTCGCGACGCTTCCGACCCCGGTCTCCCACGCGGCGGACCTCGGCGCGGCTATCGGCGTGCCACGCCTTTACGTCAAGCACGACGACCGCACCGCCACCCGCTACGGGGGCGGGAAGGTGCGCAAGCTCGAGCTCTTCCTCGGCGAGGCGCTGCACCGGGGTAGCCGCGCAGTGGTGACCTCCGGCGCCGTCGGCTCGCACCACGCGGTCGCGACCGCGGTCCACGCGCGCGAGCTCGGCCTCGACTGCACCCTGCTCCTGATGCACGGCACGCGCTCTCGAGCAACCTGCGAGGCGCTGCTCGCCGATCACCACCAGGGGGCGACGCTCGAGCTGGTCGGCGGCCCCGCGGGGGTCGCCAGCGCGACGCGGCGGCTGCTCGCGCAAGAGCCGGCGCCCTACGTGATCCCCGTCGGGGGGACCTCGCCGCTCGGCAACCTCGCCCACGTCAGCGCCGCACTGGAGCTCGCGGCCCAGGTCGAGGCGGCGGAGCTGCCGGCGCCGGACGCGATCGTGGTCGCCCTGGGCACCATGGGCACGGCGGTGGGACTCGCGCTCGGGCTCGAGCTCACGCCCCTCGCGACGACCGTGGTCGCGGTGCGGGTGTCGAACGTCCCCACCTCGACGGAGGAGCGCTTCCGCGCCGAGCTCGCCGCCACCCGCGCCTGGCTGTCCGAACGTGGCGTCACGCTGCCACCCCCGCGCCACGACCGCGTCCGGATCGAGGGGCGCCAGCTCGGCGCGGGCTACGGCCTGCCGACGAGCGCCGGTGAGCGCGCGACTAGGATCGCCGCTGACCACGGTCTTCGCCTCGACGCGACCTACACGGCCAAGTCCTTCGCGGCGATCCGCGACGGGGCCGCGACCCTGAGCCGGGGTACCGTCCTCTTCTGGCACACCCACAGCGCCGTGGACGCGCCCACCGGCGCCCGCGGCGGCACCGACCTCCCGAGCGAGCTCCGCGGCTACTGCCGCGGCGTGTGACGCGGTGGATCGAACGGCGCCGCCGACCGCGCCGTCAGCCGCCCGTCGCGCCCGCGATCCCTCCGGCGCCACCGCCTCCGGGTGCGCCCCCGAGCGCCGCCGCCACGCCACCGTCGCCCGCGATGCCGCTGCCGGCAGTCCCGCCGCCGCCAGCCAATCCGCCGCCAGCCACGCCGCCGCCAACCACGCCGCCATTCGCCGCGCTGCCCGCCGTGCCGCTGCCCGCCGTGCCGCTGCCCGCCGTGCCGCTGCCCGC
>CAYZQO010000008.1:11562-31580 GCA_964480725.1 uncultured Polyangiaceae bacterium | reverse complement strand
CGCTGCCCGCCGTGCCGCTGCCCGCCGTGCCGCTGCCCGCCGTGCCGCTGCCCGCAGCGCCACCGCCAGCCACACCACCGTCAGCCGCGCTGCCCGCCGTGCCGCTACCCGCAGCGCCGCCGCCGGAGACGCCGCTCGACGGGACCTCGAAGCTCGAGGCGCCGCCGGGCGCGTCCGCGGGGTTGCCCTCGCAGATCCCGGGGATCCCGTCGGCGGCGACCGCGCGGTCGGCGCTCGTCATCGGCACCGCGCAGACCCTGCCGTTCCTCCTGCGCGAGGTCTCGATCAGCACGGAGCCGAAGGCGTTGCCGGGCGCCCCGAGATCGAGGCAGCGATACCCGTTCCGGCAGTCCGAGTCGGAATCGCAGGACCGCATGCAGAAGTTGCGCTGGAAGCGGGAGCCGCTCTGCGGGTCAGCGCAGGCCCAGGTGCTCCCCCCCTCGTCACCGGCGATGGAGGAGAGCACGGAGCTGAAGCCGATACAGACCGCCTCGTCGGGACAGCTGCCGGCGTCGCAGTTGAAGATGGTGCAATAGCCGTCCGGCTGGGTGGTGTCGCAGAGCCGGTCGCCGGTCTGCGAGCAGTCCGCGGGCATGTCGCAGTCGTCGCCGATCTTCGGACGGCAGCCGAGGGCGACCAGCGCGAGGCCAAGCCCGAGGCAGCAGTGCACCAATCTCATCGCGGGGTCTATTAGCCCGGCCCGGCCGCCCCATCCACCCCCGTCCCGAGGGGCCGACGGGTTTGACAGGTGCCCGCGGGCGACTAAGGTTCCGTGGCGTCGCTTTTCTGCCGAGGGAGCCACCCGTCCATGGCCACCCACATCACCGACGAATGCATCAATTGCGGGGCCTGCGAGCCCGAATGCCCCAACTCGGCGATCACCGAGGGCGACGACATTTACGTCATCGACCCCGATCTGTGCACGGAGTGCGTGGGCTTCTACGACCAGGAGGCCTGCCAGGCCGTGTGTCCGGTGGAGTGCTGTCTGCCCGACCCCCAGCGTCGGGAGTCCGAGGCCACGCTCCTCGAGCGTGCCCTCCGCCTGCACCCCAACGACGAGGAGCTCAAGCGGCGCGCCGCCGCGAACGATTTCCCGTCCCTGTTCCGCAAGACCAAGGAGGGTTGAGCTCGCCCGCGGGGGCGCGCGAGGATCGCGTCGCATGCCTCCGGGACCGAGCCTCCGCGGGATCGTCGGGCGGCGCCGCAGGGCGCTGGCAATGGCGGCGTCCCTCTCGCCGCTCGCCTGCGCCGGGGGCACGCCGCTGCTCCACCCCGCGCACCCGCTGCCCCGCGGCGCGGTGACGGTCGGAGCGGGGACGAGCCAGCGCTTCGCGCTCGGCGAGGCGGACACGGCGATGGACGCCGCGTCGAGGGCCGCGCGCGACGACGTCACCGCCGAAGAGATCCCGCTCGTGCTCCGCGGCGCCGTCGCCCAGACCACCGCCGCCCCCGGTCTGGCGCCGTGGGTCGGAGCGCGCGTCGGGCTGGGCGAGGGCCATGAGATCGGGCTCGTGTCGTCGGGACGGACGCTGCGCCTCGACGGGCGCCGCGCCTTCGCCGGCGACTCGACGGCGCTCAGCCTCGGCCTCGGGTTGAGCAGCCAGCTCGGTGCTCCGGCGGATGCGCTCGAGATCCACGGCGCCATCGACGGCGTGAGGGATCGCGGGCTGGCGAGCGTCGCCCTCGATCTCCCCGTCCTGATCGGGTACCGGAGCAGCGCAAACGTGGTTTCCCTGTGGGCCGGGCTTCGGCCGGGGGTGGAGGCGTTGCGGGCCGAGCTGTTGCTCGGCGCCGACGAAGCGAGCGCCCTCGAGACGACGGTCCACGCCCGCCGGCTCTGGATCGACGGCGTGCTGGGGGCGATGATCGGAGTCCGCCCGCTGTGGGTGGCCCTGGAGCTCGACGTCGGGACCACGTGGGGCTCGGGCCGTTGGAACGTCCCCGCACCGGCCAGCGGCGGGCCGGCGGCCATCGAGGGCGGCGAGAGCCATCTGATCGGCGCGTTCACCCTCACCCCGGCGGCCGTGCTCGTGGGCCGATTCGACTGAGCGGCGCGACGAACGCCCGGGAATTCGGCGGCGGACGGGGCTCGTCGGGCTTCGCGAAGCACCTCCGCAAGGGACCGACCCCGGGTCCGGTCCAGGGCGACGGCTTGCCCGCGCTCCGCCCAACGCCTACGATCGTCCCGAGCCGTGAGACTATTTCCTGGACAGCTCGGCGCGGGGCTCTCCGCCTCGGCGTGCGCGGTGGGCCTCGTGCTCTCCGGCTGCCTCGGTCCCGACGTCGACCCGACGGCCGACGTTGACACCGGCACCACGCGAGCGCTCATCCAGATCGACTCGACCGGGGACGAAGCCGACCCGCAAGCCACAGCGATGGCGGGCTTCGCGCGGATCCCTGCGTCGGCGGACGCGGAGGCGGTGCTCGATCTCGTCGGCTGGGGGCTCGACCTGCCCCCAACCGGGAGCTGCGCGGGAGCGCCCGACGCCACCGCCAGCGTCCCTGACACGCCCCTCGACCCTGTCGATTTCCTCGACGCGGGGGACGTGGTGATCACGGCGGGCGAGGCGCGGACCACGCTCGCCCCTCGCGCGTTCCCCACCGTGAGTGATCTGCTGTCGGGCGTGCTCTACACCACCCGCGACGGCAGCGTGGATCCGCTCCCGCCCGGGGTGACCTACGATCTGGCGACCACGGGCGGAGACGCCTTGCCGCCGTTCCGGGTGTCCGCCGCCGCGCCGGGGACGCTCTCGGGACTGCGGCTCGGGGGGGCGCCGCTCCAAGAGGTGACCGAGGTGCGCACGGGCGCCCCGCTCGACCTCTCCTGGGACGTCGGGGCGCCCGGGGATCTCCTGGTGGTCGACCTCGCCCTCGACGAAGGCGGTGTCACCACCTGCGTTTTCCCCGACGAGGCGGGCGCCGCAACCGTCCCGGCCGCCTCCCTGCCGCGCGCCGGCAGCGGCTGGCTGGGCGTCCACCGTGTCCGCGTGGCGCAATTCGAGTCCCCGGAGATAGACCGCGGGGAGCTCCGCTTCGATCTGGAGCGGGAGATCGACGTCACCTACGCCCGGTGAGGGCCCCCGCCCCGCGCGCCGCACGCCAGGATCGCGTATCTTCGGCGGCGGGACCGCTTGCCCCCGACGCCCTCCCTCCCGAACCCCGCCGTCATCGGCGCGCATCGCGTTTACCTCGTACCGGGGATGTTCGGCTTCGGGCGCCTCGCGGGGGTCGAGTATTTTCACCATGTGCGCGCGGCGCTAGCGGCTCGCTTCCAGCGCGTCGGCGCCCTGGCGCTGATCGAGATCGTGCCGTGCTCGCCCACCGCGTCGATCCGCCACCGCGCCCGCATCCTCGCCCGGACCATCGAGCAGACCGCCACCGGTGACGAGCTGCCCATCCACCTCGTGGGGCACTCGACCGGGGGGCTCGACCTGCGACTCCTGCTCTCACCGAACGCGACGCTGGGCATCGCCCCCGCGCGCCTCGCCTGGCGCACGCGGGTGCGCTCGGCGCTGTCGATCAACACCCCACATTACGGGACCCCGCTCGCCACCTACTTCTCGACCGTCGCCGGGACCCGCCTCCTGTACGCGCTGAGCCTGCTCACGGTGGTGTCGCTCGCGATGACGGGCCCCTCACTCGACCTCCTGTCCCGCGTCATCGGCGGCGTCGGCGATCTGGATCGCGCGGTGACCGGTGACCACCGTCTGCTCAGCCGCTTCACCGACCGGCTGCTCCGCTTCATGGATCCCGCGGCGCGCCGGGAGATCGAGGAGTACCTGCACAAGGTCCGCGCCGATCAGGGCGGCGTCATCCAGATCACCCCCGAGGCGATGGACGTCTTCAACGCCTCCACCGGCAACGACGTCGCCGTTCGCTACGGCTGCGTGGTCACGGCGGCACCGCCCCCGGGCGCGCTCCGGCTGGTGGAGCGGCTGCGTTCGCCGCAGGCGGTGGTGACCGCGTCCCTCTACTCGACGCTGTACCGCCTCGCGGGACAGCCCCACGAGATGTACCCCTACGCGCGCCCGAGCGAGCGCGAGGAGGACCGCCTCGCCCACGCTATTTCGCGCCCGGTCACGGAGCGCTCCTCGGACGGCATCGTCCCCACCCTGAGCATGCTGTGGGGCGAGCTGGTCTGGTGCGGCGAGGCGGATCACCTCGACGTGCTCGGCCATTTTCGCGACGACGCCCGGCCGCGCCAGCACACAGACTGGATCACGACCGGCGCCGGCTTCACCCGGCGCCGCTTCGCGGAGATGCTGGACGCGGTGTCCGCGTTCCAGCTCGGCGCGTGAGGGCCGTCGGACCGCGCGGGGGCGCGGGCCTCGACGCTACTTGGCGGGCGCGGCACTGCTCGCGGCCGGCGGCGCCGGGCGTGCGGTCGCGCCGGCGCTCACCGACGGCGCCGCCGCCGCCGGCCGGGCGCTGGCCGGAGCAGCGGCAACGCTGCCGCGCGCCACGATTCGGAAGAGGAGCTCTCGCGTCTCCCCGGCCCGAAGGTACGTCACACGGAGCTCGCGCGCCTTGAGCAGCCCCTGAAAAGCATCGAAGGCCTGATCCTCTCGCTCGAGCGGGAGGCCGTTGACCGAGGTGACCACGTCACCGGGGAGCAGATCCACCGACGTCCAGGCCTCCGGCGGTCTCAGATCCCGGATCTCCCAACCGACGAAGGCTCCGTCGTCGAGCTTCGCCTCGATCACCACTTGCTGCAGGAACCGTCCGAGCCCCGCCTCCACCACCCGGTCCACGTCCTCGCGCCACAGCAGGCCCGGAGGCGCCGCGGCCTCCCCCGCACCCGAGGCGGACGGGAAGGGCGGGAGCACGACGTCCCCGAAGCCCTGTCGGTGGCAGGCGGCGAAGGCGACGATCCCAGCACAGGCGATCAGGGGCAGCGCCGCGGGGCGGCGGGGAGAGCGGGAGGCGCCGAGACGGGTGGCGAACACGAGCCGACTATGTGCCGCGCGCCGTTCGCGGGCAAATTCGCGGGAGACTCGCCGCGACCGGGGGTCGCTCAGCGGAAGGCGCCGGGGGGGTTGGCCGCCGAGTAGCGCTCGAGCGCGGCCACGACCTCGGCCTCGTCGTCGGTGATCGCGAGGAACTGCGCGTACTCCTGGCCCGCCGCGAGCTGGGCGAGCAGCGGGAAGACGGGGCGGGTCCACTTCCAGTACCCCTCCCCGAGGAAGATCATGGGGCTGACAACCCCCACCGTCTGGTAGTGATTCTGGCACGCATCCTGGAAGACCTCCTGGATGGTGCCCGCCGTCCCGGGCGCGAAGACGACCCCCGCGGTGGCGATGGTCAGCAGCCCTTCCTCACGCACGCTGTTGGCGAAGTACTTCGCCGTGTGAGTGGCGAAGGCATTCGGCGGCTCGTGACCGTACAGCCAGGTGGGGACGCTGAGGCTGGGCAGCAGCTCCGCCGGCGGGTGCCGGGAGCGCACCTCGAACGCGCGCAGAAGCCACTCGCAATGATCGTAGGTGGGGGCGCGCCCGAGGATGGCGAGCGCCGCGTCGAGCTCGCCGTCTTCCCTCCCCGCGAACCACACCCCGAGGTGGGTCGCCTCCATCGCGCCAGGGCCGCCGCCGCTAACCATGAAGAAGCCGCGCTCGGCGAGCTCGCGGGCGATGCGCGCCACCCGGGCGTAGTCGGCCGACCCCCGCGGCATCGCGTGCCCGCCCATGATGGCGACGATCCGCCGCGGTTGCTGCACGTCGTACAGAAGATCGCGCATCGCGTCGGTGATCGCGTGATCGTGCAGCCGCCGCGCCAACGTCTCCAGGATGGTCGACGGCTTGGGCCCGCCGGTGCGGAGGAAATGCTGGTAGACGCGGGCGTCGAGGGTGTGCACGTACGACTCCGGGCGGTCGGGATCGAACCCGGCGTAGAGCTCCTCGACCGAATAGAGCCGGCCCCGGTAGGGGGCGTAGGGGATGTTGGGGATACCGGGGAAGACGAGCGCCCCCGCGCGATGGGCCGCGGTCAGGACCTCGTCCCCGAGCTCGCAGCCGAGGAAGGTGACGCCGGCCAATGACAGCGACAGCAGCCGCGCACTCTCCCCGCGAAGGTCGAGCCCCTGCACGACAACGTCCGCCAGCGAGTCGTTCGCGTCCAAGTGCTCCCCCAGCTCCTCCAGCGACTCGATCTCCTTCATGGCCTCACACCTTCCCGCTCGCCGATAGCCAGGGCTCGAGGGTCGCCAGCACGGCCCGGGCGACCTCGTCCACCGAACCCGCGCTCGGCACGTGCGCCACCCGATCGCCGGGGACCAGGTCCTCGGCGCTAGCATAGAGCGCGGCCAGGCGGCGCTGGACGTCAGCGACCTCGTAGATCTCCGGCGGACCGCCCCGGTGGTGGCGCCGCTCGGCGGCGACCGCAGGATCGAGGTCCAGCACGATGGTGAGGTCCGGGCGCCGAGCGCGCCGGTTGAGCTGGCGGATCCAGGGCAGCACCTCGAGCCCCGGGGTCGCCGTTGCGGACTGGTAGGCCAGGCTCGATAGATCGTAGCGGTCGCTGACGACCCACGCGCCCGCGGCGAGCGCCGGCCGGATCACGGTTTCGTTGTGGTGGGCGCGGTCCGCGGCGAAGAGCAGGGCGAAGGTCGCCCAGTCGAAGGCGGGCCGCGACGCGCCCGGACCATCCTCGTCGCGCACCGCAAGCCCCTCCCGGATCAGGCGCCCGACGGGCCCCGTGGTCGGCTCGGCCGTGGCGCGCGCGTCCACCCCGCGCGTCGCGAGAGTTCCGGCCAGGCGCTCGACCTGGGTGGTGCTCCCGCAGCCGTCGATGCCCTCGACGACGACGAATCGACCCTCGCCCATCGCCATGGGGAGAGCATGCCAGCACCGCGGGGCGTCCGAGAAGGGTCCCGCCGCCGTCCCGTTCCGGGGAGGGCCGGATCGCCGTCCCCCCTGCCTGCGCGCGCCCCAGGAGGCCAGTCCCCCGGCGTCACCCGGAAGCCGGTCGCCGAGCCGCTCGGGGCGGGCTGAGCGGCCCGGAGACGGGCGTGCAACCCGCCAAACCAGGGGACAAATGGCCAGCCCCAGGAAACCGCTTCCGCTCGTAGGGACCGCTGAGGTACGAAATCGCCTCCCCGGTTCCAGTGTCGAGGAACGATCCATGACCCAGTCCGACGTGACCCTGGTGGAACAGCGGTACGACCGCGTCGCCCGGAGCTATGACGATTACTTCAGCCGGCACGTGGCGATCCCGCAGCAGCGGCTGACCGACGCCATGGCGCTCGAGCCCGGGCATCACGTCGCGGACCTGGCCTGCGGGACCGGCCTCGCTGCGGTCGAGATGGCAGAGCGGATCTGCCCCGGTGGCAGCATCACCGCTGTGGACTGCTCCGAGCAGATGTTGAGCATCGCCCAGCAGCGGGCGCGCCGCCAGCAGCTCGAGCTCGTCCTACGCCACCAGACCGCCGAGCAGGCCGTGGCGAGCGCCGCCGACGCCTCCTGGGATGCGATCTCGGTCCGCTTCGCCCTCGCCTACCTGGACTGGAGACGTTTCTTCCCCGAGCTGCCCCGAACGCTGCGCCCGGGCGGTCGGGTCGCCATCCTGACCAGCCTCGGCAGCAGTCTGCCGCAAGCGCGCGCCGTGGTGGAGTCGATCGCCCGTGAGTTCAGGGTGCCGAGCGTCCAGGTCAACGTCCCCGCCAATGTCGAGGAACTGCACGTGGCGCTCGATCGGGCCGGGCTCGAGGTCGCGGAGAGCTTCACCCACCGCTTCGAGCTCCTGTTCACCACGGGGAAGGACGCGGTGACCTGGCTCATCGACAGCGGCTACGCGACGCACCCTCTGCTCGAGCGGATGAACGCAAAGCTGAAGAGCATGCTGGCGGGCTTGATCTCCGGGCGGTTCGAAGCCTTCCGCCGAGAAGGAGGCGTCCCGCTGGAGTTCGAGCTGGCGGGGGTCATCGCCCGCAGGCGCGCCGCTCCGGCCGCCGAGTAGCTCGACCGAGCCGGAGCTTCGCACGACCGGGCCCAGCGCGGCAGCAACGCGGCGGGCAAGGCCGGCTCGCGGTCGCGCCGGGGTTGATCGAGCTCGCGGCTCGGTCGCTCAGCCCGGCCAGGGCGACGGGTCCTCCGACAGGACGACGTTGTCGATCAGCCGCGTCCCGCCCGCATACGCCGCCAGAGCGACGAGCGCCCGCTCCGGGATCCGGTCTGCATCAGCGAAGGGGGTGAGGTCGTCCGCGTCGGCAACGGCGACGTAGTCGAGCCGGAGCTCCGCGGCCGCGAGCTCGCCCGCGACGAGCGCGACGAGGGCGCCGGCGCGCCGCTCCCCGGCCGCGTAGGCCTGGATCGCCCGGCCGAGCCCGCGGGGAATGGCCAGAGCGCGGCGGCGCTCCTCCGCCGACAGAAAGGCGTTGCGCGAGCTGAGCGCGAGGCCGTCGGGCTCGCGCACGGTCGGGTGGTCGACCACGGTCACCGGCAGCAGCAGATCGTGCGACATCCGCCGGATCACCTGCAGCTGCTGGTAGTCCTTGCGACCGAACACCGCGATCGACGGGCCGGCGACGACGAAGAGCTTCGCGACGATGGTGGCCACGCCGGCGAAATGCCCAGGGCGAGACGCGCCGCAGAGCGGCTCCGTCAGGTGGGACACGTGCACACGCGTGCGCTCCCCCGCCGGGTACATCTCCGTGACCGATGGCGCGAAGACCAGGTCCACTCCAGCCCGGGCGCAGGCGGCGACGTCGCCCGTCAGGTCGCGTGGGTAGCGCGCCAAGTCCTCCCGCGGGCCGAACTGCGCGGGGTTGACGAAGATGGTGACAGCGACCGTGGTGGCGCGCCGGCGCGCCTCCGCGACGAGCGCCAGGTGGCCCGCGTGAAGCGCGCCCATCGTCGGGACGAGCCCCAGCTTGCCCCCGCCAGCGCGCGCCCGGTCGCAGGCAGCGCGGAACGCTGCCACCGTGGCGACCACCGAAGGTCGGCTCACCGCCTCAGGCATCGTCGTCCCCGGCGGGCGCGAAACGGCCCGGATCACCGACCACGATCGGCGAAGAACCCGTCGGCTCGTCGACGGCCGCGGGCGTAGCGGAGCCCACCACCGACCCGAAGCTCTGCGCCGCGCTGGGGAAAGTGCCCGCCCGCACCTCGGCCGCGTACGCCTCGACCGCCTGCACCACCGCCGCACCGAGGTCCGCGTAGCGCTTGACGAACTTGGGCTGGACCTCGCCGTACATGCCGAGCAGATCGTAGCAGACCAGCACCTGGCCATCGCAGTGAGGGCCAGCGCCGATGCCGATGGTGGGCACGTTCACCGCCTCGGTGATGCGGCGCCCAAGCTCAGCGGGCACCCCCTCGACCACGATCGAGTAGACGCCAGCGGCCTCGAGAGCGCGGGCATCGGCCAGGATCCGCTCCTGCGCCGCCGCGGTCTTGCCCTGGACGCGGAACCCGCCCATGGCGTGGACCGACTGGGGCGTCAGACCGATGTGACCCATCACGGGGATCCCCACCTCCACGATGCGGCGCACATGCTCCGCCACGGCCACGCCCCCCTCGAGCTTGACCGCCTCGACGTTCCCCTCCTTGACCAGCTTGCCCGCCGCGTCGAGGGCCCGCTCGGGTGAGCTCTGGTAGGCCATGAAGGGCAGATCCCCCACGACGTGCGCGCGGCGCGACCCGCGCGCCACCGCCCGGCAATGGTAGGCCATCTCGTCGAGGGTGACGGGGAGCGTCGTCGCAAGCCCTTGCACCACCATGCCGAGCGAGTCGCCGACCAGGAGCACGTCCACGCCAGCCGCGTCGAGCAACCGGGCCATCGTCGCGTCGTAGGCGGTGACCACCACGACCTTGGGGCCGGCGCCCTTGCGCGCCTGGATCTCTGGAACGAGGACCTTCGAATCGACCATCTCGCCGTCCCTCCGCCGCGCGCCGCAACCAGCGGGACTCTAGCCCTCGGGTGTCCGGCCCGCACGCCGATCCCCCTTCGACCGCGGCGCCCCCCGGTCCCGCAGCGCGGGCCTGCCCCAGCGTGGGGAGGGCCCGCGCGCCGACCGGTCGTATAATGGATCGCCCATGGCGCCACGACCGCGATACCCCGAGGACTTCCGGCGCGCCTTCGTGCGCTGGGCGCGGCACGTGCGCGGGCGCCTGGCCGCTCGCGCGGCGCTGGCCGGGCTCACCGCCGGGATGCTCCTCGCCGCCGCGGGCGCCGCCATCGCCTGGTGGACCCGCCTGGGCGAGGCCCGGCCCTGGATCGCGCTGCTCGGCGTCGGCGGGGCGTTGGTCGGCCTCGCCTGGGCCGCGCGGAGGCGCTGGAGCGACGGTGAGGTGGCGCTCTACCTCGACGCTCGCCTCGGCGGCGACGAGGCGATCAGCACGGCCGTCGAGCTCGACCGGCGCGCACCGGGAGCGACCCCCGGCGAGCAGGAGATCGCCGCCACCGTGGTCGACCGCGCCGCGGAGTTGCTCGAAGGGGCGACCCCGCGCACGGTGCGGCCGCGGCTGCTCCGGCGCGCCCACGCGCTCGCGCTCGTCGGCGGCGGAGCGGTCGCTTGGCTGAGCCTGCTGCCGCTGCCGGCAGCGCCAGCGGCGCCGCCCCTGCCGCCGGGTTCCGAGATCGTGAAGGTCGCGCGGCTCACAGGCCTCGAGCCCCTGACGGGCGTCGATCGCCTCGATCCACGGGACGCCGCGCAGCGCGCGCGCCTGGAGGAGATCGCCCGGCGCGCGCGCGAGCTCCGTGCCGACCTCGCCCGCGGGATCCCGAAACGGGAGGCGCAGGCGCGCCTCGCCGAGCTCCGCGACGCGGTTTCCCAGGAGCGGCTCCAGCTCGGCGACGCGAAGAACCGACCGGGCCTCGACGCGGCCGTCCGCAAGCTCGGGGCTGACCCGCGCCTCGCGCGCGCGGCCGAGGCGCTCGGCGCGGGGGACCTCACCGATTTCGATCAGCAGATGCAGCGCCTCGCCAACCGGACCGAGGACGAGGCCCGCGCGGCCGCCAAGGAGGCGCTCGAGGAGGCGGCGAAGGCCGCCCGTGAGCGCGGCGCCGAGCCGCTCGCCGACGCCCTCGAGCGAGAGCGGCAACAGTTCGCCGAGCGCGAGGGCCGCGCGGAGGCGTTGCGCGAGCTCGCCCGGGAGCTCGGCGACGCGCTCGGCGAGACGGCGCGCCGCGACCTCGAGGAGTTCTCCGAGAACGGGGATCCGGAGGCGCAGCGGCGGCTCGGCGAGGCGCTCGAGGAGGCCCTCCAGGGCCTGAGCGAGGAGGAGCGCCGACGGCTCGCCGAGCGGCTCGCCAAGCGGCTCGCCGAGGACGAGTCGCCGAGCCCGCTCTCGCGCGAACAGCTCGACGAGCTCCGGCGACGGCTCGAGAACCCCGAGGGTCGAGACGCGCTACGGGAGCAGCTCAAGGAGCTCGCCAACCGCGACCCTTCCGCGGACGCCGAGCGCGAGCGGGGCCTCGGGGAGGCGGAGCGCGGGGGCGCGGACGCCGAACGCGAGCTGGGCGTGGTTCCCGTCCCGAACCCGGGTGGGGGGAGCGGCGACCGTGCGGCGCCCGGCGAGGGCGATCGGGGCGGCGCACGCCCGGGGCAGGAGCTCGACCGGGGTCAAGACGGCAGCGGGGGCCCCGGCAGCCATCACGACGAGGGGACCGCGGACCACCAGGGCGAAACCCAGCGGGTCCCCGGCGACGAGCTCCGCGCCAAGGCGAACACCCGCCTCGACCCCACCGCGCCGCTGCACCGGAGCACGGAGGGCCGCGGCGAGGCACGCCCAGGCGAGACGGCGAACCAGCAGGGGACCGGGGTGCTCGGTTCGGTCGGCGAGGCGGAGCTCGATGCGGTGGAGCGCTCGGAGATACCGGAGGAGTACCGGGATCAGGTCGGGCGTTACTTCCAGCCGTGACCCTCGAGGCCGCCGTTTTTTGCCCAGAACCGGGCCGGAGCCGGGGCGACGGCGCCCGGAACCCCATGGTAGAGTCACCGTGACCATGCAGCGGCGGATCCTCCTGCTCGGCCTCGTCGGCAGCCTCGGGCTCGACGCGTGTGCCCTGGACACGGAGGGCACTGGTCGCGTCCTCGGCGGCGAGGCCGGAACCTCCACGGGCAGCCTCGGCGGCACCGGGGGGACGGCCCCGTCCAGCGGCAACGGTGGCGCGGGGACCACCCCGGGCGTCCCCTACTGCGGCAACGAGATCATCGAGTCGGGGGAGACGTGCGACGCGGGGATGGACACCGCCGTCACCGGCTGCGCGTCGAACTGCCAGATCGACCCGGCCGTGCTCGCGCGCGTGGACGACGCTTCGGTGGTCGCGGCCGACGGCAGGACCCATTACTACTTCGTCACCACCACCCCCCTCGCCTTCAACGGCGCCGACGACGTCTGCCAGGAGGTCGGCGCGCACCTGGTGACGCTGAGCAACGACGCCGAGCAGGTGGTCGTCTCCGCGCTCGGGGCCTCGCTCGACACCTACTGGATCGGCGCCCGCGACCTGATGGACACCCTGTCCGGTCTGGCCTGGTGGAACTCAGAGCCGGGACAGTCGTCCTACTCACCCCCGGGCGGGGTGGATTTCGACGGCGGCTCCGGGGAGCGATGCGTGGCGGTTCAGGTCGCCCCGAGCAGCGAGACGGGGGAGAACGGCTGGCACGATCGCGCCTGCGCCGAGGCGTACCCTTCCGTCTGCGAGTGGGTCGTCCCCGGCACGCCCTGGTGATCGCCGCCTGGCTCTGCACCCTCCACCCGCGACCCCCCGCCATGACGAGCGATCCGACCACCTTCGAGTCCCGCCTGGTCCACGCGCAGCAGAGCGCCGAGGCGCTGCGCCAAGCCGTCGCCACGGTCATCGTGGGGCAGCAGGCCGTGGTCGAACAGGTCCTGTGGAGCCTGATCGCGGGCGGGCACGTCCTGCTCGAGGGCGCGCCGGGCCTCGGCAAGACCCTGCTCGTCCGCACGCTCGCCGACGCCATGAGCCTGCGCTTCTCACGCATCCAGTTCACGCCCGACCTGATGCCGAGCGACGTCACCGGCACCAACGTGCTGGTCACCGACGCGGCGGGCCGCACGACGGGGCGGTTCGAGCTCGCCCGAGGCCCGATCTTCGCTCAGATCGTGCTCGCCGACGAGATCAACCGCGCGACGCCGAAGACGCAGAGCGCGCTGCTCGAGGCGATGCAGGAGCACTCGGTGACCATCGCCGGCACACGGCACGTCCTCGACGAGCCCTTCTTCGTCCTCGCCACGGAGAACCCCATCGAGATGGAGGGCACCTACCCGCTGCCGGAGGCGCAGCTCGACCGGTTCCTGCTCAAGGTGCTGGTCCCCTCCCCCGACGAGGACACGCTGACGGCGATCGTCGCGCGCACCACCGGCCAAGGGGTCGCCGCACCGGCCGCGGTGCTCGACCAACGCCAGGTCCTCGAGCTGCGCGCCCTCTGCCGCGACGTCGCCGTGGCCGAGCCCGTCGCGCGCTACGCCGCGCGTCTGGTCGGCGCGAGCGACCCGACGAGCCCCACCGCGACGGAGCTGGTCCGGCGCACGCTCCGCTTCGGCGCCGGCGTGCGTGGGGCCCAGTCGCTGGTGCTGGCGGCCAAATCGCTGGCGCTGCTCGCCGGCCGCGCCCAGGTCGCGTTCGCCGACCTGCAGGCGGTGGCGCTCCCCGTGCTCAGGCACCGCCTGATCCGCAGCTTCGAGGGCGAGGCGGACGGGCTCACCACGGACCAGGTCGTGCGCGAACTGGTCGAGGCGGTGCCGACCCGCCCGGAGGGCGTCGAACGCGCCGTGCGAGGCCTGTGACCCGACTCTGCCGCCTCGGCCTCCTGCTCCTCGCGCTCGCGGCGCTCGCCCTCGCGCGACCCGCGCGCGCCGAGCCCAGGGGCCCCACGCGTAGCGGCGCCGCCACGCCCACGAGCCCGCTGGTGCTCACCGCCGAGCCGCTCCTCGGGACGACCTCGACCGTCGGCGAGGGCTGGTTCTTGGTCCACGTCAGGCTGAGGAGCCTGGTGGACGAGCCGATCGAGGGCGAGGTCTTGTTGGAGAACGAGGTGGCCTGGTCGAGCGACCAGAGACTGACCACGACGCGAGCGCCGTTCTCGCTCGCGCCGCGTGGCGCCGTGGCGCTCTCCCTGCCGACACACGGGTTCGAGTTCGGGGCGCCCTCGCTGCGCGTGGTCGCCCGCACCGCCGACGGCCGGGAGCTCGCCGAGTTCGAGCTCCCGACCACGCGCTCGGGGGGGCCAACGCTGGTCGTGCTCAACACGCCGCACCGGCTCGGACATTGGCTGCGCGATCAGCGCTTGCGGGTGAGCGGCCGCCCCAGCTCGGCGAGTTACGCGGGGATCTCGCCCCTCAACGTCGTCTCGCCGAGCGTCGACCCCGCGTCGGGCGAGGCGGTCGTGCCCGAGCTCGCGGCGGGCTACTCGAACGCGACCGTGGTGCTGGCGACCAGCACCGTCCTCAGCCGCCTCGGTGAGCGCGCCGAACAAGCGCTCGCGGACTGGGTCCTCAGCGGGGGCGCGCTCGCGGTGGCCGTCGATCGCCCCGAGGACCTCCGCTCCCCCTGGCTGCAGGCACTCGCCGGCGGCGCCATCGCGCGCGCCGACACGCCCACCTCGCTCGACCGCGCGCGCGTCTTCGAAACCACCCAGGAGGCCGACCCCAACCAGCTCGTCGAGCGTCGAGCGCGACCGAGCCCGGCGCTCGCCAAGCTGCTCGCCGGTCACGCCGGCGGGAACCTGCGCCCGAGCCCCTGGGGCAGCGCGGCGAGCTACGGGCTCGGCGAGCTCCACCTGCTCGCCTTCGACCCGCTGCGGGAGCCGGCGATCACCGATCCCTGGGTGCACCTCGGCCTGGTGGACCTCGTGCGGCACGCCTGGGACCGCCAGATCCACGTCGCGCTGCCCCACGGGCAGGGCCCCATCGACGGCCAGGCGTCCAGAGAGATCCGCCGCCTGGTCGATCCGAACCAGCGCACCCGGTGGGCGATCGTCGCCGCCACGCTGTTGCTGCTGGCCTACGCGATGCTCGCGGGGCCCCTCAACTTCTTCCTCGCCGCCCGCCGCGGGCGCCCGCTCCTCGCCCTCGCCCTGCTGCCGGTCTGGTCGCTACTGACCCTGAGCCTGGTGGTGGGGCTGGGGGTCTTCGCCAAGGGCATCCGCGGGCAAGTCCGGCACGTCGCGCTGGTGGAGGCTGGCGCCGGGATGACGCGCGGGGCGGTGGTGCGGTTCCGCGGCTTCTACGCCCCTTCAGCACGAGAGCTGGTGGTGCGCGCGCACGCGGACGGCAACCTCCTCGACGTCACCGACGCCGGCGGCCGCTCGGAGCGCGTGCTGGTGGTCGATCGGGACGGCCCGCGCCTCGAGCGCTTCCGGGCCAAGCCCTGGCAGACCGTGCTGGTGCGGGAGGACGGCTTCGTGGACCTCGGCGCCGGGGTCAGCCTCGTCGAGACCGGCAGCGACGTCGTCGTCACCAACCGCCTCGGCCGGCATCTGGTGGGCGTGCTCGTTCGCCGGGGGGACGGGCAAACCTTCCACTTCCCGCGCGTCGACGACGGCCAGAGCGTCGCGGCGACGAGCGGCACCCAGGTGCCGAGCGTGGGGATGCCGACTGGGGTCGGGGTGCTCCTCGACGCCTCGGCGTTCAACGACCTCCTCGATCAGGACGAGGCCGGCCTCGGGGCGACCTGGGCCGCGCTCGAGAGCTATGCCTTCGGCGAGACGGACTGGTGGCCCAGCGACACCCCGGCGCTGATCGGCCAGGTGGTGGGCGGCGCGGGGATCACCACCGACTCGGGTTATGCGCTGGTCCAGGACCGGCTCCTGGTGCGCGTGGTGGGGATCGGAGGTGACCCATGACCCTCACCGCTCCCGGCGACCGCGGCAGCGTCCCGCCCACCATCCGCGTGCGGCACCTTTGGCATCGCTACGGCACCCTGGACGTGCTCCGAGACGTGAGCTTCGAGGTCGGCCCCGGGGAGATCTTCGGTTTCATCGGGCCAAACGGCGCGGGCAAGACGACCACCATCCGGATCATGGCCACGCTCCTCGAGCCCATGGCCGGGCGCGTGGAGGTCGATGGGCTCGACGTCGCGGTCGACCCAGACGACGTCCGCCGCATCATCGGCTACATGCCGGACCACGCCGGTGTCTACGACGGGCTGACGGTCCGCGAGTACCTCGAGTTCTTCGCGGACGCCTTCTCCGTGCCGAACATCGGGGTCGTGGACGCGGTCATCGAGCTGACGGACCTCATCAACCTGCAAGATCGCCTGGTCCCGGCGCTCAGCAAGGGCATGAAGCAGCGCCTCCAGCTCGCCCGGATCCTGCTCCACGATCCGAAGGTGCTCATCCTGGACGAGCCCGCGAGCGATCTCGATCCCCGTGCGCGCATCGAGATCCGGGACCTCTTGCTCGAGCTCCGCGAGCTCGGCAAGACCATCTTCCTCTCCAGCCACATCCTGACGGAGCTCAGCGACGTCTGCACCTCCGTCGGGATCCTCGAGCGTGGTCGCCTCCTCGTCGCCGGGCCGATCCGCGAGATCGCCACCGAGCTCGACGCCCGCGCGCGGGGCGCCGTCGGCGCGGCGGTGCCGGCGGCGATGCCGGCGATGACGTCCGGCGCGCCGCTAGCCGCGCCTGCCCCGCCGGCTCCGGACGCCTCCGGGGCCGAGGCGAGCGCGGATCCAGCGTCGGGGTTCTTGGCGCCTGCGGGAGCGCCGTCGAGCCGAGCGGAGCTCCCTCGCCCGGAGCCGCTCCCGCTCGCGGCCGGGCCGCTCCCGTTCGGACCGGCGACCACCACCGGCGGTGCCGCCATTCCCGCCACCACGCGCCGGCGACTCCGACTTCGCGTGCTCGGCGAGGCGTCGCCGGTGGTGCCGCTCCTGGCGGGCGGTGGCGGGGTGCTCTCGGTCGAGCCCGCCCGCAACGGCCAGCTCACGGTCGACTACGTCGGGGACGACCGGTTCGTCGCCGACGTGGTCCGGCACCTGGTGGCGCACGGCGTCGGCGTGGTCGCCGTCGAGCCCGAGCGCAACGAGCTCGAGCGGATCTTCCTCGAGGTCACGCGGGGGGAGCTCCAGTGAGCGCCCAGACCGGCAGCCCGACCCTACCGCCCCCGGCCCCGTCGTCGCGGCGGCTCGAGCGCGCACGCATCGGGCTCGCACGCTGCTCGCACGATCCCAACCCCGTGTGGATGCGAGAGCTCCGGCAGTCGGCGCGGCTCACCCGGACCCCGGTGATCCTGGCGATCCTCACCGCTGCGATGACCCTCTTGATGGCCTCGATCGGGGGGATCGTGAGCATCTCCGCGGAACCGGCCACGGTCGGGGTCGCGCTCTTCCAGACCTTCTTCTCCGTGGCCTTCTTCGGGGTGACCTGGTGCGCCCCGGCCATCGCCGCCAGCACCATCGCCAGCGAGCGCGGTGGGCGCACCTGGGAGGCGCTGCTCTTGACCGGAATCGGCTCGGGCACGATCGCGCGCGGAAAATTCCTGGCAGCTCTCACCTACGTCGGCCTCTACCTGGTGATGCTGGCCCCGGTGGGCGCCCTGGCCTTCGTCTTCGGCGGCGTGACGGCGATCGAAGTGGTGAGCGCCTTCGCCCTGCTCGTCCTGTTCGCGGCGCTCAGCGTGGCGTTCGGGCTCAGCGTGGCCTCGGCGCTCCACGGCCCGGCGGTGGCGATCGTGGTCACCCTGCTGGTGGCGGTGCCGCTGTCGATCGTGGGGTTCGTCATGCTGGGGCCGCTGCTGTCGGTCGCCGCGCACTCGCTCTGGCCGGCGGTGCCCGCCGGTCCCCCCGTCTGGCTTCCCACGGCGTTCGCGCGTGCGGACTTTGGTCTCGACTACGTCCTGTACCTGGTGCTCATTCCGCTCGGCGCCGCCGCCATCCCAGCCTGGTTCTTCTACGCGGTCACCGCCGCCAACATGGGGAGCCCCAGCGACGACCGCTCCTCGGGGCTCCGGCGCTGGATGCTGGTGACCATCCCGCTCACCGCCGCGGCCAGCCTCACGCCCCTGTTCGCCGCCGATGACGACGCCTGGGCGGCCGCCGCATGGGGGATGGCGGCGACCGGCTGTACCCTGCTCTTCATCACCTTCGTCGCCGCGGGGGAGCCGCTCGGGCCCTCGCGCCGGGTCCTGGTCCACTGGGAGCGCGCCCGCGCCGGCGCCTGGCGGCGCCTCCTCGGGCCGGGCGTGATGCAGGCGACGCGGCTGATCCTGCTGCTCGGCACGGCCGCGCTGGCGACGCAGACCGTGGTGGCCACCGTCTGGATCCAATTCGTCGCCCCGCCCGTGGTCGACCTGGAGGAGGATCTCACCCGCGTCGGCACCTGGGGGCTCTACCTCCTCGGGTTCTCCGCGTTCTGCGCCGGCTTCATGGCCTTCACGCGGGCGCGCGCCAAGGCCGCGCTGGTCCCACGACTCCTGCTCGGCGGCGCCGTCTTCACTGCGACGGTTGGGCCCTGGGTGGTAATGGCCATCGCGGGCATCGTCACCGAGGACACCATCGCGTCCCGTGTCTTCGCCGCACCGTCTCCCACCTTCGTCCCCATCGTCCTGTTCGAGCGGGTGGGGAGGAGCCCGGAGCTCGTGCTCGCGGCGGCGGCCTGCGCGATCGGGTGGGCGATCCTTGGGCTAGCCCTCACGGTCGCCGCTGAGCTGCGCACCCGGCGCGCGCTCGCCGCGCACCGGGCCGCCCTTGCCCGGGTCGAAGCGCTGCTCGAGGCCGAGGAGGCAGAGCTCGGCGGCGAAATCCCGCCGCCGTCGGTCCCCGGCACCCTCTCCCGGAACGGAGCGGTGACCTGACTCGAGCTCGACCGGGCTCGTGAGCGGCGAACGGGACATGCCAGCCGGCGACGCGCGATCACCGCTGCTCGACCCCGAGTTCGTCCGGGAGCTCGACGCCCTGCGACGGAGGTTGGCCGTGCTCGCCCGCTCCGGCGGCGTGGGCGAGCACACGGCGCGGCGCCGCGGGGGCGCCGCCGAATTCCAGGAGCACCGCGGCTACACGCCCGGCGACGACCTACGCCGGGTGGACTGGCTGGCCTACGCGCGCACGGGAGAGCCCGTCATCAAGCTCTTCCGCGCCGAGGAGGACGTCGTCGTTCGGCTCCTGCTCGACGCCTCCGCGTCCCTCGGCTTCGGCGATCCGGTCAAGCTCGACGTCGCCCGGCGCCTCGCCGCCGCCATCGGCTACGTGGCGCTCGCCGGCTCCCAGCGCACGCAGCTCGTGGTCGCCCGCACCACGGGCGGCAGCGCCCTCGCCCGGCTGGGCCGGCCCCACCGCGGGCGCGCGGGGTTGCCGGCGCTTCTGCGCGAGCTGACCGAGGCCGAGGCGGCAGGCGCCGCCGATCTCGGGCGCGCGATCACCGAGGTCGTCCGCCGCTCGCCCCGGCCGGGAATGCTGGTGGTCCTGAGCGACTTCCTGGACCCGGGACCGGTGACGAGCGGGCTCACGTTGGCTCGCTCGGCGGGCCACGACGTCCTGCTGATCCAGATCGTGGACCGGACCGAGCTGGAGCCATCCTTCGAGGGCGACTACTCCCTGCTGGACGCCGAGAGCGGCGCCACCGTCGAGGTCACCATGGACCCCGCCGCCATCGAGGCCTACACCCTGCGCTTCGCAGGCCTGGTCGAGGAGCTGCGGGCCTGGGCCCGCAAGCACGGCGCCGCGTACGTCCGCGTCACCACCGACGAGCCGCTCGAGGGGGCCGTACGCCGCGTGGTGGCGCGCGCCGTCGATTGACGCAAGGCGCAGACGCCACCACGCCGGCCGCCCCGCCCGTCCGCTGATTCTCCGCGGCAGAAAAGCCGATTGCCGCGCCACCCACCGTCGAGACGGCGCTCGGGTCAGAACATGAAGGGCACCGGGGGCGGCGGCGCTGCGGGGGCCTTCTTCGGTGCCTTCTTGGCGGTCTTCTTCGCCGCCTTCTTGGCGGTCATCTCCACCGCCTTCTTGGTGGTCGTCTCCTCCACCTTCTTGGCGGTCTTCTTCGCCACCTTCTTGGCGGTCTTCTTCGCCGCCTTCTTGGCGGTCTTCTTCGCCGCCTTCTTGGCGGTCTTCTTCGCCGCCTTCTT
>CAYZQO010000008.1:0-11462 GCA_964480725.1 uncultured Polyangiaceae bacterium | reverse complement strand
GGCGACAGGGTTCTTCTCGGTCTTCTTTGCAGCCATGCGACAGATCCCCTCGTGAGGTGGCGAGGCGCGATCGGCGCCCCACCCACTTGGTTTTCCAGAGGAGACAATTTCCGCAAGCCCGCGATCAAGTCAACAGGTCTTTGCGATCATGATCGCGACGCCGGCCCCCGAGCGACACCTCCGATGGCGAGACGGGACTGATGGCGAGAGGGGGGCGCCACGCGGTTCGAGCCACGGCGCTCGGGCGGAGGCGCCGCGGGTCCGACCGGATCGCCCACGACGAGACCGAGGGCTCGGCGAGGCCCGGTGCTATGCTGGCCGCCGCGCATGCCGCTCGAGCTCCGCAGCGCCGCCGGCCTCGCCCTGCTCGGCCTCGTCTTGCCGCTGGTGCTGCTCTACGTCCTGAAGATCCGTCGGCAGCGCCTGCCCATCGCCTCCACCTGGCTGTGGTCCGTCGCGGCGCGGGATCTGCGGGCGCGCAGCCCTTTCCGACGCCTGGTCCCGGAGATCCCGCTCCTGCTCCAGCTCGGCGCGCTCACGGCGCTGGCGCTCGCCGCCGCCCGCCCCGCTACCCGAGGGGGCGCGATCACTGGCGACCACATCGCGATTGTGATCGACGGGAGCGCGTCGATGACCGCGACCACCGCCGCGGGAGCGACGCGGATGGACGCCGCCCGCGCCGCGGCCCACCGCGTGGTCGACGCCCTCGGGCCCGGCGCGGACGCTCTGATCGTCGAGGCGGGACCACAGCCCCTCGTGCTCGCCCCCCTCGACCGCGACCGCCGCCGGCTCCACGCGACCATCGACCGGGTCGAAACCCACGACGCCGCCGCCCGACTCGGTCCCGCGGTCGCCCTCGCGGCCGACCGCCTCCGCGCGTTGCCCGGCGATCGGCGGCTGGTCGTGGTCACCGACGGTGCCGTGACCGACCCCGACGCCCTCCGCGCGGTGAGCCTCCCGACCAGCGTGCTGACCGTCGGGGAGAGCGTCCCTAGCACGGGGATCGTCCGGGTTGACGTCCGTCGTGGGCGGGATCCGGTCACCCGCCGACCCCAGATACAGGCCTTCGCGCAGGTCGCCCACTTCGGCGAGGCGTCGCGGGAGGTCTTCGTGACGCTCCGCCCGCGCAACGTGGAGCAGCCACTGGCGTCACGGCGCCTGTCGCTCGCGCCGGGGGAGCGGGCCCCCGTGGTGCTCACCTTCGAGCCGGCCCCCGCCGACGCCGGGATGGGACTCGTCTTCGAGATCTCGCCGCCCGACGCCTTCCCCGCGGACGACCGGGCGTTCGCGCGCGTCCCCCCGGGTCGGGAGCTCCAGGCGGTGGTGGCGCCCCCGGGCGCGAACCCCTGGTTCGTCCGCGCCCTCGCCGCGGATCCCGAGGTCGAGCTGGTGACGACGTCCCTCGAGGCCCTCGCGGGTGCAGCCGTCCCCGCCGACGCCTTGGTCGTGGTCGACGGTGCCTGCCCGGAGCGGATCCCGGGCGCCGACCTCGTGCTCCTGAATCCGCCGCCGGGGCGCTGCCGCACCGTGACCGTGTCCGCGGAGCTGCGCTCGCCGTCGATCACGTCCTGGTCGGAGACCGATCCTCGCCTCCGATTCCTGACGCTCGATGGCGTCGAGGTGACCCGAGCCCGCAGGATCGAGGTCGAGTCGCCGCGGGACGCGCTGATCCGGACTCGCGACGGGGCCATCGTCGCCGACGTGTCGAGCCCGGGCAGGACCGGCACCCTGGTCGGCTTCGACGTCGGTGACGGGAACTGGCCGCTCAAGGCGTCCTTCGTCCTGTTCGTCCGCAACCTGATCGAGTCCGCCCGGGCGCGGCGCGCGGCCGGGGTCGAGTCGCAGGTGCGCACCGGGGGCACGCTCCAGCTCCGGGTCCCGACGGACGTTACGATCGTGAGCGTCGAGGGGCCGGACGGGGCGCGCGAGCAGGTGCGCGCCCGAGATGGGCTGGCCGTCGTCGGCACGCTCCGCCGCGCCGGGTTCTACTTCGCCTCCTGGCAGGGGCAGACCCCCGGCAGCCTCCTCGTCCCCGCCAGCCTGACCAGCGCCGACGAGAGCGACGTCCGCCCGCGCGAGCTCGGTGGACCAGCGGGGCGGCTCCCCGTCACCGCGGCCGCGGGCCTGCCCGCCTTCACCGAGTGGGGATGGCTGGCAGCGGCGCTCGCGCTCGCTTTCGTCGTGCTCGACGCCTGGTGGCTCACGCGACGGCCGACCCCGCGGCGCCTCCTGGCAACCGCGATCCCGCGGATCCCCGAGCGGTCCCGCCGCCACGAGGTGAAGCGGTGAGCGCGCTGACGCTGCCGCCCTGGCTGGGCCCCGCGGCTGGGCTCGTCGCCTGTGCCCTGCTCGCGGCCTGGTCCTTGCGTCGGCTCCGGGGGCGGCCCGTCCTGGCGATGGGGGCGCTGCTCGCGCTCCTGCCGACGGCGTACGTCCTCGCGGTCTGGGCGGGCGGCCTCTCCGAGCGGTGGGCGCGCCTCGAGCGACCCCTGCTTGCGCTGCCCTGCACGGCCGCGGTGCTGTTCGTCACCCACCGACTCCTCGCCCTGTCCCCGCGCCAGGGCGCGGGGCGGCGGCGACTGACCGAGGCCCTCCTCGTCGGTGCGGCGCTCGCGGCCGGGCTCGCCGCCACCGGGCTCGAGCTCGGTCGCCCGATCGATCGGCTGACCGTGCTGCTCCTGCTCGACCGGAGCCGGAGCATCGACCTGGTCCCCGACGCCGAGGCGCGACTGCGCGCCGAGCAACAGCTCGCCGAGCTCGCCATGCGCGAGGACGATCGCATCGGGACCATCGCGTTCGCCGCCGAGGCCGCGGTCGAAGAGCCGCCCCGCCCCCGGACGGTCCTGCCTGCGCCCCAGCGCGTCGAGCTCGGACGCGACGGGACCGACCTCGGGGTCGCCATCCGCCGCGCTCTCGCCGAGCTCCCGTCGGACTCGGCAAGCCGTGTCGTCCTGATGAGTGACGGGGTGAGCACGCGGGGCGACCCAATGGACGCCGCCGCGGCGGCCGTAGCGGCCGGGGTCCCCATCGACGTGGTGCCGCTCGACCAGGCCCGGGTCCCCGATGTCCGCGTCGTGGACGTCGGGCTCCCCGCCCGCGCCCACGAGGGGGAGGCCGTGCGTTTGCGGGTCGTGACGGAGGCGACGAGCGAGGCCGAGATCGAGGTGCGGCTGCGCCGGGACGGCGAGCTCATCCAGCAGGGCACGGCCCGGATCGGCCGCGGCGAGGACGTGATCACGCTGCGCGAGGTCGCCCCCGGCCCCGGTCTGCACCGCTATGACCTGGAGGTGACCGCCCGGGATCCGGCGCGCGACCAGGCCGCCGAAGACAACGCGGGCTCGGCGTTCCTGCGCGTGCTGGGGCCCGGGACGGCGCTGGTCCTGGAGCAAGACCCCGCGCTGGCGGCGCCGCTCGCCCGCGCCCTGGAGGGGGCCGCGTTCCGCGTCCGCACCGCCGGGCCGGGAGGGATCCCGCTCGATCTCGCCGAGCTGTCCGCCTACGACCTGGTGGCGCTCGGCGAGATCCGGGCCAGCGATCTGTCGCCCACCCAGCTGGACGCGATCGCTACCTACGCGCGCGACCTCGGCGGTGGACTGCTGCTGATGGGCGGCGACCGCTCCCTCGGCCCCGGCGGGTACGCTCGCACCCCGGTCGAGGAGGTGAGCCCCGTCTCCTTCGATCTCAAGCAAGATCGCCGCCGCGCGAGCCTCGCCGAGGTCATCGCCATCGACTACTCGGGCTCGATGGGGATGCGCGTCACCTCGGCGCACACCAAGCTCGACCTGGCCAACGAGGCGGCCGCGCGCTCGGCGGAGCTGCTCGGCGGCGGCGACCGACTCGGGGTGATGCACGTGGACACGGTCGTCCAATGGACGGTCCCGCTCGCGCCCGTGTCCGACCGGGCCGACATCACGCGGCGCATCCGCGCCGTGGGGCCTGGTGGCGGCGGGATCTACGTCGATCTGTCGCTCCGCACGGCCTACGCGGCGCTCGCGCGCGAGCGGGTCAACCTCAAGCACGTCCTGCTCTTCGCCGACGGCTCCGACGCCGAGGAGCGCGCGGCCTCGCCGTCGCTCGTCCTCCAGGCCAAGCAGCAGGGGATCTCGACCAGCGTGGTCGCGCTCGGCAACGGCCCCGACGTGCCCGACCTGGAGCGGCTGAGCCGGCTCGGCGACGGACGCTTCTACCTCATCGAGGACGCCGCTCGCCTCCCCGCCGTGTTCGCGCAAGAGACGGTCCTCGCCGCGCGGAGCGCCATCAACGAGGTTTCTTTCCGCCCGGCGCTGGCGACGCCGGCCGCCCCCACCCGCGGCATCGACTTCGCCGCGGGCCCGCCGCTCGCCGGCTACGTCGTGACGCTCCCGAAGCCGCGGGCGCAGGTCCTGCTCCGCGGCCCGGAGGGCGATCCGACGCTCGCGACCTGGTCGATCGGGATCGGCCGCGCGGCGACCTTCACCAGCGACTACCGCGACCGCTGGGGGCAGGCGTGGACCGGGTGGCTCGGTGCGTCCAAGCTCTTCGGGCAGCTCGCGCGCGACATCGCGCGGCAGGCGGACGATCCCCGGGTGCGGCTCGAGGCGGACACCGCCGGCGGCGAGCTCCACGTCCGGGCCACGGTCGTCGACGACGACGGTCGCGCGGAGAGCTTCCGCCGGCTGGTCGCGCGCGTGGGCGGCCCCGACGGGTTCCGCGCCGACGCGCCGCTCGAGCCCGTGGGGGCCGGAGTGTACGCCGCCCGTATCCCGCTCTCCCGCCCGGGCGCCTTCGTCGTCGCCGCCGTCGACGAGGCCACCCAGGGGGCGGTGGGCACGACCGGGGCCGTGCTCACCGTGGGCCAGGAGCTGCGACCGACCGGCTCCGACCGCGCACTGCTGCGCCGCCTCGCGGAGCTCACGGGCGGCAAGGAGCGCGACACGCTCGCCGGCCTCTTCCACGACCGGGACGTCCAGCGCTTCGCCTATCGCAGCGTCACTGCGAGCCTGATCCTGTGGGCAGCGGCGCTACTGCTGCTCGCGGTGGCCGCCCGCCGCCTGGCGGTCCCCGAGGGGCTCGCCGCCCTCCCCGCGCGCCTGAGCGACGCCCGCGCGCGACGGCGTGAGCGCCGCGCTGCGGCCCGGAGCGCGGCCGCCGCGGCCGTCGCCGCCACGGCCTCGACCACCCGCGCCCTGCTCGCGAACCGGCGCGACGCCCGCGCCAACGCGAACCGCGCGACGGCGGAGGCCCCCGAACCGCCGCCCCGCAGCGTGCCCCGCTTCGCCCGCGCCGCCCCGACCGCGGCCGCGCCGGTCGCCCCACGCCCCGCGACGGGGACCGGTCCTGCACCGTCGCCGACGGCCGCGACGACAGGAGCCGCGGAGCCCCCCACCCCGGCGCGGCCCCTGACCTCGGCGGAGATCCTGCTCGCGCGGCGGCGAGGACGGCGCTGAGCGCCGGGGCGGACGCGCACGGCGAGCGACCAGTGGCGCGATAGGAGCGTGTTACCCTGCCCCCGAGGTCTGGGGCATGCTGGTCCTGATCAACGCGAACCGGATGTCGCCGCCGATCGCCCCGATCGGGCTCGACTACGTCGCGAGCGCCGCGCGTGCGCGGGGGATCCCGGTCGAGCTGGTCGACCTCGGGCTCGCGGTCGACCCCGACGCCACGCTCGAGCGTGCCTTCGCGCGCGGCGCGCCACGACTGGTGGGGGTTTCGTTCCGCAACGTGGACGACTCCTTCTGGCCCTCCGCCGCCTGGTTCGTCCCCGAGCTCGACGCGCTGGTCGCGCGACTGCGCGCCCTCACCGCCGCGCCCATCGTGCTCGGCGGGGTCGGGCTCTCGATCTTCTCCGAGCAGCTCGTCGCCCGTACGGGCGCGGACTTCGGCGTCCGCGGCGACGGCGAGGCGGCAATCGGCGCCCTGTACGCCGCGCTCGACCGGAGCCAGGACGCGCTCGCCGCGGTGCCCGGCCTGCTCTGGCGCCCGGCGCACGGCGCGCTCGTCCGGAACCCTCCCGCCTGGCCGAGCCCGCTGTCCGTCCCCACCGACCGCGGCGCGGTCGACAACCGCGCGTACTTCGCGCGCGGGGGCCAGCTCGGGATCGAGACCAAGCGCGGCTGCCCCCGGCGCTGCATCTACTGCGCGGATCCCCTCGCCAAGGGGCCCCACGTCCGCGCCCGCGACCCGCGCGAGGTCGCCGATGAAGTCGCGGGCCTCGCCGCGCGCGGGATCGACGTCCTGCATCTCTGCGACGGGGAGTTCAACGTGCCGGGCGCGCACGCGGCGGCCGTGTGCGCCGCGCTCACCGCGCGTGGCCTCGGCGAGCGCGTGCGCTGGTACGCTTATGCCGCGGTGCGCCCGTTCGACGACGCGCTTGCGCGAGCGATGCGGCGCGCGGGCTGCGTCGGGATCGACTTCACCGGCGACGCAGGGAGCGACGTCATGCTCGCGGCCTACCGCCACCCCCACCGGCGCGCCCACCTCGCGGCGGCGGTGACCGCCTGCCGGCGCGCGGGCCTCGCCTGCATGGTCGATCTGCTCCTGGGCGGCCCCGGGGAGACGCCGGCCACCGTGCGGGAGACGATCGAGGTGATGCGCGCCGCCGCGCCCGACTGCGTCGGCGTGGGGCTCGGCATGCGTCTTTATCCCGGTACCCGCGCGCTCGACCTCGCGCTCGCGGAGGGGCCACCCGAGACGAACCCGTCGCTCCGGCGCCGCGGCAGCGGCCCGGTCGATCTGCTCGCTCCGGTCTTCTACGTCGCGAGCGCCCTTGGGCCGGCCCCCGCCGCGCTCGTGCGCGAGCTGGTCGGGGACGACCCCCGCTTCTTCTTGCCCGCCGACGAGGCGGGGCACGCCGGCGAGGACCACAACTACAACGACCACGCGCCGCTCCTAGCGGCGATCGCCCGCGGCGAGCGCGGCGCCTACTGGGACATCCTGCGCCGCCTCGGCCCCAACCGCGGGTGACGGCCAGAGCGCGCCCGTCTCACGCCTCGGTCGTGCACTCCGCCTCGTCGGCGGAGCGTGCCGCGCCCGCGCCGGTCGCTGGTGCCAGCAGCGCACGGCCGAGGGCCAGGCCCAGCGCGGCCGCCAGCGCGCTCGCCGTGAGAACGCCGATCTTCGCCGCGGCGAGCAGCCCTGGCTCCGCGAACGCGAGCTTGGCGATGAACAGGGACATCGTGAACCCGACGCCCGCCACGACCCCGAGGACGAGCAGGTGCCTGAGGCCGAGGCCCGTGGGGAGCATCCCGATCCGCAGGCGCAACGCGAGGAGGCTCACCAGGACGATGCCCAGGGGCTTGCCGACGACCAGGCCGACCGCCACCGCGACCATCACGCTCCACGACGCGGCCCCGAGCGCTCCACCCGAGACGGCGACGCCGGCGTTGGCGAGGGCGAACACGGGCATGATCCCGAACGCGACCCAGGGGTGCAAGGACTCGATCAAACTCTCGGCGGGCGACACCGCCTCCCGGCGCGCCTGGTTGACGCGCCGGAGGCTCTCGCCGAGCTCGTGCGACGACAGCGCGGCAGGCTCGGCGCGAGCGAGGCGCTCGAGCTCGTCACCGACCCCGGCGAGGAAGCCCCGCGCGCCCAGCCAGGCCCGCACCGGCGTCAACAGGCCGATGAGCACGCCCGCGATCGTCGGGTGCACGCCCGCGGCGTAGATGCCCGCCCAGACGACGAGGCCAGGGGCCACGTAGAGGAGCTTGGCGCGCACGCCGAGCCGCTGCATCGCGAGGATGCCCAGAACCCCCAGCGAAGCCACCGCGAGGCCCGAGAGCGCGAGGTCGGAGGAGTAGAAGATCGCGATGACGATGATGGCCCCCAGATCGTCGATGACCGCCAGCGCGAGCAGCAGGACGCGCAGCGCGACCGGCACGCGCTTGCCGAGCAGCGTCAGGATGCCGACCGCGAAGGCGATGTCCGTGGCCATGGGCACTCCCCAACCCGACCGCGTCGCCGGGGCGCCGGCGATGGCAAGGTAGAGGGCCGCCGGCACCATCATGCCGCCGAACGCCGCGGCGACGGGAAGCGCGGCCCGCCGCAGATCGGACAGCTCACCCTGGTGGATCTCGCGGCGGATCTCCAGCCCCACGACGAAGAAGAAGATGACCATCAGGGCGTCGTTCACGACCCATTCGAGATCGCGCTCGAAGGCGAGCGGCCCGATCCGGATCCCGAGCGGCGTGTGCCAGAGCGCGGCGTAGCTCGCGCCCCACGGCGAGTTGGCCCAGCCGAGCGCGACCGCCGCCGCCACGAGCAGCAGGATCCCGCTCGCCGCCTCGATCCGGAGAAAGCGCTCGAGCGGGCGCACGACGAGCCGCGCGAGCCGCAGCAGCGGCTCCCAGGCCTCCGGCGGCGACGACGGTTGGGGCGAGGTCCCCGAGGGTGGGCGATGAGCCATGGTGGTGCGTCGGCGGCGCGCGGACTATCGCACGGAGCCCATCCCCGGTCGATCGCTCCGCGCCGCGCTCAGGCCCGCCAGAGGGTCGCCAGTCCCCACAGGAGCGCCGTCACCAGCGCCACGGCCCCGGCGTAGCGCCGCAGATCCGTCGGCGTCGCCGCCTCCCCATTGGCGCGGAGCCCGCCGAGGTGAGCGACATCGACGTAGCGCAGCCCCAGCAGCGCCAGCGCGGAGCCGAGGAGGAGCGCCGTGCCGAGCAGGGCGGACTCGCCGCGGGGCGAGGCGATCAGCACCGCTCCGAACACGAGCACCGCCGGTCCCAGCAGCATCCAGGCGACCCGGACGAGGCACCCGGAGAGCGGGACGGCAGGCTCGACGCCGCGCTCGCCCGTGCGCACAGCATCGACGGGGTGGTCTTCGAGTTCCAGAAGGGGGCCGCTCTCGCGAGCGACCGCACCGGCTAGGCGGTCGTCTGCCATGGCTCACATCCACCTGAGTCGCCTCGGGGGCGACCCACCGTGGACGGCGGCCCGACCGTCCTCCCTCTCAATCCTGGCGCGCCCCGGGATTGGGTCCGCGCCACCCGGCTTCGTCGAGTGACCGAATCAACCTAGATCCTCAGCGCCAGCGCGCAAGGGCGATCGACGATCAGCCCCGGAGCCGCTCGCCTCCGCCCCGCGGGCCGTGGGGCGTCGCCGAGACGCGCGGCGTTACCCCCAATTGGGGCAGGCACCCGGAATCTGCCGGCGTCGCTGGGCGGTTCCGACCGGGTCACCGCGCTCGCCCGAGCCCTGCCCGTGGTCGCGGTAGGAACCGCGCTACTCGGGGCGCTGGGGGACCGCCTCGAGCCCGCTGCCGCTGCACTCCAGCGTGCTGGTCTCGCATGCCGGCGCTCCGTACACCAGCGTCAGCGTGGCCGTCGCCGGCTGCCCGGGCCAGAGCTCGACCCTGAGCCCCAGCTCGGCATGAAGCTCCGCCGTGCGGGCGCACCCGAGGCGCTGCAGCAGCGGTCCTCCGGTCCCGGTCACCGTGGTGCCCATCACCGTCAGCCCGCGAGCGGACTCGAGCTGCCCCTCCCGATGTCGGCCAAAGCTCCCGGGGGACATCCGCGAGTCGAACGCGATGTGACCGAGCTCCTCGACGCCGTCCACGACCACCGTGACCCGCTCCCCGCCACCGTCGCACGGCGACGAGGCTCGGGAGCGGACCGTGAGCCGGACCGCCCCCCGCGTCCTCGTGAGCAGCTCCGCACCAGATCGGCGGCAGAGCAGCGGCTCGAACGACAGCCGATCGAGCAGCTCCTGGACACCGAGCCGGCGCTCCTGGAGCACCAGCGCAGCCACCGACCGTTCTCCGGGAGCGTCATCGACGAAGGTGGCGCTCCCGGCAGGGCTCGAGAGGACCACGGTGAGCGACCAGCGCTCCCCCTCCCGCTGCCCGATCGCGTGCACGACGGGCGGGCCCTCGCTGCCAATCGTCAGCTGACCAGACTCCTGCGCCACGACGGTCGCGGGAAGCTCGATGGTGCGGCCGCTCGGCAACGCCAGCCGCAGGGTGGCCCAGAATCCGAGGGACCGCTCGCGGCTCCCCGAGCAATCGCGGACGCACGCCCCGGCGCCCGTGGTCAGGGAGAGCCACAGCCAGGGCTCGGCGCAGCTTCGACTCGGCGACTCCTCGGACAACACCACAGAGGGATCGGTGGTCGGGTAGAGCGCCACTCCGCCGAGCGAGGCCACCAGGTCGGCGGCGCTCGGGAGCGAGCGTGGCCTCTCGTCGACGGGGATTTCCGTCCCAGTGCAGCGCGACGGCCCTCCCCAGGCGCCTTGGCTCTCCTGGGTCCCGAGGCATCCGTCCACCCAGGACGCTATCGGCGCCTCCAGTCGCGGCTCTCGAGCGCTGGGTTCGCCGGAACCGGACCCCGGCGAACGCGACTCCGCCGCTGGCGAGCTCCCCGCGCAGCCGAGCAGCATCAACGCCGCGAGCGACCACCGCTCGCGGCGCCTCGCCCCCGCTGGGCTCGACGGCCTCGATCCCGCAGCGCGCCGCACTGGCGCCGTCCTGATGGCTCCGTCGTTCACAGGACCCGGTCCGGATCCTACACGCACGCAAGTGCGCACGAGCGACCTATCGCGGGGGTCGATTTGAATCTCCACCGCGCGGCACTACGCTCGCGCCGTGCCGCTCCGGTTCGCCCTCCTCGCCGCCGCGCTCCTCACCGCCCCGCTCGGGGGCTGCGCCCCGCGCCGGCCGCCTTGCGCGTCCGACACGGACTGCGCGCGCGGCCACGAGTGTCTGGCGAGCCATTGTCGCTGGCTCGGCAGCGATCCGGTGGCGCCCGACACCCTGCGGACGGTGCTCGAGCCGAGCGCGATGGCGATCCTCGGCGATCCGCCCCCCGACGCGCCCGGCCGCCTCCCGGGCACGGTGACGCTGGGGGCCGCGGCGGGGCCGCGCGTGCTCTGGCTGCTCGCGTTCGAGCTGCCCGCGCTGGGCGAGGTCGACACGGCGCTCCTCCTGCTCGAGCCGACCCGCGGCGCCCTGCAGGCTCCCGCCGACGTCGAGCTGCGAGCCTGGCGCGTGACCGAGCCGTGGAGCCCGACCGAAGTCCAGGACCTCGCGCCCCCGCCCCTCGCCCCGCCGCGCGCGACCGCCATCGCCCGCGCGGCACCCCCGAGCACGGTGCGCCTCGACGTCACCGAACACGTCCGGCGCTGGCGCGCGGACCCGCGCCAGAACCACGGCCTCGGCCTCGAAGGCGCCAGCTCCGGCTCGCTCGGCGTCGTCCTCGACACCGGCGTGGACGGCGGAGCACGCCCCCGCCTCGAGATCTACGCGGCGGCCCGCTAGAGCAAGATCGCTCCAGGGAGCCGCCGCGGCCCGGCTCACCGGATGTCGTCCCGCTTGTCGCAGGTCGGGCTGCACTGCAGGGTTCCCACGGGCCCCTCGTCGCACTCCTCGCCCTCCGAGGCCTGGACCACGAAGTCGCCACAGTACGGCCCCAGCGTGCAGTCCTCGTTGCAGCCGCCGTAGTCGCCGTCGTTGTTCGCCGTGCCCGCGTCGCACTCCTCGGTCCCGTTGC
>CAYZQO010000007.1:121822-131708 GCA_964480725.1 uncultured Polyangiaceae bacterium | reverse complement strand
GGAGAATGCGCCCATGACTCTGATCTCTGGCGTCGGTTTCAGCGAGCACCGGAACCCCGAGCAGGCAGGACGCGCGGCCGCCGAGCAGGCGCTCGAGCGGGCGGGGATCGATCGACCCGATTATGTCTTCCTGTTCGGGAGCATCGGCTATCGCCAGGAGGCGCTGGTCCGCGCGGTGCGCGCCGCAACCGGGAACGCCCCGCTCAGCGGCTGCTCGGTGGAGGGCGTGATCGTGCCGGGGGCCATCCACGAAACCAACTTCGCCGCCACCGTCTGCGTCGTCAGATCGGACGAAATCTCGTTTCGCAACGCCGTGGCTACCGGGATGGGGAAGGACGCCGACGCCGTCGGCCGCCAGGTGGGCGCCGCGCTTGGGCTCGCCGAGGCGCGGGATCCGCTGCTGCTCGTGACCCTCGCCGACGGGCTGACGCTGAACTTCGACGGCATCCTCCGGGGCCTCATGCATGGCTGCCCGTCGCCCAACCACGTCCCCATGGTTGGCGGCACGGCGAGCGACGATTGGAGCTTCCACCAGACCTATCAGTACTGTGACGACGCTGTGGTGAGCGATGGCGTCGTGGGGACGCTCATCTCGGGACAGGCCGAGGTGGTGACCGCGACGCGGCACGGCTGCGTCCCCATCGGGGAGGAGCTCATCATCACCAAGAGCGAGGGCAATCGCATCGTCGAGATCGACGGCCGCCGCGCGCTCGACGTGATCGACGAGTACCTGACCGTGGAGGAGCGGGGCCGCGATTGGAAGAAGACCAACGTGTATCTGGCGATCGGCGTCAAGGCGCCGGAGTTCATGAGGCACTACGACGACTACCTCATCCGCTTCATGCCGATGCGCGACGAGAGTGGCGGGGGCGTTTACGTGCCGACGGAGCTCGCGCCGGGAACCCGGTTCTTCATGACGCGGCGGGATCACAGCAAGATCGAGAGCGGCAACCAGCGGCTTGCCGAGGAGATGCGCGCTGCCCTCGCCGGGCGAAATCCGCGCTTTCTGCTGCAGATCGAGTGCATCGGGCGGGGCCAAGTCATCTTCGAGGACAAGGAGAAGCAGGGCCTGCTGTGCGCCGTTCAGGACGGGATCGCCCCGCAGGCTCAGCATTGGTTCGGCGGCTACACCTACGGGGAGTTCTCGCCGGTAGGTGGGGTCAACTGCTTCCACAACTACAGCCTGGTCATGACGGCCATCGTTTGAGGGAGGAGGAGCGCCTGATCGGCCCGCTCGGGGGCGCTTCGGGCGCGACGCGAAACCGACATGACCGACCCGCCATCGAGGCCGCCCTCGACCGTGAGCCACCCGCAACGGATGGCTGAGGAAACGTCTGCCGCCCAGCGTCTTCAGCCCGAGAACGAGCGGCTTCGCCAGCAGGTGAAGCGGCTCATGGCCGCCGAGAACAAGCTCTACACGCTGCAGGGACACCTCAGCGCGCAGCAGCGCGTGTACGTGCGGCTCTCCGAGCTTGCTCGAACGCTCAACACCCTGCTCGACGTGGAAAAGATCCTCCACGCCGTGGTCGAGTTCGGGCTCTACGGGTTCAGCTACGAGCGGTGCGTCGCGCTGCTCGAGGACGCCGCGGGCGATGGCGCCGCGTACCGCGTGGTCGCCTTCGACGGGTACTACGACGAGGTCGAGTCCCGCCGGATCGAGGGCGTGGTCCTCAGCGGCTTCGAGCCCGCCCTCGCGCCGGCGCTCGCGGACCCCGGCTTCGTGTGCCACTCCGGAGAGAACGGCGACGCCGACGGCCGGGCGCTCGGCGAACGCCTAGGGCTCGACGAGTATTTTGTCTTCGCGCTGCCGCGCAAGGTGGGGCGTCCCCTGGGCTTCATCGCGGCGGGCAACACCCGGGCCCAGGCTCGCTACCAGACGGAGGTGGTGGCCGACGGGGAGATGCGCGTCGCGTTCTCCAACCTGGCCAGCCAGACGGCGACCGCCATCAACCAGGTGCGGTCGTACCGGGCCCTCGAGCGAGAGCGGGAGCTGCTCGATCAGATGGTTGCGGAGCGGACCCGGGAGCTCTCCGATGCGCTCGACGCTGCCCACGAGGCGGTCCGCGTCAAGGCGGAGTTCCTGGCGAAGGTTTCCCACGAGCTCAGGACCCCGCTCAACTCCATCGTCAACGTGCCGGTGGCGTTGCTGGACGACTACGCGGAGATCCAGGTCTTTCGCTGCGCCCCGTGTGACGCCGAATTCCGGTCCGACGAGGGGCCGGGCGCCGAAACCCCGACCTGTCCGGAATGCAGCGGGCCGCTCACCGAGGAGCGCCGCCGAGTCTGCGTCGGCGATCAGGACGAGCACTTCCGATTCTTGGGCCTGCTGCACCAGCAGGGCAACCACCTGCTGAGCCTGGTCGAGGACGTGCTCGACATGTCGCGACTCGAGGCCGGGCGCGTGGAGCTCAACCTCACCGAGGTGGACGTGGGGCCGTTGCTCGACGAGATCCGGGTCACGTTGGCGAGCGCCAAACAGGGCATCGATCGCTGCGTCACCTACCCCGAGCTCGCGGAGCCGGTGCGGCTGGTCGCGGACCGGGTGAAGCTCAAGCAGATCCTCTTGAACCTCATCGGTAATGCCATCAAGTTCACGGGGCCGGGGGGCGAGATCCGGGTGTCGGTCGAGCGGGGAACCGGGGCGTGCCCGACCGTCGTCTTCACCGTCGCCGACGACGGGATTGGGATCCCGGAGGACCAGATAGAGGCCATCTTCGAGAGCTTCCACCAGGTGGATGGCTCTCACACCCGGGCGTTTGGCGGCGCCGGGCTCGGGCTCGCGATCTGCCGGCAGCTCACTGAGATGCACGGCGGCCGGATCACCGTCGCGAGCCGGCTCCACGAGGGGAGCCGGTTTCACGTCGAGCTGCCCGTCGACCAGGTGGTGGGCGTTCCGCTCCGCGGGGGCACGAGCCGCCCGCCGAGCAGGTCGCTCCGGCCCCCGGCGCTTGGCTACGGGACGGTGGTGGTCGTGGATGACGAGCCGGCCGAGCTGTCGATGGCGCGCAAGCTCCTCGAGCGCGAGGGCTATGAGGTAGTGCTGGTGTCGCGCGCGCGGGAAGCGCTGGAGACGGTGCGGCGCACGAAGCCCCGCTTCGTCGTGCTCGACGTCATGATGCCGGACGTGAGCGGCCTCACGGTGTTCGGGGAGCTCCAACGCGACGAGCAGACCGCCCACATCCCGGTGTTCGTCTCCACGGCGTACCACCACAACAAGCGACGGGTGGTGGGGCTCGGCGGCCTCTGGCTCCCCAAGCCCTGGAGCGCCCGCGTGCTCTCGGCCGAGAATTTGGAGAGCATGATGGCCGCGCTGCCCGCCGTTGACCGCGGCGGGGACGGCCCCGAGCCGCGCCAGCGGTCGCGCCTCTCGCGGTCGATCTCGCGCGTCCTGTACGTCGAGGACGAGGACGCGAACTGGGAGGTGACGCAGCTCTCACTCCGGGGCAAGTACGAGCTCGTGCGCGCCCGGACCAGCCGGGAGGTCTTCGAGCGGGTGTCGGAGCAGGCGTTCGACCTCATCCTGATGGACATTCAGCTCGCCGGCTCGGACCTGAGCGGGATCGCGGTCGCGGAGGCGCTCACGGGCCGCCGCACCGAGGGCCTCCCGAGCTACGCGTGTGGCATCCGCGCCAGCGCGCCGATCGTCTTCGTCACCGCGTACTCGTCGCTCTACTCTCGCGAGGACCTCATCGCCAGCGGGGCACAGGAGCTCATCACCAAGCCGGTCGACTTCGCGCGCCTCTTGATGGTCATCTCGCGCCTCATGGTGAGAGGCACGCTGGCTGTTGCGGGGGAGAGGTAGTCACCTGGCGAGGCTTCTGCCATAAGAGGTGAGCGGTCATGGCCCTGCAGCGTCTTCAGTCGGCGTTTCGTCCCCAGCGCGGGGAGGCAAGACGAGGCCGCATCCTCTACGTCGAGGACGACGACGCGAACTGGCGCGTCACCGAGCGGTACCTCAGGAGCAAGTACGAGCTCCGGCGGGGCAGGAACAGCCGGGAGGCCTTCGAGCTGCTGGGCAAGGAGGAGTTTCAGCTCGTCCTGCTCGACATCGAGCTCGCTGGGTCGGATCTCGACGGCATCGGGATCTGCCGGGTCCTGCGCGGGCTCGAGCCGATGCCCCCTGGGTTCACGCGCCCCGATTGGCTGGACGAGGGAGTCCCGATCGTGTTCGTCACCGCGTATGCTGCCCGGTATCCGCGCGAGGAACTCCTCGGCCTCGGCGGGAACGAGGTGGTCACCAAGCCGGTGGACTACACGCGATTGCTGCTGGTTTCCTCGCGGTTGATGGTGCAGAAGCTCCACGACTCGGAGCCGGCGCGGTCGTCGAGCTCGTCCGGTAGCGATCGTCCGTCCCTCGGGGGCAAGCCTCGCGACCCGAGACGCTGACTCGCGCCCGTTCGGCGCGCTGGTGCGCCGCGCCCCTCACGGCACCGGCGCACGCTGCCGTCCTCGCGCCAGCAGGGCCAGGACTCCCACCGGGAGGGCCATGCGCGTGTCGTTGGGCGTCGACCGGTTGGCGAGGAGGCAGCCGCAGCCGCCGTCATCGGTCGCGACCAGTCCTCTTCGTGGCTCGGTGGCTGCTCTCCTCGCCGGCGTGTTCCCGACGTCCTCGCGAGGTCGCGCGCTCAGGTCGGTGCTTCAGGGCGACGCACACCCGCTCACTGGATCACCGTCGCCCACCCATCGCTCGGCATCTCGAATTGCAGGTTCCTGCCCCCCACCGAAAGCACGAAGGTCGTGGCAGCACCCGAATTGTACATCACGGTGACGATGGTGCCGCTGGGGTTCTTGAAAGCCACGGCGTCACCGCCGTTGGCTGCGACCACCTTCGCCCCCGGCTCGACGAATTGGGAGAAGTGGCGAAACACGTGGTAGGTCGGCGTGATGTTGAGCTTGCCGGTCGACGTGTCCACCGTCAGCAGGGCGTTCTGCGGCCAGCGTCGCGTCGTGTCGATGCCGACCCCCTCCGTATCCAGCACCATGTTCCAGGTGGCGTAGGCGTTGACGCCCGCCGCGATCCAGTCGCGGATGAGCCCCCAGCTCTCGACCGCGTAGGCGTGGTCGTTCGGCGCGATGTCCTCGACGAAATCGGCGGATACCCAGGGGTAGTTGCCGCACTGGTGCTCGGATTGCCAGACGGACCGGCCATACTCCCGGGCGCTCGTGGCGTTGCTCCGGGTGCCCCACTGGAAGCCGAAGACGTCGATGTAGCTGCTCGCCGTCGCGTCGCCCATCACCGTGCTGAGGATGTCGCTGTCCCCCGTGCCGCCGTTGAACGTGCCGAGCATGATGCCCACGTCTCCCAGTCCGGCGGCGTCGAGCGCAGGGCCGAGATGCAGGCCGACGAAATCCCGGTAGGCCTCGGGGGCCCAGGCGCAGGTCGGGTAGCCACCGCTGTATCCCGGCTCGTTCTGCGGGGAAACCAGCTCGATGTCGATCCCCTGCTGCGCATACGCCTGCACGAAGCGGACGAAGTACTGAGCCAACGCACCCAGCGTGCCGGCGTCGCCCTTGATCGAGCCGCCGTCGAACGGCGTGTCGGTGTTGAACGGCCCCTCCTTCATCCAGGTCGGGGGCGTCCAGGGGCTAGCCCAGAAGCGGAGGTCGGCCCTGACCGCCTGCGCTGCCTTGACGAATGGGATGAGACGCTCCTCGTCGCGCGCGGCGGAGAAGCTGGCCATCGTGAGGTCGGTCGAGCCCTCGGGGACCTCGTCGAGCGTGTAGCGGTCCATCCCGTAGTCGGAGGAACCCATCGGGATCCGGGCGATGGGGAAATGGCACCCATCCACCCCGAAGAGCAGCTGCAGGGCGAGCGTCCGGTCGCTCTCGCTGAGCATCGAGAGGTACTCCCAGCCCATCTCGTTGAAGGCTCCGCTGAAGCCCTCCCAGGTCTGTGCCGTGGAGGTATCGTTGACCGTCACCGTGGGAGTCGCGCCGGACACTTCGGTCAACGCGCCGGTGGTCACCCAGTAGGCGCCACTGGCGGAAGTGACCAACGGCGGTGGAGCCGGGGGCGCGCCGCCGGTTTCGGTTCCGCCAGCGGAGATGCCGCCGGTTTCGGTTCCGCCAGCGGCGACGCCGCCGTTGCCACCCGTCTCCGCCGTGCCGCCCGTGGGCGCGCCGCCGGTCTCCATGCCGCCGACGGCGACGCCGCCGGTGGGGGCCGCACCGCTGCCGCCGGTCCCCGCGGTACCACCCGCTGGGGCGGCGCCGCTGCCACCGGTGGCTCCGCCCGTCGGTGCCGCACCGCCGCCGCCGGTGGCTCCGGCGGTTCCCCCCGTCGGCGCCGTGGCGCCGGTGCCGCCGCTGGGGACTCCTCCAGTTCCGCCCGTGGGCGTGACCCCGCCGGTCGCGTCGGCCTGGACGCCGCCGGTGCCCCCCGAGGGCAGGGCCCCCCCCACGCCCGCGTCGAGTCCGCCCGTGCCTGCGGGGCAATCGGGATCTGCCGCACAGGTGGCATCACAGACGCCGTCGGTGATGCAAGCGGTATCGGCGGGCTTCGAAGCGTCGGATCCGCCGCCGCAGGCTCCTGTCAGGGAGCCGGCCAGGACCGTGAGGGACAGCACCTTCAATGCTCGTTGGCTCATCATTGGGCTCCCAAGAGCACGCCCCTCCGGGGAGCGTGCTCGACCGATCGCACGTGGACGTGATGGCGTCGCTAGCGCAGCGCCGCCGCGCCCTGCCGCTGACTCGGGCGTCGGCGGCGGGCCAGCAGACCGAGCGCAAGGAGCCCAGCGAGCAGGCCATGGGAGGTCGAGTCACGCTCCGATCCGACGCGACATCCACAGCCGCCGTCGTCGCCCTGATTCGAGTCGGCGGCGAGGGGCCCTGCCACGCAGGCTCCACTCACGCAGCTCTGTCCGGCGGCGCAGCTCAGCCCGCAGGTGCCGCAAGAGACGACGCTGTTCATCAGGTCCACGCAGCTCTGGCCGCACTGGGTCAGCCCCGGTGCGCAGGACGCGGTGCAGACACTGGCGGAGCAGACCTGGGGGGAAGGACAAGCGACGCCGCAGTTGCCGCAGTTGGCCACGTCGCTGGTGGTGTCCACGCAGACGGCCCCGCATTGCCGCAACGGAGCCACACAGGGCTGTGAGCTGGCGCCACCCGTCGTCGGGGCGCCGCCCGTCGTTGGGGCGCCGCCCGTCGTCTGGGCGCCGCCCGTCGTCGGGGCGCCGCCCGTCGTGGCGCCGCCCGTCGTCGTGGCGCCGCCCGTCGGGGCGCCGCCCGTCGTGGCGCCGCCCGTCACGACGACCACCCCACCCGTGCCCCCGCTACCGCCGACTCCACCCGACGTTGGGACGGCTCCGGTGCCGCCGATCCCGCCCATCGCCTCGGCGCCTCCCGTGGATGGCGTGCCGCCGCTGGCGCCGTCGCCTCCCGTGCCGCCGGAACCTGCTCCGCCCGCGCCGCCGGTACCGACGATCACCGATCCTGACTCGAACTTCAGCCAGTTGAGGCGGAGCGAACCCCCGAAGACGGCGTACAGGGTGTGGACGCCCGTGGTCGGGGTCAGCGAGCAAGTCTGGGTTTCCCAGGACCCGCCGGTCGCCGCGATGTCGCAGGTGCCCAGCACCGTGCCGGTTTCCGAATCCGCACGCAACTCCAGGGTGGTGGCGCCCTGCGCGTTGACGCGCAGCTGCACGCTGTCGGCGCCGGCGTCGCTGAAGTCGACGTTGTTGTAGTAGATGTAGCCGCCGGTGACCGCGATCGACTGGCCCATGCTCTCGTCGTTGCTGTCTTCCTTGGTCGCACCCGACTGGCCGTCGTAGTCTTCGCCCTCCATCTCCGTCAGGGCGTCACGGCCGGTCAGCGGCCGCTCGCGACTGAGGATGACGAGCGCGGCCCCCTGCTGGGGGAGATCGAACGTATCAGAGTACGAGTCCCCGGCCGTCTCCGTCGTTACCGGCTCGAGCAACTCGAGGTGTTGCTCGGCTCGCAGGGCCCGCCATTGCTCCTCGGTCGGGTTGTTGGGGCGGCCCTGATCGACCCAGACGCCGTACGGGTTGCTGTGATCGGGATCGATCCCGAACTTGGTGACGTAGATCGCTTCCCCCGCGAACGGCAGGTTGTTCACGTTCAGCGTCACGCTCTCGGTGCCGGTGGTTTCGATCGTCGAGTGGTAGTTGTAGACGATGACCGCGACCTCGTCGTCGGTTGCTGAAATGGTCGCCATCCCGTCGACGCCGTTGCTGTCGCCCGTCCCGCCGCTGACCGAGAGCTGGCGGGTGCCAAGGTAGTCGAGCATCTTGAAGGCGTTGAAGGCAGCCTTGCGCACGCCCTGGAAGGTCATCATGCCGAAGACCTGACCAAACGGTAGATTCCCGCCCTGACCCAGGATGTAGGAGCCCGAGGGGCCGCTCGACTCGTCGAAGATGTCCGAGATCACCCAGTAAGAGAACACGGAGAGCGGGGGCGTGTCGCCCTCGACCTGGTCGGCGAGCAGCTTGACGCTCTTGAGGATGAAGGGGGCATTGGCGTGACTGTCCATGCTCACGCAGTTCTCGGCGTCGGCGTTCCCACCTTGCCCGGTGTACGACGAGTTCCACTCCGTGTTCATGGAAGGTAGCTCAGCACGGGTGTAGCCGGCCGCTTCGAGGACCCCCACTCGGCCGTTGTTGTCGTCCCTGCCGAAGGTCGCGCTGGCGCTGGGCCCCGAGCCGCCCGGGTAGGCGTGAGAGGCGAGGAAAGACACCCGCGTCCCGTTGGCCTGGACGTGATTCAAGAAGTCGCGCATCTGACTGGTCGAGCCCTGGGTGGTGACGGGGCCGCCAATGAGGATGTTGGGCAGCGCGGCGGTGGCACCGGCGACGGCCGCGTCGTACATCTGGAAGTAGTCGTCCATCGTGCCGGTCCAGAACCCCTCGTAGTTCGGCTCGTTCCAGACCTCCCAGTACCACTGGGCCACGTCTTCCGCGCCGTAAAGCTCCACGGCACGCTCGACCACGGCTTGAATGAAATCGCTGTACGCGCCGAAGTCACCCGGCGGATCCCTATCGTTGCCGTTTCGCGCGAGAGCCCGGGGCATGAAGCTGAGCTCCATGCCCGGGCGCATCCCCGCGGCGACGTAGCCCGCCAGCACCTTGTCGAAGTTGTCCCAGTTGTAGTTCCCCGGCCCCTGATAGATGTCCATGTCGTCGTTGAGGATGCCGTGGCCCCGCACGCGCTTCATGCCGAGCTCTCGTTTGGCAATCTTGAAGTGCGTCTGCAGATCCGCCCGCAGGGAGAGGCTGGCGGTGCCGATGCCCACCATCTCGGCCCAGAACTTCGGATTGCCGCGCGGGCTGCTCGAGGCGTCGACGGTGATGGTGGCCGCGTTGGCGGCCTGGGCGGCCATCAACGCCACGAGGCCGATCGAGCCAGCCGCGGCGCCGCGGGAAAGCCGGCTGGCGAGGCGATGTCCAGGGGGAAGCGCGGAGCCGGGTTCGTTACGGCCAGAGGGGGTGCTCATGGTTGGTCCTGGCTTCCTGGCTGGTGCCGATAGGTCATGTTCGCCTGCCATCGATCTCTCCTCATTGAGGACAAGGTGCAACCCTGCCTCCCTAAGGCTGCCAGAGGTGCCTCCCGATGACAGAGGCGGCGTTTCTCCCCTGCGGCTGCAAGCATCCAGGGGAGGGGGGAGAAACTCGTCCCCCCCCGTCGGCGGGGTTCTCGGGGCGTTGAAATCGGACGGCCGCTCGGGCAAATGAAGTCGAGGGTCGGTGGCACCCCTTCGTCGGGGATGGGCACCACGAAGGGCTCCTCGAAGGGATAGGGGCAAGCCGTGCTGGGCTCGCCTACCGCGTACGGGTACTCCTCAGCCGCGCCGCCGGTCGTGGTCAGCCCGCCCAACCCGGGCACGCCGCCGGTCGCGGGTACGCCGCCGGTCGCGGGTACGCCGCCGGTCGCG
>CAYZQO010000007.1:119663-121722 GCA_964480725.1 uncultured Polyangiaceae bacterium | reverse complement strand
GGCACGCCGCCGGTCGCGGGCACGCCGCCGGTCGCGGGCACGCCGCCGGTCGCGGGCACGCCGCCGGTCGCGGCTCCGCCCGCCGCCGTCGGGTCCGGATCATGAGTGGTGTCGCCGCAGCCGATTGGCACCAGTGCGGCCGCGCAGATCGAGGCGGCCGAGCCGTGGTTCTTGAGCAGCAGGCGGAGCTCGCGCATGTCGGTTTCCCCCGATGGCGTGGGATCGAGCGAGGGGAGGAGCCCGCGCCCAGCAGGCGAGGCCAGGTCGACTCGAGTCACGGGGCGCGCCGCCTACCAGCTTGCCACCAATTCGCGCGCGGGGACGAAGGGCTGACAGAGCACCGTGTGTTCGACCGTCTCGGCGCTGCGGCGCGTGAAGGAGGCCGGGTAGGACAGCTTCACGGGGCCGAGCGCCGTCGGGTGGCGCACCACGAGCTCGGCCCGCGCGATGGGGTAGCTCCAGGTCCGTGCGGAGGTGACGACGTAGGTCGCGCGGGGCGCCGTGAGCGCCTGCGTGTACTCGACGGCGAACGCCGCGAGCCCCCGGGCGGGGACGGTCAGGGGGAAGCGGACCTCCGCGCCAGTGTTCCCCTCCACGGTTGGCAGGGGGCGCCCGTCGACGGTGACCGTGGTGGGGCGGGCCTGTCCGGCGTCCACCGCGATCGGGTAGCGGATGCTGCCCGTCACCGGCGCGGCGCCGTGGTTCTCGACCAGGTATCGGGCCCGCACGGTGAGCGCGTTCGGGTTTAGCTCGAGCTCGACCCGCTCGGCGGCGAAGTCGAGCCCCACCCGCCGGGCGCCGCGCTCGGCGTCGAGGAGCTGGCGCCAGCGCGACCAGTCGGCGAGCGGGAGCGCGGGCAGTCGCGGCAGCTCGCCGGTCCCGTCGTCGACCTGGGCCAGGCCGACGGCGAAGGCGAACGTCATCCCCTCACCGGGGCCCAGCGTCACCCCGCGCCAGCCGAGGTTGAGCGCGGTCATCGTCTCGTCGTCGAGCGGCCGGCGGGGATCGACCTCGGGCGGCCCGTGCGCGAAGCGGTTGGCAAACGCCGCGAAATCCGGCAGCGGCAGCGCTGGATCGAGCGCGAAGAAGTTCGCCTGTCCCGTGAAGGACCCCTCCCGCTCGTCCGCCGCCGCGTTGCCGAGGTCGTAGAGCCCCGCTGCCGTGAGCTCCCCGGCTGCGAACGCGCGCTCGTGTTGCACCAGGCCCGCCGGCGTCCAGCCGACATCGCCGGCCGCCGTACGGTAGAGCCCGAGCCAGGGATCGTCCCCGCTGAAGAGATCGAAGTGGATCGCGCGCGCGCAGCGGTTGGTGACGCGGGTGGCCAGGATCCAGTGGCGCACCTCGGGGCTCGTGGCGGCCACCTTGTCCACCACGTAACAGCCGCCCTCGTTGCGGGCCGCCAGGGTGACGCGCTCGGGCGTCTGTTCGAGCACCTTGCCGCGCACGTAGGCGAGGCGCTCCCCGTCGGCGCCGGTGCCGAAATTCTCCGACCAGCCGTACGTGTATTCGCGCCGCTCGTCGCGATCCCAGAGCGACTCGTCCTGGGCGCAGAGGACGTTGATCTGCCGGTGGCCCCGGATCGGCCGCGCGGGGTAGAAGCCCATCCCCGACCCACCCTGAGCGCCGATCACGAGGCCCCCCGTGTAGCCCTGGTAGTCGCAGTGGAAGCAGGTGCGCAGCCGGTCGCCGGAGGCGTAGTGGTGCACGACGTCGCCACGGCCCGTCGCCGGATCCCAGTGCACCTCGAGGCGCGAGCGCCGCGCCGGTCCCGCCGACGGACCCGGCGCGGCCGAAGCGGGCGCGAGCGACGCGGAGGAGGGGGCGGCCTGCGGAGCGCCGTCCGGCGCGGGGTCGCGGCAGCCCGTCGCTGCCACGAGCGCGAGCGTGACGACGGAGAGTCCCGTGCAGGGCGCGCTCACCGGCGGCGCCGCAGGAGCAGGATCGCGATGCCCGCGAGCAGCAGAGAGGGGAGCCCCGTCCGCGCGGCACTGACCGGTGCGAAGGCGCAGCCGTCCGTGTCGTCGCCGCGGCAGCTGGTGCACGGTCCGTCGCCACCCGT
>CAYZQO010000007.1:71221-119563 GCA_964480725.1 uncultured Polyangiaceae bacterium | reverse complement strand
GGTCGTGCTGCCACCCGTGGTCGTGCTGCCACCCGTGGTCGTGCTGCCACCCGTGGTCGTGCTGCCACCCGTGCCGTCGGGGCCGGCTCCCCCGGTTCCCGGCTCGCTCCCCGCGCACTCGACCGTGCAGTCGAGCCCCTGCATCTCGATCGGATCGGGCTCGTCCCACGGCATCATCCCACCAGCGCCCCCGGTCCCGGGCGCCGGCCTGCCCGCGAAGCCCTCCTCGACGGTGACGGTGGCGTACAGGTATGGATCCTCGCTGGTGGCGTCGATCCGGTAGGTGTGCGCGCCGGCGGGGACGTTGCAGTCGCAGAGCTGGTAGCCGGGCGTCGAGACGACCCCGCTGCCCATGTTCTTCGAGTAGCCGGCGGTCGCTGCCCAGACGCCGGTGAGCGGCATCTCGTCACGGGTCGCCGCCTCAACCGCGCCGCTGGGCGAGACGAAGGTGACCTGCACGTGCATCGTGTCCGGGACCTGCCGGGCGTCGACGGCCTCGAGCAGGATGGGGTTGCCGAGCGCGGTGGCCGAGACGAGCGTGGCCGCGACCAGGATCGGAGCGATGGGCTTCATGGCTACCTCCGGAATCGTAGCAAGCACGGATCGTGCCACACTCAGCGCCAGCCATGAGCGAGTTAAATGCCGCCGGCTTCGGCGCTCGGCCGCGAGCCGGGTGGCCCCGTGGCACAGAATGTGCCAGTTCCCGCGGCATCCGCGCGCGCGCCCATCGCAGGCCGGCGACGTCGCCTCGTGCATCCTACCGGAGGCGACGCTCAAGCTCGGCCAGGCGGCGCTCGACCTCGAGGCGCGCGGCGCGCTCGCGCTCCTTCTCGGCGCGCTCGCGCTCCTTCTCGGCGCGCTCGCGCTCCTTCTCGGCCCGTTCGCGCTCTTCCTCGGTGTGCCACCGCTGGGTGCCGGCGCGATCGTCGGCGAGGTCGAGGTGGAGCTCCCGCGGGAGCAGCCAGGCGTCGAGGATCTCGGAGTATGCCGGCCCCGGACCGAAGTGCACGCGTTCGAGCGCCCCCGAGTCGTCGCGACGCCAGAGCTGCAGCGCCACCGGCCCCCCGAGCGCACGTGGGCCTGCCAGCAGCGGGTCGAACACCACCAGCTCGCCGGTCCCCATCGCCGCGTACCGCTCGTGCACCGCGGCGTAGTCCTTGTGTGGGTGATTCCGACTGACCACCTCGAAGCAGATCCGTGGCGGGTGGTGCCCGGGCCTCCACAGGCAGAGGCTCTCGACCAGCGGCCCCTCCGGCGGCGGCGGGTAGAGCACGCAGACGTCGGGATCGATCCCCACCCGGGGCGCGCTCTCGAGCCAGCGTATGGCGAGGTTGCGCGCGATCTGCGCGGACGGATGCGCGGGGGAGAGCTCGCACCGCCGCGCCGCCCAGGCCTCCAGGACGAGGCGCAGGCGCTGGGCCGCTGCGTCGTGGACCGCGGACTCGGGCACCGTTCCCTCCGGGAGCACCCAGTCCTCGAGCCGGGGAGCGACCGGATACCGGAGCGCTACCGCCGCGCGAAACCCGTCGTTCACGGGGACCATTGTAGCCGACACGGGTGACTCCGGCGAACGCCTTCCACGGACCGTGCCAGGCCGATTTCGCGGCGTTTTCGCGGCGCGCCGCGCTCGCGGGGTGGCGGCGCGCCGGCCGCGCCAGGGCGGTGGCCGCCCGGCGCCCCGCCGCCGGACTGTATCTCGCGTGTCACAGACCGGGCGCCGTCGAGGACAGTGTGGCGCTCCAAAGACGGTGGCGATTCGGCGGGCGTCGTTTCGTGGCGCGGATCCCGGGAACTCGCCGTCGGTAGAACGTGGCCCATCGCTTGCAGCGCGTCCCCCACGGACCTTGGCCGGGGAGAATCAAATGGATCTTTCGATGTCGAAGCGTTGGGGATGGGTGTCGCTCGCGCTGCTGCTCGGGGTGAGCCCGGCGGCGGCACAGGAGTCGGGGAGCGAGGGCGACGGCGCGACCGTCGCCGCGCTGCCGCCCCTCACGGCGGAGCCCGCACCGCCCGCTGTTGCGCCACCGGTTGCGGAGGCCGCTGCCGCGACCGCTCAGCCTGCGGCTCCGGCGCCGTCCACCGCGATCCCGCCCCCGCTCGGCTGGCGCCCCACCAACGCGGTCATCTCACAGACGACGACCACCACCGCGCCGGGCGCCGCCACGACGACCGCGGAGACGTACACCTACGACGGGACCGCGCCCGAGTACATCCGGTTCCACCCGAACCGTCCCGAGCCCGACGGCTATCACCTCGAGTCGCTCTACCGCAAAGGCCTCTTGATCCCCGGGGGCATCGTCTTCGGCGTCACCTATGGGCTAAGCCTCATGGTCGGGATCTCGCAGCCGGGTGAGGAGGCACTCGCCATCCCGATCGCCGGGCCCTTCATCCGGTTGGCCCAGCAAGGCGCGTACGACGAGGCGCGCACGGCCCTGGCCTTCGCTGGCCTCGCCCAGGTCGCGTCGGCGACGGCCCTCGGCATCGGATTGGGCGCTAAGCAGCGGTGGTACGTCCGAAGCGCCCCCGTCGCGGTCCGCGTCGCCCCGGTGGTGACGGCGCGCCGCGGCGAGCGCGCCGGGGCGTACGGGCTGAGCCTCTCGGGGGCGTTCTGAGGGGAAAGTCCGCGCGGCGGATGGCGCGGGTCGCGCACGAGATCCTCTCGTCACCGCTCGACGCAGGGGGCCGCGCCGGCCGGCAGGCGTTCCGCGATCACCCGCGCCGGGTCGCTCGGGAGCCAGAGAACGCCCCAGGAGGGCGTCGCCGGGTCGCAGGGCTCGCACCATTCACGCTGGACGTACTCGACGCGGATCTCGGCGGGCCCGTCGCAGGGCACCCAGCGCTTCACCGAGGCGAGCTCGGTGGGGCCGACACAATGATCGCTCGGGAGCAGCACCAGCATGGAGTCGGCGGGGTACGCCCAAGGGAGGCAGTCGTGCTCCGCCAGGGAAGCCTCGAAACAGGCCCCCGTGCGGGCGACGACGGCCCCCTCGTCCGCCGCCGCGCATTCCGGTAGGGCCGGATCGAGGGGGCATCCCGGCGCCTCCGGCACGTAGTCGTCGCCGCCTCCGACGTACGGCTCCAATTCCGTCAGCACGCCCGAGCATCCCCCGCTGCCCGTGCTCGTCCCGCCCGTGCCTCCTGCAGCGCTGCTGCCCGCCGCGCTCGTGCCCGCCGCGCTCGGATCGCCTCCGGCGCTGCCGCCTCCCGTTGCTTCGGGCGCTCCTCCCGCTCCACCGGTGACCGCGCCGCTCCCCGCCTGCGAACTCGCTCCCTCGCTCGACGTCGCCCCGGCGAAGGCGCCGCCGGCGGTGGGAGCCGCCGTTGCGTCGTCTTGGCTCGTCTTACCGCCGCAGCCTCCCACGACCGCGACCAGCGCGAGCCCCGCCATCGTCCGCCAGCGCATCGGATCGAAGCCTACCACCCCCTGCGAGCGCCCGGCGCCCGTCACTCCCGGGCGGCGCCGCTGATCGCACCGCTGACCGCACCGATCGCGGGGGGCTCGACAGGGGCTTGCGGCGCCGCGGTCGCACGTTCATGAATGCGCCGTGCACCGGCCGGTCCTCGTCCTGCAGCACGTCCCCTGGGAGACCCCGGGGCTCATCGACGTCGTGCTCGGCGAGCTGCCGGTGGTGCGACGGACCTTGCTCGACGAGCCGGCGCCCTTGCTGCCGCCGGTGAGCGAGCTCGGCGGCCTGGTCGTGATGGGCGGGCCGCAGGACGCGGACGACGACGAGCGGCACCCGGGCCTCTGCGCCGAGCGCCGCCTCCTCGCCGAGGCGGTGAGCGCGGAGGTCCCCGTGCTCGGCGTCTGCCTCGGGATGCAGCTGCTCGCCCTCGCGCTCGGCGCCCGGCTGCACCGGCGTCACGGGACGGAGCTCGGCTTCGCGCCGGTCGCGCTCACCGACGCGGGCGCCGCCGATCCCTGGCTCGCGCCGCTCGCTCGCGAGGCGTCGTGCCCCGTGGTCCTGCACTGGCACTCGGACGCCGCGGAGCTGCCCGTCGGGGCGACCCTGCTCGGCTCGACCCCCGCGACCCCCGTGCAGGCGTTCCGCGCGGGCGCCGCGCTGGGCACGCAGTTTCACGCCGAGGTCGACCTCGCGCTGCTCGCCACCTGGCTCGCGACGCCGCGGATGGCCGAGGGCCTTTCGTCCGCTGAGCTCGAGCGGCTCCGGCGCGAGGGGGACCAGTACCTGCCAGGCCTGCGCGCGCCGGCGCTCGATGGGCTCGCCCACTTCGCAGCGGCCGTCCGCGACCGGCGCGGCTGACGAGCCCCTCGCTGCGCCAGGGGGACTGGCGGCCTGACTCGCATTGAGGGGAGTGACCTTAGAAAAATGCAGTCTGGGGTGATGGGCTCGGGTCCTTGTGGAAGGGTCGGTGCGGTTGCATAAGTTTTCTGCCCCGTTCGGCGCGGCTGGCGCGACTGCGCACCGACAGGGGTCCGCCGGCGAGGAAAGGGACGTGCGATGAGGACGATGAACCGCTCCAAGGCCTTGGCGATCGCGAGCGCGATCGTTGGTGTTGCGGGCTGGGGATGTGGCGACTCCGGGGGGGGCGGGGACAGCTCCGGTGGAGCCACGAGCCCGCCCATGGGCACCGGCGGCGCCGCCGCGGGCGGCAGCGGTGGGGGCCCGGCCGCCTCCGGGGGTGACGGCGCGGCGGCGCCGACCGAGTCGGGCGGGGCAGCCACCGGTGGTCAAGCGCCGGGAACCGGCGGCGCGACGCCCGCGACCGGCGGCACCCCCGCGACCGGCGGCGCAGCGCCCGCGACGGGTGGCACGACGCCCGCGACGGGCGGCGCAACGCCCGCGACCGGCGGCGCAACGCCCGCGACGGGCGGCACGACGCCCGCGACGGGCGGCACCCCGGCGACGGGTGGCGCGACGCCGGGCACCGGTGGCACCCCGACGACCGGCGGCGCGACGCCAGCGACCGGAGGTACGGAGACGGGGGGCTCGAGCGGCGGCGACGGCTGCATCATCGGCGGGTGGGAGCCCGCGGATCCCGCGGTGGCGGGCCCGTTCGCCACGGTGACCGAGGAGGAGGTCGGGCCGCAGGCGGGCGAGGCGGAGGAGGACGAAGTCGTGCCCAGGTTCACGCTGTTCCGGCCTGCGGACATGGCGGAGAGCGGGCGCTGCCATCCGGTGATCACCTGGGGCAATGGTACCGGGTCCACCCCGAGCATGTACGGGGCGCTCCTTCGCCACTTCGCCTCGCATGGGTTCGTCGTGATCGGCTCGAACAGCACCAACGTCTCCCGCGGGGATCCGAAGCCGATGGTCGTGGGTGTCACCTGGGTCTTGGAGCAGAACGAGGATCCGTCGAGCCCCCTCTACCATCGCCTCGACCCTACCCAGATCGGGGCCACCGGTCACTCGCAGGGCGCCGTGGCCACCAGCCAGGCGTCGGGGGACGAGCGCATCGTGACCTCGGTGCCGATCGAGGGCGCCACGGCCCAGCGAAACCTGCACGGACCGGCCATGTTCTTCTGCGGTGGGCTGGACGATCTGGTCGGGTGCGATGGGGCGCGGGACGCCCTCGACGCCGTCGACACGCTGCCCGCCATGTACGCGAACTACCTCACCGTCGATCACGGCAGCTGGATGAGCTGGGGCAACACGCGCAGCGAGGTCGAGACGGCCATCACGGCCTGGATGCGCGTGCACCTCATGGGCGACACCGCGCTCCGACCGTGGTTCTACGGCGCGGCGTGCGAGCTCTGCTCCAACGCTGCGTGGGAGATCGATCGGAAGAACATGGAGGAGTAGGGCTCGGCCTGGCAGGGGGGCGCGTCGTACCTGACCGGTCCACCGAGTGCGGGGGACGCGCCTGAACAGGGCGTCCCGGCGGCGCCGGATCCCAGACTGAGAATGCTCGGGACGAGTAGGCGGGAGCGTTCTCGCGGACTGTGAGGGTTGCGCCGGCACGGCGAGCGATGGGTGCGTGATTCGCGTCCCGCCTGCCCGATCGGTATCTGCTAGACTCCGCCCGGCTCGGGCGACGAGCCGACACGGAGACGGTAGAGATGAAGCTCGATCGCGTTCGGACCAGCAGGAACGTGGAGGATCGTCGGGGCGGTGTCGCCCGCAAGGGCATCGCGCTCTCGGGCGGCACGGCCGTGCTCGTCGTGATCTTCGCCCTGGTCACCAAGCAGAACCCCCTTGAGCTGCTCTCCACCTTGAACCAGGGGGCAGCCCAGCAGGCCAGTGCCGGCGCTGCCGCCCCGGTCGATCCGAATGACCCGGGAGCTGTCTTCGTGAAGAAGATCCTGGCCACCACCGAGGACGTCTGGAACGCCGAGTTGCCCAAGCTCGGTGCTCGCTATCAGGAGCCCAAGCTCGTGCTCTACCGAGAGGCGGTGGAGAGCGCCTGCGGCTTCCAGCAGGCTGCGGTCGGCCCCTTCTATTGCCAGGCCGATCAAATAGCGTACTTCGATCTCGACTTTTTGGACCAGCTGCAGAAGAAGCTCGGGGCGGAGGGGGATTTCGCGGCCGCCTACGTGATCGCGCACGAGATCGGCCATCACGTGCAGAAGCTTCTCGGCACCTTCGAACGCGTGCGATCCGGTGGCAGGGATCAAGGGGCGACGAGCAATTCCGTGCGCCTCGAGCTGCAAGCCGATTGCTATGCCGGGGTGTGGGGCCATTACGCCAAGGCCCAGGGGCTGCTCGAGGCGGGCGACGCGGAGGAGGGGCTCAAAGCCGCCAGCGCCGTCGGCGATGACACCATCCAGCGCCGCGGCCGCGGCCGCGTCACGCCCGAGACGTTCTCGCACGGCACCGGCGAGCAGCGCATGCGTTGGTTCAAGACCGGGATGGACACCGGCGATCCGCGGCGCTGCGACACCTTCCAGACTGACTCGCTCTGAGCGCCGTCGCGCCGGGCCTGGCGCGTGGGCCGGGGGCGCCTCGACGCTCCTGACCGGGGTCGAACGCCCGGTCGCGGGATCGGTTTCTGTTCCGAAACCGCGGATCTGCGCCGCCTCGGGCCCCCCGGTCCCCGAGCGTGTGCTACGCCACGCCCCGGCCGCTCGCGCAGCCGCTGCAATGGACGCCGCCACCGCCCCCGCTAGTCGTCCGAACCCCTCGAGATCGGTGGATCCAACGCTGCCGGAGGGCGACACGCCGCCCGATCCCGAGCGGGTGCGGAAGTACGTTCGGAACGCGCTGATCCAGACCGTGGTGATGCTGGTGGTGCTCGTCGCTGGCATGGCGTTGCTCGGGCGGTACTTCGCCGCCGAGCTCCTGTTCGCGACGAGCTGGGTCAACGAGAAGGTCGGTTTCGTCGGGCTGGCGGTGATCTTGCTTGCGACCGATGCCGTCATCACGCCCATCCCTCCCGACCTCCTGCTCGTGGTGATCGCCAACACGGATCTGGCGCACCGGTGGTGGCTCTACGTCCCCGCCTTGGGGGTGATCTCGAGCGGCGCCGGGATCCTCGCCTGGCACCTCAGCGCACGGGTCGGCAACACCCGGCTGGCCCGGCTGATCTTCGGGCGCTTCCGGGAGCAGAATGCGGCGGTGGTTGCCCGTTACGGTGCCGTCGCCGTGGCACTCGGGGCGCTCACGCCGATCCCGTACTCGGTCACCTGCTGGACCGCTGGCGTCCTCCACGTGCCGTTTCGCAGGGTGGCCTGGGTCACGTTGCTGCGGATCCCGCGCTTCGTCGGCTATTACCTGCTCATCGCGTGGAGCACGCACCTGCTGGACGAGCCCACGGTGAGCCGGGGCGACGGCAGCTCCGACGCGGCGGGGCGGGGAGCCTCCCGATCGGCCTCCCTGTAGATTGCGGCGCCCTAGCTCCGCAGCCCGCGGGTGAGCCGCGCCATGGGGTGCCTTCCGGTGCTGCGGCGCGATGCCGTTCGGGCCGCGTCAACCCACCGCCGCGGAGCGGAGCCGGACGTACTCGTCCGAGAGGTAGAACGCGAGCAGCGCCGCGACCCGGATCGCGAGATCCTGGTAGGCGATATGGCCGTCCTCGGCGCGTTGTCCGAGCACGGCGGCGAGGCCGCGGCGCTCGACGACGGTGAGCTCCTCGCGGTAGTCGCGCCGGAGGAGGAACATCGCGCGCAGGCTCGCCTGCACGTCGCCGGCGATGACGAGCCCGGCGCGATCGGCCGTGAGCTGCATCATGCGGTGCGCCACCACCAGCGTCTCGTTCAGCAGCGATAGACCGTCGTCCTGGCCCGTTGCGGGTGCTCGCAGCGTGGAGAGCAGGACGCGCCGCTGGAGCTGTTGCGCCGCGTCGACCATGCGCTGCACGGCGGGGATCGGCACCCGAGAGGTGACCCGCATGGCTTTGTCTGCCAGCGCCCAGCCGCGCAGAACCGGGACCAAGCCGAGCGCCAGCTCCACGCCCTGCTTGCCTTTGTCGAGCGCCCCGGTCCAGAGGTCGCTCGAGGTGACGCGGCTGTGCCCGAAGCGAAGGTGTGCGAGCTCCGCACCCACGGCGAACCGGAGCTCGACCTCGGAGAGCTCGAAGTCGCCCGCCGTCAGGTGCTGGCCGCCAATCAGGACGAACGACGGGCGCCCCTCGTGGGCACGGACCCCGACGCCCTTGGCGCCGCGGGAGACGTAGGCGAGCAGGTCACCGAGCCCGAGCACCTGCTTTGCGTCGGCGAAGGCGCGGACCGCGGCGTCGTAGGGGGGAGCCGTGACCTGCTCGCAGAAGTCGCGGAGCAGCGAGACGTCGGGCACCGGCACCGAGGCGAGCAGCGTCTGCAGGCGTGCGAGGAACGGGCTGTCGCGTCGAGTCGCCGGGTGACGCAGGATGCCGTCGAGGAGCTTGTCGCCGAGCGGCCGCGGTGGGGGGCCGTCCCCGGTGGTCGCCCGCGCGGCGAGGCCCCCCGGTTCGAGCGCGGCGCTGACCGCGAGGGCCCGCTCGCGCAGCTCGCCCGACGCCACCGCCGAGAGATCGCGGACCCGATCGCCGACCAGCGGGTGCAGCCGGGCCAGCTCCGTGACGGAGCGCACGTCGGGGCGGTCGGGCGTACCCCGAGCGCGGGCGAGCAGCTCGAACACACGGCTGCGGAGCGCCGGGCCGCCGGCGCCCGCGGTGAGATCGGCGTCGCGGGGCGGGAGCAGCTCCTCCAGGGTTTCGCTCGGCAGTTCTGCGAGACGCGTCTCGAGGACCTCAACGGCGAGCGGGCGTGCGTCCGCCGTCAGCGAGTGCTCCGCGAGCTCGAGATCGGCGAGCGTCGAGCGGACGACGTCGCGGGTGGACTCCGGCGGCGCGTCGTGCAGCTCCCGGTGGAGGCGCAGCGCCCAGGGCTCGCTCTGGATCCCGTGGCTCCGCAGATCCTCGAGCAGCGCTCGCGTGGCCAGCCGGGAGAAACCCCAGCTGGCGGCGAGCCGAGCAAGGGCGTCGGCATCGGCGTCCTCCTGGGCCAGCCGGCGGAGCGTCTCCCCGAGGTCGACCCGCGTCGCCGGCGGTTGCTCGCTGTCCGCGCCCACCAGCAGGGCCGCGATGGAGGCCAGTGGATCGCCCGCCGCGGCGGCGTTGTCGAGCAAGGCGCGCACCAAGGGCAGGTGCTCGGCGCGGCGGGTGAGCCAGGCGCGGCGCGCGGCCTCGAGGCGACGCCGGGGGGCGTCGAGGCGGGCGAGCTCGATGGCGGCCCGCGCGACGTCCGCGCTCGAGCGGGGAAAGACCAGGTCCATCTCGCCGACCGTGATCGCGAGGCGTCCGGTCGCGAGCGCGCCGTCAGGGACGCCTTCGCGGGGGACGTCGCGCACGATCGCGTCGCCCAGGAACGAGAGCGCCACCAGCGCGACGCGGTGATCGGTGACGAGCAGCCGCCAGCGCCCCGTGAGCCCGACGTTGTGATCCGAGGCGATCGGCGTCTGAGTGACGCTGCGGACCCAGGCGAGCACGAGCTCACCGGGCTCTCGCGCCGCGCCGAGCCAGGCGCGCTCCACCTCGCCGGGGCGCTCGACGCTGGGTCCCGAGAGGACGTCCGCGCCCGGTTGGCGGTCGTCTCGGCCGATGCGGGCGCGCGCGATGGCGCGCTCCACCGCCGACCGCTGCGCCAGGGGCACGGTGAAGGAGCGGTCGTCGATCCGCAGCGCCGGGCGGAACCGGCCGCGGACGTAGCCCACCTTGGCGCAGTCGCCGAGGGGGATGAGGCACCCGCGCCCGTCGTGCAGGGCACCAACTAGCACGGGACCTACCCGCGTGACGCAGAGCCAGGGCGAGACGCTGGTCCCCTCCACGTCGAGCTGGCCCCCGAGCTGGATGCGTTGCTCGACATGGCCGAGGCCGCGGGCCTCGAGGTACGCCCGGATGGCGTCGGTCACGGTCCCGAGCCTACCACCCGACCGCCTGCGGGCCGCAACCTCGCCGCAGCGCGGGCGCCTGGGGGTCCCCCTCGGGGCGAGCAGCCCTGACGGCGCGCGGGTGGCCCGCCGTGGGCCGCCTCGCCCGTGACCATCGCCGGGGTGACTCCCAGGCGCTGGCGGTGCTAACAGTGGCGGCCCCGGGCGTCCCTCCCCACCGTCGCGCACCTTTCGTGCGCTCGACCGACCTCGGTGGACGCTCTCGAGCCGACGAGCCCCACGATGACCCATACCGCGACCGAGCTGCGCCAGCTCTTCTTGGATTTCTTTCGACGCCAAGGCCACGAGGTCGTCGCCTCGGGGCCGCTCGTGCCCGCCAACGACCCCACCCTGATGTTCGCCAACGCCGGCATGGTCCAGTTCAAGGACCTCTTCACCGGCCGGGAGCGCCGAACCTATTCGCGGGCGACCACCAGCCAGAAATGCATCCGCATCAGCGGCAAGCACAACGACCTCGAGGCGGTCGGTCCGTCGCCGCGGCACCACACCTTCTTCGAGATGCTGGGGAACTTCAGCTTCGGGGACTACTTCAAGGAGGAGGCGATCGTCTTCGCCTGGGATTTCTTGACCAAGGAGGTGTGCCTCCGCACAGATCGGCTGATCTGCACCTACTTCCGCGGCGACGAGGCCCTGCCCGCGGACGAGTTTGCCCGCGACACCTGGAAGAAGGTGACCGGGTTCGGCGACGACCGGGTCCGTGGGCTCGGGCGCGAGGACAACTTCTGGGCCATGGGCGACACTGGCCCCTGCGGCCCGTGCAGCGAGATCTACTTCTGCCAAGGGCCCGAGCTCCGGCTGGATCTCTGGGGCGAGGAGCAGACGGCCGAGGGCCACGGCTGGATGGAGATCTGGAACCTGGTCTTCATGCAGTTCGAACGGTCGCTGGTCGACGGGCGTGCCCACCTCGAGCCGCTCCCGGCGCCGAGCATCGACACCGGCATGGGGCTCGAGCGGATCACCAGCGTGGTCCAGGAGAAGACCAGCAACTACGAGACGGACCTGCTCCGCGCCCTCATCGATCGCACGGCCGCCATCGCCGGCAAGCCCTACGGCGGCAGCATGGCGCCAGACGACGTGAGCATGCGCGTCATCGCCGATCACGCGCGGACGGCCGCGTTCCTCATCGCCGAGGGCATCATGCCCGAGAAGACCGGGCGGGAGTACGTCCTGCGCCGGGTGATGCGCCGGGCCATCCGTCACGGCCACCGCCTCGGCATCGCGCGCCCGTTCCTCCACGAGATCGCGCTCGAGGTGTCGGCGCTCATGGGCGGCCATTACCCGGAGGTCCGCGAGCGCCGTGACCTCATCGCCAGCGTGACCGAACAAGAGGAGGTGCGCTTCCGCGCCACCATCGAGCGGGGGCTCGGCCTGCTCGAGGACCACTTCACAGAGCTCGCGGGGCAGGGGCGACGCGAGCTCGACGGCCGCAGCGCCTTCACGCTCTATGACACCTTCGGCTTCCCACTCGACCTGACCGAGGTGATCTGCGCCGAGCGCGGGCTCACGGTGGACCACGCGGGGTTCGACCTGGCCATGGGCGAGGCCCGAGAGCGCTCGCAGTTCAAGGGGATGGAGCACGCCATCGAAACCGTGTACCGCGACGCCGTCGCGCGGGTCGAGGGCGGTGCCGTGACGTTCACCGGCTATGAGCGCGAGGCTGATCGCGGCCGGGTGGTGGCGCTCATCGTCGACGGGGCGCTGGCGGAGGCGGCGGCCGCGGACACGGTCGTGGAGGTGGTCACCGATCGGACCCCGCTCTACGGCGAGCAGGGCGGGCAGGTTGGCGATCACGGCCGCCTCACCGCGGCGAGCGGGGCCATCGTAACGGTCGAGGACGCGCAGAAGCCCATCGCCGGGCTGGTGGTGCACCGCGGTCGGGTCACAGCTGGTCAGCTCCGCGTCGGGGACGAGGTCACGCTCGAGGTGGACGTGGAGCGCCGCGACGCGATCCGGCGTGCGCACTCGGCCACGCACCTGATGCACTGGGCGCTGCGCCGGGTGCTCGGCCCCCACGCGCAGCAGAAGGGCTCGGTGGTGTCCGCCGACCGGCTTCGGTTCGATTTCACCCACGGGACGCCGATGACCCCCGAGCAAGTGGACGCGGTCGAGGATCTGGTCAACGCGCGGATCCTCCGCAACACCCCCATCCAGACCGAGATCCTCACCATGGATGCGGCGCGGCAGCGCGGCGCGATGATGATCTTCGAGGAGAAGTACGGGGACACCGTGCGCATGCTCTCGATGGGCGAGTCGGTCGAGCTCTGTGGCGGGACGCACGCCCGCTCGACGGGCGACCTCGGGCTGTTCAAGATCCTCGGCGAGCAGGGCGTGGCGGCGGGGGTGCGCCGGATCCTCGCCGGCACCGGCAAGGCGACGCTCGAGCACCTGCGCGGCGTCGAGGCGCGGCTCGAGCGCGCGGCGCGGGCGGCCAAGACGAGCCCGGCCGAGCTCGGCGAGAAGCTCGAGAAGATCCTGGCGCGCGAGCGGACGCTCGAGAAGGAGCTCGAGCAGCTGCAGCGCAAGCTCGCCACTGGTGGGGGCGGCCTCGAGGCGCTGGTCGCCGGCGCGCGAGAGATCGGCGGGGTGAGGGTGCTCGGCGCGCGCACCGAGGTGACCGATCGCGGCGCGCTGCGCGAGCTCGCCGAGCAGCTCCGAGATCGGCTCGGTGAAGCGGTGGTGCTGCTGGGCTCGGTGAGCGAGGGCCGGGCGCAGCTCGTGCTCATGGTCGCCAAGGGCCTGACCGGGCGGCTCAAGGCCGGCGAGCTCATCCGACCCATCGCCGCCGTCGTCGGTGGCTCGGGTGGCGGCCGCCCCGACATGGCGCAGGCGGGCGGCACGGATCCCGGGCAGCTCGACGCCGCGATCGAAGCCGTGTACGCCGAGGTGGAGCGCGCGACGGCGGGCTGAGCGGAGGCTCTCGGCGGTCAGCGCAGGCAGGAGGCGCCGCGCTGGGCGGCGTCGTCCTGGCGCATCAGCTCGCGCACGTCGCCGAGGTCGTCGTCGCCATCCTCCGCGAGGGGGCCGTGCTCCAACGGCGTGCGGCCCTCGACGCCGATGGCCCGGCGCCCGAGCGTGTCCGAGTCGAAGCGCCACTCGAGGTGCAGGAGCCAGCGCGCGTCGGCGTAGTCGTACGCCTCCGCGGAGCTCGTTCGGGAGGTGTGCTCGAAGGTGAGCCCGCCGCGGACCGGACGGTGCCTGGGCGTCCACGCACCGGCACCGAGGCGGAGGAGGAGATCGCGGCGTGCCGATTCGCCAGCGCCGGCGAAGTACCCCTCGGAGCGGGGGTAGACGTCGCCGCTGGTCGCGACCGTCGCGCTGAGCTCGAACCCGCTCCACACGGGGACGAAGCCCTGGGTGACCGCCGAGGTGCCGACCAGATCGTAGGCGTCGTTCTGCGCGTCGTGCCCTCGGAAGGAGAGGCCGCCGATAGCGACGATCCCCAGCGGTCCGCTCGTCCCCCACCCGACGGACAGCTCCCCCTCGCTGCGAGTACGGCCGACGTCGCGGAAGCGGCGTCGACCGCTGCCGGCGAAGAGCGCGAAGGCGCCGCCCACGCCGAGCTCGATCTCCACGCGCTGGGCCTCCGAGAACCAGAGCGGCCCCGGCTCGTAGCTGTCGCCGCCGGCGAGTCGGGTCGCGTCGGTCGAGAACGCCACCAGCGTTTCGGACGACGCCTCACCGAGCAGGAACCCCGCGCGGAGGGTCCCGGTCTCGAAGCTCAGCTCCTGCGCCTCGCTCGCTCCGAGCTCCTGGGCGCGGAGCCTCCCCTCGACCATCGGCCGCGCCACCAGGGGCCGCCGCGCGGCCAGGCGCAGCCGCAGATCCGCCACGCCGAGCGCGGAGCCCACCGACTCGGGAGCGGCGGCGTCGACCGGGGAGCCCGCCAAACCGTTGCTGGTCCAGCCGAGCCCGAGCTCGACGCGCCCGGTGGCGACGGGGGACGCTCGCGGGGGATCGAGCGCGCGGGTGAGCTCGTTGAGCCAGGCGCGGTCCTCGGCGTAGATGCGTCGGCTCCGGCGCACCTCGCGCAGACGCGCTCGGGCTCCGTCGTCGCGGCCCTCGACGCGATCGAGCTGGGCGAGGACCAGTTCGCGGCGCGCTCGGATCTCGGGCGGAGCCTCGCAGGTCGCCCCGTCAAGGACCGCGTGGGCGAGCTCCGGCATGCCGGCCTCGAGGTGCACCCAGGCGAGCAGGAGGCGGGGGTCGCAGGCGTCCTCGTGGTAGTCGAGGTGTTCGCTCAAGACCCGCACGGCCCAGGTCGGGTTCTCGTCGGCGAGGTAGGCCTGCGCCAGCGCCATGACGACCGGCTCGCTGTGGGGCAAGTCGTCCCAGGCCTCCTTCAGGGTTTCGATCGCGCCCTTGAGGTCCCCCGAGGCGCGGGCCGTGGCGGCCGCGTCGAGCGCCCGTGACTCGGGATCGGCCGCCGCTGAGGGCGCGGCGAGGAGGGACGCCGCCGCCACCACGGCGACCGTCAACGCAGCAGCGGCTCTTCCCGGCGAGTTCACAGCGAGCGCTTGGAGAAGTACCAGTCCACCACTTCGTACTCGCCGGCCTTGCCCATGCGCTCTTCAGCGCCCTGGGCCGTGGCGGGTGCCGGGACAATCACCTTGTCGCCGGGGCGCCAGTCGGCGGGGCAAGCCACGGCATGCGTGTCGGCCGTCTGCAGGGCGTCCACCGCTCGCAGGATCTCGTCGAAGTTCCGGCCGACGTTGAGGGGGTAGTAGATCATCGCGCGCAGCTTGCGCTTTGGGTCGATGAAGAAGACCGCGCGCACAGCGGCTGTCTCCGAGCTCGCGGAGTGGACCATGCCGTACAGCTTCGACACCTTCATGTCGAGGTCGGCGATGATGGGAAACTGGATGGCGACTCCGAACTTCTCCTTGACGTTGCGTACCCAGGCGATGTGGCTGTGGACGCTGTCGATGGAGTTGCCGAGCAGGGCGACGTTCCGCTTCTTGAACTCCTCGTGGAGCTTGGCGAAGGCGATGAACTCGGTCGTGCACACCGGTGTGAAGTCTGCCGGATGGGAGAAGAGGATGACCCACTGGTCCTTTTCCCAGGTCGAGAGCGTGATCTTGCCGTGGGTGGTGGTGGCGGTGAAGTCGGGGACGGGGCCGTTCAGCTCGAGGCGGGGAGGCTCGGTCGTCGTGGGCGTGGTGTCGGTCATGGCTGGAGGATCCTTTCGAGATTGACGGCTGGTCTGGGCGTCAGCGGGGCATCTCCAGCCCCGCTGACGGGCAAGGGTTCAATGTGCAGCCGGGTGCGTCAATGCGATTCTCTGCTTTCGCGGCGGGGCCAAGATCGCGATCGAGGCTGTGCATCGAGCACCGCGTCAACAGGGGCCGTCCGCAGTGCCGCACCCGGTTGGGAACGACCCCGGCCGCGAACCGGGTCCGTCCTGGGGGGGCGCGTCAGGAAGGGACGGGGTCGTGGTGTCCGTGGTCGTGCCCCGCGCACGCCATGTCGAGCCCCACATCGCTGAGCCCACCCGAGGCGAGGGCCTCGACGCAAGCCTTCGCCGTGGCGTGCTGGGCCTGGTAGACCCGCACGCGGAGCGCAGCGAGCCGACCCAGCGCGCCGCGGCCGATCCCGGCGACGATCATCGCGTCCAGGCGCTGATCGCGCAGCAGATCGACGGGGACGCACTGCCCGTGGCTGTCGTGGCCGTGGTCGTTCGAGAGCACCTCGTGGGTCTCCCGGTCGGTGTCCACGACCAGGAACGCGGGAGCGCCGCCGAAATGCCCACAGACGGGGCTATCGAGTCCCCGGTCCTCTTCGATGGGAATACCGATCCTCATGCTGGTTCCTGCTACGCTGGGTGCCCTGGTCGTGGTTCCCCTGCCCGTGGCGGGCAGGGATCATTGTGCGCATATGCCCAAAATGTCAAGGCCCGACGGTCGCGCTGCGCGGATCGACCGTGGTTTCGGCCCGCCGCACCTTGATCTCAGGGCGCGATTCTGGAGAATGCGGCCGATGCACGCTCCCGCCTCGGAGCGCCGCCGGGCTCCATGACCTTGCTCTTCATTATCGTCGGCTCGCTGACGGGTGGCGTCGTCTCGGTTCTGCTCGCCGCGACGCTGCTGGCGGTGCGGCCGGCCGCGCTCGAGCGGCTGCTGCCGCGCCTCATCTCGTACTCGACGGGGACCCTCCTCGGCGCCGCCCTGCTCGGGATGATCCCGCATGCCGCGGAGTCGATCCCCGTGCCGGCCCTCGCGGTGGCGCTCCTGCTCGGGTTGCTCGGCTTCTTCGTCCTCGAGAAGCTCTTGGTCTGGCGCCACTGCCACCGGAACCACTGCGAAGTCCACGCCAGCTCGGGACCGCTCCTGTTGGTCGGTGACGCCGTGCACAACTTCGTTGACGGTGTGGTCATCGCGGGCGCCTTCCTCGAGTCCACCCCGCTCGGTTTCGTGACGGCGCTCTCCACCATTGCCCACGAGGTGCCCCAGGAGCTCGGCGAGTTCTCGGTCTACCTGCACGCCGGCTACGGCCGGCGACGAGCGCTCCTCTACAACGTGCTCACCAGCCTGACCTCCGTCCTCGGGGCCCTGCTGGGCTACTGGTTCTTGAGCCAGCTCCACGGGGTGGGGCCGTTCTTGATGACCTTCGCTGCCGCCGGGTTCCTCTATGTCGCGTTGGCCGACCTGGTCCCGGCCCAGCGCGGCAAGACCACCTTGATGATCACCCTGCTCGACCTGTTGCTCGTCGGGCTCGGCATTGCCACAATCGCCCTGATGGCCCACGAGCACTGACGGCCAGGTCACCGGCGACCACGTCACCGGCGATTGGGTACCGGTGGCCCGTTGGCGCAGCAAGGGCCGCGCCCGCGTGGTCGGGTCGCCACCACCGGTCCCCCCTCGATCCGAAGGGCGCGGCCGTGGAGCAGGGCGTCGACCACGGTCCGTCGGCCGCGCTCCAGCAGGCGACCGATGGTCCCGCGGGAGACGCCCATGGCCTCTCCGGCCTCCTCCTGGGAGAGCGCCTCGAGATCCACCCAGCGGAGTGCCTCCAGCTCGTCCAGCGCGAGCACGCGCTCCTCCAGCTCGGTCAACGGGATCCCGCGCGGCTTGAAGTAGTCCGACACCGGCGGGTGGGTGACGGCGCGTGGCTTGGGCGGACGGGGCATAGCGATCGGTGGGGGGGCGCGGGTCGGGGCGACCCTAGTCGCTCACCACGGCGCAGATCCAGCGATGGGTTCGGGTGCAGGGGCGAGCCTTGGCACGGGCGCTTCTGGGAGGGATTCTTCGGGGGTAGGGTGTCCCCCGCGTTGGATTCGGGCGGTGTCGGGTCGGTGCCCGCGCCGTCCACCGCAAGGGTGAGGCTTACTGAGCGGAGGCAGCCCGTCGCCGCGTCACGAGGTCGGCATGAAGACAGGGAAATGGGTTGGGCTCCTCGCGTCGCTTGGCGCAGCAGGACTCGTCTGGGCCTGCGGCGAGGACGAGCCGCTCGGTCGAGTCGAGGTCCGCGACGACGAATCGCCTCCCGGGGCGCTCGCCCGCTATGTCTTTCTCTTCATCGGGGACGGCATGGGGAGCGTGCAGGTCCGTGCTGCCGAGGCCTACCTCGCTGCCGGCGAGGAGCCGGATGAGCTCGAAGGGAGCGAGAAGGCGCGTGCGCTCAGGCTGTCCCGGCTGCCGGTGCGCGGGATCCAGGCGACCTCCTCCAACAACAGCCTCATCACCGACTCGGCCTCGGCGGGCACCGCCATTGCTTGCGGCGAGAAGACCAACGACCGCGTCGTCGGGCTGGATCCGAGCCTCACCCGGCGGTTGCCGTCGATCGCCGAGCTGGCCCGGGCTGCGGGGCAGAAGGTGGGGATCGTTACCAGCGTGTCGCTCGACCACGGCACCCCGGCCACCTTCTATGCTCATGTCCCGAGTCGGGACGACTACCACGACATCGGGCACGCGTTGGTGGCGAGTGGGTTCGACTATTTCGGCGGCGGAGGCCTGCTCGATCCCGACGGGGTGGCTGCCGGGGTAACCCCGCGCGGCAACGTCTTCGCGGCGGCCATCGACGCCGGCTACACGGTGGCAGACAGCCGCGAGGCGTTCGAGGCGCTACGACCAGGGACCCCCGCTATCGCCATGTCCCCATCGCTCGACGACCGGCGGGGCCTCTTCTACGAGATCGATCGCGCGCGTGCGAACGATCCGACGCTGCACCTCAGCCTGGCCGAGCTCACCGAGAAGGGCGTGGAGCTGCTCCACTCAGGGTCGGGGGTGAGCGCCGGCTTCTTCATGATGGTGGAGGGCGGCAAGATCGACTGGGCTTGCCACGATAACGACGCCCGCACCACCATCGACGAAGTGCTCGCTCTCGACGACGCGGTGGGCGTCGCGCTCGACTTCATGGACGAGCACCCGGACGAAACCCTGATCGTGGTGACGGGGGACCACGAGACAGGGGGAATGTCGCTCGGTTTCACGGGGACCGGGTACGGCACCGCGCTCGAGCGGCTGGCGGCGCAGAAGGTGAGCTTCCTCGACCTCGATCAGCGGGTCGCGGCGCTCGAGGCCGAGGGGACACCCCCCGCGGCGCTCGCCGACGGCCCGGTCGACGAGTGGATGCTCGAGCTCTTCGGCGTCGACTACGCCACCCTCTCCGAGTTCGAGCGGGAGCGCGTCGATGCGGCCTACGCGCGGGAGATGTTCGGCACCAGCGCCAACACGGCCGACGAGGACTGGGTTCTGTACGGCGGGCACCACCCGCTCAGCGTGACGGTCACCCGGATTGTGGCGAACCGCGCCGGGATCGGGTGGACCTCGTTCATGCACACCGCGGCGCCGGTTCCGGTGCTGGCTGGCGGCTCCGGCGCGGACGCCTTCGCCGGCCACTACGAGAACACCGAGATCGCGACCAAGCTCGCCGCGGCGATGCGGCTCGCGTGGCCCGACTGACGGCGTCCGCGGCGGGGCGCCCGCTCGTTGGGGGGTCTTGACGGGCGAGCGCCGCAGCGCCAAGGACGAGGGCATGGGCGTTCGCGCTGCGGGCCGCCTAGGGTTGGGGCTCCGCCTCGAGCCCGAGCGGCCCGTGAGGGCTTGGTGAATTATGTTGGCACGCCTCCTTTCTCCCCGGCTCGACGCCATCTTCGCGCTGCTCCGCGGCCTCGCGGGGCTGATGTTCGCCTTTCACGGCGTGCAGAAGCTGTTCGGCGTGTTGGCGGAGCGGGTGCCTCCCGTCGGCTCTCAGGTCTGGTTCGGCGGGCTCATCGAGCTGTCCACGGGCCTCGCCATCGCCTTGGGGCTGCTGACGACGCCGGCGGCGTTCCTCGCTAGCGGCACCATGGCCGTCGCCTACGTCCAGTTCCACTGGCAGCTCGCCCTCGGGCCGCGCTTCTTCCCGACCATCAACCAGGGGGAGCTGGCCCTGCTCTACTCGCTGCTCTTCCTCTTCATTGCCGCCCACGGCGGCGGTCGCTTCAGCGTGGACGCCTGGCTCGCCGCGCGGCGCGCGCGGGGCTAGCCCGGCGCCGGGGTTCAGTCTTGCGCGAGGAACTCGCGCAAGATGGCGAGGAGTGGGTCGCGGGCGTGCCGCTCGCTCCAGGGCTCGTGGCCGCAGCGAGGGAGCGCGACGTACTCGAGCTGTGGGACGAAGCGCCGCAGCCGATCCCTCGTGACCGGTCCCGGGTGTGGATCCACGTCGCCGTGCACCATGAGGACCCGAGCGTGGATGGACACGAAGCGCTCGGGCTCGATCCCTGCGCGCTGGAGCCGGAGGACGTCCGCCCAGGTCTGCTCGTGCCCGGTGGCGTCGGGCGGGAAGTCCTCGGGCGGGGCCGGCGTGCCCTCGAGTCGGTCGTAGCTCGCCGCGCGTGCGTGGAGCTCGCCGAGCGCGGCGAGGAGACCGTCGCGACTGCCGGGGTCTGTCGTCCCTTCGAGCGCGGCCTCGAGCTCGGCGGCGCGGCGCTCACCCGCGGGGCCGAGGCGGCGTGTGCGGGCAGCCCGGAGGGCCGCGCGAGCGTCCTCGTCGTAGGTGCCGCAGCCCACCAGGACGAGGTGGCTCACGCGCTCGGGGTGGGTGGCGGCGAAAGAGAGCCCGAGCATCGCGCCCCAGGAGCACCCCACCAGCCGAGTCGTCGGGGGCGACACGGCGGCGAGATCCGCGACGTGCCGGGCGACGGTGAGGGGCGCCGCGCCGGCGCGCCGCTGCAGCGGCTCGAGCACGCGGTGATCCGCCCCGAGCGCGCGCGCCAGATCCCAGGCGGAGCCCGGCGCGCCGGGACCGCCGTGGAGCACGACGACGCTCGGCCCGAGGTCACCATGGCGGCGCACCGGGATCGGCTGAAGCGCTGTGGGCGTCGTTTCGACGCCCGGCTCCGGCGAAGGTCCGCGACTGGCCGGTTCGTTCACGGGGCTCCGGGGGGCGACGCGGAGCCGGCGGGTATCTCGCCGGGGCGGGCCAGAGCCGACGCGACCTCCGCGCCGAGCTCCGCCAGCGAGAACGGCTTGCGCAGCAGCCGGAGCGCGCCGGCGCGGAGCAGATCGGCCTCGGTGTTCTCCTCGCTGTGGCCGGACATCAAGAGCACCCGCACCTCGGGGCAGAGGGCGCGGAGCGCGCGGAACACCTCTGCCCCGCTCATGCCCGGCAGCATCAGGTCGAGCAGGACCAGATCGATCTCACTCCGGCGATTGCGGAATAGCTCGATGGCCTCCGTGCCGGCTGCCGCCATCGTCACCTGGCAGCCGATTCGCTCCAGGGACAGACGCACCACCTCGCGGACCGCGGGCTCGTCGTCCACGACCAGGACGCGCGCGGTACCGGGCGTCACCTTGGTCGCCTCCCGTTCGGGCGGCTCGTTCGTCGCCTCCGCGAGGGGCAGGACGAGCGAGAGGACCGTGCCCTCTCCGAGGCGGCTCCGCACCCCTACCGCGCCCCGGTGCGCGCTCGCGGTGCCGTGCACGGCGGGCAGGCCGAGGCCGGTGCCCTCGCCCGCGGGCTTGGTCGTGTAGAAGGGCTCGAAGAGGCGGGGAAGCGCCTCGGGGGCAATACCGATCCCCGTGTCCGTGACACTCACCGCCAGATACTCGACGCCGTCGGGCAGGTCACTGCTCGTGAGCTCGCGCGCCGACTCCGCGCCGAGCTCCTCGGTGCGGACGGTGAGCACACCCCCGCTCGGCATGGCGTCCCGGGCGTTGAGGCAGAGGTTGAGCAGCGCGTTCTGTAATGCGGTGGCGTCACCCAGTACCAGCGGGCGAGGCGCGGTGAGCTCGAGGTGGAGTCCTACCCGCTTGTCGATGCTGCGCTCCAGGATGGAGGCGACCTCCCTCGCGATGTCGTGCAGGTCCACCAGGCGCGTCTGGTGGGGCGTCCGACGCGCGAACACCAGGAGCTTGGCGGTGAGATCACGGGCGCGCCGCGCGCACTGCAGGATGGCTTGCGCGGACACCGGCAACGCCGCGGGGTCAGCGTTCACCTGCTGGAGGAGCTCGGCGTGACCCATGATGCCGGCGAGCTGGTTGTTGAAGTCGTGGGCGATCCCCCCCGCGAGCTGGCCCAGGACCTGGAGCTTCTCCGCCTGCCGGAGCCGCTCCTCCAGGTGGCTCTGCTCCTTCTGTGCCTGCCGCCGCGCGGTGACGTCGCGCACGACGCCGACCGAGCCGACGGGCTGACCGCCGGCGTCGAAGAGGAGCCTGCCGGCGAGCTCGCCCCAGAACGTCGAGCCGTCCTTGCGGTAGTACTCGAGCTCGATGAGCTGCACTTCTGGGGTGGCGTGGCGGGCGCGTTCGACGGCGGCGGCGAAGGTCGACCGCGCACGCCCGAACGACTCGGGGGTCATCGCTCTCGTCATGTCGAGCCGCATCGCCTCCTCGACGGTGTAACCGAACATGCGCTCGACGGAGGGGCTGATGTAGACGAAGGCGAGGTTGAGATCCTGCTGCACTAGGACCTCGCTCATGTTCTCGGTCAAGAGGTGGTACTGCGCCTCCCGCTCCCGGAGCTCGCGCTCCGTCCGCTCGCGCGAGCGCACCTCGGCCTCGAGCTCCCGGTTGGCCTGGGTCAGCGCCGCGGTTCGCTCCTGGACCACCGTGATCGACCGCGTCATGCCCTGCCGGATGGCGTGCACCATCGCCTCCAGCAGCAGCGTGAGCAGGACGAAATGGACGATCTGCGTCATCCAGCCCGCGGGTGACCGGAGATAGACCGCCGCGTCGAAGCCCAGCGGGGAGGGGCTCGTGATGCGCCAGGCCGCGACCGCCAGGAGCGCGACCAACCCGGCGGCCGTCGTGGCGAGGCCGGCGCGGAAACCCAGGAAAATGCTCACCGACACCGCTGACGCCGTGAGCAGCAGCAGCCCCGCGCTCGCGAACCCGTAGCCCAGCAGGGTGACCACGCCGTCGGCGAATCCCACGGCGCCGATCGACAGCGCCACCACCGCGACGGGCAGGCGCCGCTGCACCCAGAGCACCCCGACCAGCACGATGAAGAACAGCAGGTAAGCGCCAATCAGCGGCTGCCAGCCGAACCGCTGGGTGCGCCAGATGGCAGCGGCGACGGTCAGCCCCCCCACGACGCACACGATCGGCAGCAGGCTGTCGAACATGCGCCGCGTCACTGCCCGGACTTCGGCGTGCGGGTCGATGGGCGCCAGCGCCGTGCGCGCCGGTCCCGATTCGGTAGGCTGGGGTGACAAGGGGGCGCTATCCCGATCGCGACAGTAGGGTACCCGCACCGCCGAAGGGCACAAGCAGCCGAGCTCTCGTCGCGCACCCCCGAATCCTCGCGCCGTTCCGCCGTCGCACGATGCGAATCCCCGCCGTCGCCGCGGCGGCGGGGGACGGGGACTTCGGCGCGCGGCCGATCGCCGAACTGGGCCCCTCCCGGGAGGCCCAAAAGCTGCTAGAGCCAGGGCGCGCTCAAGCAACGAGCGTGCCGCGCGGGCCCCGGGCCCGAGGGAGCGACCATGTCGGGAACCATCGCCCTGCCCACGAGCTACCGTCCCGTCCTCGATCTCAAACAGACCGAGCGGGCCATCAAGGCACTCAAGGATTTCTTCGAGGCGAACCTCGCCGCGGAGCTTGCGCTGAGCCGGGTCACCGCGCCCCTGTTCGTCCGCCAGGGCACCGGGATCAACGACGACCTGAACGGTGTGGAGCGGCCGGTGTCGTTCGGCGTGCCCGATCTCGGCGGCGCCGAGGTCGAGGTGGTGCAGTCCCTGGCGAAGTGGAAGCGGATGGCGCTCGCCGACTACGGCTTCCCGCCGGGCCGCGGCATCTACACGGACATGAACGCCATCCGCCCCTTTGAGGGGTTGGACAACCTGCACTCGCTCTACGTCGATCAGTGGGACTGGGAGCGGGTCATCACGCGTGAGCAGCGCGACCTCGAGTTCTTGCGCGACCACGTGCGTCGCATCTACGCCGCCATCAAGCGCACGGAGTTCTTCATCACCGACCAGTACCCCGGCCTCGAGCCCTGCCTGCCCGACGAGATCACCTTCGTGCACAGCGAGGACCTGCTGGCCGCCCACCCGGAACTCTCCGCTCGCGAGCGGGAGGACCGGGTGGCTCGCGAGCACGGCGCCGTCTTCATCATCGGCATCGGCGCGGAGCTGGCCGACGGGACCCTGCACGATGGCCGCGCCCCCGACTACGACGACTGGATCACGCCGACAATCCCGGGGAAGCGGGGCCTGAACGGGGACATCTTCGTCCACAACCCGCTCCTCGGGCGCGCCTTCGAGCTCTCGTCCATGGGGATCCGGGTGGACGCCGAGTCCCTGCTGCGCCAGCTCGAGCTCCGCGGGCTCACCGCACGACGGGAGCTCTACTGGCACCGGCGGCTGCTCGCGGGCGAGCTGCCCCTGAGCATTGGCGGCGGCATCGGGCAGTCGAGGCTCTGCATGTTCCTGCTGCGCAAGGCCCACATCGGCGAGATCCAGGCCTCGATCTGGCCCGACGCCGAGATCGACGCCTGCCGGGCCGCGGGCGTCCCGCTGCTCTGACGGGGCCGAGGGCGGCCGCGATCTACCGCGGGACGCTCGGCGATGGTCCGGGCGTCCACCCGAGCCGTGCCGCGAAGACCTCCGCGAGCTCGCGCGCCATTGCTTCGTGGGTCCGCGCGCTCGGGTGCCAGTCGCAGCCCGGGTCGGAGTTGGGGGTCATGAGTTCGTGCGCCACGACGGCCTCGTCGCCGGCCTGGTGGCGGCGCTCCACGGCGGCGCGGATGTTCGCCCGCGCCGTGGCGAGGTCGGACCCCGAGAGCATGGGCCCGACCGTGCAGAGGATGAACGCTCCGGGGTAGCGCTCGCGGAGCCGGACGAGCAGCGCCTCGTACTCGGTGACGAAGCGAGCGTCGGGGGGATCGGCGTCGGTGCTGTAGTCGTTGGTGCCGAGGTTGACGATCACCCCCTGCGGTTGCCACGCCGTGCCCCAGCGGCTGGGCTCGTCGGTGGGCACGGCGGCCTCGTACAGCGCGGGGAGCGTGGGCCCGGGCGCGCCGCCGTAATTGACGACCACGCCCTTGCCGGACCAAGCCACGGTCGATACCTCGGCGTCGAAGTGGCGTCCCAGCACCGCGCCGTAGGTGAGGTAATGGTTCTCGGTGTCGGCGGAGAACCGGCAGTCGGTCGAGCTCCCCTCGTTGCCATAGCCGCAGGTGATGGAGTCGCCGACGACCTCGAGGCGGCGTTCGTACGGCGGTGGCGGCGGGAGTAGCTCGCCGTCCACGACCTCGAGCCCCTGCAGCACCGCGGCGCCGAAGCTCGCCTCGCCCCGCCGGTAGAGCGCCACCTCGTGCTCGCCCGCCGCGAGCCCCGTCGCTAGCGGGTAGGTCCCGCTGCCGGGCTCTGTGAGGAGGTTGGGGCGGAGCCTTCCGTCGATCAGGACCGTGTACTGCACGGCGGGGCCGGCATGACGGAGCTGGAGCGCTGCGCCCGAGAAGCGGGCCAGGAAGCCGCTGCCGGACCAGCCCGAGCGCGCGCCGGAGGGATCGCACCCGTCGTGGCGGCCCACCAGCAGGACCCCCAGGTCGGGTGGCGCTGGGCAGTCGCGGAGCGGCACGGCGGCTCCCGGCGCGGCGCCCGCTCGCGAGGTCGTGGCCGGGGTGGGGCTCGGCGTCCGGACCGCACCCGGCGTGCAGGCGGGCGTGACCGCGACAGCCAACACGGCGACGAGGGTGCGTGGCGACATGGCCCGACCGTATCACTCTCGTGGTTGCGCTCGGAGGGGGAAGCCGTGCGGCCCCGCGTCTCGGGGCGCGGGCAAGGGGCGAGGGGCGTTGCGGTGACGCCGCGGCCGGCTCACGATCGCGGTGCATGGCTCGGCCGTCGCGCACCGCGGGTGTGCTCCAGCGGGGGCTCGGGCTCGGGCTGATCCTCGGCGTCGGCGGCGCCGGCTGTGGCGGCGCGGTGGCGCGCGACGGCGAGGAGGCTCGGGCGGACCCCGCCAGGAGCGCCGGGGAGGGGGGCGAGGGGCCCGCGCGCGGGTCGGGTCGGGGCGGCGCGGGTGCTGATGGCGCGGGCGGTGACGCGGTCGCGGGGAGCGCTGCCTCGCTCGCGCCAGTCGCCGACTGCTTCGGCGGTCCCGACGGCGACGTGGCCTCGCGCAGCGCCGCCCCCACCGCGGTCGTGGTGGGGTCGGGCCACCTGTGCCTGCTCGGTGGCGTGGGGAGCGTGTGCTGCTGGGGCGGCGACGCGTGGACCGTCCGGGACGTTCCGGACGGATTCGGCGTCGTCATCGCGCTCGCGGCGGCGGACAACCACGTCTGCGCGCTCGACGACGGCGGCAAGGTGGCCTGCTGGGGCACCGATGGGGACGGCGCGACGGCGGTCCCGGACGATCTCGGGCCCGTCGTCGAGATCGCCGTCGGCAACGCGCACACCTGCGCGCGTGACGCCGAGGGAGCGATCACCTGCTGGGGGAGCGCCGTGGACGCGCGCGCGCAGGTGCCCCCCGACGTCGGCCCGTTCGCCCAGGTCGTCGCGGGCGCCGAGTTCACCTGCGCGCTCGGCGTGACCGGGACCGTCGTCTGCACGGGGCAGGCCGACCAGGGGCAGACGATGGTGCCCGAGGGGCTCGGCGCGGTCGTCGCGATCGCGGCGGGGGCCTTCCACGCCTGCGCCCTCGACGCCGCCGGCGCGGTCACCTGCTGGGGCAGCGACCGTTGGGGTCAGTGCGCCGTCCCCGCGGGCCTCGGTGCGGTCATCGCCATCGCGGCCGGTGAGCGCCACACCTGCGCCCTCGACGCCGCCGGCGGAATCACCTGCTGGGGCAACGACGACTGGGGCCAGGCGTCCGTCCCGGACGCGCTCGGCCCGGCGGCAGGGCTCTCGGCGTGGGGCCACCACACCTGCGCGCTTGACGCGGCGGGGGCGACGAGCTGCTGGGGCGACTGGATCGCGGGGCGGCCTGCGGCGCGCCCCGACCTCGCTCGGATCGTCGACCTGGTGCCGGGCAACGATCACGCCTGCGCGCTCGACGCGGCGGGCGCGGTCGACTGCTGGGGCCTGGGCATGTCCGGTCAGACCGCCGTGCCGGAGGGGCTCGGAGACGTCGTCGAGCTCGACGCAGGTGGCGACGTAACGTGCGGGCGCCGGGCCGACGGGACCGTCATCTGCTGGGGGGATCCGGACGACAGCGCCCAGCAAGTCCCCGCGGACCTGCGCGCCGCCGAACAGATCGCCGTGGCCGAGTCCCACGCCTGCGCGCTCGATGGGGCGGGCGCGATCACCTGTTGGGGCGGAGCGGGGGTGACCGACACCATCGAGGTCCCGGTGGACTTCGACCGGATCGTTCAGATCGCCGTCTCACCGCTTCACGGCTGCGCGCTCGACGTCGCGGGCGCGGTCACCTGCTGGGGGGAGGATCCGGACGGCCGCGCCATCGTGCCCGGCGACCTCGCGCCGGCGGTCGCGATCGCCGTCGGCGGCGGGCACACCTGCGCGCTCGACGCGGAGGGGGCGGTCACCTGCTGGGGAGCGAACGTCGCCGGGCTCGACGCGGCGCTCGAGGGGCTCGGCCCGATCGCCGCCATCGACGCCGACACCCACGCCACCTGCCTCACCGACGAGAGCGGCGCCATCGCCTGCTGGGGCCAGAACACCTTCGGGGCGGCGTCGGTGCCCGTCGATCTCACCGCCGTCGTCGACATCGCCGTCGGCGGCAGCTTCTCCTGCGTCCTCGACGCTGCCGGCGTCGTCGGCTGCTCGGGTCGGATCAACGCCCAGGGGATCCACGGCGCGGAGGGGTGAGCGGGAGCGGTGTGCCCGCTCGCGCGTTGCGGTCGGGGAGCGCCCGCGAGTTGCGTGGCTCCGGGCTCGCGGGTAGACCGGGAAGGTCGCGCCGCGCTCGGCGTAGACGGGCTTGACTGGACGGAGGGTGCAGGGATGGAGCTTTCACATCGAATCGGGACCGGTCTGGCGTTTGGGGTCGTCGCGGCGGCGCTCGGCCTCGTCGCTTGCCAGGAAGACGACGGGACGGAGGGCTCCGGCTCAGGGGCGGGCGGCGCGGCGAGCACGGGCGGTCAGGGCACCGGCGGCGAGGATGAGGGCATGGGCGGCGTCGAGGAAGGCACGGGCGGTACCGACGCGGGCACGGGCGGCACCGACGCGGGCACGGGCGGCATCGACGCGGGCACGGGCGGCACCGATGCGGTCGGCACGGGTGGCAGCGTCGCCGAGTGCGGCCCACTCGACCACGAGCGCGTGGCGGCGGTCGTCGTCGACGACGTCGACAGGGTGTTGCGGCAGGGGATCGAGCGACTGAGCTTCGTGGAGGGCTCGACCCTGCTGGCGCGCCTCGGCGGCGGCGATCCCGAGGCGGCGGTGGCCTTCCGCTCGGACGCGCTCGACGGCGTTACCGACGTCGTCGACTTCCTCGGACAGATGGTGTTCGTCACCGGTAACCTCGTCGGCGAAACCGAGGGCGCGGTGGACTACGCGGCGTCGCCCGACGTCGTCTGCGCCCCGGACGGCCGTTTCGGCACCGGTTCGGTCGAGGACGAGCAGGACTGCCGCGACTTCCTTGCCGAGCACGCGCTGCGCCTGCACGTGACCCGCACGGCCTGTGAGGACGGGGACTCCCTTCGCCTCGAACTCATCGTGGGTGGAGAGCCCGAGACGACGCCGATCGTCTTCGAGGTGTCGCCCGTCCGCCTCGCGGCCACCATCGATATGGCGGAGGGCGCGGACACGCTGCGCGCGCTCGGCGCGCTCGACGAAGAGGTGCTGCTCGAGCCGGCACCGTCCGGACAGATTCGCTGGGAGGTCGCGCTCGAGGGCGAGTCTGGCGCGTTCGTCCGCGACTCGCTCCCCGCGGACGTCGTGCTCGGCTATCGCATGCTGAACGATCCCGAGCGCTTCGCGATGACCCTGGCGGGCGGCTCCGTCATGCTCGATCTGCACGCGGATGCGGCGACCCGGAAGGTCACCGGTAGCATCGACCACGGGTTGATGGGGGTCACGATGCTCCTCTCCGACTTCGCCGTCGCCTTCGGGGCGGAGCTCGGGCCGGACGCCGATCCGACCGAGATCGTCGAGTGGTCCATCGCCGGCATGAGCGCGTCGTTCAGCTACGACCGCGCGACCGACGCCCTGTCCATCAGTGACCTCGGCCTCGGTGAGGGTCGATCGACGGTGCGCTGGCGGGGACAGGACATCGTCACCATCGACGTCAACGCCGACTCCGGGCGTGTTTTCGCGCTCGACATCACCCGCAACCCCGCCGGCGACGTGCTGCTCGGGATCGACCCGGGGCTCGAGGTCGTGGTCGGTTACGCGATGGCGCCGGTTTCCGATCAGCTGGTCGAGCTCCCGCCGTTTGCGCTCGACGACACCGTCAAGGTCCGGATGGATGGCGACAGTCCGTCCGTCCGGATCCTGGCCGGATCCATCGACGACGTGCCTTCCTTCGACGGCGTGGTGACACTGGAGCTGCTGGCGGTGACGAGCGGGCAGCTCTCGCTCTCGAGCCGCGCGTCCCCGAGCGAGGACGTGGTGGTCCCGGCCGGCCAGTGCCTGCTCGAGGCGGACACCGTCACGGGTGAACACCCGATCCTCAGGGACTTCGCGGCGGGCGACTGCCCGTGATCGTTGGGGTCCGTTGGGCGCCCTGCGTGCACGGGCCTCCTTCGACGCCTCCCGCCGGGGCGGCGCGGCGCTCCCCGGCGGGGTCCCCGGGGCGGGGACAGGGGAGAAGTCGGGCGCGGCGGACGTACCCTGGGCAGACACTGCGCCCGCGTCGCCCGCTGGCGGGGGCGTGGGTGGGCTGTGGACCTGCCGTCGTCGGTGGTAGGTACGGGAGCGACGGCCTCGCCCGTCGTGAAAAAATAGGGAGAATGGCTCGATGCGAAGCTCGGAGAGATGGTTCCTGGGGTTGGGGGTCGCCGGCCTGGTGGTCCTGGCGGCTGGCTGCGACGTGACGATTTCTTCGGGCGACGGCGATGACACGCCACTCGAGGGTCGAGGCCGCGGGACCGGTGGACGCAGCACGGACGACGATGGTGGCGAGGGCGGCGAGCTCACCCCGGCCACCGGCGGTGAGGCGGGTGCGGTTCCGGTCGAGGTCGACGTCACGGGCCTCGTCAAGGTGACCATCAACTCCTCGGCGCGGACCGGCGAGGTGGCGCTATCGGGGCAGCTCGGGACCGTGGAGGGGCAGCTCGCCTTCGTGCTCTCCTCGATCAAAGACCCCGAGGACGCGACGCGGCCGGCAGACTCGGATCGGATCGAATTTCAAATGACCGTCGATGGCGAGCCGGTCGAGTGCGAGGTCGGGCCGACCAGCGAGACGCAGCGGGCCCCGGTCGACGTGGTCTTCATCAACGACACCACGGCGAGCATGTCCGGCACCGTCAACGGGATCGCCGACAGCATCAGCGAGTTTGCCTCCAGCGTCGCGGAGCGCGGGGTGGATGCCCGCTTCTCGATGATCACATACGGCGACGAGTTCTCCACCCTGTCCGAGGGAGAGTCGGCCTACTCTGTCGGCCAGGGGGAGTTCGAGTCGAGCGACCGCGATTCGAGTTCGCGCCCCTACGTCGACCTGGTGGTTCTCGAGAAGTTCGAGGAATTCCTCGCCGAGGTGAAGGCGTCCAACGACCTCGGCGCCGGGGGCGGCGACGGCCCGGAGAATACCCTCGGCGCCCTGCGCTACGCACTCGAGTCGCTCTCCTTCCGTCCCGGCGCCGCGCGCGTGCTGGTCGCCATCGGGGACAACCCGGCGCACACCATCGACCCCGACGACTCGTTCACGGCCACGCTCGCCGACCAGTACCTCCCGCCCGCCGTGGAGGACCTGCTGGCCTCGCTCGACGGAACGGCGGTGGTGCACGTCGTCGCTCACGACGAGGAGCGCGCGCCGTATTACAACTTGAAGGGGCTCTCTGACGCGACCGGCGGCGCCTTCATCGACTTGCCAGCGGACGGCGTCGTCGATCTCACGTCGACCGCGCTGAACAACTGGGTCGGCTCGACCTACTTCGGCGTCTGCTTCGGCTTGACGCCGGGCGAGCGTGTCTTCGAGATCGCCGCCACCGTCACCGGTGAGGCGGTGCACGAGGGCGCGGTCACTTACGACGTCACGCTCGAGTGAGCGCGCCGGGGGGCCGCCGGGCCCCGCCGCCCCTCAGATCCCCGCGCCCGCCTGGAACAGCTCCTGGCGCGACTCGCCCTGGGTGACCTTGCTCCCGGGCGGGACGCTCCGCGTGAGCCAGACATTGCCGCCGATCATCGACCCGCGGCCGATGGTGATGCGGCCGAGGACGGTGGCGCCGCCGTAGACGACGACGTCGTCCTCGACGATGGGGTGGCGGGCGATCCCCTTGATGGGGTTGCCGTGCTCGTCGAGGGGGAAGCTCCGCGCGCCGAGGGTGACGCCCTGGTAGAGCCGCACCCCGGCGCCGATCACGCAGGTTTCCCCGATCACCACGCCGGTGCCGTGGTCGATGAAGAACCGCTCGCCGATGGACGCGCCCGGGTGGATGTCGATCCCGGTGCTGCCGTGCGCCAGCTCCGTGATCATGCGGGGCAGGAGCGGGACCTCCAGGCGATAGAGCTCGTGGGCGAGGCGCTGGTGAGTGATGGCGACGATGCCGGGGTAGCAGAAGAGCACCTCGTCGGCGGAGCGGGCCGCGGGATCGCCCTCGAAGGCGGCCTGCACGTCGGTGGCCAGCGTGTTGCGGACGGCCGGCAGCCGAGCGAGGAACGCCCGGGCGAGCCCCTCCGCCCGCTCGGCCACGGGCCCGCCCGGGGTGGGGTCGTGGCGGTCGAAGCAGAGGCCCCGGCGGATCTGCTCGGCGAGCGCGAGGGCGACCTGGTCGAGCTCGTCACCGATCCGATAGCGCAGGTTCTGCGCGGTCACGTCCGAGGCGCCGAAGTAGCCAGGGAAGAGGATGGTCTGGAGGCGCTCCAGGATCCTCGACACCGCCGCGCGTGACGGCAGGACCTGGCAGGCGCCCGCGAACCGGAAGGGTCCAAACGGGACCCCGGAGGGATCGCAGAGCTCGCCGACGAGATCGTGAAACGTGCCGGGGACGGGGTCACTGGGCTGATCGGGGCAGGACATGGGCTGGCTCCACGGGGTCGTTACGCGGGGTTCCGGAAGGTTTCGGCGTAGGTCATCACGAGGTACAGGAGCGCCTCGACGGTCCCGGGGTTCCGGTAAGAGTGAGGGACGTCGGCCACGAAGAGCACGGCGTCGCCGGGGCCGAGCACGGTCGTCCGGTCACCGACGGTGAGCTCGAGCTCGCCCGACGCTAGCACCAGGTTCTCCGTCGTCCCGGGGGCGTGGGCGTCGGCGTGCTCCACCGCACGGGGCGCGAGGCGGACCTCGTAGAATTCGACGCTCCGCTGCCGGTCGAAGGGGAAGAGCGCGCGCGACGAGAAGGTCCCGTCAGCGGAGCGGAGGATCCGCGCTCGCGCGGCCGGCAGCAGTTGCGCCTCGGTGGTGTTGGCGCCGGAGAGGAGGGCCGAGAACGGGACGCCGAGGGCGGTCGCGATCTTCCACACCACGGTAATGGTCGGCGTGCTCCGGTCGAGCTCGACCTGGCCGAGCATCGCGCGGCTGACGCCTGAGCGCTCGGCGAGCTGTTGGAGCGACAGGCCCCGTTCGGCACGGAGCCGCCGGAGCGCCGCGCCGACGGTGGGGGCGTGGGTGGGGCTGCCCGTCAGCGGCGCGGCCGGCGCCGGCGCCCCGTTCGCGGCCGGCGGGGGCGCCGGGGGCGGGCCGGCGGGGGGGGCTTCGGCCGCACCCGGGCGTCCACGGGGGGAGCGCCCGCGGCGCTCGCGCTTCAGGCCGGAGCTGGCGACGTCGCGGGGGCTCATGAGGAGAGGCTCGTCGTATCGTACAGGTACTTGATCCACTGCGTGAAGAGCTCGTTCCGGTGCGAGCGCCAGGTGTTCACCGGGTGGAGCAGATCCACGTTGGCGGGCGCGGCGACGTCGTTTCGCCCCTGCTCCACATCGCGCGCATACTCGAACACCAGCCGCTCCGGCTCGTATTCCGGGTGACCGAGGTGGGCGAGGTAGCGGTGGTCGGCGCTCTCGAAGATGGTGTAGCCCGTCTCCGGGGCGTGGGCGAGCAGGCGCACCTGGTCGGCCGCGGCGGCTCGCTCGAGGACCTCGTCGTCGATGGTCGCGTGGCGGCTCTGCGGGACCCAGAAGACGTCGTCCGTGTCGCCGACGATCCGGTGGTTTCGCTCCAGGTTGCGGGTGGCGAAGACCCCGAAGATCTTGCGTTCGGTCGTGTGCTTCGGCAGCCCCAAGAGCTCCCCGAGCGCCATGCCGCCCCAGCAGATGCCGAGGGTCGAGACGACGTGCTGGCGCGCGAAGAGCAGGATCTCGCGCAGCTCTGGCCAGTAGCTGACCTCTTCGAAGGGGAGCGTTTCCACCGGGGCACCCGTCAAGATGAGGCCGTCGAGCGGGGCCCGCTCGATCGCCTCCTCGAAGGTGACGTAGGAGCGCCCGATGTGCGCGCGGTCGCTCGAGCGGTATCGGTGCGACGCGAGCCGGAGCCAGAGCGGCTCGATCTGCAGGATGGAGCGCCCGAGCGGCTGAAGGAGGCTGAACTCGTAGGTTTCAGCCTTGGGCATCACGTTCAGGATGCCGACGCGCAGGGGACGGATGTCCTGCCGCCGCGCCTCCTCCGGAGGAATGCACACCACCCGGCTCTCCACCAGCGCGCGGCGGATCGGGTAGCTGTCGGGCAGGATGATGGTCACGTTCGGGGCTCCGCAGCACGGCGAGGGGTGGGATCAGGCGGGGACGTCGCTGAAGAGCGTGGTCGAGAGGTAGCGCTCGCCGGCGTCGGGGAGGATGACCACGATCACCTGGCCCGCGAGCTCGGGGCGTCGCGCGATCCGCACCGCAGCCGCGGCCGCAGCCCCGCAGGAGATGCCGCAGGTGATCCCCTCCTCGCGGTGCAGGCGGCGCGCCATCTCGAACGCTTCTTCGCCCGTCACCGTCTCCACCTCGTCGACCACGGACAGGTCCAGCACGTCGGGCTTGAACCCGGCGCCGATCCCCTGGATGGGGTGCTTGCCCGGCTGGATGGGCTCGCCGCGCCGGAGCTGGCTGAGGACTGGCGACGCCGCGGGCTCCACCGCGACGCAGCGGATCGGGCGTCGCTTGTCCTCAGCGAAATAGCGCCCCACCCCGGTGATGGTCCCTCCCGTGCCGACCCCCGCGACCAGCACGTCGACCCGCCCGTCGGTGTCGCGATCGATCTCGGGACCGGTCGTCTGCTGATGGATCCCGGGATTGGCGGGGTTCTTGAACTGTTGCGGCAGGAAGTACTTCTCGGGATCGCTCGCGACGAGCTCCTCCGCCTTCGCGATCGCGCCCGGCATCCCGCGCGCGCCCTCGGTCAGCACGAGGTCGGCGCCGAACGCGCGCAGCATCCGCCGCCGCTCGACCGACATTGTCTCGGGCATGGTGAGCAGCAGCGGGTAGCCACGCGCCGCGCAGACGAAGGCGAGCGCGATCCCGGTGTTGCCGCTGGTGGGCTCCACCACGACCCGCGCCTGCGAGCCGGGCGTGAGGATCCCGTCCCTCTCGGCGGCGTCGATCATCGCCGCGCCGATCCGGCACTTGACCGAATAAGCGGGGTTCCGTCCCTCGATCTTGGCCAGCACCGTGGCGACGGCGCCGTCGGTGACGCGGTTGAGGCGGATGAGCGGGGTGTTGCCGATGCTGCGGCTGTTGTCCTCGTAGATGCGTGCCATGGTTTCACTCAGGCCTAGCGGGTGGCGGTGGCGAGCGCCTGATCGAGGTCGGCGAGGACGTCATCGACGTGCTCGAGGCCGATCGAGAGGCGGACGAAGTCGGGGGTCACCCCCGTCGCGGTTTGTTCGGCAGCGGAGAGCTGCTGGTGGGTGGTGGTGGCCGGGTGGATCGCCAGGGTCTTCGCGTCGCCGATGTTGGCGACGTGGCTCACCAGTTGGAGCGCGTCGATGAAGCGGGCCCCCGCCGCCGCCCCGCCCTCGATCCCGAAGCCGATGAGGGCGCTGGCGCCGCGCGGCAGGTACCGCCGAGTCCGCTCGAGCTCGGGGCTCGACTCGAGGCCCGGGTAGCTGACCCACTTGACGCGCGGGTGCCGCTCGAGGTGCCGGGCGACCTGGAGCGCGCTCTCGGAGTGCCTCACCATCCGCAGGTGCAGCGTCTCCAGTCCCTGCAGGAGGAGGAACGCGTTGAACGGTGACAGCGCCGGGCCGAGGTCCCGGAGCAGCGTGACCCGGGCCTTCATCGCGTAGGCCACATTGCCGAGTGGCGCGAGCGCCTCCACGAAGTCGATCCCGTGGTAGCTCGGGTCGGGTCCGGCGATGGTGGGGAACCGTCCTCCGCGCCAGTCGAAGCGGCCGCCGTCGACGATGACGCCGCCGATCGAGGTGCCGTGGCCGCCGATGTACTTGGTGGCCGAGTAGACCACCACGTCGGCACCGTGCTCGAGCGGGCGGAGGAGGTAGGGCGCCACGGTGTTGTCGACCACCAGCGGGACGCCGTGGTCGTGCGCCACCGCTGCCAGCGCCGCCAAGTCGGCCACGTCGAGCTTGGGGTTGCCGATGGACTCGGCGTACACGGCCTTGGTCTTCGGACCGAGGGCGGCGCGGAGGGCGTCGAGGTCGCCCGACGGGAAGAACCGCACCGTGATGCCGAGGCGCGGGAACGTGTAGTGAAAGAGGTTGTACGTACCGCCGTACAGGTTGTCCGCGGAGACGATCTCGTCGCCGGCCTGGGCGAGGTTGAGGAGCGCGAGGGTGATCGCGCTCTGCCCGCTGGCGACAGCAAGGCCTGCGACGCCGCCGTCGAGCGCCGCGACGCGCTTCTCGAGCACGTCCGTGGTCGGGTTCATCAGCCGCGTGTAGATGTTGCCGAGCTCGCGCAGCCCGAAGAGCGCGGCGGCATGCTCCGTGCTTCTGAACTGGTAGCTGGTCGTCTGATAGATCGGCACCGCCCGGGCGCCGGTCGTGGGATCGGGCTCTTGCCCGCCGTGGAGGAGGAGGGTGTCGGGGTGCATGGGGAGAGCCTCACGAGTCCGGCCGCACGCCCCGGAGGCGTCGGCGGGCAGGATGTTCTTGGATGACGGACGTATGGAACAACATAACGGACGGCGCAAGCCACTTGTGCGCTGTATTCCGATCCTTTATCCAGAATCCTCCGTTATTGCGGACGAGCGGATGGATCGGTGCTCGTTGGGCAAGTGTGCGCTGCCGCGGCGCTTCGGCGTTTCCCGATCGGGCTCATCGGTCGGTCGGCGGGGTCGCCCGCGGGGCTGCGGTTATCGAGGTGCATCCGGAACCGGGCCGCGAGCCGCGCTACCGGGGGCGTAGCGCTTCGTTTGTCATAGGGTTTTCCAGCCGGCACGAGTCCGTGTACCCTTCCCGGCGCATGCCCTTCGTGGTTTCCTGCGCCGCTTGCGGGAAGCGGCTCAACATCCCGGAAAAGCTCTTCGAAGAGAAGATCCGGGGCCACGTCGTCACCATCGCCTGCAAGGGCTGCGGCGCCGACATCAAGGTGGACGGGACCCGCCCGCGCGAGGAGGTCGATCTGTCCGCGGGCGGGGCGAAGCCCGCGCCGGCGGCGGACGTTGCCGTTCCGGTCGAGCCGTCCGCCCCCGCGAGTCCCGTCGCCGCGGCGAGCGCGGCTGGCGTGCGCGCGGCGGCGGCCGTGGCGCCGCGCACGGGTGGGACCGTCCTCGGGCCGGCGCCGGCTCCTGCGGGGCAGCCCGCACCCGAGGCCTCGCCCGCGGTGCTGCCCGGGCTTGGCGGGCTGCCGAGGCCGGGGGCCGCGCGGGCGGGGGTGGCGGCGCGACCGGTCACGGGATCCTCCCCTCGGGCCGCGACGCCGCCGGCGGCTCCAGTAGCGGCGACCCCGCCGGCTGGGCCGGAGCCGGGCGGTCCGGGACGACAGGGCGCCCCTCAGGGCATGGACTTCGCGAAGATGACGTTCCCCGGCACGCCCACCGCGATGGGTCGCACCGCGACCGCGCCAGTGGCGCCGTCGCGAGGGTTTCAGCCCGTGGCGGCGCGTCCCGGCGCCATCGACCCGCCGAGCGATCCGGGGGCGCCGGCGAGCGGCTCCAGCACGGCGGTCGCCGAGCCGCCCGCTCGCCGACGGGGCGTGCCCCTCGGGCTGAGACGCACCGCTCCCGAGTCGCCCGCGGCGCGCGTGGCGCCCAGTCCAGAGGCGAGCGAGTCGCCGACGGTGCACCCCACGCGTCACGAGGGCTCCGGCGAGGGCAGCGGGGCCGCGGAGCCGTCCGCGACTGGAGCCGTCTCCGACTGGCTCTGGGCGGTGTCTTTTGCCGAGGACGACGATCGCGAGCTGACCTTCGCCGAGGTGAAGGCGGCGATCCTCGATCGCAAGGTGAACGCGGAGACGATCGCGTGGAGAGAGGGGCTCTCCGACTGGCTTCCGCTGGGCGAGATCGACGTCTTCCGTCCCGTGTTCGCCGAGCTCGCGCGCTCACCGGTGCCGCCCCGCGTCGGCGCCCGACCCGCGGTTCCGGGCCGGGGCGGCGAGGTGGCCGCGTCGGGCGGGAAGCCCGAGACGCCGGCGGCGGCGGCGGTGGTCGGCGGAGCGCAGGCGGAAGCCGGGGAGGCGATGCGGAAGGCGGCGCCGCTCCCCACGCCCGAGGGGCGAGCTCCCGCGGTCGTCGCCGCGAGCGCGGCCGGGGGGGGGTCCGCCCCGGCTCCCGGGACCGCGTCGGCGCCACCGGCGGAGGACGATCGCGAGGACTGGCGTCGCTCGACGGCTGATCTGCTGGCCGAAATTGCTGGTGGCACCCAGGTGGCTCACCCGGGTGCTCCGGTCGGGGTCACGCCGGTCGTCCCCGATCCCGAGTCGCTGCCGCCGTTCCCACGGCCTCCGGCTGCGCCCAGGTTCTCGTTCGCGCCGTCGCTGGCGCCGCCTAAGAGCATCTCGCGGACCATCGCCTACGTGCTGGTCGCGCTGCTCGTGCTCGCGGCGCTGGTCGGGATCGTCCTGCTCGTCGTCAAGGGACTGGCGCCGGGCGACGACCCGACCCTGCGCCCCGCGACGGTCCCGGGGCCACGCGCGTCATCGTCAGCGCCCTCGTCGATCGCGTTCGCGGCGCCGGGAGAGTCGCCGGCCGCAGCGGCGGCGCCGGCGACCTCCGGTAGCGCCGGGGTCGATCTGGCGCGCATGGTTCGGGATAACGTCGATCGTTCGGGTGGGGCGACGGGGGTCCCGTTCGACGAGCCGGGCGCGCGGGCGGTGCTGGCCGAGGCCGCGCAACGCGCGGCCCTCTGTCGCAAACCCGGCGACGAGAAGGGCCCCGCGAAGGCGGCTATCACCTTCGATCCGGCGACCGGGAGGCCCTCGGACGTACGCCTGATCGGGCGCTATGGGGGTACGGGGAGCGGCGCTTGCATCGAGGCGACCCTCCGCGCGGTGCGCACCAAGCGGTTCTCGGGCGCTCCCATCACGCTCGAGCAGACGGTCATGCTTCGTTGACGCTGGGCGCCCTCCGGGGCCACGGGTCGGGCCCGCGCGGCCCCGATCGGGCCGGTCCAGCGCCGGCTCAGGTGATCCGGATGTCGTCGTCCGTCACTTCGGCGTCCGCGCCTGGATCCGGGGGCAGCGACTCGATCACCGGCGCATCGTCGTCGAAGTCGGCCAGCGCTCGAGGGTCGCTCCACCCGGCAGCGACCGGTTCCGGCGCGACGGCCTTGGCCGGCGCCGCCGCGGCCTTGGCCGCCGCTGCCGGGGTTCGGGCCGGCGTCGCTGCTCTGGTCGCGTCCGCGGCCGCGGGCTTGGTCGCGGCCGTCGCGGACCTGGGCGCCGTCGCTTCGGCCTTGCCCGGCGCCGCGGGGGCGGACGCTGCGGGTTTCGCCGACGTCTCCACGGTCTTGACCGGCGTTGCGGCCGCGTCTCCGATCGCCGCGGGCGCGGCGTCGCCAGCCGACGTCTCGGGGGCGACGAAGCCGTGGCGCGCCGCGACGCGCGCGACGATGACGCTCTCCCAGACGTGCGGCAGCGGCACGTGGCGGACGATCTCGGCGGGCGGGAGCATCGCTAGCAGCTCGGCCTCGGTGAACGGCGCGGCGCGGTGACCGGCATCGAGGGCACGCTCGATGAGCTTGCCGAGCTCGGAACGGGGCAGGCGCGTCGCGAGCTCCGCGACGCCGATCGCCTCCACCACGTCACGGTGGGTGATCAATGCCTCGGTCAGCGCCCGCTCGATCACGAAGGCGATTTGACCGCGGGCGCGCTCGCACTCGACGTGGTTCGTCGGGCTTGCCTTCCAGAATTCCCCCTCCACGCAGAAGGCCCAGAGCCGGGCCGCGTCGAGGTAGCGGACCCGATCGTCCGGGTCGAAGATGGCGATGATCGACTCGGGATCCGTCTCGCCCTCGTCGAGCGCGATCTGGAGATCCTCACCGGCGGACTCCGCGCTCTTACGAAGCGCGATCTTGTGGCGCACCCCCGTCGTGAGCACAAGCATCTGCGCCCGGAGCTCGGGCTGGTGGCTCAACCCCCGCATGATCGCGTCCGGCGGGAAGTGGCGGATGAAGTCGGCGGCGCCGCGGAGCTCGATCTCCAGCGTGTGCTCGATGCAATGCGCGAGGAATCGCTCACGCGCCGACGTCAGCTTCGACTCGAAACGGTTACTCTCGGCCGTGACGTCCTCCATCTTGACCTTCCCTGCGCCGGCAGCAGGTGCCGACGCTCACGGAGAGGGTAGGGGAGACTCGCCGAGGAACCAAGCGCCACGGTGGGATCGGGCGCGCGACGGGCTCTGGGCTCTCCCCACGACCCCTCGTCTGCGGCGGGTCGTGGCCGCGCCAGTGAGGTGGGCCCGGGGTGGGGCCGAGGGGCCGTTCAGTCCGGGACCGCCGCGGCCGTCGCCGCGGCCGCCTCCGCCCGCGCGAGCGCGTCCGCACGGGTGCTTGGCTGCGCCGCCCGCTCGGCGGCTGCGCGGAAGCGGCGCTCGAGGTCGAGGAAGAAGGGCCTTGCGCCCTGCGTGGGTGGCGCGAGCCCGAGGATCAGCGCGGCGTCGAAGCCCGCGCGAGCGGCGGGCTCTCCGGTCCCTCGGGCGAGGGCGTCGAGCGCGGTGACCTCCGGAGCTCCGCCCGGGAACGGCCCGCGACTCATCATCTCCACGGCATCGCGCGCGCCTCGACCCAGGGCAAGGGACACCGCCGAGAGCAGCTTCGCGTCCGTCGCCCGGGCGCCGCCGCTCCCGAGCGGACCGAGGATCCGGGCGGCCTGCTCGAAGTCCGTCGCGCGCCAGTAGAGCTGGCCGCTGCGCACCAGGGCCCACCCCCCGAGCTGTCGCGCTTCGGGACCGAGCTTCGCCCCATCGAGCGCGGCGCGCGCGGCGGCGGGAAGGCCCCGCTCGAGCAGCGCCCGCAGCAGGGCCGGATCGGCCGCGTCGAGCCCGGGGAGTACGCGTTCGACGTAGAAGGTCGGCAGGCGGGCGGCCAGTGCCCGCGCCGGCGTGTTGGTGTCGGCCGCGGGGAGGGTAGGCAACAGCAAGCGGTCGAGCGCGTCGATTCGCCGACCGGCGTACACCTCGGAGAGCAACGCCCGCGCCCGATCGACCCGAGCATCCGCGAGGACTCCCACCTCGGCCATCAGTCGAAGGCCCACCAGCGCAGCGTCGCGTCCGCGCGCCTTGCGCGGTTCCAGGGCTTCGTCGAGCGAGCCGTAGTAGGCGTCCCTCAGCTCCGTGTCGGCGCCCAGCTCGCTCGGCAGCGGCACGGCGCGCACGGCGGCCACGAAGCGCATGTCCGCGAGGCCCGCGTGCACCGCGACGATCCCCTTGCCGTAGCCGGTGAGCTTCGCCCCGCGCTCGGACAGCCGCTGGATCGCTTGGGCTTGTCCGGCGATCCAACCCGCCAGGACCTCGCGCAGGAAGGTCTGGAAGCGCTCCTTGTCGAAGGGCGGTTCGAGCTCGGGCGCCGCGTCCACCAGCCGATCGAGCCGGGCCGCGAGCCCGAGCGCCACCAGCGCGTCGCGCAAGGCGGCGTCGTCGGTCGTGTCGGGGCGCTCGGCGAGATCGCCGAGGATGGCGTCGCCGCAGTCGGGTGGCGCGAGCTCGGCGCGGAGCGCCGCCACCACGCCGGGCTCGATCGACGGGCAGGCCAGCAGCATCGCGAGCGCGGCGTCGCGCCGCAGCGCGTCCGGCAGCCCGAGCGCGCTCGCGAGCGCCACGTCGCCAGGCCCGGAAGCCACGCAGGTCGCGGGCGCCCGGTGGGCGACATACGCCTCGCACGACGCCGGTGCGGGCGGGATGGCGCTGAAGTCGCGGGTCGGCGCGGGGTCCGCCGCCGCTGGCGTCTCCGCAACGGGCGGCGGCGGCGCCGTCTTTGGGGTCGGAACCCCCGGCGAGGCGCAGGCGAAGGCGAGTGACGAGCCGGCGGTGACGAGCGTGGTTCGGAGGAGCGACGCGACGCGCATGGCCCGGTCGTAGGCGCTCCGCTGCGGCGGTGCAACGCCCCGGCGTCGGGCGGCGGCCACTGTTCGCGCGCCGGTCGCTCGCGCCGGCGCCTTTCGCCACCCAGTGGGAGCGGGTAGCCTTGTTCCGTGCGCTCCGAGGCCCGGCTCCCCTCCGTCGTCGCGCTCTTCGTGCCGCCCCCGTGGAGCCTCGTCTTGGTCGGCCTCACCGCCGCCTGGATCGTGCTCGCCAGCGGCTGCACGGCGGTGACGTTTCAGGACCCGGGGCTGTTCACGCTTCTCGTCGGCGTGTTCGTGATGCCGGCGGGCGCGGCGCTCGCCTTCGTCGCGGCGATCTTCGGCCGGACGGCGGCGGCGCGGGCGGTTCTGCACGGCGTGACGGCGCTCCTGCTCGCCCTCGGCGCGCTCCTGCTCGCCCTCAACGGCTTCGAGCGCGGCTTCGATCCCGGCTCCCTGCTCGTCTCTATCCTGCTCTACGCCGTGCCCATCGCGGTCGCGGGGACCCTCGCGCTTTTCTTCGGCACCCGTGCCGCCAGGGAGGTCGAGGAACGGGTCGAGGAGCGCCGCGCGGAGCGGCTCCGGCGGGCGCTGCTCTGCAGTGGCGAGGCCTCGTTCGAGCACCTGGCGGCGGCGTCTGGGGTGGCGGAGTCGGACGTGGACGCGGTGCTCGACCGGTTGCACGGCGAGCGGAGGCTCGAGGTGGTGCTCGACACCACGACAAGGCGCGCGTTCACCGCGCGCGCCTTCGCGGCGAAGGAGGCGGCGCTCCTCGAGCTCACCCATCGGCATGGACGGGCGTCTATCTACGACGTCGCGCGCCAGCTCGGCCTCTCCGAGGCGCGGCTGCGAGAGGTGCTCGTTGCCGCGCTCGGCCACGGGCGCTTCGCGGGTTACGTCGACTGGCGGCGGGGCATCGTCTTCTCGGCCGACGCGGCGCGTCTGCGCGAGGGCCGGGCCTGCCCCAACTGCGGCGGCCCGATGGACCTGGGCGGGCGGGGGGTCATCGCCTGCCCGTACTGCGGCACGGAGGTGCTGTTGCAGTGAACCGCCACGCCCGACCCCTCCGTCCCTGGTGGCACCTCCTGCCCGCGGGCACCAGCGTTCCGTTCGTCGCTCTCGGCACGGCGTGGCTGTTGCTGTTCGGCTCCTGCAGCGGGGTGCTCACGGCGGTCGATGTCGCCAACGGTAAGGCAACCACCGAGAGCGTGTTGACGTCGCTGCTGGTGTTCGGGATCTTCCTGCTCCCGGTCACCGCGCTGCTATTCTTCGTCGGGGCGCTGCTGGCCGGCAAGTGGGCGGCGCGGACCCTGCTGCTCGCGGCGACCCTCGGTACGCTCCTGCTCGCCGTCGGTGCGTCGTTGGTGAACGCCGCGGGTGACGCCGACCCCGTCGGCGGCGTGGCGCTGATCGCGGTCCTCCTCGGCCTGCCGGTGGCCGGGGTGCTCGTTGCGCTGCTGGTGAGCGGGCTCCTGGCCGTGCGCGAGGTGCGGGCGAGCGTCGCGCGCGCGCGCGGAGATCGCGTTCGGGAGCTGGTCGGGGCGCGCGGTGAGGTCGATTACCTCACGATCGCCGAGGAAGCGCGGTTCCGGCCCGCGCGGGTGGAGCCCTTCCTCCAGGCCCTGATCGCGCGCGGTGAGCTCGCGGCCGTGCTCGATTCGGAGGTGGCGATGGTGTTCTCCCCGGAGCGCTATGCGCAGAAGCAGCGAGATCTGGTCAGTGTGGCCTGGGGGCGTGGAAGGGCGAGCGTGTCGGAGCTCGCGGCGGAGCTCCGCCTGTCGCCCCCGCGTCTGCACGCCCTGCTCCTGACCGCCCTGGAGGCGGGGACCTTCTCCGGTTTCATCGACACGCGCACGGGCGAGGTCGTCTCCGCGAGCCTGCGGGACCTTCGCGATGGTCGCAGCTGTCCGTCGTGCGGCGGTCAGATGGAGCTCGCCGGACGGGGCGTGATCGTTTGTGGCTACTGCCGCGCCGAGGTGTTCCTGCCTCTGGGCTGACGCGGTCCTGCCGACCGGGCTTTCGCGGTCGAACTCCACGCTTCTCACGCACGAAGGCCCCGGGATCGCTCCCGAGGCCTCCGTCTTCATCACGCCGGCGTCATGCCGAGTGCGGGCGCTCCCGCGTCGTTCCTACAGCATGCTCTTGGCGTAACCCTGCAGGATCTTCACGTAGTTGCCGCGCTCATAGAGCTCGGCGTTGGGGCTCTTGGCGAGGTTCATGCTGCCCTGTCCTTGCCGGAGCGACTCGTACTCGTGCTCCGTGAGCCACGCGTCGAGTTCCTGGCGCAGGGTCGCGAGGACCTTCGGCCCCTGCTGGATCGCAGCCGACACGATCTGCACGCCGTGTGCGCCGGCCATGATCGCCTTGAGCGCGTCGATCCCCGTGTGCACGCCGCCGGTCACGCCGAGGCTCATCCGCACTCGGCCTGAGAGGAGCGCGAGCCACCGCAGGCGGAGCAGCAGCTCGTCCGAGGTGGAGAGCTGGAGCCGCTGCGACACCTCGAGCCTCTCGACGTCGATGTCCGGCTGGTAGAAGCGGTTGAAGATGACCAGGCCCTTGGCCCCCGCGCCCTCGATGGCGAGAGCGAGGTTGGTGAGCGAGGTGAAGAAGGGCGAGATCTTCACCGCGACCGGCAGCTGGGTGGCCTTGACCACCTCGCCAACGAGCGTGATGAGCCTGGCCTCGACCTCGACCGCAGTGCGCCGCGGGTCGTGGGCGACCGAGTAGACGTTGAGCTCGATCGCGTCGGCGCCCGCCTGCTCGATCTGCTTGGCATGCTGCACCCAGCCGCCCGGAGTGACTCCGTTGAGCGACCCGATGACCGGGCAGCTCACGGCCGCCTTCACCTTCCGGATCTGCTCCAGGTAGGCGTCGGGGCCGAGGACGAAGTCGCTGGGGGTGGGCAGGTAGCTCGAGGCCTCGGCGGAGGACTCGCCGTGGGTGGCGACGGCCGCGGCCGTCGCTTGCTCGCGCCTGAGCTGCTCCTCGAACAGCGAGTGCATCACGATCGCCGCCACGCCGGCGTCCTCGGCCTGCTTGACCTTGTCGAGGTCGTCGCAGAGCGGCGAGGCGCCGAGCATCAGCGGGTGCTTGAGGTTCAGTCCGAGATAGGTCGTCGAAAGATCCATGTTCGTCTCGCCTCCCTGTCAGCTCTCGCCGTCGCCCTTTTCGCCCGTGCCTGGGGGCCTGACCCGTATCTCCGCCATCTGTCGATACACCTCCATGCGTCGGGTCGCGTCGCGCTGCGCCCCCTCTTGCAGGCGGGCGAAGCGCTTGGGATCGAGCTTCTCGACCATGCGGAAGCGAGTCTCGTTGAGGGCGTAGTCCCGGACCGAAACCTTCGGCGTCGCACCCATGTCGATCTTGAGTCCGGGCTCGCCGGTGGCGGCGACGCGGGGGTCGCAGCGATACAGCGGCCACATGCCGGACTCGACCGCCAGCCGTTGCTGCTCCAGGCCGTGCTCCAGATCGTAGCCGTGCGCGATGCAGTGGCTGTAGGCGATGATGATGCTGGGGCCCGGGTGGAGGTCCGCCTCCGCGAAGGCACGGACCGTCTGCTGATCGCGCGCGCCGAAGGCGACCTGGGCGACGTAGACATGGCCGTAGCTCATCGCCATCAGGCCGAGGTCCTTGCGCGGGACCTCCTTGCCGGCGGACGCAAACTTGGCGGCGGCGCCGAGCGGGGTGGCCTTTGACTGCTGGCCGCCGGTGTTCGAGTACACCCCGGTGTCGAGCACCAGGATGTTGACGTCGCGGTTCTGCGCCAGGACGTGGTCGAGGCCACCGTACCCGATGTCATAGGCCCATCCGTCGCCGCCGACCGCCCAGACGCTCTTCCTGACCAGGTAGTCCGCGAGGGTGAGCAGCCGCTGGCCCTCCGGCGTACCGACGCCCTGGAGCTTCTGGCGCAGGGTCGCGACGCGCGCGCGTTGATCGCGGATGCCGGCCTCCGTGGTCTGGTCGGCGCCGAGCAGCTCTGCGATCAGCGCGTCACCGAGTTGGGCGCCGTGCTGTTGGAGCAGGAACTTGGCCTGAAGCATCAGCCGGTCAATGGCGAGCCGATAGCCGAAGGCGAACTCTGCGTTGTCCTCGAAGAGCGAATTGGACCAGGCCGGACCCCGGCCGTTCTCGTCCTGGCAGTACGGCGTCGTCGGGAGGTTGGCGCCATAGATCGAGGAGCAGCCGGTCGCGTTGCCGACGAGGAGCCGGTCGCCGAAGAGCTGCGTCATCAGCTTGACGTAGGGCGTCTCGCCGCACCCGGGGCAGGCGCCCGAGTACTCGAAGAGCGGCCGCAGGAACTGCGAGCCCTTGACGTCCGCCTTGACCGCGGTTCGATCCACCTCCGGCAGGGAGAGGAAGAACGCGTAGCGCGCGCGCTCCGCCTCGCGAATGGGGCGCTGGAGCGTCATGTCCAGGGACTTGTGCTTGGGGTTCGCCTTGTCCTTGGCTGGGCACACCTCGACGCAGAGGTTGCAGCCGGTGCAGTCCTCGGGCGCGACCTGGATGATGTAGGCCTGGTCCTTGAACTCGCCGCCCTTGAAGGGCACGCTCTTGAACCCCTCGGGCGCCCCCGCGAGCTTCGCCGGATCGACCACCTTGGCGCGGATCGCGGCGTGCGGACACACCAGGACGCACTTGTTGCACTGGATGCAGAGGCTCGGATCCCAGGTCGGGATCTCGTTGGCGATGTTGCGCTTCTCCCACTGGGTCGTCGCCGTCGGCCAGGTGCCGTCCGCCTGTCCCACGAAAGCGCTCACCGGCAGGCTATCGCCCCGGTTCGCGAGCATCACGGCGGTGACGTTCTTGACGAAGTCCGGCGCGCCCTCCGCAACCGTCGGGGGCCGTCGGCGCGAGGTGGTCGCGGCCTTCGGCGGCGCGATCTCGTGCAGGTTGGCGAGGGTCATGTCGACCGCGGCCTTGTTCCTGGCGACGACGTCTGCGCCCTTCTTGCCGTAGGTCTTCTCGATCGTCTTCTTAATCTTCTCGATCGCCTCCTCGCGGGGGAGCACCCCGCTGATGGCGAAGAAGCAGGTCTGCATCACCGTGTTGATGCGGTTGCCCATCCCGGCGTCGCGGGCCACCTTCAGCCCGTCGATGGCGAAGAACCGCAGCTTCTTGTCGATGATCTGCTGCTGGAGTTCCAGGGGGAGCTGGTTCCAGACCTCCTCCTTGGCGTAGGGGCTGTTGAGGAGGAACACCCCGCCGGTCTTGGCGCGCTCGAGGACGTCGTACTTGTCCACGAACTCGAACTGATGGCAGCCGACGAAGTCGGCGTGCTGCACCAGGTACGGGGTCTTGAGCTCCTTGGGCCCGAAGCGCAGGTGCGACACCGTGATGGCGCCGGCCTTCTTCGAGTCGTAGACGAAGTAGCCCTGGACCGACTGGGGAGTCTCCTCGCCGATGATCTTGATCGAGTTCTTGTTCGCGCCCACGGTTCCATCGGAGCCGAGGCCGTAGAACATCGCCTGCACCGTGCCCGGCGCGCAGACGTCGAGGTCGGGGCCGACGTCGATGGAGGTGTGGGTGACGTCGTCGACGATGCCAACCGTGAAGTGGTGCTTCGGGGCCGGTCGTTTCAGCTCGTCGAAGACCGCCTTGGCCATGGCGGGCGTGAACTCCTTGCTCGATAGGCCGTAGCGGCCGGCGAAGACGCGCGGCATCGCGCCGGGCCGGCCCTCGGCGAGCGCCGTGAGCACGTCCTGATAGAGGGGCTCGCCAGGAGCGCCGGGCTCCTTGGTGCGATCGAGGACGGACACTGTCTTGACCGACGCCGGGAGCGCCGCGACGAAGTGCGAGATGCTGAACGGGCGATAGAGGCGCACGACCAGCACGCCGACCTTCTCCCCCTTGGCGACGAGCATCTCGACCGTGTCCTCGACGGTCGCGGCGGCGGAGCCCATCACCACGACGACACGTTCGGCATCGGGGGCGCCGAAGTAATCGAAGAGGTGGTACTGCCGACCGGTGAGTTTCGCGAACTCATCCATGGTCGACTGCACGATGGCCGGACACTCGTCGAAGAAGCGATTGCAGGCCTCGCGCGACTGGAAGAACGTGTCCGGGTTCTGCGCCGTGCCGCGCAGGACGGGGTGGTCGGGGCTGAGGGCGCGCTGGCGGTGCTGGGTGATCAGCTCGTCCGGTAGCAGGGCGCGGATGACGTCGTCCTCGATGTAGGCGACCTTTGCGAGTTCGTGCGAGGTGCGGAACCCGTCGAAGTAATGGAGGAAGGGGATCCGGGCGCGCAGGGTGGCGGCGTGGGCCACCAGCGCCAGGTCGTGGGCGTGCTGCACCGTCACCGAGGACAGCAGCGCGAAGCCGGTGCCGCGGCAGAGCATCACGTCGGAGTGGTCGCCGAAGATGCTGAGCGCGTGGGTCGCCAGGGTGCGCGCAGAGACGTGGATGCAGAACGGGGTGAGCTCACCCGCGATCTTGAACATGTTGGGGATCTTGAGCAGCAGCCCCTGCGATGCGGTGAACGTGCAGGTGAGCGCGCCGGCCTGGACCGCGCCGTGGGCCGCCCCCGCGGCGCCGCCCTCGGACTGCATCTCCTGAACGTCGGGCGTGATGCCCCACACGTTCTTCTTGCCTTGCGCCGCCCACTCGTCGGCGAACTCGCCCATGTTGGACGACGGGGTAATGGGGTAGATGGCGATCACTTCGCTCGCGCGGAACGCGATCGACGAGGCCGCCTCGTTCCCATCGATGGTGACGTACTTGATGGCCATGCGACTCTTCGATGGTTGGGGGGGGTGCACCCGTGACGCCAGTGCCACGGGGAGACTGCGCCGCGCGTTGTCGGGGCGACGCTTCGGTGACGCCACGAGGCCTCGTCCGCGCTTGGGGACGCGAGAGGGACGTGGCGCGCGCATTGTGCACGAGTCCGCGCCTCCCGTTACCCCAAAGACGCACGGTGGCGACGGAGGGCACGGAACCCGCGGAATTCTCCCGATCCGAGGGCGGTTACGTAGCGTCACCTCCCCGGACGGGGCCGGTCGCGCGCGCCGGGGCCCCGTCGGCTCGCGGCACGGAGGCCACGGCGTCGCGGTACGCGGCGGCGACGTCGTGGGTGCCGCCCAGCCGCTCGAGGTGCTCGTGGAGACAGCCGAGGTAGATGCTGAAGGGCACGACGTTGCCGGGGAGCGTCGCGCCCGCGTCGCGGCACTG
>CAYZQO010000007.1:68067-71121 GCA_964480725.1 uncultured Polyangiaceae bacterium | reverse complement strand
AGATGCTGAAGGGCACGACGTTGCCGGGGAGCGTCGCGCCCGCGTCGCGGCACTGCAGTAGCGCGCGGTAGAAGGTGCGCCGGAGGGTGGCGAGCTTGAACGTCCCGCGGTCCGGGGGGCAACCGAGGTGCTCCGCCAAGATGCCTCGTGCCGGGCCGAGCCCCATCCGGTCGAGCGCGGCGTCGAAGCGTGGACCGTCCCCGCCGCAGGCGCCGGCGTACAGATCGCGCAGGCTCGCCGCGAAATCCGGGGCCCACCGGACGTAGAGCGGGCGCGGGCTCCAGTTGAGCACGCCCGCGCTGGACTCGAAGCGCTTGCTGCGCAGATCCAGGATCGCGACGTCGCTGGCGAGGAGCTGATGGAAGTAGAGCGCGAGGACCGCGCGGGCGCGCCGCGCGGTGCCCATGTCCTCGGTGCCCGGCGTGTCCGAGAGCCGCACCGGGATCGCCGACGCTGCCAGCCGGAGGCCCTCCGCGCGACGGAGGCGATCGAACTCGCCGCGGCGCAGCGCGTTTCCCACCAGCTCCTGGAGCTGGTGGGTCAGGGTGCGCGGCGGGAGCAGGTCGAGGAGCTGCGGCGACACGAGCTCGACGAGCGGCTCCCACTCGCTGCCGCGCAAGAGCGTGCGCCACATGGGCCGGCATCGTCCTCCGCCGCGGGGCCCTTGCCAAGGGCCGCGGCCGCGCCGCGGGGGTGGCGGGCGCGCGACCGTCGCGCGTGGACGCGGCCGGCTGCCAGGGGTACGGTGCCCGACGCTCAGTCGGGCGTCAGGATGATCTTGCCCGACCCTCGCCCCGACTCGAGCTCGGCGTGGGCCTCGGCGACGCGGGAGAAGGGGTAGCGGTTGCCGATGTGGGGGCGGACGCGGCCGGCCCGGTACAGCTCGATGAGCTCGAGCCCCTCGGAGCGGATGAGCTCGGCGTGGCTCCACAGGTGTCCGATGTTGACCCCCGCGACCCCACGGTTGTCGTCGAGGAAGTTGAGCGGCGTGAAGGGCGGCTCCCTCTTCATCTGGCGCAGGAGGCTGATGATCTCGCGACGTCCCCCCGCGACGACCTGCGCCAGGCCGAAGATCACCAGCAAGCCCGCCGGGCGGAGGAGGGAGTAGCCCTTGGCCCACTGGGGGATGCCGCCGAGCGGGTCGAGGATCAGATCGACGCCCTCACCGCCGGTCACGCGCCGGACCGCGTCCGCGTAATCTTCCTTGCGGTAGTCGATGGGGTGCGTGCACCCCTGCTCGCAGACGAAGTCGAACTTCTCTTCGGGGGCGGTGCCGAAGGTGACGACCCCGGGCACGTCGCGGCAGAGCTGGAGCACGGCGGTCCCGACGCCGCCGGCGGCCATGTGCACGAGCACGCGGTCACCGGCGCGCAGGCGCCACACCCGGTGCAGCATGTGGTAGGCGGTGACGTAGTTGACCGGCAGCGCCGCGCCGTCCTCGAAGCTCATCTCCGGGGACATCGGCGCCAGGTAGTCGGTGTTGACGCAAACATGGGTCGCCTGGCCACCGAACCGGGACATGTAGATCACGCGTTCACCGACGCGCCCCGGGTCGACGCCGACCCCCACGCGATCGATCACGCCAGCCCCCTCGTAGCCGAGCACGCAAGGGGGTCGGGGCGCGTCCGGATAGGTTCCGCGACGCGCCATCACCTCGGCGAAGTTCAGCCCGACCGCGCGGGCGACCACCCGGACCTCCCCCGGTCCCGGCTCGGGATCGGGGGTCTGCCGGACCTCGAGCACCTCGGGGCCTCCGTGACGCGTTACCCAGATGGCGCGCATGGGCGCCGTATATCAGAGCGCGCGGGCGCCGCGAATGCCGGGATCGTTCGGGTGCAATGGCGGCGCGGGTGGCGACGCTCCGGCGGACGGGCCGCCCCCGCCGGCGTGTGCGGCCCGCTCCCGTTGCCGCCTCAGGTCAACCCGCCGGCGACTCCAGCGTCAGCTCCGCCAGGCGCTTGCGCTGGGCGGCGGTGCCGATCGCGAGCAACTCCGCTCCGGCGGGGATGCGCGTGCCCGGGCCGGGGTTCGGCGTCGTCTCGCCGCGGTGACGGACGGCGATCACCGTCAGGCCGGTCCGGGCCCCGATCGCGCTCTCGGCGAGGGTCCGATCGGACAGCGCGCCCGCCACGGTCACCCAGAAGAACTCCACTCCTTCGCCGACGAACAGGAGCTCTCGATCGAGCGCGGTCGCCAGGATGGCCTGGCTCCCCAGGGAGGCGTAGCTGATGGCGAAGTCGGCACCGGCGCGGTGGATGGCCTCGACGTTTCGCTCGTGGGTGACGCGGCTGATGATCCGGAGGTTGGGGTTGAGGCGCCGACAGTAGATGCTCAGGTAGATGTTGATCGCGTCGTCGCTGGTCGTCAGCACCACGGAGGGGGCTTTCCCGACGCCCGCCGCGTCGAGGACGGTCCGCTCCGCGGCCGAGCCGATGAAGATCCGCTCCACGCGGCCATCGAGGCGGGCGGCGACCTCGGGGTCCTCCTCCACGAGGTGCACGGGGACACCCCGTCGCGTGAGCGTGATGGCCGCGGCCCCGCCGACCGCGCCACCCCCGATGACGATCACGGGATGGAGATTACCGTCGAACATCTGGATGAGCTCGTTGAGCTCGGCGATCTGGGGCTCCGTGCCGACCACCACCGGGACGCTGCTGGGGCCGAGCCGGGTCTCGGGGTTCACGGGGCGGAGCCGGCCGCGCTCCCACACGCCGACCACGTTCACGCCGCACACCTGTCGGAGCTGGGTGTCCCGGATGGTGCAGCCCACCAGCGGGGTCTTTTGCACCGGGAACTCCGCGATCAACAGATCCTGGATCTTGCCCACCACGTGGGCCTCGCAGTGGCGGGCGTTGACCCGCGCGGCGAGCTGCTCCCCGAGCTGTCGCTTCAGGGGCAGTACGTGGGTCGCCCCCGCGAGGTCGAGCAGGTCCACCGAGGCCTCTTCGCTGGCGGTGACGATGATCTTGACGGTGGCGCTGAGCTCGCGCACCGACAGCGTGATGTTCGTGTTCATCGGGTCGTCGAGGTTCGCCAGCACGGCACGGGCGCGTT
>CAYZQO010000007.1:65443-67967 GCA_964480725.1 uncultured Polyangiaceae bacterium | reverse complement strand
GTGATGTTCGTGTTCATCGGGTCGTCGAGGTTCGCCAGCACGGCACGGGCGCGTTCGACCCGAGCGCCCTCGTAGGTGGTGCGGGCGTCGACGTCACCCCGGATCACCGGCAGGTGTTCCAGGTGCAGCTCAGCCGCGCGCGCGGGATCGGGCTCGATGATGAGGTAGGGGACGCCGGCCCCGGTGAGCTCCTCCGCGACCCGGGCGCCGAGCGAGTCGTAGCTGCAGAGCACGACATGACCGCGCGTGTCGGGCGGCGCCGCGCGGGGGGCCGTGGCCCGGATCTGCGCCTCCAGCCAGGGGGCGTAGAAGAAGCGAATGAAGGAGAAGGGCAGGACGATGAGCATCAGCACCATCCCGGCGAGGAGCACCACGACGCTGAAGGCCCGCCCGAGATCGCTCTGGAAGGTGATGTCCCCGAAGCCCAGGGTGCTCATCACCGTCAGCGTCCAGTAGAGCCCCGTCAGCCAGGAGTGCTCCTGCCCCTCGTGCTGCATCAGGACGTGAAACAGCACCGTGAAGACCAGGATCACGGCCACCAGGAAGGCCAGGTACTTGGCGAGCCCAGTCAGGTTGCGGCGGGCGAGGCGGTCCTCGACGAAGTAGCTGAGCTGACTGGCGAGGAACTTCACGGTGCGCTACCCGGGTCGAGCTACAGGACCGTACCGTCGTTCGACGCCCAGCGAAAGCGGCGCTTCCGGGTTCGGGGCTGAGGAGCGCTGAGGGGAGCGTCAGAAAGGGACGTGCGGCGCGAACCCGGATCACGCGCGGCCAGTGCAGGCGGTCCGTGCAAGACCGTGCCGGCAGTTCCCGACGTCTGGCCGTCGATCGCTCGAACGAGTACCATGGGCAGCGAAGCGGAGGCCCGCTGCCAGGAGTCGTGTCGCCTCGAGCATGCAATGAGGGTCTCGTGGCCGCCGTGTACGAGGCGGCGATCGGTCCGGAGCGGTGGCCCGTCGTGCTCCGCGCGCGGCCGATCGGGTTGGCGCCGAGGAGGGGCTGCTCTTCGCCAAGGGTTCTCGGTCGCCGACGCCGCGGCTGATGACCGCCACGCGTGGGGCGGGCGATGAGGCGCTGCAACGGTTCGTGCTCCGGCATCGCTGGAGCCCCTGGTCGCTGCGGTCGCTGGCCCAGCCCGCGGGCACCATCCTCCGCACCGAGGAACTGGTGCCGCCCGTTCATCCTCGTCGGTCGCCCGCGGGAGTGGCGTCCGCGCGATCCCACGCGACGCCGATCCGTGGCCGCTCGGCGTGGCCAATTTACCGCTGGGGCGGCAGTCGTTCGATGGGGCTCGCGGCGGGGCGAGGGTGGCGGTCGTCGTCAGTGATCCGTCGCGGACGGTCGAGCCGGCCGTTCCCCTCCTCACCCAGAACCCATCGAGACTCGCGCGCTCGGCGGTGCCGATCGCGTCGGGGACGAGGCACCAGTCGAGCTTGCCTTCCAGGGTACGGTTGCCCAGGACCAGCCGGTACTGGCCACAGCGATCGGCCTGACAGTACTCGGTGAGTGTCTTCGGCTCGTCACTCGGGTGCGCTTCCGGCGCACAAGGGGTCTGTGCGCCGGCTCGCAGCGCAGCATTGCCGCAGAGGTCGAGGGGTATCGAATCGGGGGCGGTCGCGGAGGAGCCCTCCTCGAGCCAGGCAATGGGTGGGTTCGCGGCGGTGTCGGGGAACGGACAAATCAAATCCGGTTCTTGCTCTGGTCTATCCGACGCGGCGACCCCCCATGGCCGATGCCGCGGGGCTCGTCTCGTTGTCCTCGCAGCCGGACGACGCCACGGAGAAACACGCCATCAACGTCCTACCGGCGCTTCGAGCGCATCTCGGCCGCGCCCGGGGAAATGGTGACGGTGGGCATCATCCGGTTGAATGACGCGGTCCATCACCGCGCGCGAGGCCCGGCGGCGTTGAAGCTGACGAGCCCTTGACACCATTGGCTCGCTGGCTGCAGTATGGCCTCTTCTGTGGTGTCTTGCTCGAGCATCTGGCGGTTTCTACGCCGCCAATGGGCATCGGTTCGGCTGCCAGTGCCGTGGCCCGAGCGAGGGTGGCTGGGCGAGGTCATGATGAACACGACAACGACGCGAGGCGTGCGGTTTCCTTCGGTCGCGGCCATGGCGCTGATGGTGCTCGGGGCGCATGCGATGACGGCCTGCGGATCGGATTCGGGCGAGGAGGGCGTTTGCCCGGTTGGTACGGAGCGGTGTGAGTGCACGCGGGGTGGTAGCTGTGATCCAGGGCTCATCTGCCATTCGAATCGATGCGTCGTGGACGACGGCGAGGGCAGTGGGGGCGATGGGGGCGATGACACGGGAGCAGGAGGCGGTGAGACCACCGATGCCGGTGGCGGTTCGGGGGGGAACGCTACGGGCGGAGCGCCCGATGCGACGGGTGGCACGGGCGGGGGTGCCGGAGCGCCGCCGACGACGGGCGGCGACGCCCCCACCGGTGGCACCGAGACGGGCGGCGTCGGCGGTCTGTCGACGGGGGGCCTGCCGCCGACGGGCGGCACCGAGACGGGCGGC
>CAYZQO010000007.1:26869-65343 GCA_964480725.1 uncultured Polyangiaceae bacterium | reverse complement strand
CGGCGGTCTGTCGACGGGGGGCCTGCCGCCGACGGGCGGCACCGAGACGGGCGGCCTGCCGCCGACGGGCGGCACCGAGACGGGCGGCGTCGGCGGTCTGTCGACGGGGGGCCTGCCGCCGACGGGCGGCACCGAGACGGGCGGCAGCGCAGGCACCGGTGGAGACGGGGGCGCGGCTGGCGGGACTGGCGGGAGCGAGGTGCCGGAGGGCCTAGAGTGCTCGGGCTCCAACTGCTGTTTCGAGCACTGCGCCGCGCAGGAGGTCTGCGGGGTCCGGGAGTTCACGGGTTGCACCGTGAGCCTCTGCGGCTACGAGGGCGCCATGCCCTGCCTCGAAGACACCCTGATCCTGCCCGAGTGGTTCTTCGCGCGGCCCTGCGTCCTGTACTGGGTGGAGGGCGGGATCGAGATGGGATACGTGGCAGCCGCCGTGTCTTGCCTCTGTCAGGACCAGGAGGGAGCACGGGCCAAGGACGTGATGCTGATGCTCGAGGGGAACGAGGGGATGTGTGACCTCTCGGAGATCGAAGAACCGGCGTGTGACGGGGAGTACGTTCAATGTCAGTGATCCAAAATCAGGGTATTGGGCTCGACCGGCAACGAAGTCAGCGACTTCGACGCGCTGGAAGTGAGGTCGTCCTCTTCTCGGCGCTGCTCCTCTTCGGCGGTTGTTCAGACTCGGACGCTTCCGACGCGGAAGCGTCGTGTCCAGTTGGCGCCGAGACGTGCGCCTGCACCCCGGGAGGAGCCTGCGATCCCGGGCTCACCTGTCTGTCGGGGCTCTGCGTAGCCGCAGAGGGAGGGGCCGAGGACGGGGGTGGCGGGGACGGGGCCGCCGGAGACGGGGCCGCCGGAGAGGGGGGCAGCGCCGGGGAGGAGCTCAACGCGGTGGGCGGTGCCACCGGGGGTACCGCAGAGCCCAGCACCGGTGGCGATCTGGCCACGGGCGGGGGCGGAACGTCGGGGCTCGGGGGGGCTCCCGCCTTGGCGACCTGCTCGGGCAGCGCCGACTGCGAAGACGACGAGATCTGCGTCTACGACAACACCGGGCAGGGATCGTGCATTCTCGGCTCTGCCTTGTCCTGCGCGGGGCAGGACACCTGCGTGAAGGACATGGGGTTCGTGTCCGTCAGCGGAAACATCGAAGGGGATGTCTGCGAACAAGCGGGCAACTGCAAGGTAGACGCGGGCCACATCGTCGGGATCTGCGTCGATACGGCGGGCGATGGATCGTACCGTCGCTGCGTGGCGCTCTGTCAGTACGCGGACGACCCCGCCTACTTTGGCTGCGCGACCCATCCGCTCCTGGGCCTTCGCCAGGATTGCGGCCGCAGCAACGCGAGGGCCTTCCTGGCGGCAGCGCTCGGCGTCCACTGCATCGGTGATGCCTTGGACGATTTCTCCTGCTCGCGGGTGGCCACCCCCGCGGAAGTGAGCGCGTCCCTGGATTGGACCCTCCGGTGTCACGAGGCGGCGACCTCGTGCACCAGCCAGATGTCGTGCTTCACCAACGGCGTCGGCCCGGATCCCGAGGCAACCCAGACCACCTCTGGGTTCTTCGACGGCGTGCGGGGGTTGGGCACGGAGTATGTCTACGTGGACGGTGGCGGGTCAGGGATCGGGAGCGATTGCAGCACGGACTGCGACTGTGGGCGCTGCAACTACTGCGAGGATGGAGTCTGCCGCTACGGGGGCGAGGGCCCCTACGGCTGCTATCGCGGCTGCAGTTGAGGCGTGCCCTTCAGACCCGCGGTCCGCTAGGTCCGCGGTCCCCAGGGCGAGCGTCGACCGGTGGCGCTCGCCCATCCCGGGTGAACGGCCCCCCTCCGTGGTTCTCCGCCGGAGCGCTTGCGGGGTAGCGGATCGACCCCATTGGGCAGGTGCTCGCTCCAGCAGTCGGGCGCGGCGCGTCAGAAGCAGCCGAGCCGGCCCCCCGCTTCGAGGCAGTGCAGCGGCTCGACGCAGTCGGCGTCCTGGGTGCAGGGCTGGGTGCAGATCTCTGCGCAGATGCCGGCGCCGAGGCAGTCGGCGTCGGTGTCGCAGGGCATGGTGCAGACGCGACCGCCCCCGGCGTCGCTCAGATCGATGCAGTTGAGGTCGTAGGCGTCGGGCGGGCTCCAGTTGCCGCAGTCGGCGATACCTCGGGGGCAGGGCGTGCCCACCAGCAACCCGTCGCCCTGGGTCGGGGCGAGGTCGAGGTGGAGGAAGCCGCTCAGGGGCTGCCCGACCACGGGCGCTCGCCGGAGACTGACGAAGCCGCCGTCGGACAGGGCGACCACGCGTGACTCGGGAGCCCCGATCTCCGTGCCGATGACGGCGATGAGCCGCGCCAGCGCCTCGCCGGCACCCTGCGCGGGCTCGAACTCGATCCGCTGCCCGGCCTCGAAGGGACCAGGGAGTACCAGCCCCACGATGCTATCGCTGATGCCCTTCAGCCCGACCTGCAAGTACTCCTCGTTCCCCCAGCAGTCCACTCCCATGTACGCGTAGCGCAGGTTGCCGAGGGTCGTCACCACGTCCGAGAAGTTGCCGTCTTCGAGCGGGGGCACGTCCGCCTCCCGCTCGTGGAGCATGCAGGCGAAGCGCCCGACCGCGGCGTCGACGGGCTCCGGCTCACACCGCTCACCCTCGCCGCAAACAAGCCCGTACGGGCAGTCGGCGGTCGTCCTGCAGGTGGTCGAGTGCTCCAGTTCGTCGGGAGTGCAGGCGACGACGAGCAGCACCGTAGCGAGGGGCAAGCACTGCCTCATGGCACCACCTCGGCCGCTGGGGGCGTGGCGGGCTCGGGGAGCGGCGGCGCGGGCGCAGGCTCCGCGGGCCGCGGCGGCGCGAGCGGCGGCGCGGGCGGCGAGACGGGCGGGGGCACCGTCGGCGGCCCCGGCGGCAGGATGGCGTCGGAGCGCTGCTGGTACTCGATCGGCCCCCACGGCGGCGGCCGATAGGGCGCGGCGCCCTTTGAGCCAGGCCCGCCGAGGTCCGGCGTGTACTCGATGCCGAGCGTCTGCTCGATCTGGCGTCGCGCGGCTTCGACCGTCACGACGCTGGAAAGCACGACGTAGATCGCGTGCTCCGTCACGTCGGTGGGAATGACGCGCGACCCCTCGGCGACGGACGTGTCGCTGACCATGTCCCGCGAGCCATACTGGCCGGTGCCGTGCGTGTACACCACGCCGACGGTCGAGTCGAAGGAGCCCAGGCGTAGGCCCAGGCCCAGTGTGCCGCCGAGGCGGTCGATGCGGAGTTGCTCGCCGGATGCCTCGACCGGCTGGAGCTTGGGCGCGTCGGCGAAGTCGGTGAAGGCGCCCGCGCGGAGGGACACCACGGTGCCCATTGCCGCCTCGACCCCGGCGGCGACGTTCAGCAGGGGCTCGACGTCCCGATTCGACGGATCCCAGACCGTGTAGGCCCGCGGTGTCTCTCCGCCTCGCTGTGCGGTCACCAGGACCACCTCCGGAGAACGCACCGATTCGGCTCGAGCGGCGGTGTAGGTCACGTCCAGGGCGCCGGAGAGCCGCTCGCGATCGTCCCAGGCGAGCCCGAGCGATAGCCGCCACGGCACGTCCGACGCGTAGGGGCCCAGGCTGGACTGTTGGCTCGCCTGCGTCCCGCTGACGTTGTCGGTCCCCTCGAAGAGGCCGTTGTAGGCGTGCCGCCCCGAAAGGTGCGTCGAGGGCGCGCCCAGGGCCAGCCCCGCCCAGAGATCCGAGACGAGCCGTGACTGGAGTCCGACCACGGGCAGCAGCCCGACGGAGTCCCCGATCGCGCTGACGCTCTCCTCGGAGCCACTGACGAGAAGGCCGCCGAGCGTCGAGATCTGGGACGAGGAAACCAGCACGTCGGAAAGACGCACGTAATAGGCGAAGACCGAGAGGCCCAGGCGCAGGCGGTCGCCGAAGGCGGCGGCCAGGGACGGACCCACGTAGTAACCCGTGCGCTCCCGCGAGCGTCCGAGCGACGTTGTGTAGCGGCCGTTCACTGCGGGGAGCCTGGCGTCGTACTGGCTCACGAGTTCGAGTCGAGTCGTCTCGGGGATGACCATCGCGATCCCGACCTTGCCCCTCACCGGCGCTCCCTCCGGTCCGAGGTGCCGGAAGTACATCACCGAGCTCGGCAGATCGACGAAGGAGTCGGAGACGCTCTCGTCCCGGGTCACCTCTGGCAGCCCGAAGGCGCTGTTGAGCCCGGCGGGCGCGAGGAGGTCCTCGATGACGAGGTGGCGGTAGCCGTAGACGCTCGCGGACACGGCGAAGACGTCGCCGGGCACGCCCGCGAGGCCGGCCGGGTTCAGGTAGGGGAGGGCGGAGTCGTTGCCAGCGGCCACCCCGGCCCCGCCCATCGTCGCGGTGCGGCCGCCGATCGGTGAGCGATCGGCTAGGGCGGCGGGTGCGGCGGAGCACAACGCCACCGCCGCCGCGGCGGCGAGCAGCCTGGCAGGGAGCGCGCGGGGCATCGGGAGCGGCCCGGCAAGCGGAGCGCGCTCGGAGTGGGGATCGGGTGCCAGCGAGGCGCCGCGGGACAGCGGGATCGGGTTCGCCATGGGGATCCGCTCACAAGCAGAGCAAGTGCGCGGGCCCGGTGCAGATCCCGTCGACGCAGACGTCCGGGCTGACGCAGCCGAGGCCCGCCTCCGGATCGCACTCGTCGCCCGCACGGCGGGGGGCCGGGCAGGTGCCCGTGGATCCGTCTGCGTAATCGCACCAGACCATGCTGGCGCAGACGGTGGGACCCTCGGGGAGCGCACCGCAGGGCTCTCCCCCCTCCGCCACCGCATATTCGATGCAGGTTTCCGTTTCGGCGTTGCAGTAGAGGCCCTGATCCTCCGCGCAGGGGGCGTGGTCGTTCGCCGTCCCCGCCTGGCAGGGGTCGCCCACCGTGACGCCCTGCGCCAGGCATTCGCCGCCCACGCAGGAGTAGCCCAGGTCACAGTACTCCACCTCGTCGCAGGCGTCGTCGTCGCGGCCGGGCACGAAGCAGGTCCCAGCCGCGGAACAGATCGTGTCGGCATCGCAGTCGCCGTAGGGCTCACAAGCCTCGCCGAGGCCCGGCTCGGGCACGCACACGCCGCAGCCGTAGTCGATCCCGTCGCAATGGCCCGAGCTGCATTGGCTCCCGTCGAGGCAGGGCTCGCCGTTCGCCGTCTCGCCCCGGAAGGCGCATTCGGGGATGGGGAGCCAGGTTCGCCACTCCTCGCAGGTCCAGGTCGCCTCGGCCCTGCTGCAGTCGTCGAGCCCCGCAACGGTAACGCCGCTCCTGGGCAGCCCGGCGAGCCACTGGTACCACCGCTCGTGGCTGTTTCGGCATTCCTCCAGGCTGCCGTACCACCAGCCGATGCGCGCGGGCGAGCAGGCATCGATCTTGGAACAGGCGATCTGCGCCCGCTCAGAGATGGCCTCATTGAGCGCGACGACGTCCTCCGCCAAGGGACAGTCCTCAGGACAGTTACAGTAGTTCTCGTGCTCGTCGCACTGGCCGTTGCCACAGGGGCTGCAGTACGTGGGTGACCCGGTTCGAGTTCGACAGGTGCCATCCGACGAGACGACATAGCCACCATACACCCCGGTCAGCCCCTCACAGCACTCCGTGACCACCTCCACCCCCTCCGGCGGACGCACCGAGAGGTTGTAGCTCTGCCCTTCAGAGAGGCAGGCTCCGCCCCCGGTGCCCCCCGTCGCCCCGCCGGTTTCGGCGCCACCGGTGTCGGTGGCGCCGCCGGTTTCCGTGCCGCCGGTGTCGGCGGCTCCGCCGGTGCTTCCGGAGCCGGCAGTCCCGCCAGAGCCGGCAGTCCCGCCAGAGCCGGCAGTCCCACCGGAGCCGGCAGTCCCACCGGAGCCGGCAGTCCCACCGGAGCCACCGCTCCCCGCCGCCCCGCCGGTGCCACCCGTGCCCTCCCCGCCGCCGCACGCGACCGCGCAACGCTCGTCCGCGCAGGTCGCGTAGGCTGAAGCGAGGAGCAAGGCTTCCTCGCCAGCGGCCTCGATACAGCCGATGAGGCATGCGTCGTCGGTGCAGCGGTCTTGACAGTCGATCAACCCCATGCAGGCGTCGTCTGCCGCGCACGCCTGCGCCTCCGTCCGGCAGCTCGCGTTCAGGCAGCTCTCGCAGGTTGACGGCTCGGCGCTCGCGCAGTCGGCGTTGCAGCGATCGGCGATGCACTCGAGCAATGCCATCCCGTCTTCCCCCATCTCTTCGGCGTGGGCGACGGAGCAGTCCACGACGCAGGTGTCGTCCTCACACCCGAGGACGCACGTCGCGTAGTCGTCACAGGGCGCGTCTGCGCAGGCCTCGAGCTCCCCCGTGCAGCGCTCATCGGCGCAGGCGCCGCAGGGACCTCCGGGCTCCGCTCCCTCCTCCTCGGCCCCCCCCTCGCCGCCCGCACCCGCGGTCGAATCGGAGGCGGGCTGGATGCAGTGCCCGTCCTCGCAGATCTGGTTTCCGGAGCAGTCGAGGTCGATGAGGCACTCTGGCGTCTCGCCGTCGCTCGAGCTCTTGGAGCAGCCGCCCAGCGCCAGGATGGAAGCGGTCAGCCATGGAAGGGCACTGCGTGTCACGGTTCCTCCTCCTGCGTCGTTGGCTCGAGCGCCTCACCCGCGTTGCCCGAGTGGTTGTGATCGGGCGGCGATGCCGCGGGCGTCCTCGCCGGTCGTGTCGCGCCCGGTGCAAGCTCCGTGAGCCGCAGCCGTTCCAGGACGACCCTCCCCGCATCGAGGCTGGCGCTCAGCCGCCGGCTCGAGATCGCGACGAGCGCGGCCGAAGCCGTCATGCAGGCGAGCCCCTGGGGACCCGCATCCTTCAGGAGCTCGGGCAGCTGGGCGCCGATTCGAGCCAGCACCTCGGCGTCCCCCGCCAGCCGTCGCGCGAGCGCGGTCTGTGCGTGCAAGAGCCAAGGGAGATTGCGGCCGAGCGTTGCTAGCAGCACCCCCTTTCGACCCTCCACCGCGAGATCGAGGCCATCGAGCTCTGCGGCGTGACACTGACCGTGGATGTTCGCCTCCGACTCGCAGGCGGCGAGGCACTCCGCCGGTGCCGGGCCGGACAGGGAGCAGAGCGCCTCGCAGCGCCCCCTCCGGAGCAGATCCGGCTCGCAGCGGGGTGGCTTCACCTCGATCACGAGCGGGCCATCACCGAGGATCACCCGCGCCTCGTTAGCAACGGCGGTGCACGCGGCCAGCGCTTCTCGCCCGAGGTCGGGCGAGGGGCCGTGCGCCGCTTCGTGCCCAGCCACCGTTCCAGGAGCCGGGCCCACGGCAACGGCGCCTGAGGGCGCCATCGCGCTCGCGGACAGCCCCAGGTCGGCTCCCATTCGGCGGCAGGCCTCCGCGGTGATGTACTCGGCCTGCTCCGCGGCCTCCTTGAGTCCGCGCGCGGCCGCGACGAAGGCCCGGATCTGCCCGTTGGCTTCGACGCTGGCGGAGAACCGAAGCGAGTACGGATCGATGTCGGCCCCCAGCTGCGGGCAGAGCGCCGTGCTCGCGTCGTTCGCTGTCCGCGGCGCCGCGCAGCCCGTGACGGTGCCGCAGACCAGGGCGGCGATCGCGGTCAGCGCGCTCGCCGGGGCGCCCTGCCGTCGGGGGAGGAGCGCGGCCTCGGAACGCGCCCGAATCGGTCGCGCCCGAGCGGTCAACTCACGGATCGACATTAGCCAGAAACCCCTGCCAGGCTCATACAAAAACAGCTACTCGCTTCGGCGTCAAGCGACCTTGGGGGCGCCGTTCATCGCCGGCCGAGCGGCGTCATCGAGACGGTCGCCTTGAAACCCGGCCGGGTCCCCCTAAGCTGACGCCCCGTGACGCCCTTCCGCCGCCCGCACCGCTGGACGATGGCGGCGGCGCTCGTGCTCGCCTGCACGAACGACCCGTACCCAGCCGCGGACTCGGCCGCCAAGGTGCTCTACCGCCCGTTCTCCGAGGCGCCGAAGACGCTCGATCCGGCGGTTGCCTACACGACGACGGCTCACGACATCAACGGGCTCGTGAACGTCTCGCTGCTCGAGTACCACTACCTGAAGCGCCCCTACGCGCTCGCGCCCGGACTGGCCCGCGCCGTCCCCGTCGCCGAGCGCAGGGGCGAGCGGACGACGTACCGCTTCGAGCTCTTTCCCGATCTCCGGTTTCAGGACGATCCCTGCTTCGCTGCCCACCACGGGGGTGCAGAGACGCGGCCCCTTACCGCGCGCGACGTCGAGTTCGCGCTGCTGCGCATCGCCGACCCGGCGGTGAACAGCCCCGCGCTCGAGCCCTTCGCCCACGTCGACGATCTCCTCGCGTTCCGGGCGCGGCTCACCGCGCTGCGCACCGCGGATCCGGCCGTGGCGGCGCTCCCCGTGACGGAGCAGTACCAGCGGGCGGGGCGGATCACGGGGGTCGTCGTGCGCTCGGACACCGTGCTCGAGCTGACCCTCGCCGAGCCGTACCCGCAGATCCTCTACTGGTTCACCATGCCGTTCACGGCGCCGATGCCGTGGGAGGCCGTGGCCCACTACGACGGCCAGGACGGCCGCCCGCACCTGGCGGACCACCCGGTGGGCGCGGGCCCCTATCGCATCGCCCTTTACGACAAGCAGAGCCGGATCGTCCTCGAGCAGAACCCCAACTGGCACGGCCGGCGCCACCCCGAGTGGAAGGCCCCGGGGACCGTGTTCCCGACCGACGTGCCGCCCGAGGACCTGGGGGTCATCGTGCCCCCCGAGGTGCGTGGGGCGGGTCTGCCCTTCATCGAGCGCATCGAGCTCCGGCGCGAGAAGGAGCGGATCCCGGCCTTCAACAAGTTCCTCCAAGGCTACTACGACTCCTCGGGCATCGTGAAGGAGAGCTTCGACAAGGTGGTGCAGAACGAGCGCCTCTCGCCCGAGATGAGCGAGCGAGGGATCGCGCTCCGCAAGTCGGTCGAGCCGGCGATCTACTACCTTGGCTTCAACATGGACGATCGCGTGCTCGGCGCCCCGGGCGGCGAGCGCTCGCGGAAGCTCCGGCAGGCGATGAGCCTCGCCATCGATGCGGAGGAGTACCTGCGCCTGTTCCTCAACGGTCGCGGCGTGCCGGCGCAGTCGCTCCTGCCGCCCGGGATCTTCGGCCACGAGCCCGAGTACCGGAACCCTTACCGCGCCATCGATGTCTCGCGCGCCAAGCGGCTACTGGAGGAGGCAGGCTACCCGGGGGGCATCGATCCGGCCACGCGCGCCCCGCTCCGCCTCACCTTCGACACCGGGGACACCAGCGCCGACGGGCGCCTGCACTACACCTACTACGTCAACTCCTGGCGGCGGATCGGCCTGAACGTCGTGCTCGAGGCGACCAACTACAACCGTTTCCAGGAGAAGATGCGCGACGGCGGCTTCCAGATCTTCAGCTGGGGGTGGGTCGCCGACTACCCGGACCCGGAGAATTTCCTATTTCTCCTCTGGTCCAAGATGTCGCGCAAGGCGAACAACGGGCCGAACACGGCGAACTACTCGGATCCGAGTTACGACGCCCAGTTCCTCCGCATGAAGGCCATGGAGAACGGGCCCGAGCGCCTCGCCATCATCCGCGAGATGCGTGCGCGCGTCGACGCGGATTGCCCCTGGATCCCGATGTTTCACCCGGAGCAGTTCTCGCTCTATCACGGCTGGCTTCGCCACGTGAAGCCGATGGGGCTCTCGGTGCCGCTGGCCAAGTACTACGATCTGGACCCGGCCGAGCGGCAGCGCCAGCGACGCGCCTGGAACCGCCCCGTGCTGTGGCCGGCGTTCGTCGGCCTCGCCCTCCTGCTCCTGGTGCTCGCGCCCGGGATCGTGACCTTCTTCCGGGAGCGGCAGTGATGCTCGCCTACGTCGTCCGTCGCATCGCCTACGGGGCCGTCACGGTCGTCGGGGTCCTGTTCCTGCTCTTCCTGCTCTTCTTCACCGTCACGGCGCCCGATGACGTGGCGCGCAAGGCCCTCGGGGAGAAGGCCCGGCAGGAGCAGATCGATCAGTGGAAGTCGCTCCACGGCTACGATCGGCCGCTGATGCCCGGGCCGGGCCACCTGGGGGACAACATGCTGGTGGAGCATTTCCGCCGCATGCTCACCTTCGACTTCGGGCGCAGCGACGCCGACGACTCCCTCATCCTCGATCGGATCAAGGCCGGCGCGGTGCCGAGCCTCCTCTTGACGACGCCGCTCTTCGTGATCGGGCTCTGCCTCGGGATCCTGCTCAGCCTGTTCGTCGCCTTCTTTCGGGAAACCTACATCGATCGGGCCGGGGTGTTCCTCGCGGTGTTGGGGATGAGCCTGTCCATCTTGCTCTACATCATCGGGGCCCAGTTCCTGGTGGGCAAGCTGCTCCGCTGGTTCCCCATCTCGGGGTTCGACCCCGACCCGTCCGTGGTCTGGCGGTTCCTCGCCTTGCCGGTCCTGGTCGGGGTGATGAGCTCGCTGGGGAGCAACGTGCGCTTCTACCGCACGGTGTTCGTGGAGGAGGTGAACCGCGACTACGTGCGCACGGCGCGGGCGAAGGGTGCCGGCGACGGGCGGGTGATGCTCCGCCACGTCCTCGGCAACGCGATGATCCCGATCCTCACCAACGTGGTGATGGCGATCCCGTTCCTGTTCACCGGCTCGCTCCTGCTCGAGGCCTTCTTCGGGATCCCCGGCCTCGGCTCGCTGACCGTCGACGCCATCGATGGCAACGACTTCGCCACCCTGCGCACGATCGTGTACATCGACGCGCTCCTCTTCGTCCTGGGGCAGATCCTGACCGACATCAGCTACACGCTGGTCGATCCTCGGATCCGCCTGGAGTAGTTGTCTTGCAGGCCCTCCTCGAGCACCACTGGTTCTCCAACGCGGTCGTCGCGGCGCTGCTGCTCGCCAGCATGGCGGCGGCGGTCGCGGTCCGCCGGCACGAGCTGTGGCGGGAGGCGGCGCGCGAGCTCTGGCGACGGCGCCCGGTGGCGCTCCTGGTCGTCATTGGGTTCGTGGCGGCGGGCCTGGCCGACTCGGTGGCGTGGGTGGACGGCAGGGCTCAGGGGGACGACGTGGTGTCGGCGCACCAGCCGCGCTCGCTCGTCGATCGGGTGTTCGGGGGCCGGCTCGAGAAGAGCTACTCGGCCCCCTTCGCCGCCACCGAGCTCTACGGGACACCCCCGCGCCCGCTGGAGCACCCCGGTCGCCACCCGCTCGGCACCGACATCCTCGGGCGGGACACGCTGCTGCTCATGTTGAAGGGGGCGCGGGTGGCCCTGCTGGTGGGCGGCCTGACCAGTCTCCTCGCCATCCCGCTCGCGCTCTTCTTCGGGGTGAGCGCGGGGTACTTCGGGCGACGTGTGGACGACGTGGTGTTCTTCGTGATGTCCACGCTGGCGTCGATCCCGGGGATCCTGCTCTTGATCGCCCTGGTGATGGCGCTGGGGCAGGGGACGGTGCAGGTCTGCCTCGCCCTCGCCGTCACCAGCTGGGTGAGCTTCTGCCGCATCGCCCGCGGCGAGACGATGAAGCTCCGCGAGCTCGACTACGTCCACGCGGCGCGGCTGATGGGCGTGTCGGAGCTGGGCATCATCTGGCGGCACATCTTGCCGAATCTCCTGCACCTGGTGGTGATCACCTTCGTCCTCATGTTCTCCGGGCAGGTGCTGGTGGAGGCGGTCCTGGCCTGGCTCGGGATCGGCGCGGCCGGCAGCTGGGGACAGATGATCGCGCAGGCCAAGGACGAGCTCTCGCGGGAGCCGGCCGTGTACTGGAACGTGCTCGCGGCGGGCGGCGCGATGTTCGTGCTCCTGCTCGGCATCAACGCGGTCGGGGACGCGGTCCGCGACATTCTCGATCCGCGCACCCGACGGGAGCGGGACTAGGGCGATGACGGCCGCGAGCCCTCCCGCCGACGCCACGGTTCGCGTGCGCGATCTGGTCACCACCTTCCCGAGCGGCGGGCGCCGTGTCGCCGTGGTCGATTCGGTGAGCTTCGACGTTGCGCCCGGCGAGGTGCTGGCGCTGGTGGGCGAGAGCGGGTGCGGAAAATCGATGACGGCGCTCTCCATGCTGCGCCTGGTGCCGAAGCCGGGGCGCGTCGAGGGGGGCTCCGTGCGCCTCGGCGAGACGGAGGTGCTCGCCCTCGACGTGCCCGCGATGCGGCGGCTCCGGGGCCACCGCATGGCGATGATCTTCCAGGAGCCGATGTCGAGCCTGAACCCGGTGATGACGGTCGGTGCGCAGGTGGTGGAGGCGATCCGCCTTCACGAGCGCGCGTCGGCGCGCGCGGCGCGGGAGCGGACGGTGGGGCTCTTCACCTCGGTCGGCATCCCGGATCCGGCGGCCCGGTTCGGCGCCTACCCCCACCAGCTCTCCGGCGGGCTCAAGCAGCGCGTGATGATCGCGATGGCCCTCGCCATGCGGCCGGCGGTGCTCCTCGCCGACGAGCCGACCACCGCCCTCGACGTGACCATCCAGGCCCAGATCCTGCAGTTGCTGCGCGAGCTGCAGCGCGACACCGGCACCGCCATTCTGCTCATCACGCACGACCTCGGGGTGGTGAACGAGCTGGCCGATCGCGTCGCCGTCATGTACGCGGGCAAGCTGGTGGAGACGGGGACCCGGCGTGCGGTGCTCGGGGATCCCTGGCACCCGTACACGAAGGGGCTGCTGGCCGCGATGCCGGGGCGCGCGCGGCGTGGCGAGCGCCTCTACGAGATCGCCGGGGTGGTGCCGCCGCCGACGGAGTGGTCGCGCGGGTGCCGCTTCGCCGGCCGCTGCCCCGAGGTGCTGCCCTGCTGCGCGGCGGAGCCGGCGCCTCGGGTCGTCCCGTCGCCGGAGCGCGAGGTCTTCTGCCACGCTCGGCTCGGCGCGCCGGGCAGGGACCCCCGGAAGTCGGCGGTGGCTCCCCCGGGTCCACCCCGCGAGGAGCCGGGCTCGTGACCGACCCGAGCCTGCTTGAGGTCACCGGGCTCCGGACCTGGTTCCCGATCCGGCGGGGCGTGCTGAAGCGCGTGGTCGGGCACGTCCGCGCGGTCGACGGGGTGAGCCTCGACGTCGCCGCGGGCGAGACGGTGGCGCTCGTCGGCGAGAGCGGGTGCGGCAAAACCACCGTGGGACGCTCCCTCCTGCGGCTGGTGGAGCCGCGTGAGGGCTCCGTGCGCTTTGCCGGCGAGGAGCTCGTCGGCCTCGGACCGCGGCAGCTGCGGCGGGTGCGCCGCGCGATGCAGATGGTGTTCCAGGACCCGATGACGGCGCTCGATCCACGGATGCGCGTTCGCGACATCGTGGTCGAGGGGCTCGACGCCTACGGCATCGGGGCCAGCGCCGCCGAGCGCACCGCGCGGGCCCGCGCGCTGCTCGAGCGGGTCCGGCTGCCGGCGGAGCACCTCTCCCGCTTCCCGCACGAGTTCTCGGGTGGGCAACGGCAACGGATCGGGATCGCACGCGCCCTGTCGGTCGAGCCCCGGTTGATCGTGCTCGACGAGGCCGTCTCCGCGCTCGACGTCTCCATCCAGGCCCAGATCCTCAACCTCCTCGGGGATCTCCAGGCCGAGTTTGGGATCGCGTACCTCTTCATCACCCACGATCTGTCTGTGGTCCGCTACCTCGCGCGGCGGGTCGCCGTGATGTACCTCGGCGAGATCGTCGAGCAGTCCGCCACGGAGGCGCTCTTCGCCGAGCCGCTCCACCCCTACACCCGCGGGCTGCTCGCCGCCGTGCCGTCGCTCGATCCGGCGGTGCGGCGGGTCGAGGTGCGGGTCCTCGGCGACGTGCCCTCTCCGGCCGCGCCGCCGCCCGGGTGCCGCTTCCACACCCGTTGTCCCGAGGTCATGCCGCGCTGCTCGCGCGAGGCGCCGCCGCTCTATCGTGTCGGGGGGCGCGCCGTGCGCTGCTTCTTGCACGAGGCCGCCGCCGACGAGGCCGCCTTGAATGAGCGCTGACGGGGGCCGTCGGTGGAGACACTCGCGATGCTGTAGTATCCCGCCCGCGGCCGGAGCCGATGGACGGTGGCCGAGGAGGAATCATGGCGTGCTGGACGGAGTTGGGACGGGACCAGGTCGAGGCTCGTGCGCGGGGGCGGGGCGCCGTCGGGCGGTTGGCGCGCGGCGGCGGTGCGTCGCTTGGCGCGGTCGGGCTCTTGCTCCTCGCGGTGGTCGCGTGCAGCGGGGAGACGGTGGACGGCGGCGGTAGCGGCAGCACCGCGCCCGAGGGCGGCGTTTGCATCCCGAACGAGACGCGGATCTGTTACGGCCCGGGGGCTTGTGAAGGGGGACAGGCATGCGAGGCCGACGGTTCGGGTTGGGGCCCGTGCGACTGTGGCACCGGGACGGATGGGGGCGCGGGCGCGGACGGCGCGGAGGACACCCGTGTCGCGGAGGGAGGCGCGGGCGCAGCCGTCGGCGGCGGCGGCACCGGGCACGTCGCCTGTGCCCTCGCTGGCTCGACGCTCACCTTGCCGGCGACCTTCCGGGATTTCAGCGCCGACCACCCCGACTTCGAGCTCGGTGTCTCGGGCCAGACCGAGGCCACCCTCGGCCTGGTCGCCGCGAGCCTCGGCGCGGACGGGGTCCCCGAGCTCGCGAGCGAGGGCGGGGGCATCTCCGGTGCCGACACCTTCGCCGAGTGGTACCGGGACCTGCCCGAGGCGAACGCCACCATCGCCGGGAGCCTGGTGCTTTTCGAGGATGGGGACGGGGGTTACGTGAACCGCTGGGGAGCGGAAGGCGAGCAGTGGACGGCGTATGCCAACCTGACCTGGTGCGGCAACGGCGGTACGGGCTGCGGGAGTTGCGATCCGCTGCCCGACGGCGCCCGCTGCTACGACCCCTGTCCGAACCCGGGGATGCCCGAGTGCGCGGCGACTGAGGAGCACTACGACGGGACGCCGGTGTTCTTCCCGGTCGATGGCGAGGGCGTGGGGATCACCCCCACTGGGGAGTACGTGCAGGCCACGATCGCCCCCGAGTACGGCGGCAACTGGGAGAACGAGGACGAGGGCACGAGGCACAACTTCCACTTCACGAGCGAGATCCGCTTCTGGTTCGAGCACGACTCCGGCCGGAGCCCCGTCATCGAGATCACCGGCGACGACGACGTGTGGGTTTTCGTGGGCGGCAGCCTGGCGCTCGATCTCGGCGGGATCCACACGCCGGTGGCGGGCGAGGTTCGCGTCGACGAGCTCGCCGCGAACCTCGGCTTCAGCGACGGTGAGCGCTACGAGATCGCCATCTTCCAGGCCGAGCGCCAGACGACCGGCTCGACGTTGCGACTCCGGCTGACCGGGTTCGACTGGTCGGCGCTGGAGTGCGACGGCGGGTGACCGGTCGCCGCGCCGCGCCGGGGGGGCGCGGCCGGAGTCTCCCGCGGCCGCGTCAGTCGGACACGAGCCGCGCTGGGAGTGGCGGCATCGCCCCCGGGCACGACGCGACGTGAGCGGCGACCCGGTTCGCTCGCGCGGCGAGCCGGGTCAGATCCTCGGGGACGGCGCCTGCCCGGCCCAGCTCGACGGCGAGCAGGGCCACGAAGGCGTCGCCGGCCCCGACCGGATCCCCCGCGCCCGGGGCGGTCGGGAACCCCGGGTGCTCGACCGAGGTCGACGCGGTGGCCAACCGGCAGCCTCGCGCCCCGCGCGTGAGCGCCACCAACTGCACGCCGCGCCGCAGGAGCCAGCCCACCGGATCGGTGACGCCGGCGTGGCGTGCGACGAGCTCCGCCTCCGCCTCGTTGAGTTTGACGACGTCCGCGTGCGCTACGGCGGCGTCGATCACGTCGGGAAGGACGAACGGAGGCCGGACATTGAGGTCGCAGAGGCGAAGGCAGCCCCGCGGAGTCGCCGCCCACGCGGCGGCGAGCGCTCCGGCGCCGAGCACGGTGCGCTGGGCGAGCGTGCCGAAGCAGAGGACGTCGGCGCGGCGCACGGCCGCGATCACGGGCTCGTCCGCGGCGATCCGGTCCCAGGCGACCTCGGTCGCGATCCGGTAGCGAGGGTCGCCGCCGTCCATCGTGACGGTGACGGTGCCCGTGGCCGAGCCCGGATCCTGTGTCACCAGCGCCACGTCCACCCCGCTGGCCGCCAGCACCGCGCGAGCGCGCGACCCCAGCTCGTCAGCCCCAACCCGGCTGACCAGGGCGGCGTCGGCGCCGAGCTGGGCGGCGTGGTGGGCGACGTTGGCCGCTGCCCCGCCGAGCCGGGGACCGTCCTGAAAGAGGTCCCAGAGCAGCTCGCCCCAGGCGAGCACCCGGGGACGTCCAGCCGTCCCCGGGGCCGCCCGGCTCCGGCGCTCGTCGTCAGGGCTCGCGCTGGCGGCGCCCGTCGCACCGCGCGCAGCCGGTCGTCTGGATCCTCGGTGCCGCACGCTCGCACCGCCCGTCTAGCACGCGGTGGAGCGGCCCGGCGGGGCAGCCCGCCACGTCCTCCGCCGTCGGCGCGGTCCGGCCCGAGGGTCAGCAGTTTTTGGTGAAACTGGGAATCGTGAGGCAGAATGGACCGCGGATGAGCACCGCGCCCCGTCCGGACGAGAGTACCGGTCGATACTCGGCCCGTTCGCTGCCGCCCGACGAGGACGAGGAGGGAGGAGTGGTCGGGGCGCTGACCGTGCTCCAGGGGCCGCGGCTCGGCGCCGTCTACGGGCTGCACCACGGTCGGAACGTGCTCGGTCGTGGCGACGACGCCGACGTGCAGGTGGTCTTCGAGGGCGTCTCGCGCCGCCACGCGCAGATCGTCGAGCAGTTGGGGAGCTACGTGCTGGAGGACCTGGGCTCCACCAACGGCACCTATTTCCGGGGTTTTCCCGTCGTGAGCCCGGTCGAGCTCGGTGAGGGCGACCGGATCAGCCTCGGGGGGCGGGTCATCTTGCGCTTCTCGCGGGAAGGGGCCCTGGAGCGTCGGCTCCGCGAGGAGCTCTACGCACTGGCGACGCGGGACCCCCTGACGCGCGCGCACAACCTCCGCTACTTCGAGGAGCGGATGGAGTCGGAGTGGCCCTGGGCGGTGCGCCACGAGCAGGCCTGCGCCCTCTTGATGATCGACGTGGACCACTTCAAGAGCGTGAACGATGGGCTCGGGCACCTCGCGGGCGACGCCGCTTTGCAGGAGATCGTGAACACGGTCTTCGCCAGCCTGCGGCGAGAGGACGTGTTCGCGCGCGTCGGCGGCGAGGAGTTCGCCGTGCTCTGCAAGGCCACGCGCCTCGAGGCCGGGATTCTCCTCGCCGAGCGGCTGCGAAAGAACGTCGCGGACGCACCGTTCGAGTGGCGCGGGCGGCGGCTCGCCATGACCGTGTCGATCGGGGTGGCCGCCTCGCACGAGCCGGGGATCGACCAGCCGCGCCAGCTCCGCGAGCGCGCCGACGAGCGGCTGTACGCGGCCAAGGCGCGGGGACGCAACTGCGTCGACCCGCCGCCCCGGGCGCGCTGAGCCCGAAAGCGCGCCGGACCGGCGTGGCGTTGCCGTCGCGCTGAGCCGTCGCTTCACGAGACGGGGCGAGCTGCCCGCGTCGGGCGACGATCGGGGGAAGCGAGGGGACCGCGCGGGCGTAGGCTAGAGCATCGAGCTGCCGTCATGACCCGCCCCGCCGAGCCCAAGACCCTGCTGATCCTGCTCGCCCCGGCCTGCGGCGGGGACTCCGGGATCGGTTCTGGCGCCCGAAATCCGCGGCTCGAGCCGAAGCACCCGGTTCGCGAACGCCGCCCGGGGCTCCGAGTCGCGCGTTCCCAGCGACCGTCCTGGCCGAGGTGACGAGGACGCCCCGGCTCGCTCGCGACCGGGGACGAACGGCGCGGCCCCTTCAGCGATCCGGCGGGTTCGGGGTTGGCGGGGGGGGGAGGGTGGCCGACGGGCGACGGCTCTGGCAGGCGGCGATGCCCGACTGCAGCGGCAGGGTGAGCTGCGATCGGGGCAGTGACGGCTCCCCCATCACGTCGTGGAAGATGCGGCGCACCTGGAGTCCGCCTCCCGTCTGGAAGCTGAGCCAGACGAACATGGCGCGGCCCTTGATCAGCGGGAACGGCACCCCGCCGCCGCGACGGTTGTTCCACGCGCGCGAGTCGCTGCTGTTGTTGCGGTTGTCCCCGAGGACCCACACCTCGTTCGCCCCGATGGCGTACGGTCCCTCGTCGTCGATCGGATCGAACTGGGCTAGAACGTCCGGTCCGTTCTCGAAGAGGGTGCCGGGCGTGAGCCCCTCGGCCGTCGTCGCCCCGAGGCGGCCCTCCTCGTAGAGGGTGAGGTAGGTGTACTCGCCCAGATACTCCATGAAGAGCAGCCCGCGCTGGCCGCCGCGTCGGCTGCCGTTGTCTTGCTCGAGCTCTCCGACGTAGCAGTAAGGGACCATCCAGCCGTTGATGAACGGATGCCCCCCCCTCACGACCAGGGTGTCGCCGGGAAAGGCGATGGCCCGCTTGATGTAGTCGTCGGCCCGATTCTCCGGGAATTCGAACACCATCACGTCGCCTCGCCGCGGGGGCAGGTGCTGGAAGAGGCGCCGCTCGGTGAACGGGATTGGCGGCCCGTAGGCGAGCTTGTTGACGAAGATGTGATCCTGGATCTGGAGCGTCGGGAGCATCGACCCGCTGGGGATCTTGAAGGCCTCCACGACGAAGGCGCGGAGCAGCACGGCCACCAGGACGGCGATCGCGATCGACTCGGTGTACTCGCGGAGCTCGCTCTTACGCCACGGCCCGAGGTGGCGAGCAACCAGCGTGGAGGCGCGCGCGTTGGCCTCCACGAACTCGGCCTCGACGAACCGCTCCGCCTCGACCGCGGCGCGGAGATCATCGAGTGCGGCCATGAGCTCCGCCCGCCCCGCCTCCGGCACCCGGCGATCCACCGCGCGCTGGTGCTTGCTCAGGAGGCGGCCAGCCTCGTCCAGAAGCTGGAACGCCTGCTCGTAGTCGCGACGAAGCGGCGCGGGGACGTCGGGGCGCCCGCCCGCGTCGACGTACCGCGCGAGCGGGAGCCGGTGTCGCCACCGGTACAGCGTCATCTCGAAGACGGTGAAGAACACGATCAGGGCCGGGAGGCGCTGGTCGTGCAGCAAGAACCGGAAGCGGGCGACCAGCCCGGGCGCGAAGGCGTCCTCCGACTTGAGGCCCTCCACCGCCGCCCACGCGAGCAGCAGCGGCACCAGGACGAACCAGAGCCCCCAGAAGACCGAGCGAAGCAGCTTAGAACGTTGCACGGGTTTGCCGTCGAGAGGCTCGCCTTCTACTCGGACGGGGAAAAAGCGGCAACCGGGGAAGCTAGCATCCCACAGTTGGACCGCCGCGGCGGCGCACGGCGGCTCATCGCGCCTTGCCGGACTGGACGAGGTAGTCGATCTTCGCCGCGCGGTCGCCGGTCGTCCCCGCGTCGGGGCTGGCCCGGCCGACCCCGGCCGCGTTGTCGAAGACGAGATAGTAGATGCCCTCCGGTAGCGGGATCGTGCGCCGGTACTGCTGGCCCGCCGCGAGCGTGTCCTCGAAGAGCGGGGCAGCCACCAGGGGCGCGGGTCCGGGCTGGCTCACGAAGGTGCCCGTCATCTGGTCGGCGTAGGCCTTGTTGAGGACGAACAGGTCGACGGCCGTGGCGCCCTCGAGGGTCGCCGTGACGTGCAGGGCCTGGCGCTTCTCGGTGATCTCGAAGCCCCCGACGAAGTCCTGCTGTCCCGAGTGGATCTCCGTCGTCGAGTTGGCGAGCGCGAGGTGCCTCGAGCGCTCGACGGTGAAGGGGGCGAAGGGGGCCTCCCCTCGTGGGATGTACCCCACGCCAAAAGCGACCTCTCCCTCCGCGTTCTTCCGGATCACCGTGAACCCGCGTTGGAGCTGCCCGCGCAGGATCGCCGTGCCGACCTCGTTCGCGTTGACGCCAAGCGCCGTCATGGTGGAGCTGGCCGCCCCCGACTCGATGAGCACCGTCTGGACGTTGGCCGCACTGACGCTGCGGGGCCGGAAGTAGACGTACATGGCCCCCTCGTGCAGCTGGAAATCGGGGGAGTACTCGACGACGCCGGACGAAGTGAAGCCGACGCGTCGGGTGATGGAGCTCCAAGCGTAGCCCCTGCCGGAGTACTGCAGGACGAGCGACTGCCGCGCGTCGTCGTCGATGACCTGAGCGCCGCACGCATCCGCGAAGAAGCGGCCGCTCACCGGCTCGCCGTCGCGCATGCTGAGCGGGATCCCCCGGCGGTTCATCTCCCGGCAGAGTTCGTCGAGCCCGAACCGCAGGATGTCGAAGCGCAGCGTCTTGTTGCGCGGGTCGTTGACGACCCCCGGTCCGACCACCTTGACCAGCGATTCCCTCCCCGCGCAGCCGGCCGTCGCCAGCAGCAGTCCGATGAGTCCGACGCCTCTCAGCATCGCCCCGACGCGCCGCCTCGTCCGGATCACCGACACGGTGGGCAGCATTGCGCGGCTCCTGCGCGAAATCCACCGGGGCCGATCGAGGAGCCGGCCGATTGGCCGTCATCGGCGCGATGGCGGCGGGACGCCTCGAGCCCCGTCGTCCCCGGCGCGACTCGGGAGGGCCGGGAGCGGCCGGAAGAGCGACGACCTCGAGCCGATGCCCGAGAGCCACGTGCCCCACCACGAGCGGCGGCTTCCGGGGCGGCCCCATCGGCGCCCGCTCGGGCTCCCACTCCGCCCACGGCGTGTTCCCCGCGAGGAGGGTTGGGAGCGCTCGAGCGACTCCGAGGCCAACGGGCGAGCCCGCGCGGGGAGCACCCGTGAGCGTTGACCGATGGTAGGCTCCCGAGCGCCATGGCGACCATCCGCTATTACCCCTCGGACGGGGCCCCTGCCCATTTCGGGGTCCACAAGCCCGTGACGACCGTCGGCCGCGACCTCGGCAACGACGTGCACGTGGCGGACCCGTCCGTCGCCGACCATCACGTGCAGATCGTGTTCAACGGCCGCGATTTCCAGCTCGAGGAGGTGGATCGGGCCGCAGAGATCCTGATCAACGGCAAGAAGAAGCGGCGCGCCCGGCTCGTCAACGGTGACCGGATCACGCTCGGCCGCGCGCAGCTGGGGTTCAGCATGTTCTCCGAGGTGGCTTCGGATCGGGGCGGCGCCGAGAGCCAGCGGGCCGCCTCGGACGAGATGGCCTGGGTCCGTCGGCTCCACTCCTTCAGCGAGCGGTTGATGACGAGCCGTGACGTCGACAGCGTCCTCGAGGCGCTGCTCGACGACGTCATCGAGCTCACCGGCGCCGGTCGCGGCGTCGTCCTGCTGGTCGAGCCCGGAGACGCCGAGGTGCGCACGCCGCGGGTGCGCGCCTCGCGCAACGTGCAGCGGGAGGTCATCGAGGATCCGAGCGGGCAGATCAGTGACAGCATCGTCCGGCAGGTGATCGAGTCGCGCCGCCCCGTCATCGTGAGCGACGCGCTCACGGACACCACCTTCGGCAAGAGCGAGAGCGTGGTGGCGCTCAAGCTGTCGAGCGTGATGTGCGTGCCGCTATTGAGTCAGGGCGACGTCATCGGCGCGCTCTACGTAGGCAACGACGAGGTGAAGCACCTGTTCGAACGCGCGCAGCTCGAGATGCTCAACATCTTCGCCGGCCAGGCGTCGCTCATCCTCCAGAACGCGATCCTGCTCAGCGCGCTTCGCGCGGACAAGGAGAAGCTCAGCGCGGAGCTCAAGGACAAGCGGTTCGGCGAGATCATCGGCACCTGTCCCTCGATGCAGGAGGTCTTCCGCAAGCTGCAGAAGGTGGCCGCCACGGATATCAGCGTCCTCATCACCGGCGAAACCGGTACGGGCAAGGAGCTCATCGCCCGGGAGCTCCACCGCCGCAGCAACCGCGCGCAGGGGCCGTTCGTCACCGTCAACTGCGGGGCGATCCCGGAGAACCTGATGGAGAGCGAGATGTTCGGCCACGTGAAGGGCGCCTTCACGGGGGCGATCGCGAGCCGCCCCGGCAAGTTCCAGCAGGCCGACGCGGGCACGCTCTTCCTCGACGAGATCGGCGAGCTGACGCCCCAGCTCCAGGTCAAGCTGCTGCGGGCGATCCAGGAGCACGTGGTCTTCCGGGTGGGGGACAACCGCCCAGAGAAGTGCGACATCCGCATCGTCGCCGCGACCAATCGCGAGCTGGACGAGATGATCAAGACCGGTGAGTTCCGCGAGGATCTCTACTATCGGCTCAACGTGGTCAACCTCTGGCTGCCGCCCCTGCGCGATCGGGGCGACGATCTGTTCATCATCGCCCGCGCCTTGCTCAGCAAGTACGCCGACGAGCTCGGTAGCCCCGTGCGCGGCTTCGCGCCGCAAGCGCTCGCCGCGGTGAGGAAGTACCCCTGGCCCGGCAACATCCGGCAGCTCGAGAACCGGATCAAGAAAGCGCTCGTGCTCTGCGACAACACGCTGCTCGGGCCCGAGGATCTCGATCTCGGCCCGGAGGCGCAGGAATCCATCCTACCGCTCGAGAAGGCGAAGGAGGACTTCCAGCGCCGGTACGTCCTCGAGGCGCTCGAGCGCAACAACGGCAACCGCACTCAGACGGCGCGAGACCTCGGGGTCGACCCCCGCACCATCTTCCGGTACCTAGAGAAGGAGCCGAACCCGCTCCCGAGCGGCGCCGGCGGGCACGAGCGGGAGTGACCGCGGCCGGGCGTCGTCGCCGCCGTCTCGGGTCGCGACGGGGCCCGCTGCGCGCAAGAACTTGGCCCAGGCCCTGATCCGCAGGCACCTCTCGGAGTGGGAGGTGCCGTTCGATGCTGGAGTTCTGGGGGGATCACGGGGGGTTCGCGATCGTCGTCGCCGTCGTCGAGGCTGTCGCCCTCGCGGCCCTGCTCCTTCGCCCGAGCCGTCGAGGGGGCTCCTCGCTGGTGGCTGACGCCACCCGGTTGGGTCTGCGCGCCCGGGCGTTCCACCGGTAGCGCGGCGGCCGGTCTATCCCGCGCTAGCGCGGCTATCGGCTCGATTGCCGCGGCAGATCAACGCCCTAGAGCATCGGGCCAGCAGCAGTTCCCGCTGAAGCCGCTGGCAGACCGGCTCTCGCTCTAGTGCATCTCGCCCACAACCCAGGCGAAGGCAGGGACGAGCACCTCGTCCGGCGAGGCGCCGCCTTCCGCGGGAGCCCCGTCGGCCTCGATGCGGAAGCCATGGTCGCCGAAGACGAAGGCGAGCGTCCGGGGAGCGAGGCGGCCCAGGCACTCCGCGAGCGAGTCCCCCACCGACGCCGCGAGGGCGTCGAGCTCGGCCGCGCCGAGCGGCTCCCGCTCGGCCAGGCGCGCCGCGATCAGGTCGAGCTTGAGCAGGTCGCGGTGCCCGGCCCGGACCCGGCGCGGCGTCGCCGCGGCGCGGCCACGCGCGACCGGGAGGGTCGTCTCCGGGGTCCGTTGGGCGTCCTTGAGCGCCTCCGGGCCGCGTCCGATGAGATCGAGCTGGGTGGCCGTCGTGGTGGGGAGGGCGGACCAGAGCAGCAGCCGCTCGGCGAGGGCGGCCCGCCGCTCCAGGCGTCGCTGCAGCCGCCCATGCATTCTCAGACCAATATCGAAGCGCATCCCGTCCACCAGCACGAGCTGGATCGATCGGGCGCCGTGGAGGCGGGCGAGCCGCTGGGCGAGCTCGGGGACGTCCAGCACCATGCTCGGGCGCTTCCCCCGCATGCGGAGGGCGTCGAAGGCCTCGCTGTAGCTCTTCTCGAAGCTCGTCGCCCAGGCGTCGGCGACCTGCTTCGCCCGTGCGTCCGTGATTCCGTGAGCGTGCGCGTCGCGCAGGGGGAGGTAGGTCGAGACGAAGAGGCGCTCGACGGCCGCCAGCGGCTTCGGCCCCCGCGTGGCGTCGAGCTCCTCGACCCACGTCGGCCAGCGGGTGGCCGCATCCGCCACGAGGGGGGAGGGGGACGCGGGCTCGTCGGCCTCGGTCTGGCGTCGCGCCGGCAAGGCCCCGGCAACCGGCCTACGGTCTTCGCGCGGCGCCCGGAGCGGCTCGTCAGCGCTCGGCGCCGCTGTCGTCGGGTCGTCGACGCCGGCGAGGGCGTTGGGGTGCGGTCCTCCGGCGTCGGTCGGGCGCAGCGGGAGCTGCAGCTGCAGCGGCTCGGGGGGACGGTCGCGGTTCGTCGCGCCCGGGTCGGCGGGGGAGGGCTCGCACGGCTCGGGGCTCGGCTCGGGGGACTCGCAGAGCTCGCTTCGACTCCGGGCGAGCGGGCGCCCCGGGGGGACGATGTGCTTGACGGGCAGGCGCGCCGTCGACGTCGCGCGGGGGGCGGGTTTCTCGAACTCGCCGTCGAGGGCGTCGTCGGGAGTGGGTGCGGCGGCGTTCGTCTCATCATCGGCCCGCGGGGGCTCCGGCGCCGCGACAGGGGCCGAGGCGACCGCGGGCGGCGCATCGGTGAGCTCCATCGCCGCGACGCTGGCCGCCACCTCGGGGGCCGGAGCCGGCGCGGTCGGCGCGGACGCGAGCCGCTGAGCCGCCGCCGGCTCCGGCGTCTCGAGCAGGCTCTCCAGCGTTACCGGCGCGCCGTAGACGCCGAGCCGCTGATCCCGTTCCGCGAAGAACAGCCGCACTGGCCGCTCCCGGGTCGCGGCGATCCACCAGCGCAGCACGGCGCTGTCCTCGGCGTCCAGTGACCCCGCCAGGTTCGCGATCCCTTCCAGGGCCGGGAAGGCGACGGCGATGCCGGCGGCCCCGATGAGGCGGGCACGATAGAGCTGATCCCCGAGCGTGGCGTCGAGGAGGCTGGCCGCACCAACTCCCGGGGGTGCCGCTCCGCGGCGCGCGAGCGTGTCCTCCACGGCCTCCTCGATCGCGAGCGCCAGCCGACCGCGTCGGCTCGGTCCCGGCGCGGGCACGGTCACGCTCAGGAAGCCGTTGCGCTCGGCGCGGTCGAGCGCCGCGTCGAGCGTCGAAACCGCCACCAGGTCCACCTCGCCGGGCGTTCGCGCTGCGGCGGGGCAGGTCGTCGAGGGGCACGTCATGCCGAAGCATTTGGCTGATTGCCCGCCGAAGGACCAGTTTTTGGCCCTGCCCCGGGGCCCGACGCCGCCGGCAAGGGCCGCACCACCCCTCCGGCCGACGTCGTTGGCCAGTGACGCGGCGCATGGGGCCACAGGGGTCTGGCCGGCGGCGAATTCGGCCCAAACGACCCTGCGTGACCCCTCGCGCGCCGCTCACTGCGGGTCGCTAGACGTTGACGGTTCGCGAGGAGTCGTTAGAATTTCCCTTAGTTCCCTCTGCAGAGCGCGACTGGCGCCAAGTTACGAATCCCACACAAGGCATCGAACCAGGGAGGCGAGATTGCGGTGGAGCGCTAGGCCCGGAAACCATTCACCGGGAAGCCAGAAGCCCCAACGAGCCTTCCACCTAGCGAAGCTAGGGGTTCGAGCTTAGCGTCGCCCAGACGGCTCAGGCGGTAAGGAACCCATGAACGGGCCGACGGACGAACCGCCGGCCCGTTCGCCTTATCGGCGCGCGCGTGGGGGGAGCGGTGCGGCGTTCGGCCTTCCGTCAGCGGCCGGCCTCGACTAGCTTCGCCGGTCATGAACGACCGATCCGCGAGCCGCCAGCGCGCCTTGTCGTCGCTCGGGGAGTTCTGGCGGTCGCCCCAGAGCTGGGCGGTCCGTGCCGTCGCCCTGGTCGCGTTCTTCGCCCTGCCGGTGCTCGCCACCGGGCCGAAGATCAAGGGCCGGGTCACGAATTTCGAGTACCTCCTGAACCCCGTGTGGGAGGAGGCCAAGGACCCCGAGAAGAGGCTCTACTCCTTCCGGGAGATCGTCCCGACGGTGCCCGCCAAGCATCGGGCCCTCTACCCGCACATCCCCAAGGAGCTCTGCATCGCGGCGCTCAGCGACCAGAAGCAGCCGGCGTCGCGGAAGGCGGTTCTGATCCGGATCGGCGGCGGCCGGACGACGCCAGTGACCATCGTGGTCGCCCCCGAGACCCGACTCCGGTTCAAGAACACGGACCCCTTTCCCCACCGGCTGTACGGGATGGGGCAGAGCACCCTGACGCCGAATAACACCATCAAGGGGGGGGCGCGGGACTGGACCGTCCCCAGCGCCGGGACCTTCGAGATCCGAGACGAGCTCGCCCCGAGCCTCCGGATGTGGATCGTGGCCGAGCCGAACGTCGCCACCATCGCCTACCCCGCGATGTCCGGGGAGTTCGCGCTCCGGCCGGAGCTGCCCGGCACTTACACCGTGCAGGCCTATTTCTCCGGAAAGAAGGTGGGTCCGCCCGTCTTGGTGGACGCCAGCGCGGGTCGCGACATCGACATCTCCAAGGACGCCATCAAGGTCGCCGATCCCTCCGCCAAGCCCGACCAGAAGCCAGTCGCGGCGGCGAAGGGCGAGGAAGCCAAGGGCGAGGAAGCCAAGTAGGCCCCCATGCTGCTCAGTCGCTTCTGGTACGTCGTCCTCTCGCTGCTGCTCGGGGCAGCACTCTTCGTGCTCTTCCTCGCGCAGAGCATGTACAACCGCGCCGGGGACCTGGCCATGGCGGAGGCGCTGGCGTCCGACAGCCAGTTCGTCTCCTGGTACCTGCGCAACGACGCGCGGGAGCGCTCCGGCCAGCTCACGCAGTTCGCTCTCGATGGGGCCATCCAGAAGGGGCTGCTGAAATCGAGCCAGTCCGAGGAGGCGGTGCCCAAGGACGTGCCGGACAAGGTGGCGGAGGCGCTGCGCAAGATCAACGGCCGGATCCCCGCTGACTTCGCCTTCGACGCGGTGTTCGCCGTCGATCGCCACGGGCGCGTGGTGGCCCACCTCGGGTATGACCAGGCCCGCGGAATGGACGACTTCGAGCTCGGCGGCTACCCGGTGGTGGCCGACGCGCTCCACGGCTACCTGCGCGACGACACGCTCGTCCTCGACCGCATGTACCGGGTCGTCGCCCGCCCGGTCGAGTACGAGATCGGCGCACCGCCCGCGGGGGCGGTCGTCGGCGCCCGCATCATCGACGACCGCTTCGCGCGGGAGCTGTCCCGGCGCACGGGGGCTGCGGTCGCCTTCTACATGCGCGGCTCGCGAGGGGCCACGGGGGCTCCGGAGAGCTTCAACCGTGGCGATCTGGACATCAACACCGAAGCGATCAGCCAGGATCCGGCGCTCGTCGAGAAGGGTCGCAGCGACGTTCACCGCGTCGGCACCAACAACATGGGCGTCGTCTACGCGCGCATCCCCGGGGAGGCCTACGCGCTTGGGGCCGGCTACATCGTCGGTCGGGTCCCCGCGCACGTCAGTAGCCCCTTCGGGTTCTTCAAGGGTGCGGACGACAAGGACAAGGCGTCAGCGAAGCTCGGCGTCGTCGCGCTCGTCGTCCTGGTGGCGCTGCTCGTCGGCCTGCTCTTCAGCTACTACGAGCACACGCGCCCGCTGCACCTGTTCCGCCGGGAGGCCGTCGCCCTGGCGCAGGGCAAGTCGGACCAGCTCTTGCCCAGCAAGTTCCGGGGCCTGTACCGCAAGATCGCCTCCGATCTGAACGACGGGATCGATCAGGTAGCGGCCCGGGGTGGCGTGCCGCGTCGCGCGGCTGACCTGCAGCAGGTGCTCGGGGATCTGCCGGCGGAGCCGCAGATGAGCGCCTTCGCCTTCCCCGGCGAGGGTGGCGGGGCGGCGCCACCGGCGGCGCCCGCGGCCGAGGCACGGTCGCGCCCGCTCCCGAGCGCGCCCGGCGGCAAGCGCCTGCCCGGCGTCGCGCGAGCGGCCGGCCCCGAGGCCACGGCGCCCGCGGGGGCGGCGGCGGAGCCGGTGGATCCCGCGGCGGAGCGCCTCGCGGAGTGGCGCCGGGTGTTCGAGGAGTTCGTCTCCATCAAGCAGCAGTGCGGCGAGAGCACCGAGGGCTTCACCTACGAGAAGTTCGAGCAGACGCTGCGGCGCAACGAGGAGACGCTGATCAAGCGGCACGGCGCTGCTCGGGTTCGCTTCAGCGTTTACGTCAAGGAGGGCAAGGCCGCCCTGAAGGCCAGCCCTATCAAGGAGTGAGTGGGGGCGTCCCGGCGGGCGCCCGCACTCGTCCCCACCCGGGCCCCGTCCCACCCTGCGGGACGCGGGCCCCGCACGAGACAGGAGCACTCATGACCGAGCCTACCTCACACGAAGTCGTCATCGTCGGATCCGGTCCCGCGGGCCTGACCGCGGCGATCTACGCCGCCCGCGCCAACCTCAAGCCGCTCTGCGTCGAGGGCTTCAGCGCCGGCGGGCTCATTCCCGGCGGGCAGCTCATGTTCACCTCGGACGTGGAGAACTTCCCGGGCTTCCCGACCCATGTCTCAGGGCAGGAGCTGATGGCGCGAATGCGGGAGCAGGCGGAGCGGCAGGGTGCGGAGCTGGTCACGGAGGACGTCTCCCGGCTCGATCTCTCGAAGCGCCCCTTTCAAGTGTGGGTCGGGGAGGACTCGCCGGTGCTCCACTTGGCGCAGACGCTCATCCTCGCCACCGGCGCCCGCGCCAACTACCTCGGGCTGCCCCACGAGGAGCAGCTCAAGAACAAGGGGGTGAGCGCCTGCGCCGTCTGCGATGGCCCGCTCTACAAGGGCCGCGAGGTGGTCGTCGTGGGCGGGGGTGACACCGCCATGGAGGAGGCCCACTACCTCGCCGGGATCTGCGGCAAGGTGACGCTCATCCACCGGCGCGACGAGCTGCGCGCGTCCCAGGCGATGCAGGAGCGGGTCACCAGCAGTCCCAAGATCGAGATCCTGTACAGTCACGTGGTGGTGGACGTCCTCGACGTCGGCCAGGACCGGGTGACGGGGGTCAAGGTGAAGGACGTGAAGACGGGGGTGGAGCGGATCGTCGACTGCGCGGCGATGTTCGTCGCCATCGGTCACACGCCGCTCACGGATCTGGTGCGCGGGCAGCTCGAGCTCGCGGAGAACGGATACGTGAAGCTCACCCGGCCCGGGACGACCGCCACCAGTGTGCCTGGCGTGTTCGCCGCGGGCGACGTCGCTGATTGGGTCTACCGTCAGGCGGTGACCGCCGCGGGCACGGGGTGCATGGCCGCGCTCGACGCGGAGCGCTGGCTCGCGCTGCACCGGGAGTGAGGCTTGTCCGGCGAGAGCGCGCCCGATCCGCTGCGCGGTGAGCTCGCCGAGCTCGTGGCCGCTTTCCGGGATTACGTCCTGCGTCAGGCGGCGGCCGGCACCACGGGCTTCCCCCGAGCCTTGCCGCGTCCGCCGCTCGGCGCCGAGCCGTCGGCGCCGCACAGCACGGCGCCCGCGGTGGCGTGCGGCGAGCCCGTCGCCGACGTGGTCCCGCCGCGTGCGTCCGCTGTCCGACCGATGGCGGAGCCGACGCCGCGCGCCGGCGGCGGCTCGGTGCGCGGCTCCCCCCGGGCGCTGGCGCGCCTGGCGGAGCTCGAGCGGGAGGTGGCCGCCTGCGAGCGCTGCGGGCTTCACCGCGGGCGCCAGCACACCGTTTTCGGGGGCGGCACCGGCGCGGCGGGCGTCTGCTTCGTCGGCGAGGGGCCGGGCGCCGAGGAGGACGCGCAGGGGATCCCCTTCGTGGGCGCGGCGGGCCAGCTGCTCGACCGCATGATCGAGGGGATGGGCCTTGTTCGCGACGAGGTCTACATCTGCAACATCGTGAAGTGTCGGCCTCCGGACAACCGCAAGCCGCAGCCCGAAGAGATGGCCGCCTGCCGTCCCTTCCTCGAGGAGCAGCTCGAGCTCATCGATCCCGAGGTGATGGTCGCGCTCGGGGCGACGGCGGTGCAGGGGTTGTTCGGCACTACCGCGGGGATCACGCGGCTCCGGGGGACCTGGCGCCTGTACCGGGGCAAGATCGCCGTCATGCCCACCTTCCACCCGGCGTACCTCCTGCGCACCCCGTCGGCCAAGCGTGACGTGTGGAACGACCTCAAGGAGGTCCTGCGCCACCTGGGGCGAGAGGTGCCGGGGCGGGGTCAGTGACCGCGCCCACGCCGGCGGCTCCGACCGACCGTCGCGGCCTCGCGTGGGGGGTGCGGGCGGTGCTGGTCCTGGTTGGCGTCAGCCCCCTCGTCCCGCCGCTGGTGGCGGGGCTCCCGGGGCTCGAACTGCTGGGTTGGCTGCTCGAGTCCTGGTTTCGGTTCCAGTGCCATCGCGACCCCGCGCGGAGCCTGTCCCTGCTGGGGCACGCCCTGCCGGTCTGTGCGCGCTGCTTCGGGATCTACGCCGGGCTCGGCCTCGGCGGGCTCATCGCCTGGCCGCGCCTCGGCGCCACGGCGCTCCGGGGCTGGGTCTTCGCCGCGGCGCTCGCGATGGTCCTCGACGTGCTCGCCGAGGGCCTGGGGCTACACCCCGAGTGGCGCGCGGCCCGGCTCGTCACGGGGCTCCTGCTCGCCTATCCCGTGGGGACGGCCCTGGTCCACGCGGCTCGCTACGGCTGACGCCGCTACACGCGGGGTCGGCCAGGAGCGACCCCGGGGAGAGCCCGCGGCGCGCGCTACAGCCCGTAGATGAAGCCGACGGACGGGGAGATAGCGAAGCCGGTGGTGGGCAGCAGGACCTTGAGGTCGACGTTGAGCTGAACGCCCATGTTCGGCGTGATGGCGTACACGACGCCACCCCCCGGTCCGACGAAGAGCTGCCCCATCCGCTTGTAAGCGTCGACCGTGAGCAACTGCACCCTCGTCGGCACGGGATCCGTCTCGGAGGGCTGCATCCCGTTCGCGCAGGTGCGGTAGCCAGGATCGTCCAGCGTCGGGTAGCCCCGCGCGTCGTTGTTGTTGTTGTTCCAGGCGCAGTCGTAGATCTCGATGGGGACCTTGCCGTCGACCTGGCCGAGGCCGCCGCCGAGGTGCACGTAGGGGCGGAAACCCTTCTTGTCGAGCGAGACGAAGGAGTAGGTGAAGCGACCCTCGGCGTGCAGGGGGAAGAACTTGGCGTTGCCGGCGGGGCCCCCGTTGAACGCCATCCCCAGGCGGGTGCCGAGGAGCATGTGGGGCGACAGCGCATAGTCGAAGGAGAGCAGCGCGCGGATTGTCGCGAACGTCATCCCGCCTTTGACGTTGCCGCCGCCGTTCGGGTAGGTAGCGTACGGGTACCAGACGTCGTCGCTGTTGGCGACCGCCGGGTTCGGCGGCGGCTGCTGGTAAAAGCAGCTCCAGTTCGCGTCCATGCACACGTTGTTGCCGCTCACCAGCGCGACGTCGAAGCCCCCGTGGAGCCCGAACCAGAGCTTCTTGTAGGGGCCGGTCTGGCCCTTGCCCCCCGTGCTGCCGCCCTTGCACATCCCGTCGTCGCAGGTGGCGCCCCCCGAGCAGTCGGCATCGCTGCCGCAGTAGTCGCAGCTCCCCGAGACGCAGAGCCCCGTCTGGCACTCGTCGTTGGAGGCGCAGCTATCGCCCCAGGCCTTGTCGCCCTTGCCCGTGGAGCAGCCCGGGAAGTCCGGCGGACAGTCGGTCGCCTCGGCGCAGCGCTCCGGCGGGTCCTGCCCCGGGTAGGCGGGGGGCGGCTGGTTGGTGGCGCCGAGGACGGTGAACTCGATCGGCGTCAGCTGCGAGCCGCTGACGTCCACGACGTTGCCGGCCGCGTCGCGCGCCTCCACGTAGACCTGGAGCTTGCCCGCAAGGCTGGTCGCGCCGCAGGGGATCATCCCCTGGAGCGACGTGCCCCGCTTCTCCATCACGATCTCCCGCCAAGCGTCCCCGCCGAACTCCTTGTAGAAAATAACCCCCTTCACGGCCGGCTGCGGCGTCTCGCAGCTCAGGGGGACCGCGCGTCGCGTTTGCACCTCGCGGACGGTCGGGAGGCAGAGCATGCTGCCCGCCATCGCCGGGGCGGCGGGCGCCATCGGTGCGGCGGGGGTGCCGGCCGCAGCCGGGGCGGCGGGAGCGGCCGGGGTGGCAGCGCCGGCGCCCGCCTTCGCCTTCTTGAAGGTGGCGATGGTTTCCGGCGTCGCCAGGGCCTCGTCGAGCTGGACGTTTGGATCCTCGGCGACCGCGGCCTGGAACGCCTCGAGGGCGCCGGCCTGGTCCGCCTTGCCGCTCCCGCGGACGATGCCGATGTACATCCAGGCCTGAGCCCGCACCGGTCCGCTGCAGCGATCCTCGCAGGCGGAGAGCGTCCCCAGGAGCACCGACTCGGCCTTGTCGAAGTCCGTGGTCAGGTAATGGGTGTTGATCGCCTCGTCGATCTTCTTCTTCGCAGCGGCGTCGCGGGGGGCGGCGTGCGCGGCGATCGGAGTCAGGGCGAGGACCAGCAGCAGGGCCTGGGAGGCGATTCGTCGGTACACGGTGCTCTTATTGGGGGCGAAGGGGAAGCGCGCGGCCGCGCGGGATCCAAGCTCAGTCGACGGTGGTGGCGGGGCAGCCTGCCTTGGCGCCCTCCGTCCGGATGAACTGCACGCGGCGGTTGAGGGCACGGTTCTGGTCGCTGGTGTTCGGCACCAGGGGTCGGTCGAAGCCGTAGCCCTTGGACGCGAGGCGCTCGGCGGCGATCCCGTGCGACACGAGGTACCGCTTCACCGAGGCGGCGCGCCGCTCGCTCAGCGACTGGTTGTAGGTCGCGCCGCCGCGGTTGTCGGTGTGGCCCTGCACCTCGATCTTGATGTCGGGGCTCTTCACCAGCACCTCGACCACGGCGTCGAGGACCGGGTAGCTCTCCTTGCGGATCGTGTCCTTGTTGTACTCGAAGTGGATCTGCTGCGTGATCTTCACCTCGCAGTCGGTCACCACGACGAGCGCCGGCTTCGCCGGGCAGCCGAGCGGCTCCTTCTCCGAGGAGCCGATCTCGTTCGGACACTGGTCGGTCAGATCCGGGACCGTGTCCTGATCGTTGTCGAGGTCCGGGCAGCCGTCCTCGTCCTCGAAGCCGTCGGGATCTTCGGGGTCGTTGGGGCACCGGTCGGTCGCGTCCGGGAGCGTGTCGAGGTCGTTGTCGAGGTCCGGGCAGCCGTCCTCGTCGAGGTACTTGTCGGCGTCCTCCGGGTCGAGCACGCAGGCGTCGACCGAGTCGGGGATGCCGTCGCCGTCCGTGTCGGGATCGTCGGGGCAGCCGTCCTGGTCCTGGAAGCCGTTGAAGTTCTCCGGATCGTCGGGGCAGCCGTCCTGCGGGTCGAGGTAGCCGTCCCCATCGCGGTCGCCGTGGACGAGGCAGTACTCAGGGGGCGACAAGAACAGCGCTGCCTGCGCGTTCGGCTCGGCCAGCCAGAGGTGGTGGTTCGCCTTGGACAGGAACCCCTGCCCGAGCTCGATGCGGGCGAACTGGAGGTGGCTCTGGGCCATGGCGAGCTCGCGCGGCGCGCAGCGCGCGGCGCCGTTCTGCGCCGCCTGCTCGGTGATGTGCTCGAGCCCCTCGATCTTGCCCCGCAGCTTGGGCGCTTGCGTGCAGGCGGGGGTGAGCCCCGCCACCGAAAGGGCGAGGACCGGCGGGAGGACGGAGCGCGAGGCGCGCGGCGGCCTCATCGCTCCCCTCCGTTCGGGCTCTCTCTGGCGATGCGGATCGCCCGCTTGGAGTACTCGTTGCTCTCGTGGGCGAGGATCCGCGCGTCACCGTAGTCGGCCTCGGCCGCCTCGGACTGCGCCTTCCTCAAGTGCTCCTCCGCGTAGAAGAACTCGTACGGAGCCAGGTTCTCGGCGCCGACCTCCCGCGCCTGCTCGAGGTTGCGCGACGCGGTCGTCGCTTGGATCGCGTAGATGGCGTTTCCGCACCCCGGGAGCCCGGCGAGGACGCCCGCGCAGACGACCGCGAGAACCGGGCGCGGGGCGGGGCCGTGGCAGGACGAGGAACGCATCCTATCTTCCTAGCGGCGCGTGGGTTTCGAGGCTCAAGGACGCTAGCAACGCGCCGAACGGGCCGTCAACCTCCGCGGCGCGCGCCAGCAGTCTGCCACGAAGCCCCGCCTCGCGCCCGGTTCTCGACCCCCGGGGGCCCACCTCAGGCCCCGGGTCGGCCAGTGCACGGCGTTGGTCCGGGCAGCCCGGTGGCGTCCGCGGACCGGGGATCAGACGCGGCGGAAGACGCCGATCACCTTCCCGAGCAGCATCGTGGAGCGAAAATCGCTGGCCCGGACCAGGATCGGCGCCATCTGCGCGTTCGCAGGCTGAAAGCGGACGTAGTCCTTCTCCGGGAAGTAGTACTTGACCGTGGCCTCGTCGCCGATGAGAGCGACGACGATGTCACCGCGGTCGGCGGTCGACTGCTTCTTAACGAAGATGTAGTCGCCGCTGAAGATGCCGGCGTCGACCATCGAGTCCCCCGCGACCCGAAGGCCGAAGACGTCGCGACCGCCGCGGACCAGCATGCGGTCGATGCGGACGGTGTCGATGACGTTCTCTTCGGCCAGCAGCGGCAGACCCGCGGCGACGCGCCCGACGACCTGCACCGTCGCGAGCTCCTCGTCGTCCTCTGCCCGGGCGGGAGCCGGAGGCGGGTCCTCGACGACTCGCAGCGCCCGGCTCTTCATGTCCTCGCGCCGGAGGTACCCCTTTCGCTCGAGGGCCCGGAGGTGATCGTTGACCCCGTTGGTCGAGCGGATCCCCATGTGCTCGCCGATTTCACGCAGGGTCGGCGGGTAACCGCGCGCCTCGATCGAGTGGCGGATGAAGTCGAGCGTCTGCAACTGGCGCTGGGTCAGACCCTGCATGGCGTCCGGAAGGCTACTGAACGGGTGTTGGCCCGTCAAATTATGAGGACTGTGCATCCGTGACGACGCGGAAAGCCCCTTGTTCGTGGCCGGCGCCTTCGCCCAGCGAGCCGCCGAGGATGGGCCGTAGAGGCCGAGTGGCCGACCCGTCGGAGCGGGCTCGGCGGGCGACCCGCCGCGCGTGCCGCGGCCCTTCGCCGCGGGTTCAAAATTTGCTGCTCACCGAGAGGAACGTCAGCTTGTCGGTCGTCTCGCGCAGCCTGCCGACCAGCATTCGCACGATGCTCCAGAGGACCTCGTAGGCCAGATCCTTGTGGAGGAAGAGCAGATCGTCGAAGCCGTCCTTGGGGATGGCGAGGAGGCGACAGCGCTCGTGCACCCGCGCGTCAGCGGAGCGGGGCGACTCATCGAGCAGCGCCATCTCGCCGAAGACCTGCCCGGGTCCGAGCACGGCGAGCGCTTCCTCTCCCATGCCGGGCACCTCGCGGCTGATCCTCACTCGCCCTTCCAGGATGAGGTAGAGCTTGTCGCCAGCGTCTCCGTGCTGAAAGATCTTGGTGCCGAGGGCGTGGGACTCCTCGGTCGCGACCTGAGCGATGAGCTCCACCGCCGCGGGCTTCAGGCCCGTGAAGAGCTCGATGCGCTGCAGTTGCTCGACGCGGTCGGTCATCGCGGGAAGGCTCAGTCTAACCCAGCGGGTCAACTGGCGACCAGAAACCCCCAGCCGGGCGCGTTCACCTCACTGTGTGAAGCGAATGTTCAGCGGCGGCGTGGTGCCGGCGACGGGCTCGCCGTCCGCGGCGCGGGCTGGCTCGAACCGGCGCGCCAGCGCGCACTGCCGGGCTCTGTTGGCGAAGCCGAAGCCGCTCGGCGCTTCGCTCTGCACCGTGGCCGAGCGCGCGCGCCCGCTGGCGTCCACCGACACCACGAGGATAACGCGCGCCGAGCTGATCTGGGCTCGCTCGGCCTCCACCGGGAACGGGCAGGTGCTCCAGTTGGTGCTGCCGAGGACGCCGGCCGGTCGCGAGAGGTCCCGCGAGGGAGGGCGTCGTGGTGGCGCGGCGGCCGATCTCGGCGCGGCGAGCCAGGGCGCGTCCCCGCGCGCGCGGGGGTCGCGGACCGCCCTGGTGGCCGTGCCCTGCCCCTCGCTGAGCCCGCCCGGGTAGCGGTCGCCCGGGGCAGTCACGATCGAGAAGGCCTCGTCGGTCGGGTCGAGCGGCGCGGTCGGTTCGGGCTCGGCGGTGAGCGCCTCCCCTGCGGCGGCTGCGGCTGGCGCTGCGGTCGCCGCGGCCATGGGCGGCGGCTTCGCCGCCGGGGGTGGTGCTGCCTGGGGGGGCGCCACCCAGGGCGGTGGCTCGGGTGGCTTCTCCGCCTCCGGTAGGGGTGGAGGCTCCGCCTTCGGTGGCGGCGCGGAGAGGTCCAGATCGTACTCGGCCTCGCTCCTCGCCGCGATCGCGACGGGGGCGGCCGTGGAGAACGCGCCCGCCGCCGCGAGCTGGCTCATCGCAGTGACGGCTGCGGCCCCGTGCGCGAGCAGTGCACCGGACAGGCCGAGGGCGAGGCCGGCGCGCCGCGCCGGGCGGGCGTCGAGACGCAGCACCGGACCGAGCGGATCTCGGGGGTCGGGCTCGAGGCTCGCGCCGCGCGGCCCCGAGGGAGGGGACGAGTTGCCCTCGAGCGGGCTTGCGGCGGAGGCGGGAGCCGGCACCTTCGACACCTACTGGGCGCCGGGCGCCTCCACCGGTGTGCCCGGGTCCACCTTGGAGGTCGCGAACGCGATCTTGGCAATGCCGGCGCGCTTGAGCACGTCCAGGACGCCGATGACGCGCCCGTGTTGGACGGCGTTCTCCGCCCGGATGACGGCGCGCACGTCGGGGTGCTTCGCCTTCGCGCTGCGGGCGAGGTCGGCGACCGAGCCCCCGGCGGCGATTGGCTTGGAGTCCACGAAGGTCGCGCCGTCGGCCAGCAGTTCGACGCTGAAGGTCACCTGGACCTCTTCACCGCTGGCGGCCTTCGGCAGATCCATCGGCAGGCCCGATTGCACGATGATCTTGGCCGTGACGATGAAGATGATCAGCAGCACCAGCGTGACGTCGACCATCGGCGTCACGTTGATGTTGGTGATGAGGGAGTCGTCCTCGTTGCCGGTGATCATGGAGTCGCCTCCTCGGGAGGGGGCTCCCCGTCCTGCGCCAGCAGGTGACTGAGGACCAGGCGGCACAGGGCGTCGGTGTTGGCGAGGATGGCGCGGATGTGCCGCTGGAAGTAGTTGAAGGTGACCACCGCCGGGATGGCGACTCCGAGCCCGACGGCGGTCGCCACCAACGCCTCGGCGAGCGCGGTCATCACCTGGGTGGGGGCGCCGACCGCAGCGGTCGCGGCGACGTTGGATTGCGTCCCGAGCGCCTCGAAGGCGCCGACGATCCCGATCACGGTGCCGAATAGCCCGATGAAGGGGGCGATGTTGCCGAGCGTTCCCAGGAACGCGATGCGGCGCTCGAGCTTGAGCCGCTGCAGCGACGCGGCGCCGCGCATGGCCTCTTCCGCGGCGCGGGGGCCGCCGTCCGCCACCGCCAGCCCGGCCAGGGCGACCACCGCCTCCGCGCTGGACGAGCGCTCCAGGCGCTTGCGCGCGCCGTCGAGGTCGCCCGCGCGGAGCTCCGCGCGGAGCTCCGCAGCGAGCTTTCCGATGTCGTCGCGAAGCGTCCAGTAGAACCAACTTCGTTCGAGCATGATGGCCACGGACACGACGCTCAGGCCCACGAGCAGCCACATCACCCATTCGGCGCCGAAACCGACCATCAACCGCAGCAACCACTCCACCAGGTTCATCGATTCGACCTCTCCCGGGACGGTTCCCCGACGTCGAGCGGCCGTCTACCACGCGCGGGCCACCAGGGCACACTCGGCCGTTCGGGCGGCGGTGGCGCAAGGGCGCCGGCACCGCGCCGCCGCGAGGGGGGCCTCGCCCGCTGAGCGGGGGCCTGATGGGTCGAGGTGTGCGGGCCGCGCCGGTCAGCTCAGCGGAACCACGGATCCACCGGGACCGGACCGTGGCAGGCGCCCAGGAAGCGCGCGAGCCAAAGGGCGACCATCGCCAGGGCGATCGCGACCGCCACCCGTTCGCCGATGCGGGTGAGGCGCGGCGAGGCCAGCCAGGATGCGTCGGGAACCCCGCGACGGAGCGCGAGGAGCAGCAGCATGATGCCGAGCGCCGGCACGGCCACGACCACGAACGGGTGCAGGGCGATCGCGTCGGCGGGGTGACCGTTCAGGATCGCCCAGGTGGCGCGCGTCAGGCCGCAGCCGGGGCAGGGCACCCCGAGCAACCCGGCCCAGGGGCAGGTGGTGACGCCCGCGACCTCCCCGATCATCAACGTCGCGACCCCCAACCCGATCAGGGCTCGCAGGTCGGCGCCGTCTCGCCGCGCCGCCGAGGAGGCCGGCTCGGACCCCACCGCTCGAGGCTGCGATCCCAGTGGGCTGCTCGGCGAGGCATGGCCCGCCTCGGGCACCGCCGCCGTCCGGTCGGCACGCGGCGGTGTCATCACCTATCGGTCACCCGCCGGTGCGCTTGGCGGCTTCCCAGACCTCGTTGAGATCGTTCACCAGGAACCACCACCAGGCCAGGATGTACAGGATGGCGTTCGGCGGCGATCCCGGGGCCATTCCGGCGAGCTGACGGGCCTCGACCACCGCGTTCGGGACGGAGAACATCCCGATGTAGAAGAGGCACAGGAGCGGGTTGACGTCGCTCTTCTGGCGGAACTGGTTGAGCTCGTTCGCCATCGAGTAGATGGTCCAGATGGCGTACAGGCCGCAGCTGACCGACCCGAGCAGGAGCACCATGATCGGGTTGCGTGTCTTGCCGACGGGGCCGCGCGCGGTGGTCGCGATCCCCGCCGCGGGCATCGGCGCGATAGCCCCCGCGGGCGGCATCGCTCCGGGAGCTCCCATCGGGGGAGCGCCGAAGCCGGCGGCCGGCGCCCCCATGGGCGCCATAGCGCCCACTGGCGCCCCCATGGGCGGAGCCCCCATGGGCGGAGCCCCCATGGGCGG
>CAYZQO010000007.1:0-26769 GCA_964480725.1 uncultured Polyangiaceae bacterium | reverse complement strand
GCCCCCATGGGCGGAGCCCCCATGGGCGGAGCCCCCATGGGCGGAGCCCCCATGGGCGGAGCCCCCATGGGCGGAGCATCCAGAGCCTGACCACCCAGCGTCGGCGCAACGGGCTGCGCGCCCATCGGCTGCGCGCCCATCGGCTGCGCGCCCATCGGCTGCGCGCCCATCGGGACGGCCGCTGCCGACCCCGTCGTGGGAACGGCAGCGCCGGGGACCGCGGGGCCCGGGAAGCCCGGCCCCGCTGCCACGGTGCCTCCGAGCGGATCTGCGGGTCCGTAGGCGGGGGCGGGGGCCGCCGCGCCGACGCCAGGAGCTGGCTCCGGCACCGGCGCGGGCGCGCTGCCCGCCGAGGGCGGGGCGACCCCGAGCATGGTCCCCTTGAGCTTTGGCCGCACCGCAGCGGCCGCGGCCTCGGCGGGTGTGGCCGACGACGCGGCGGGTACCGGTCCGGTCTGCGCCCCACCCGCATCCGCGTTCGGGCGCGGGACGTTGGCCGGCGCGTTCATCATCAGCATCGTGCCCTTGAACTTCGGGGCGCTCGCGCCCTTCAGGTTGAAGCCGCACTTGCTGCAGGTCGTCGCAGCATCCGGATTCTGGGTCCCACAATTCGGACAGAACACTAAACACCTCCCGTGCCCGCCCCGGGCCGCTGATGGCGCCGAGCCTACACGGCCAACGTCGCGTCGCTCAAGTGAATCGGTAGTGGGCGCAGTGCTTTGTCGCTCCAGCCGCGGCACCAGACGCCTCCTCCGCTGCTTTCCTTGGTGGCGGAAGGGCCTCGCGGGAGAGCGCCCGCCGCGCCGGTCGCCCGTCGCAGCGGTCCGCGCGTCGCCTCGGGGCCGCTCTTGACACGCCCGTTTCGTCGTCACTACGGTTCGGCCGGTTCGCGAACCGGCGTCCGGGTCCCTCTTGCAGCCCCGGCGTCTCGTCTGCACCGGCCCGAAGAGCATGGAATTCGCCCTGAGCGCAGAGCTCGAACGGGAGCTGGACGCGATCATCGCGCGGTATCCCACCAGGATGGGCGCCTGCATCCCCGCGCTCCACCTCTGTCAGCGCGCAAACGGGGGCTGGCTCTCCCCGGCCGCGATCGCGTTCGTGGCCGAGCGGCTCCAGCTCCCGGCTGCTCACGTGCAGGGCGTGGTCACGTTCTATTCGCTGTTCAATCAAGCGCCGCCCGGCGAGCATCAGGTCTGGGTGTGTCGCACGCTCTCCTGCTCGCTCCGGGGGGCCGAGACGATCCTTCGGCACTGCGAGCGGAAGCTCGGGGTGAAGGCCGGAGGAACCACGGGTGACCGGCGGGTGACGTTGCGCACCGCGGAGTGCCTGGCCTCCTGCGGGACGGGACCGGTCATCCAAGTGGACCAAGAGTATCACGAGGATCTCACGCTCGAGAAGCTCGATCGCATCCTGGATCGGCTCCTCTACGAAGACTGAAGGCGGCGGCCGCCAGCGTCTCTTGCCCGCCCGAGCGGACCCAAGTGGAGGGCGGGACGCCAGCGAAACCAAGATGATCCAGCGGACCGAATACCTCACGCGCTCCTTCGCCACCCCTGACGGGTACGGCCTGGCCGCGTACGAGCGAGGGGGCGGCTACCGGGCGGCGCGCCAGGCCCTCGGCATGGCGCCCGACGTGCTCGTCGCGGAGGTGAAAAAGGCGCACCTGCGGGGCCGGGGCGGGGCCGGGTTCGACTGCGGCATGAAGTGGAGCTTCATGCCCCGGGACGACGGGAAACCGCGCACCCTCGTGGTCAATGGCGACGAGGGCGAGCCCGGGACCTTCAAGGACCGCGCCATCCTGGAGCACAACCCCCACGCCGTGGTGGAGGGGGCGATCATCGGTGCCCACGCCATCGGTGCGCACCTCGTGTACGTGTACGTCCGGGACGAGCTCCACCTGGCCAAGGCCCGCCTCGAGGCCGCCATCGGCGAGGCGCGGGCGAAGGGCTACCTCGGCGAGCGCCCCTTCGGGCGGTCCGGGGGGATCGAAATCCGCGTCCACAGCGGCGCCGGCGCCTACATCTGCGGCGAGGAGACGGCCCTGCTCAATTCGCTCGAGGGTCGGCGCGGGGAGCCGCGCCTGAAGCCGCCGTTCCCGGCCGAGCGCGGCGCCTTCGGTAGCCCGACCACGGTCAACAACGTCGAGACCATCGCCACCCTCCCCGCGGTGCTCGAGCTCGGCGGCGAGGCGTTCTCTCGGCTGAGCGCGCTGCACCATTTCGGCGACGGCGGCGTGCGGCTCTTCGGCGTCAGCGGCCACGTCGTCCGCCCCGGGCTCTACGAGTGCGCCGTCGGGCTGACCCTGCGCGAGCTCATCTACGATCTGGGCGGGGGGGTGCTCGACGGCCGCCCGCTGCTCGCCGTCATCCCCGGCGGCTCGTCCTGCCCCGTGATGCGCCCGGACGAGGTGGTGGCGGTCCCGGACGACCCGCGCTTCGCGCCCTACAACGGGGCGAGCGTCCTCGATCTGCCGCTGGGCGTCGACACGTTTCGGGCCGTCGGCGGGATGCTGGGGACCGCCTGCGCGATCGTGCTCAGCGACGCGGCCGACCCCGTCCTGGCGCTCGCCAACCTCATGCGCTTCTATCGCCACGAGTCGTGCGGGCAGTGCACCCCCTGCCGGGAGGGGTGCGGCTGGATCGATCGCATCCTCACCAAGGTTGTCGCCGGGCGGGCCTCGATGGAGGAGCTCGACCTCCTCACCGAGATCGCCTCCGACATGGTCGGGAACACCATCTGCGCTTTCGGCGACGGCGCGGCGCAGCCCGTGCTGTCGTTCTTGCGCAAATTCCGCAGCCATTTTGAGGATTACGTCCTCACCGGCGGGCGCGGGCAGACGCGCACGCTGCAGTGCTTGAGCGGAGACGGCCCATGACGGGAGCGGACGCATGACGGGGGACGGCGGGTAGCCATGGCCGGCGTCATCTTCTTCGTGGCGTGTGTGCTCTTGGCCCTGGTCGGGGCGGCGGGCGTCGTCGGCGCACGGAGCCCCATCCGGTCCGTGATGGGGCTGCTCGCCTGCGTGCTCGGCGTCGCAGGGCTCTTCCTCAAGCTCCATGCGGAGTTCCTCGCTGCGGTCGAGCTCATCGTGTACGCCGGAGCGGTCGTCGTCCTGTTCGTCTTCGTGATCATGCTGCTCGGGCCCGACGCGAGCGGGCGATCGCGCCCGGGGACCGCGACCCTGGCGCGGGGCCTGGGGGCCGTCGTCGCGGCGGCGCTCGCGCTCGGGGGCCTCCTGCTCGCGATGCCGGCCGACGACGCGGTCACTGCCCTGCCCCCAGCGCCCGTCGGTTTCGGGAGCGTCGAGGCCGTCGGTGGGCAGATCTTCACCCGCGCGCTGTTCCCGTTCGAGCTGGCGACGGCGCTCCTGGTGGTCGCGATCGTCGGCGCGGTCGCGGTGTCCCGCGGCCGCGGTGGGGCGCGGCGGGCGGCGCCGCCGTCCACGAACCCGACCGCTCGCCTGTTCGGAGGTCCCGTGCACCCGCGGGACGCGGGGCGGCCGCTCACCGAGGAGGACGCACCATGATCCTGCTGGGGACCGCCGCCGAACATTACGTCGCCGTGGCTGCGGTGATCTTCGCCATCGGCGCCATCGGCTTCTTGGTGCGCCGCAACGTGCTGATTCAGCTGATGAGCATCGAGCTGATGCTCACCTCCGCCAGCCTCACCTTCGTGGCCTTCAACCGGGTCCACGGGGTGGACCTGACCGGCCAAGTTTTTGCGTTCTTCATCATCGCCATTGCCGCCGCCGAGGTGGCGGTGGGTCTGGCGATCGCGCTCGCCCTCTTCCGACTCCGCTCGTCCGTGCACAGCGACGAGGCGGACACGCTGCGCCACTGACCGGCGCACCCAGAGTCCTCGGCATCGAACCATGGACCTCGCTCTTCACCGCCTTCAGGTCCTGCTCCCTGCGGACGAGTTCGTGCTGCTGGCCGTGATCCTCGCCATGCCCCTGCTCGGGGCGTTCGTGAACGGGGTGTTCGGCCGTCGCCTCGGCGATCAGGCGGTGTCCCTGATGGGGATCGCGTCCGTCGCCGCCTCGTTCGTGGGGAGCGTCGTCGCCTTCCTGCTCCTCGTCGTCGCCTCCCCGGCGGTCGGTGGCGGTGCGGGCCATGGGGGGCCCGCGACCACCTTCGTCTGGCACGGGTGGGAGTGGCTGACGCTCACCGGTCGCGGTGGCTATCCGGTCCCCGTGGAGGTGGCCTTTGCCGTCGACGCGCTGAGCGCGACCATGGCGCTGGTGGTGACCGGCGTGGGCCTGCTCATCCACGTCTACTCCACCAAGTACATGGAGGGCGATCCGGGCTACTACCGCTTCTTCGCCTACCTGAACCTCTTCATCTTCTCGATGCTGGTGCTGGTGTTTGGCGCCAACCTGCCGATGTTGTTCATCGGGTGGGAGGGGGTCGGGCTCTGCAGTTACCTCCTCATCGGCTTCTGGTTCGAGGACCGGGCCGCCGCGGCGGCCGGCAAGAAGGCGTTCATCACCAACCGCATCGGCGACTTCGGCCTGCTGGTGGCGATGGCCATGCTGGTCTACTACGTCGGCTCCCTCGACTTCGGTGGGATCGAGGCGGCGCGGAGCCGGCTTCTCCAGGATTTCGTCTACTGGCCGCTGGGCGGCCGGATGTCGTGGCTCGACTGGATGGGTGAGCTGCCGGGCTGGTCGGGGATGCCCTGGCTGCACGAGGCGGTAACGACACCGCGCCACGCGACGGTCGCCACCGTGGTGGCGCTGGCCGTCTTCCTCGCCTGCGCCGGCAAGAGCGCGCAAATCCCGCTCTACGTGTGGCTCCCGGACGCGATGGCGGGCCCCACCCCGGTCAGCGCGCTCATCCACGCGGCCACCATGGTCACCGCCGGCGTCTTCCTCGTCTGCCGGATGGCGCCCGTGTTCGCGCTGACCCCGGCCGCGATGTTCTTCGTCGCGCTGGTCGGCGTGCTGACGGCGGTGTTCGCGGCGAGCATCGCGCTGGTCCAGAACGACATCAAGAAGGTCCTCGCGTACTCGACCGTCAGCCAGCTCGGCACCATGTTCCTCGGCGTTGGTGTGGGCGCGTTCTCGGCGGGCTTCTTCCACGTCGTCACCCACGCGTTCTTCAAGGCCTGCCTCTTCCTCGGCGCCGGCTCGGTCATCCACGCCATGCACGCGCGGATCCACCAGGCCGACCGGGCCCAGGATCTGCGCACCATGGGCGGGCTCCGGCGGTTCATGCCGCACACCCACTGGACCTTCCTGGTGAGCGTCCTGGCGATCGCGGGCTTCCCGCTCACCTCGGGCTTCTTTTCCAAGGACGAGATCCTCTACCGCGCGTGGACCAGCCACGTCGCGGTGGCGACGCCCGACGGCCGGATCCCCGGCACCGTCTTCCCGATCACGACCTGGCCCGATTGGGGACCGTCCCTGCTCTTCTGGCTCGGTGTCGTGGCGGCGGTGCTCACCGCGTTCTACATGGGACGCCTCTACTTCGGCATCTTCTGGGGAGAATTCCGCGGCTGGCGCCTCGGCCGCGTCGCGGGGCGGCGCACAGGCAAGGAGCTGGAGGGACCGCCGCCGGCGGAGTCGCCGCTGGTGATGACCGTGCCGCTCATGATCCTGGGCGTTCTGGCGCTGGGGGCCGGAGTGCTCAACCCCCACCAGCTCTCGGTCTTGGTGCCAGAGCTGAGCCTGCACCCCATCGACGATCTCCTCGCCCCCGTGTTCGCCTCCGCTCACGGGCTCGGCGGGGTCGAGCTCATCGGGCACGGGGAGGCACCGAGCGGCCTGGCGGCGGTGGCGGTCGGCGTCAGCATCGTCGCGGCGCTCGGCGGACTGGGCGCTGCCTACTACGTCTACGCGATGCAGGGGGGGGCGCCCGCGCGGCGGCTCGCCGAGTTGGCGCCGGGCGCGCACCGCGCGCTAGCGAACAAGTACTGGATCGACGAGCTGTACGAGGAACTGGTCATCGGCCCGCTGGACACGCTCGCCGACGCGGCGGTGTGGGTGGACCGGTGGCTGGTGGACGGGGTCGTCGCCGGCCTCACCAGCACGGTGGTGCGGGTCGTGGGCACCGTGCTGCGGCTCTTCCAGACGGGGCGTGTCCAGGTCTACGCGAGCGCGATGGTGGTCGGCCTTGCCGCCGTTGGGTGGTTCTTCGCGCGGCCGCACGCCACCGCCCAGACCTTCCGCGACGATGGCGCTGGGGACTACCGGGTGACGGCCGCCCCCGGCCTCGGCTACGGCTACCGCTGGGACACGAACGGAGATGGTGTCTGGGACGAAGAGGCCTTCGGCGACGTTCGCAACGTGCGCTTCACGCTGGAGCGTGAGGCGACGCGCACCGTGCGCCTACAGGTGCAGAACGCCTTCGGGTTGCGCGCGACCCAAGAGTTTGCCTTCAGTCGTCCCCGCACCGACCGGACTCGGCCCGCCGGGGGACGGAGCACGGTGATCCAGATCGACGAGGACGGTGCTGCGCGGACGGTGACGCTACCCGATGGGCGGACGCTCAGGGTCGGTGAGCGAGTCCCCGAGCCGGAGGCGACGCCGTGACCCCTCTCGGTAGCGCCCTCATCGGGCTGTGGCCCTACGTCGTCGCCTTCCTCGTCGGCTGGCTGTTGCCGGCCCGTCAGGGGCGGCTCGAGCGCCTCGGGGTCGCGGTTTCCGCGGTGCTCGGCGTCGCCTTCGTCGCCGGGCTCTGGCCGGCGGGGCCGGGCGTAGCGCCCGTCGAGGCGGCGCCCGCCGAGTGGCCGCACCTGCTCAGTCTGCTGGTGTTCTTGCCCATCCTCGGGTCGGTGGCGGTGCTCTTCGTGCCACGCCAGGCGCCGCGGGTCCTCCGGGCGGTGACCCTCGGGGTGCTCGGCGTCGATCTGATCGCGTCGCTGCTGCTCCTGCGTGTGCCGATGACGGCGGGCTGGCACTTCCAGACCGTGCGGGAGTGGCTGCCCGCCTTCGGGATCCGCTACCACGTTGCGGTCGACGGGGTCAGCCTCTGGCTCGTTCTGCTCACCACGCTGACCACGCCGATCGCCGCCTACGTCAGCTTCGGGTCCATCCGACGGCGCACCAAGGAGCTCTGCTTCGCGCTCCTGCTCCTGCAGGGCGCGATGCTCGGGGCCTTCGTCTCCCTCGACCTGTTCCTGTTCTACGTGTTCTGGGAGCTGCTCCTGGTGCCGATGTTCATCATCATCGGCGTCTGGGGTGGGGTGGAGCGGATCCGGGCCTCGTACAAGTTCTTTCTCTACACCATGGCGGGCAGCGTCCTGATGCTGGCCGCTATCCTGTACCTGGTCTGGGCGCACGCCGACGTGGCCGGCTACGTGACGTTCGACTACCTCGCCCTGAGCCGCGTCAGCCTGCCGAGGACGGCGGCGACGCTGTGCTTCTTCGGCTTCCTCCTGGCCTTCCTGGTCAAGGTGCCGATGTTCCCCCTGCACACCTGGTTGCCCGACGCTCACGTCGAGGCGCCGACCGGGGGGTCGATCATCCTGGCGGCGGTGCTCCTCAAGCTGGGGACCTACGGCTACCTGCGTTTCTGCATGGGCATGTTCGGCGGCGCCGCCTGGGCGTCGGGGGCGACCCTGGCCGGCGTGGCCATCGGGCTCGGCATCCTCTACGGCGCGCTCGTCGCCTGGAAGCAGGCCGACATCAAGCGGCTGATCGCGTACTCGTCGGTGGCGCACATGGGCTTCGCGATGCTCGGTCTTTTCGCGGGGACCCGGGCGGGCGTCGAGGGCTCGCTGCTCACCATGGTAAACCATGGGATCTCGACCGGTGCGCTCTTTCTCCTGGTCGGCGTGATCTACGACCGGCGCCACACGCGCGAGGTGCGTGAGTTCGGCGGACTCGCCAAGGTGATGCCGGTCTACGCCACCGTGTTCGTCATCGTGACCCTGGCGAGCATCGGCGTGCCGGGGACCAACGGCTTCGTGGGCGAGTTCCTCGTCATCACCGGGACCTACGTCTCGCAGTCGCTGGGCGGCTTCGCCAAGGTGCAGGCCGTCCTGGCGGCGCTCGGGGTGATCCTGGCCGCTGTCTACATGCTCTCGGTCGTCGAGCGGGTGTTCTTCGGCCCGCTGGACAACCCGCACAACCGCCGCCTGCCCGATCTGAGCCCGCGAGAGACGCTCGCGCTCGCGCCCCTGGTGGTGCTCGTGTTCGTGATCGGCCTGTTCCCAAACCTGCTCGTTAGCCGCATGCGACCGAGCGTGGACGCCGTGCTCGACGCCTACACCGAGAGCTGGAAGGCGCACGTCGACATGCCCGACCGCGGGCGCGCGCGGTTGCGCCCCCGCCCGCCGGGGGCGCTGAGCCAGGGGTACCCCGAGGCGCCGACGCCACCGGTGGGCGAGGGTGACGCCACCACGGCGCGCCTCGAGGCCGGGGAGGAGGGGCAATGACAACCACCTGGCTGCCCGCGTTGTTCGCCGCCTCCCCGCTGATCGTCGTCGGGATCGGCGCCTTGCTCCTGATGTTGGCCGAGGCGCTGGGGCGCCCCGCACCGCGGCCCGACGCCAACGAGGCTGCTGCCACGGACGTCGGCTCGGGGCGGGCCGGCGAGCTCGCCATCGGGGCCGCGGTGATCCTGTTCGCGGGCGGCGTCTTCGCCCTGTCGCTGTGGCTGGTCGGCCCCGAGACGCTGCCCGGCGCCGCCCGTCTGGCGCCGTACCTGCTCGTGGACCGCTTCTTCGCGGTCTTCGCCATGGTGCTCTGCCTCGGCGGCGGGCTGGCGGCACTGCTCGGCGGGGGGTACCTCGCCGAGCACGAGATCGATCGCGGCGAGTTCTTCCCGCTCCTCGTGCTTTCGACCCTGGGCGCGATGGCCCTGGCGGGGGCCGGGGATCTGCTCACTCTCTTCGTGGCGCTCGAGACGATGTCGGTGGGTGTGTACGCCATGATCGCCCTGCGGTGGACGGGGCGCTCGATCGAGGCGTCGCTGAAGTACCTCCTCCTGGGCGGCTTCGCGGGGGCGCTGATGCTCTTCGGGGCGGCGCTACTCTACGGCGCGACGGGGCACACCGACCTCGTTGGGATCGGCGCCGCGGTGCGGACCATCGGGACCGCGGGCGCGACGGTGCCGGCCTCTCTGGTGCTGGTGGCCATGACGTTGATCGTCGCTGGGCTGGCGTTCAAGGTGGCGGCGGTGCCGTTTCACATGTGGACCCCCGACGCCTACGAGGGGGCGCCGACGCCGACGACGACGTTCATGGCGGTGGTCGTCAAGGGCGCTGCCTTCGCGATTCTGCTGCGGGTCCTGCTCGGCGCGTTCGGGGACGACCGCCTGATGAGCTGGGGGTCCGGCTGGCCGCCGGCGCTGGCCGCGCTCGCGGTGGTGACCATGACGGTGGCGAACCTCATCGCCGGGCGTCAGGAGTCGGTGAAGCGCATGCTCGCCTACTCGTCGATCGCGCACGCCGGCTACCTGCTGGTCGGCGTCGTGGCTGTGGTCCGGTCGGAGGCCGCCGAGGCGAGCGTCCTCGTGTACCTGCTCGCCTACACCGTCTCGACCGTCGGCGCCTTCGGGGCGCTGATCCTCTGTGGCAGCCGGGGCGCCGAGGCGGTGTCCTACGAGGATCTGGCCGGCCTCGGGCGCCGTCACCCCGCCGTGGCGCTGGTCTTCTCGCTCTTCCTGCTCTCGCTGGCGGGGATCCCGCCGACGGCGGGGTTCTTCGGCAAGCTCGCCGTGTTCCAGGCGGCCATCGACGCGGAGCTCTACGCGCTCGCCGTCATCGGCCTGTTGAACAGCCTCGTTGGCGCCTACTACTACCTCCGCGTGCTGGTGTACCTCTACATGCGAGAGCCCGCGCCGGCCGCGCCGCGCGCCCTGCCCATGCGGTCCGGGTCCGTCGCGGTGGCGCTCGGCGTCGCCGCCTTCCTGGTCCTGTGGTGGGGGGTCTTCCCCGTGTCCGTCGGGGCCGGGTTCTCGGCCGCGCCGACCGTCGTGTCTGCCGCGCCGTGACCCGGTTCGGGCGCGGCTGGGATGCCGGCTAGAGCGGCAATCGGTTTGATTGCCGCGAAGAATCAACGACCTAGAGCAACGAGCGAGCAGCAGATCTCGCCAAAGGCGCCCTGGGAAACGCCCCCTCGCCCCGCAGGGGGGCGTTTCTCAGGGCGCCGACGCCGTTGGCAAACTGGTCGGTGCTCTAGGGCTGCGCGCTCGGACGTGCCCGCACGCGGGCAAGCCAGGCTTGCATTCGCGTCGCGTCGGCGGGCAGCGCGCAGCCGCAGTCCTCGCCGTGCTCGATGGCGACGAAGGCGGTGATGTCGGCCACGGTGAAGCTGGGCCCGGCGAGCCAGGGGTGGTGTTCGAGCAGGGCGTCGAACAGGAGCGCGGCGCGCGTGAAGCGCGCCCGCACCGCCGCGAGCAGCGTCGGGCTCGGCTCGACGTGGTCGCGGAACTCGGGGGACGATTGCTCGGTGGCGATCAGGGCGGCGTCGAGCAGCCCGCGCTCGGCGATGGACATGATCTCGCGGGTGACGGCGCGGGACCAGGCGTCGGCTCCGATCAGCGGCGGGGAGGGGTGGAGCTCCTCGAGATACTCGATGATGGCGTCGGGCTCGCTCAGGCTGCGCCCGTCGTCGAGCTCGAGCACGGGCACCGCGGACATCGGGTGCGTCGCCAGCAGATCGCGGGCACGGTGTCGGCTCCCGGCGGTGCTGACCGTCACCGTCTCGAGGTCGAGCCGCTTCTCCGCGAGGTAGATCGCGACCTTGCGGGGGTTCGGTGCGCCACTGAACGTGTACAGCTTCAAGAGCCCCTCCTGGAGCCGTAATCTACCCGATCCCGTCGGGCGGATGGCATGAAATCGCGGCGGGGGGCCGGCGGGGCGTGGTACGAAGGAGCCCATGAAGGAGTCTCGGATCCCGGGTTTCCACGGGCTCTCCGTCGCCGAGCGCCGAGCGAGGATCGCGGAGTGGGCAGGGTTACCCCTCGAGGAGCTGACCGCCGCCGTCGAGGCGGGCGGGATCGATCCGTCGGTGGCGGACAATGTAACTGAGAACGTCATCGGGACCTACGCGCTCCCGTTCGGGATCGCGCTCAATTTTCGCGTGAACGGGGTCGACCGGCTGGTCCCGATGGTCGTCGAGGAGCCGAGCGTGATCGCGGCCGCCTCCAACGCGGCCCGCATGGCGCGTGCCGGCGGCGGCTTCCTCGCCGAGCAGCCAGAGGCGCTGATGATCGGCCAGATCGAGGTCCGCGACGTCGCGGACGTCTCGAGCGCCACGGCCGCGCTGGACGGCGCTCGTGCCGAGTTGCTCGAGCGCGCGGCGGAGGCCGCGCCGGGGCTGCGCCCCTTCGGCGGGGGGCCGCGTGAGATCGAGGTCCGGGATCTGGGTCGGGGTCGCCTGATTGTGCACGTCCTGGTGGACTGCCAGGACGCCATGGGCGCGAACATGGTCAACACGATCGCCGAGGCGCTGGGGCCGCGCGTCGCTGAGCTCGCGGGGGGCACGCTCGGCCTCCGCATCCTGTCGAACCTCGCTGACCGGCGGCGGGTGCGCGTGACCTGTCGGGTTCCCGCGAGCGCGCTGCCGCGACGCGGCGCGGCGGGTCCAGGGGCGGAGGGGCTCGAGATCGGCGCGGCCATTGAGCGGGCGTCGCGCTTCGCAGAGAGCGATCCGTACCGGGCGGCCACCCACAACAAGGGGATCATGAACGGCATCGACGCGGTGGCAGTCGCGACCGGAAACGACTGGCGTGCCGTCGAGGCCGGCGCCCACGCCTTCGCTGCGCGCCGGGGCCGCTACCAGCCGCTGGCCACCTGGCGGCGCGACGGGGACGCGCTGATCGGCGCGCTGGAGCTGCCGATGGCGCTCGGGACCGTGGGGGGCACGCTGCGCGTTCACCCCGGCGCCCGCGCCGCGCTCGCGCTGCTCGGCGTTACCTCGGCGCGGGACCTGTCCTTCATCGCCGCCGCGGTGGGGTTGGCGTCGAACCTCGCAGCCGTGCGGGCGCTCGCGACCGAGGGCATCCAGCGTGGTCACATGGCGCTCCACGCGCGTTCGGTCGCGGTGACGGTCGGGGCCTCCGGCGTTGAGCTCGATCTGGTCGTGGAGCGCCTGGTGCGCGGCGGCGTCGTCACGCTCGAGGCCGCCGCGCGGGCGCTCGCCGATCTGCGCGACGGGCGTTGACGATTCGAGGCGGGGCGCGGTGCGGGCTCGCTGGATCGTCCTCGGGTGTCTGATCGGGGGCTGCGCCGCGCCCACCCGGGGCGTGGCGCGGCGGGTCGAGGGTGTCACCGTGGTCACGCGCCGCGTCGACGAGCGGGCGATCGCCGCCTACGCGCGGGCGCGGCGCGCCGACGTGCGCGGCGAGCGGGCCGCCGCGCTCGCGGAGTACGCGCGCGTCCTCGAGCTCGATCCGGACAGCAGCGAGGCCTGGACGCGGGTGGGCGCGCTGCGCTGCACCGATGACCCCGACGGCGCGCGCTCCGCCTTCGCCCGCGCCGAGGCGCTCCAGCCCGGCGCCGCCTCGCTGCTGCGCGCGCGCGCGGATTGCGCCCTGGCGCGCGGAGACGTCGCAGGCGCGCTCGGCGACGCCCGGGGCGCCGTCGAGACCGAGCCGGACTCCGTCGAGGGGACGCTGATCTACGCCCGGGCGCTCGAGCAGCGCGGCGATCCGACGGGAGCGGGCCGGTGGCTCGAGGCCCTGGTGCTCCGCGAGCCCACGGCGCGGGCGGGGTGGGTCGCGCTGGCGGCGCTGGCCACGCGCCAGGGGGACGAGGCCCTGGCGCGGCGCGCCGACGAGGGGCGCCAGCGGGTGGGCGCGGCGCCAGCGCCGGACGCTCGCCGAAACCGGGCGCGGGCGGAGCTGGATCAGGCCCTCCTGGCGCAGGAGCTCGAGGCCGCCCGAGCGGTGGCGGCGCGTGCCGGCGTTCGGGAGGGCACGCTCGCGCTGCGCGCCGCCGCGCTCGGTCGCCCGGAGCTCGCGGCGGACGCGGGCGCGCTGGCCCTCGCGGCGGACCCGAGCGACGCCGATGCGTGGATCGCCATCGTCGTCGCGGCCTCGCTCCTCGGCGACCGGGGGGAGCTCGAGGCGTTCGCGGGTGGGCTCCCGACGGACCTTTCGCGTCCCACGCCGCTCGGCGTCGCGTTGCTCGCCGAGTTGCTCGCGCGCGAGGTCGGTGAGGAGGCCGCGCGGGCCTGGCTCTCGGCGCACCCGCCGCCGGCGGCGGACGGGGAGCCGCTGGCAGCGGCGGTGCAACGGCGACTGGAGGCCGCGCTCGCGGGTCCCGCGGCGGCGCCACCCGCCCCGTCGCGGTAGCGGCGCCGACGGGAGCGGCCCGCCAGCACGGTCAGCGCGCGGAGGGGGCGGCGACGGCGGCCGCCGATGCCGAGGGAGCGGCGCTGGCCGCGGTCACCGGGGCGGCGCTCGGGTCGGGGCGGTGCAGGCGCTCGTCGAAGCGGAGCGTCAGGTTCACCTCGGTGACCTCCCCCGTGCGCACCTCGATCTCGCGCTCGGCCGTGACCATCAGCACCGGGAGCAGGGCGTTCACCTTGACCCTGCCGGCGGGCACTTCCGCGATCTCGAAGCGGCCGTCGACGCCGGTGACGTCGAAGGTCGAATAGCCGAGGACGAACACGTCCGCGCGGATGAAGTGGTGCGCGGCGTCGACCAGGGCGAACCTCCCCGGCTTGGGGGGCGTGATCTCGACCGGCTCGCCGCCGGGAACCGGGATCATCGAGAACGGCGTGTTCCCCCCCGTCAGCGAGGGGACGTAGCCGAAGCGATCGTTGGCCGCGACGGTCAGCCGCTGCCCGGTCCCGAGCGCCACTGTGCGCTTGTCCCAGCGGCAGCCCTCGGCGGTCACGCGTTCGACGGGGCGTCGCGTCGGCGGCACCCCGCGGTAGCCGGTGACCGCGACCAGCGCATCGGCGAGCGCCCCGTCCGGGCCGCGGCGGAAGAGGGGCCCGTAGAACTCGCGCGCGGAGGCGCAGTCGGCGGGGATCTTCGCCAGGATCTCGGCGCTCGTGGGCGGGGGGTCGCCCTCGATCGTCACCCGACCCCGTACGGTCCCGAGTGCGATCGCGACCGGAGCCGGGAGGCTCGCCGTTGCGCTCGGCGTGGCGGAGCTCGCTGCGCTCGGGTTCCCCGGGCTCCCCTCCGGGCTTCGGTTGCACCCGAGCAGGGTGAGGACGAGCCAGGGCAGCGGGGAGGCGAGGTGAGCGAGGCGCATGGGGTGTCTTGCGGTTGCGGGGCGGCGAAGGCCGTCATATTGACCTTGCCAGCACGGTGCAAGCTTCGCGACACGCGGCAGGTTGGGCGTCCCTCTGGCGCGGCTCCCGGGGCGGCTTCCAGGGCGGTGCGGTCCTGGGCCTGCTCGTCGCGGCCGGGGGTTCGCTGACCGGCTGCCGCGGCGCCGATCCGGGGGGTCGCTCCGGCTCGGGACCGTCGCTGGCCGTCGTCGAGGGGGGCGTGACGTCTCCGGAGGACGGCTCGAGCCGGACCGGGTCCCTTCGCCGCCTCGGTGAGCGCGTCGAGGCACGCGAGTTCGCCCTCACCGTCGGTGCCGTCAAAGAGTGCCCGCCACCGTACCTCAAGGAGGGCAATACCGTCCTCGGTGTCGAGCTCCTCATCGAGGGGCTGGTCGAGCGCGACGTTCACGTCAACCCGTTCTACGCACAGATCGCGGACGCGGACGGGCTGCTGTACCGCCCGACGCTCCAGGGCTGCGAGCCGCGCCTCAGGGCGGCGCGCCTGGGGCAGGGCGAGCGTGCCCGGGGCTTCGTCAGCTTCGAGCTCTCCAAGCGGGCCCGTCGGCTCGAGCTGCGATACGAGCCGGCGAGTCACGGCGGCGAGCGGCAGCTCGTCGGCGTCGACCTGGAGCGCTGACGTCGGGCCAAGACCTCCGGCTGGGCAGGCGCCGAGTGCCCTGCCGTCGTCGGTCGCGCTCCGGGCCGGCTCAGGCGATGGGCGGGGTTGCGGCGACGGAGGTGGCGAAGCAACGGTAGCCCCCGGCCCGCCACGCCGCGAGGACGGGCTCCGGATCCGGCGCCAACGCGATGATCGCCCCGCCCCCACCGGAGCCGGTGAGCTTGGCGCCGAGCGCTCCCGCGCCGCGGGCGAGCGCGATCGCTCGCTCGATCTCTGGGGTCGAAACCTCGAGGTCTCGCAGGTGCGCGTGGTTGGCGTCGAGCGCGCCGCCGAGCGCGGGCAGATCGTGCCACTCGAGGTGGCGGCGCGCGTCACCGACCAGCCCCTCGATCCCGCGGAGGGCCGCGTCCACGCGGCCCGGCTGCTGTCGCCGCAGCTCCGCCACCGCCTCCACCATCACCCGGGTGCTCGCCGGCGGCCCGGCGACCGCGACGGCGAGCGGGAGCGGGGCGCGGAGGCGCAGGGCCTCGTGGCCCTCGGCGCGCCGGAAGACGAGCACGCCGCCGTGGGCCGCGGCGGCCGCGTCGATCCCGGAGGGGTTGCCGTGGAAGACGCGCTCCCAGGCGGCGGCCGCGGCGAGCACCCGCTCTGTGGTCGGGGGCAGCTCCTGTTCGGGAGGGCTCGAGCCGAGCCAGGCGAGCACGGCGCGCGCCGAGGCCACCCCGGCGGCAGCCGAGGCACCGAGCCCGCACCCCGGCGGTACCTCGAGCGCGACGCGCAGCGCGAGGGGCGGCGCCGAGAGCGCTGCGAGGAGGGCGGCGAGCGCGCGGCCGAGCTCGCTATCGTCCGCCGTGGTCGCCGAGCGGTCACCGAGCACGATCGAGGCCGGGGCGCCGTGGGCGACGCGCTCGGCGTGGGCCGTCGCGCCCGCGCCGATGCCGGCCGCGATGGCGGGCACCCCATACACGACGGCGTGCTCGCCGAGCAGGATCACCTTGCCGCTCGCCCGCGCCATGCTCACGCCACGCTCAGGAGCGCCGTGCGGTGAGGATCGAGGCGGCGCCGACCAGCAGCGCCCGCCCGCTCGCGGTGAGCGGAGCCGTGCCGAGGGCGGCGAGCCCCTCCTGGGTGAGCGCCTCGATCCGCGCCTCGACGGCCGGGCGAGCCCCCGAGCGCTCCACGGCCGCGAGCGCCTGTGCGACCCGCTCGGAGGTCGCTTCGGGGTTGCCGATGACGCTCCGGAGCAGGCGGTGGTCGCGGCCCCGAGCGCGTCGCAGCGCCAGATCGAGCAGGAGCGTGCGCTTGCCCGTCCTGAGATCGGTGCCCAGCGGCTTGCCCGTCTGCGCGGGATCGCCGAAGGCCCCGAGCACGTCGTCCCGCAGCTGAAACGCGATCCCGATCGGGTGCGAGAAGCGATCGATCGCGTCGAGGATCCGCGACGAGGCGCCGCCGAGCAGGGCCCCGATACGCAGCGGACCGCGCACGGTGTAGGCGGTGGTCTTCAGGGTGTACACGGCCTCGAAGCTCGCGGACTTCCCCAGCAGATCGAGCTGCTGACCGGCGACCACGTCGAGCTGCATCTCGGCGAACGCGGCCCCCACGCGCGTCAGGCGCGGTGGTGCCGCCGCGACCTTGGCGATGGTGTCGGCGGCAAGGGCGGCGGCGTAGTCGCCGGCCAGGATCCCGGCCCGCTCGCCCAGCGCGCTCGAGCCGAAGCGCTTGCCCAGCATCACGTGCACCGCGGGACCGCCGCGGCGCACCGTGTCGCCGTCCATCCAGTCGTCGTGGATGAGGAAATAGGACTGGAGCAGCTCCAGTGCGACGCCCGCGTCGAGCGCGGGATCGAGCGATGCCCGCGCGCTGGCGGCGCGGTAGCCGGCGATGAGGAGCGCGGCCCGGAGGCGCTTGCCACCCCGAAGACTGAGGTCACGGACGGCCGCGACGAGCTCAGCGAACTCCGGGCCGACCGCGCGCGCGGCGACCAGCCTCGCGTCGAGCAGGCGGGTCAGGCGCGCGTCCACGTCGCGTTTGATGCCGGCGGCCAGGGCCGAGAAGGGGTTCGGCGAGAGGGCCTTCGCGTGGGGCGCGCCGCGGCGCCCGCGCGCCGGTGACGGCGCGCCCCGCCCCGACCGCGGCGCGGTGGCGCTCGGACGGGCCTTGGGCGCGGAAACCCTCGTCTTGCCCGACATTTTCCAGCCGCACCCTAGGAGATGGGGGGGGCCTCGTCAATCGGTCGAGCGCGGCGTCGGGACCGCGCCCGGCCTCGGCGGATTCCGCCACCGCGCCCAGCGTGACAAGGGGCGCGACCTCGGGCGAGACTCGCCCCCGCACGGCGCTCCCGGGCGTCCACCGATTCGATCATGAGCGACATCAGCCAGCGCAAGCTCGACCACCTCGACCTGGCGGCGCGAGGGGACGTCGCGTTTCGAGGCCAGACGACGCTCCTCGAGTGCGTGCGGCTCGTCCACGACGCGCTGCCCGACCTCGATCTCGCCCGGGTCGACCTGTCCGTCACCGTGCTCGGCAAGCGCCTCCGCGCCCCCCTCCTGATCGCGGCGATGACGGGGGGGAACGCCCGCGCCGGGGCGATCAACCGCGAGCTTGCGACCATCGCGGAGGAGCGAGGGTATGGTTTCGGCCTCGGCAGCCAGCGGGCGATGGCGCTGCGGCCCGAGACGCGGTCGTCGTTCCAGGTCCGGGACGTCATGCCCACCGGGCTTCTGCTCGGCAACGTCGGGATCGTTCAGGCGCGGTCCATGAGCGATCAGGCGCTCGCGGATCTGGTGGGCGAGGTGGGGGCTGACGCCCTCTGCGTCCATCTGAACCCGGCGATGGAGCTGGTCCAGGCCGACGGTGATCGCGACTTCTCCCGTGGGCTCGAGCGCCTGGGAGAGCTGGCCGAGCGCCTCCCGGTCCCGCTGGTCGTCAAGGAGACCGGGTGCGGGCTCTCCGCGGGCGTGGGGCGGCGGCTGCGGAGCGTGGGGGTGCGTCACGTGGACGTGTCGGGGGCCGGCGGCACCTCCTGGGTCGGCGTGGAGACGCAGCGGGCGGCCGCGGAGCGGCGCGCCCTGGGCGAGGCGTTCTGGGACTGGGGCATCCCCACCGCGGCGAGCGTGGCGCTGCTCGCGCCGCTCGGGTTCGAGACCCTCTTCGCCACCGGGGGGCTCGGGAGCGGGCTCGACGTGGCACGGTCGATCGCGCTCGGCGCGTCTGTGGGAGGGATCGCGCGGCATGTGCTCCGTGCGCTCGACGACGGCGGCCCGGCGCGCGCGGCGGCGTTTCTCGAGTCGGTGGAGCACGAGCTCCGCGCAGCCCTGCTGCTGACCGGGTGTCGGGACCTCGCCGCGCTCCGACGCGCGCCGCGCGTGCTCCGCGGGGAGCTCGCCGAATGGGTGGGTCAGGTGGGGGGAGCGGGTTCCGGGTAGCGCGCCAGGACCACGCCCCCGGGTCGCCGCCGGGCCCGTGCGGGTGGTGGTTCCCCGGGGGAGAGCGTGTTACCGTCGGAGCCGCTCGCGGTGGCCCCCCCCCCGTGGGACGAATCCATGAACGAAGGCAAGTCACCGCCCTCCGCGCGCGGCCCCGATTCCGAGCCCCCGGATCTTGCTCGGGAGCGGGACGAGCTGCTGCGGACCTTCCCGCGGGGCGGTCGCCTCGGGGAGGATCTTGCCGCGGAGATCGAGCGCGTCGGCGCGCGCATGGAGGCCCTCGAGCGGGAGAACGCAGAGCTCCGGGCCCGGCTCGAGGAGGACGACGCGATCCGGCGCCTGGCGGCCCGGATCGAGGAGTTGGAGGCGGAGAAGCGCGAGCTGGCGTCGAGGACCCGCCACGCCGAGGCGGAAACCACGGCGCTCGACGAGCGGTTCCGCCAGGTCGAGCAGGAGTTCGCCGACATGGCGAACCTCTTCGTGGCATCGAACCAGCTGCACTCGAGCCTGTCGCCGCGCCGGGTGACGCGGCGGATCAAAGAGATCCTGGCCCAGCTCGTGGGGGCCGAGCGCTACGGCGTGTACCTCCGCTCGGCGGACGGTCAGAAGCTCGTCCCGGTGGCCTCGGAGGGCGTCGCCTCGGAGGACATCGTCCCCATTGGCGCGGAGGATCCCCGGGTCGCGGGCGCGCTTCGGACGGCCACCAGCCTCTTCGACGAGCGCAGCGACCCGAGCCAGGGCTCCATCGCACAGCCAGCCGTGGTTCTCCCGCTCACCGTGGACGAGCAGGTCGTGGGCGTGATTGCCGTCTTTTCGATGCTCTCCCAGAAGACCAGCCTCACGAACATCGATTTCGAGCTCTTCCGACTGCTCGGTCAGCACGCCGCTGTGGCGCTCGTCGGCGCCACCCTGTTCGTGCAGGCAGAGCAGCGGATCCCGGGGCTCGAGGCCTTCCTCGATCTGAGTGTTTGATGGTGCCCATGGCCGAATACTCCTGTCTCATCGTCGAAGACTCACCCATGATGCGGCAGCTCCTCGTCTTCGCCCTGGCCAGGGTGAAGAACCTCCGCGTCACCGAGGCGGACGACGGCGTCGATGGTCTCCGCAAGCTCGCCTCGGCCCGTTACGACATCATCGTGACGGACATCAACATGCCGATCATGGATGGGCTCAAGCTCGTCAAGCGGGTGCGGAGCGATCCGGTGCACAAGGACACGCCCATCGTGATCATCACCACGGAGGGGTCGCACGAGGACCGCCAGCGGGCGCTGCAGCTCGGCGCCAACGCGTACATCACCAAGCCGATCCAGGCGCCGCAGGTGATCGCGACCGTCAAGGAGCTCCTGAAGATCGATTGAGGCGCGGCGGGGGACGGTAGCGGGGGGGGGTGTCCTGCCGGACCCCCGCGGGGTGCGGACCAGCGACGGAGGCGGCTTGTACGTCAAGATCTGCGGGGTCACGGGCGTCGAGGACGCGGAGCTCGTCTGCGCGGCGGGGGCGAGCGCCGTCGGCGTGAACCTCGTGCCCGGCTCGCCGCGCCAGGTCGAACCCGCGCAGGCCCGGACCATCGTCGCCGCCGTGGCCGGTCGGCTGGAAACCGTGGCGGTGGTGCGCGCCCTGCCCGCGGACGACCTCCGCGCGCTCCATGCGGCGCTGGGGGTCGACTGGGTGCAGATCCACGACGATATCGATCCCGAGGTGCTGGCGCGGGTGGCCGGGGCCTTCCTGGCTGTCCGCATCGGTGACGCCGCCGATGTCGAGCGCGCCCGGCGCGCGCCCGGCGCGCGCGTGCTCGTCGATGCCAAGGTCCCGGGCGCGCTCGGGGGCACGGGTCAGGCGTTCGACTGGTCGCTCGTCGCCGACCTGGCCCGGGAGCGGTCGATCGTCCTGGCCGGGGGCCTTCACCCAGGCAACGTCGCCAACGCGGTGGCGGCGGTGGCCCCTTGGGGGGTGGACGTCGCGAGCGGCGTCGAGCGGGCCGGGGATCCCCGCCGCAAGGACGCCGCGCGGGTCAGCGCCTTCGTGGCGGCCGCCCGCGGCCGTCCGGCGTAGCTGGAACGGGCTTTCCGATCGCGAGCGGCGGGGGCAGACTGCGCGCACCATGCAGACCGGTTCGGCGGCGACCGCGCGACGCGGTTACTTCGGCGAGTTCGGCGGGCGCTTCGTGGCGGAGACGCTGGTGCCCGCGCTCGAGGAGCTCGAGCGCGCCTTCGCGGAGCACGTGCCCTCCGCGGAGTTCCAGCGCGAGTGGCGCGGGCTGCTCGAGCACTACGTCGGGCGTCCCACGCCGCTCTATCGTGCAGAGCGGCTGGCGCGCGCGCTCGATCCGGCGGGAGCCAGCATCGCTGGCCTGTGGCTCAAGCGTGAGGATCTCTGTCACACGGGCGCCCACAAGATCAACAACGCGCTCGGCCAGGTGCTGCTCGCCCGGCGCCTCGGCAAGCGGCGTGTCATTGCCGAAACCGGCGCGGGTCAGCATGGCGTCGCCACCGCCACCGCCTGCGCGGTCCTCGATCTGCCTTGCGAGGTGTTCATGGGTGAGGTGGACATCGCGCGGCAGGCCCCCAACGTCGCGCGAATGGAGCTACTGGGCACCCGAGTGGTCCCGGTCACCTCCGGCTCGCGCACCCTCAAGGACGCGATGAACGAGGCGCTCCGCGACTGGGTGACCAACGTGCGCACCACCCACTACTGCGTGGGCTCCGTGGCGGGGCCGCACCCCTTCCCCGCGCTGGTGGGCGAGCTGCAGCGCGTGATCGGGGACGAGGCGCGGGAGCAGGCGCTGGCGCGCGCGGGCCGCCTTCCCGACGCGGCGGTCGCCTGCGTCGGCGGCGGCTCCAACGCGTTGGGGCTGTTTCGCAGCTTCCTCGGCGACGACGTGGCCCTCTACGGCGTCGAGGCGGCCGGAGAGGGGATCGCGACCGGCCGTCACGCCGCGACCTTGAGCGCCGGGCGGGTGGGGGTGCTCCACGGCTCCCGGTCGCTCGTGCTCCAGGACGCCGACGGGCAGATCCTCGAGGCGCACTCGGTGAGCGCCGGCCTCGATTACCCCGGGGTGGGCCCCGAGCATGCGCAGCTCCACGCGACCGGGCGCGCGACCTACCTGTCCGCCACCGACATCGAGGCGCTCGAGGCGGTGGAGCAGGTTGCCCGCACCGAGGGGATCCTGATCGCGCTGGAAACCGCGCACGCCTTCGCCCGCGTGGCGGACGTCGCGCGCGCGGAGGCGGCGCGGCGCGGCCGTCCGGTCGATGTCCTGGTCAACGTCTCCGGGCGCGGCGACAAGGATCTGGCGACACTGCTCGCCTGGCGCGGGAGGGCGTCATGACCGCAGAGAACCTCGAGGGACGGTTCCGGGCACGCCGCGCCGAGGGGCGCACGACGCTGGTGTGCTACCTGACCGTCGGCGATCCCAGCGTCGAAGAGTCCACGCGCGCCGCGCTCGCCGCGGTCGAGGCTGGCGCCGACGTGCTCGAGCTGGGGGTCCCCTTCAGCGATCCCACGGCGGACGGGCCGGTGATCGCGGCCGCGGCGTACCGGGCGATCCAGCAGGGCGGCTCGCTCCGGGCCGCGCTCGAGGTCGCTCGCGCCGTGCGCGCGCGCTCCGCGGCCCCGATCGTGCTCTTCAGCTACTACAACCCCATCCTCTCCTTCGGGCCCGGCGAGCTTCCGCGCGCGGCGGCCGCCGCGGGCGCGGACGGGATCCTGGTGGTCGATCTGCCGCCGGAGGAGGGGCAGGAGCTCCGCGGAGCGGCCGCCACAGCGGGGCTCGCCATGATCCCGCTGGTCGCCCCCACCACGGGTCGGGAGCGGGAGCCCCTCGTCGTCGGGGGGGCGCGCGGCTTCGTCTATTACGTTTCGCTCACGGGCGTCACCGGCAGCGGCGCCGCGCCCCTGGCGGAGGCGGCCGCGGCCGCGGCGTCGCTCCGCGAGCGCGTGGGGCTGCCCGTGGTCGTCGGCTTCGGCATCACCTCGCCCGAGAAGGCGCGCCTGGTGGCGGACAGCGGAGTGGACGGCGTGGTGGTCGGCACCGCGCTGGTGCAGGTGATCGCCGCGGCGGGCTCGCCCGAGGAGCGAGAGCGCGGCGTCCGCGATTTCGTCGGGTCTCTCCGGCGCGGCCTCGACGCGCGGTGAGCGGGGCCGGGGGCGTCGCCGCTCCGGCACCTCACGCCCCCGGCGCGGGCGCGGATCTGCGTCCACCGACGGTTCCGGCGGGATTCTCGCCCTGCCTCAACGGACCGTTGGAGGCCGGAGAACCCGGCGCCTGACGATCGCGACTAGCGCGACGATCGCCAGGACGCCTGCATTGAGGAGCAGCATCGTCGACACCGGGCTCGTCCACTTGTCCAGGTTGACGGTGCGGCCAAAGTACGGGGGGCCGCTCCCGTAGTGCTCGGTCCAGATGGCGATGTTGACTGCGGCCAAACCGCTCACCATGGCCAGGCTCGACACCACCGACACCACGTTCACCAAGCAGACTCTCCGAATCCGAGACTGCTGACGGGATTCTGTCGTGCTCTCGGCGGGCGCGGAGGGATCGGGTTCCGCGAGATCGCGCGCCGCGGACTCGGCCCGACCCCGCTCCGGGGTGGTGACGAACTCGTCGATGTGCTCGGCGCCCATCACGGAAAACCAGGGTTCATCGCGGTGGCGTCGCCGCACGCGGAGGTCGCGGAAGCACCGCCCTTGGGGAGGGTAGCCCTGCCGTCGGCCCGGTGCGTGACCATTCGGTCAACGTCGTCGGGGAGCCGCTGTTTCCTCGGCATCGGTGCCCTCGACGCTCGCGTCGCTGCCCTCGTCCGAGCTCGCCGCCTCACCGCTCCCGGAGCGGTCCGTCGCCGTGCCGCCACCTCACGCCGCCGGCGCGGGTGCGGACCCGCGTCCGCCGACGGCGATCCCGAGCAGGTGGCGCAGGGCGGAGTACGGCTGCGAGACGGCGAACGGCAAGAGCTGCCGCGCCCGCTCGCGCGCGGTGCGGCCGTCGGGCGGCGCGCCGGTGATGGCCAGGACGCTCGTCGCCACGGTCACGTCGCCGGAGAGCAGGAGGGCGGCGCGACAAGCGGTGGTCTCGATCGAGCGCAGCCAGCCGCCGACGTCCACCGTGCCGCCCGCGAGGAGCTCGGCGACCGCCGCGGCGGCGCGATCGCGGTGGGGCGCGTCGAGGTGGGCGCCGAGCCGATCGCGGAGTGCGCGGGCGCCCTCGTCGAGCCCGGCCCCGAGCTCGGGCTGGACGGCGGCGGCGGCGGCGGCGGCGAGGCGACGGAGCGAGTCGAGCTCGGGGAAGAAGGCGAGCAAGCGGCAGCCCGGTCGCGAGAAGGCCAGGTGGTGGCCGGCCATGAACGCGAGCTCCGTCAGCGAGCGACCGCTCAGCGCTGCGCGCCCCAGGACCACCGCCGGCGCTAGCGACGGGAGGGTCGCCACCGTGAGGCGCGCGTTCTGCGGCGTCGCGTGGATGGCATGCGGGGGGAGGCCGAGGGTGCGGTTCGCCCACTCGAAGGTCTTGACGGCGAGGATCGTCGACCGCTGTGGGTCCTGGCGCGTGGCGGGCGGGGGCATCGAGCCGCGGGCGACCGCGCCGTGCTCCTCGAACCAGGCCGCGAGCGCCGCCGGTTCGATGGCGGCCATCAGCGTGTGGACCGCCCCGGGGTACGGCGCCCCGGTGAGGAGCTCCCAGACGTCGTCGTCGAGCGGGGTGGCGATCGCGGGCAGGCTCTCGGGGGCGTACTGCGCGTAGCGGAGCTGCTCGTCGAGGTCCGCCTCGCCCAGGGCCACCAACACCGAGCTCGCGCCGAAGGCGCGGTCGGCGTCGCCGGCGCCGTCGAAGAGCGCGAGGAGCGAGCGGTAGGTTCCGGCCCGCTCGGGCGCGAGCTCGGCGGCGGCCTCGAGGACCCGTGTCGCGAGCGCAATCTGATCCGTCTCGCGGAGCAGCTCGCTGAGCTCGATCCGGGCGTCGGCGTCCTCGGGGCGCTCGAGGACCAGGCGATCCAGCGCCACGATGGCGCTCCTGGGATCCTGGAGCTGGCGGCGGTGGGTGTGCGCGAGCTTGCGCAAGAGCTCGACCCGGGCCTCACCGTCGGCGCCGCCGAGGCGCTCGAGCTGCCGCTCGTAGGCGAGGGTGACGCCGTGGTGATCGCTGGCGCGGACCAGGTCGGCCTCGATGGCCGCGAAGGCGCCCGGCACCCCGGGGTCGTCCTCGATCGCCGCCTCGTAGAGCGCGATGGCGCGCGGGAGGCTCTGGGCCTTCTCGCTGGCGAGGCGCGCGGCCTGGACCAGGCACTGCGCCCGCTCCTTCGGCTCCGCGATGCCCTCGGCGATCTGGACGCTGACGTCCACGGCCGGCGCCCAGTTCCCGGCCGCCTCGTGCACCGCGCGGAGCCGCTCCAGCAGCGAGCGGTCGCCGGGGCGGAGCACCAGCGCCTGTGCGATGGCGTCGCGCGCGGCGCCGAGGGACTCGGTCGCGATCCGGCTCAGGGCGTCCAGGCGCTCCGCGTCCGTGTCGAGGTGGGGCACCAGTCGGTGCAGCAGCGCGGCGGCCACGACGCTCTCTCCCTGGTCGCGGGCGAGCGCCGCGCGGCCGCGCAGCGCACCGATGTGGTTGGGCGCGATCGCCAGGGCCCGGTCGAGGAGCTGGGCCGCTTCCTGGGCGCGACCCTGGCCGCGCTCGAGCTCGCCGAGGGACACCAGCACCAGGGCGTGCCGCGCGCTTGGCTCGTCGCCGAGCAGCGCGTCGGCCGTCTCGTAGTGCTGGCGGGCCCCGGCGAGATCCTCGCGGCCGAGGTGATCGAAGGCGTCGGCCAGCGTCTGCTCGACCCGCTCCGTCGTGCGCTGCCTCTCGAGCTCGAAACGTTCGTCGAGCCCGAGCGCCGTCGCGCCCTCGGTGTCGAGCGAGAGCCAGGGCCCCGCGTGGAGCACGAGGGTCGCCGGGAGCGCGTCGGGCGGGAGCTCGAGCGCGCGGGTCACCACCTGCTCGAAGGCGAGGTGGCCAGTGACGGGCAGCAGGTGTCCGGCGCCGCGCTCGAGCAGGGCACGAAGGTCCGCGGCCGTGCCGGGAGCGAGGAACGAGGGGTCGGGATCCGGGGGGGGCAGGTGGAGCACGGCGCGCATGGCCGCGGGAGCCTACCGCGGTGCGGTCGTGAGCGGACGCGTGTATCGTGCCGCCCGAGCGAGGTGACCTCTACCGTCGGTGACGAGCGGGAGCTACTGGGCGCTGCGCTGGCGCTCGGCGCCGCGGCGGTGCCGGGGTGGTCGGCCGCCGAGCGGCGCCTGGCCGCGCGAGCCAGCCGCCCGTCCGCCGTCGTCACCCGCGCGTTCCGGTCCTCCATCGCCGCCGGGGAGGACCCGCTGGGCGACGCCTTCTGCCGCCTGCGGGCCGCCGCCGACCGACGTGCGCTCGGCGCCACGTACACGCCGCCCGCGGTGGTCGCGGCGATGGTCGATTGGGGTGCCGCGCCCGTGCCGCGGCGCGTCGTCGACCCCGGGACGGGATCGGGGCGGTTCCTGGTCGCCGCCGGCCGTCGCCTGGAGCGCGCGGAGCTCTTCGGCGTGGAGGTGGATCCGCTGGCGGCTCTGCTCGCCCGTGCGCACCTCGCCACCGCCGGTCTGGCGGATCGGGCCCGGGTCGAGCGCTGCGATTTTCGCTCGCTGCGGCTCGCCCCGGTGACGGGGAGGACGCTCTTCCTCGGCAACCCGCCGTACGTGCGCCACCACGCCATCGCGCCCCGCTGGAAGCGCTGGCTCGCCGAGCGCGCCGGGGCGCTCGGGCTCGGCGCAAGCCAGCTCGCCGGGGCGCACGTCCACTTCTTTCTGGCGACCGCGCACCTTGGCGCGTCCGGCGATCGCGGGGTGTTCGTCACCGCCGCCGAGTGGCTCGATGTCAACTACGGGCGCCTGGTGCGGGAGCTCCTGCTCGGACCCCTGGGGGGGCTCTCGCTGCACCTCGTCGACCCGCGGGTGCCCGTCTTTCCCGATGCCGAAACGACGGCGGCCATCGCCTGCTTCGAGCTCGGCGCGCGCCCGCCCGCGGTCGCCGTCCGGCGGGTCGCGTCGCTCGCCGCGCTCGCGCCGCTCGCCGGGGGGCGCCGCGTCCCACGTGCCCGCCTCGCCGCCGCGGCGCGCTGGTCCACGGCCACGGTCGCGGCGTGCGAGCGCCGGGCGGGGCACGTCGAACTCGGCGAGCTCTGCCGGGTCCACCGCGGACAGGTGACCGGGAGCAACGGGGTCTGGATCGCCGGGGCGCACTCGCACGAGCTGCCGGCGCGGTTCCTCTTCCCGGCCGTGACCCGCGCCAGGGAGCTCTTCGCCGCGGGCGGCGAGCTGGTCGAGCTCGGGCCGCTCCGTCGCGTCGTCGATCTCCCGGCGGAGCTCGACGCCCTGCCGGCCGCCGAGCGGCGCGCCATCGAGCGCTTCCTCCGCCACGCGATCGCGCGCGGCGCCGAGGCGACCTATGTCGCTCGCCACCGGAAGCCCTGGTGGCGCGTCGGGCTCCGCGATCCGGCGCCGATCCTCGCGACGTACATGGCGCGCCGCCCGCCCGCCGTCGTCCGGAACCG
>CAYZQO010000006.1:34468-132495 GCA_964480725.1 uncultured Polyangiaceae bacterium | reverse complement strand
GCGGTCGCGGGGTGAGCGGCGTGCCGCAGGCGCCGAGCAACAGCCACCCGACGAGCGACGGCGAGCGCACGAGCCTGGGCACGACGGGGTACGAGTCGCGCGGAGGTCGAGATGTTCCCGGGCCCCGGAAGGAGCGTCGAATTCTCCGGTCCAGGCGGCTCGCGTCGGTCGGAGCCTGCCGCCCGGTCACTCTGGCTCGAGCCCCGGCAAGAGCACGGCCTCGACCTCGCGACGAGCGATCGACACCTCGGCGACGACGACGTGCACCTCCGCGCCCTCGGCGACCGCGCTCGCGGGTAGCGGGCACCGGACGACGACGGCCGGCTCGTCCAGCACGACGAGCACCTGCTGCTTCAGGACCCGAAGCACGATGCCGGTGAGCTCGTCCCCCCTTCGTGATCGCATCAGCAGCGCGGCGTAGAGGTCCCCGATCTCGCGCTGGATGCTCCGCGCTCGCTGCTGCGTCGAGTTGACGATCTCGGGATCGAGCGAAACCGAGGCCGGCGGCTGGTCAGGGAGAGTGGCGCGGAGCGAACGATGGATCGTCAGGTCAGCGTAGCGGCGGATGGGCGACGTGAAGTGCACGTACTGCCTCGACGCCAGGGCGAAGTGGTCGTACCGCCGCGCCGCGTACAGGGCTCCCGGCATGGCCTCGAGGAACATGGCGGCGAGCTCGTCGCGCACCTTGGGGTCGGGCAGGTTCTTGATCACGTCTCGAAGCGCCGTCGCGTCCAGCGTCACCGAAGCATCGAGCTCGACCCCCTGGCGGCGCGCGGCCTCGACGATGCGCAGGGCACGCTCGTCGCTCGGCGCCGAGTGAACCCGGAAGAGCGCGTCGACCCCGCGCTGCTCGAGGTCTGCGGCCACCGTCTCGTTGGCCAGCAGCATCAGCTCCTCCACGAGCTGATGAGCCCGCGCGAGCCAAGGGGAGGACGGCACCCGCGAGATCCGGGTCGGCAGCCCGCGCGCGGGATCCAGATCGATCCGCACCTCGGGTGTGTCCACGACGATGGCGCCGCGCGCGCGGCGCCGCTCCCGCAGGCGCTGCGCGAGGTCGTCGAGGACGAGGAGGGTTTCGGCGTGTGCCCGCGCCTCGGCCGGACCGCCGGCGCCCCTGGCTTCGAGGACCTCCGCGGCGTCGTCGTAGGTCAGCTTCGCGCGCGAGCGGATCAGCGCCGGGACGAGGCGCGAGTGGGTCACCGTCAGCGAGGCGTCGAAGCGTACCTCGAGGACCATCGCGGCGCGGTCCTCGCCAGGCAGCAGCGACGCCGCTCCGCTCGAGAGCGAGGGCGGTAGCATGGGCAGGACACGGGAGGGAAAGTATAGGGAGGCCCCGCGGCTCCGGGCCGCGAGGTCGAGGGCGCCCCCTTCACGAACGAAGGCGCCCACGTCGGCGATGGCGACGAAGACACGGGCGCTCCCGCCGGGGCCGCGGTGCGCGAAGAGCGCGTCGTCGTGATCCTCGGCGGTCGCCGGGTCGATCGTGACGAACGAGACCCCGCGGAGGTCCGCTCGCGCGTTGCTCCTTGCGGAGTACACGGAGCTCACCGCCGCGTCGGCCTCCGCGAGCGCATCGTCGGGGAATGCCTCGGTGAGGCCCTCGCGCCAGAGGAGCGCGTCCTCTTCGACGCGCGGCGTGCCGCGCGCGCCGAACTCGCGGACCCGTTTTACTTCGGGCAGCGTCGGATCGACCACGGCGAGCACCTCGACGCCCACCACGACCGACGAAGCCGAGCCCGTCTCGGCCCAGGCGTCCACGCGGAGGGGCCTCGGGACGCGCCGATCGTCGGCGACGAACCGGCCCCCTTCCATCACCCCCGTGAGGCGGCGCACCTGGCGCGCGAGCACGCGCACCACGCGACCCCGGGGGCCGCGTTCACCGCGGCCCGTTAGCTCGATCTCGACCTGATCCTCGTCGATGGCGTCGCGGAGCCCGCCGGCGCCGACGAGGACATTCTCCTCGCCGACGCGAACCAGCCCAAAGCCCGCGGGTGTGATGCGCAGCGGCCCGGTCGCCCGTGCCTCCCGCCCGGCTGGGGTGCTGGGCTTGCCGCCCGGTGATTCCCTCGTCGTCTTCAAGGACTCCCTTTCCGTCGCTGCTCTGGGGCGGTGTGACCGACCCCGCGGGCGCCGGAAAGATGAGGGCCGGGCCAGCGCCCGTCCAGTATTTCTCGACGGTGTTCCAGGAGGAGGAAGCGCGCGGGGTGACGGGGCCCCAGATCACGGCCGTGGCCCCGTGAGCGGTGAAGGGCGCGACGGATGGCGCTACAGTCGAGGCACGATGATCCTTCTGAGCTCAAGGAGGCTGCGCGTGGGGGGGCTGTTCGCCGCGATGGTCGCCGTCGCCGCCTGCGGCGGCCGGGTCGACCGGGATGGCGCGGAGGACGGCGGGGGGAATGGCGTCGGTGGTGCGACGAGCGGCGGCGCGACCGGCGAGGGCGATGCCGGCGAAGGCGGGGCGATCGGTGGCGGCATCGCGACGGGTGGTGTCGGGGTCGGCGGCTTCACGCCGGGCGGCTCCACACCGGGTGGGGGCTCCACGCCGGCGGGCGGCGCGCTGCCCGCTGGCGGTGGCACGCCGCCCACGGGCGGCACGCAGCCTGCGGGTGGCACCCAGCCCACGGGTGGCACCCAGCCCACGGGTGGCACCCAGCCGGACACGGGCGGCGCCGGCGCGGGGGGCGAGGCGCCGCTCACGGAGGCGGATCTGGTTCGGTGTGGGGAGGACTTGGAGTGCATCGTCGTCCCCTACGACCACTGCTGCGGCGCGACCCGGCGTGCGATCAACAAGGCGTACCTGGACGAGTACGAGGCGCACCCCAATTGGCAGTCCTTCTCGGAGCCCGAGGCCTGCGCCGAGATGGGCCTTTGCCTCGACGACTCCGAGGTCACGAGCGCGAGCTGTGTCGGCGCGCCGGACGGGAGCTGTCAGCTCGTCTTCCCCGTGCAATGCGCTGACCTCGACTGCGACTTCCTCTGCCCCGCCGGCGAGTGGCTGGACCCCTTGGGCTGCCCCACCTGCTCCTGTGCCGCTCCGCCGCTCGGGATGACGGTCTCCGGCGGCGAGCGTCCGGTGGAGTCGGTCACCTTGACGGTCACCGGCTCATCGTACGTTGGCGGCTACAACCGCACGGAATTCGAGCTTCGGTGGCGGTACGACGACGTCGATACCGAGGACGAGGAGGACGAGGTGATCGTGACGGTGATGCTGATGACCCCACCGGTCGAGCTCCCCCTCGCGATGGCCACCTACGGATTCGAACCGCTCTCCGATGGGCTTGCGCCTCCACTGGTAGATCGCGTCGCGTTCTTCCCCGGAGAGCAGATCGAGCTCACGGTGACGGGCGGCTTCCTCTCCATTCGGACGCGCGCCGACGGCCAGCTCGAGGGGGGCATTCTGCTCACCACTGCGGACGGCTCGGAGGTCAGCGGCCCGTTCGTGCTCCCGGATCCCTGGAGCTCGAGCTGACGCGGCCGTGGCTGCGGCTCATCGCCGCGTCGCTGGCTCCGCACCTCGGTCGGGGAAGCCACGGACGGCTTTGCCCTGGTTGGGATATTCACAGCGAAGTTTTACGTTCCAGGCGGATGGAATGGGCGGATCAGCGGGGAAGGAGGGCGATCATCACGGGGCGATCCGGGAATGAGAAGCGCCCCCAGAAAAAGAGAGCTTCGCCACCATGAGTAGAACACCCCACGCGGTATGGTTTCTCCTCGTCACCATCGGCTGTGGCGGCTCCGACGACGATGTGGAGGGCGTCGGCGGCACGTCATCGGGCGGTTCCGGCGTGCTCGGCGGCATGGGCGGCACGGGCACCGGCGGCCTGGGCATCGGGGGAGTGCCCAGCGGTGGCCTGGGCGGCCTGGCGACGGGTGCGACCGGGTCAGGGGGCGCGCCGTCGACGGGTGGCCTCGGGAGTGGCGGAACCTTGCCGACCGGCGGCACGGGTGGGCTGGTGCTGACCGGTGGCACGGGTGGCGCGACGACGGGTGGCGCGGGCTCGGGCGGCCTGGAGACGTCGGGCGGCGTGGTCACGACTGGTGGCGCCGGTACGGGCGGGGTCGTGACGTCCGGTGGCTCTGACACGGGCGGGGTTCTGGTATCGGGCGGCGCGGGCGGCAGCGGCGCGGGTGCGCCCCCGATGGGCGGTGCCGGCGAAGGCGGAGTCGCGCCGCAGTCCGGTGGCGACGGCGGTGTCGGCGGCGAGGGGACGGGTGGTCTGCAGGGAACGGGTGGCGGCGGCGTCGGCACCATCGCCTGCGGGACCGTGGCGACCCCGGGCGAGGTGATCACGTTCAACGACGACGGCGGCTGGTGCTGGTACCAGGACGAGCGCGCCATCGTGGATGCGGAGGCGGACCGTCTGATCATTGGCTCCGTTGCCATCAACGGGGGGCGAAACGGGAACGTCGAGGCCACGCTGTATGACCTGGTCGGCGGCGGCGCCCCCCAGCGGAGCACGCTAGGGGACCTGAACCCGGACGATCACAACACCGCCGCCATCTCCAAGGTGGGGCAGGACCGGTACGTCGCGGTCTATACGACTCACAACGACGACTGTAATAGTTACTACAATATCTACCAGAACGGGAGCTGGGGCTCGCGGCAAGCCTTCGATTGGAGCGGCCACGGGTGCCCCACCCCGGCGAACCGGACGGTGAGCTACTCGAACCTCTGGCACATGGGGGACCAGCTCTACAACTTCGTCCGCTCGACCGAGACGAGCCCCAACCTGCTCGTGTCCGACGACGGCTCCAGCTGGAGCTACGCCGGACGTTTGACGAGCACCGCCACGGTTGGCTACGTCGCCGGGTACTACAAATACTGGGGCAACGACGTCGATCGCATCGACTTCGTCGGGACCGAGGCGCACCCCCGCGACTTCGACAACAGCCTCTATCACGGGTACGTGGCGGACGGGAAGGTCTTCGACTCGAGCGGCGCGCAGATCGACGACAACTTGCTCGACGGAAACGCCGAGGACGTCACCCGCTTCACCAAGCTCTTCGCCACCGGCTCGCGCCTCGGCTCCGCGACCCTGACGCACCTCTGGAACTGCGATCTGATGCGCTATCCGGACGGGACGATCGCGCTCATCTTCACGGGACGGGCCAACGGCAACACCGACGATCCGGACAAGCGCTTCGGCTACGCGCGGTTCGACGGGACCGCGTGGAAGAGCACCTACCTGGTGAACGCGGGGCACAAGCTCTACGACTCCGAGCAGGACTACACCGGCCTCGGCGCGCTCCACCCCAACAACCCGAACACCATCTACATCTCGACGACCACCGATCCGCGCGACGACAGCACCACCTTCGCCAAGCACGAGATCTGGCGCGGGACCACCTGCGACGAGGGGCAGACCTTCGAGTGGACGGCCATCACGCAAAACTCCACCCAGGACAACCTGCGGCCGGTGGTGCCCTCCTGGGACAGCGACCGGACGGTGCTCCTCTGGATGCGCGGCACCTATCACAGCGCCCAGACCTACGACACGGACATCGTCGGGGTCATCCTCGACGGCGTGTGAACGGGCGACGCGCCCTCCGGGCCCGCGTGGCGGTCGGCGGGAGGGCGCCTCACCGCCGAAGCACCACCCCGCCGACGAGCGCCATGGTGGCGCGCGGCAGGGTGGCGGTGTGCGGTTCGGACACGCGTAGCTGCGCGAAGCGGTAGCTCGCGTCGAGGCCGATCCAGGCCGCCGTGGGGCGGCGGCTCCAGGCGACGCGCAGGCCCGCGCCGAGGAGCGGCGTCGCGTCCGTACGGTGCCCCTCCGCGGCGGAGGCGGGCCCGAGCGCGGAGAGTCCGTCTACGCCGAAGCACGCGGCCGCGCCGAGTCTATGGTGCGCGACCCACGGCGCGCCCCAGCCGATGCCCAGGCGAGGGGTGACGAGGAGCGTCGAGGCGACCGGATCGACGATCACCCCCTCGCTCAGGAGCCCCACGACGTCTCGCCAGCCGAGCCCGAGCAGGAGCACCGGTCCGAACCCGACGCCGTCGGGGTGCGGCGCGATCGCCGCGCCGAGCGCGAGGCCACCGACGATCGCCCGGGGGAGGTCGGGACGGCGCGCGGGGCGGGCGGCTGGTGTCGTCGGCGCGCCTTCCCCCGGCGGCGGCGCGCCCGGGGCGGGGCGAGGGGCGAGGAGGGCCTGCTCCGGGGTGGGCGCGGCCGCCGGCTCGCGCGGAGCCCGGTCGAGGGACGCCCCCTCGAGAGGTGCTCGCTCCTCCGCCAGGCGCCCCTCGATCGCGCGCAGGGATCCCTCGACCAGCCCCGCCGACGTGTCGACGGGCAGCCGCTCCACGTCGACGGCCTGCCAATCGATCCAGACCGCTTCCCCCTGGCACCGGATCGTTACCGATTGCACCGCCGCCCTGCCCTGGGCGTCGAGGGTCAGCCGCGCGCGCGCCCGGAGCTCGGCGGTCGTCTCGCCCTCGACCCGGGGGCAGTCCACCGTGATCTCGGTCGCCCCGGCCGATCGGGATCCGAGCACGACGGCGAGCGCCGGCCCGAGTCGCGTGGCGCCCCGCATGGTGGTGCCAGGGTCGCGTACGGCGCGCCGCCGTGCCAGGCTGCAAGATTGAACGGGTGGCGACGGACGACCGATCCTGGGGGCGGGGTGCGGCGACTCACGCTGCAGGGAGTGATCCCCTGTCGATGACGCTGCCCGCGATCCCCAGCGAGCGCCTCTGGACCGGGCGTGCGAGGCCGGCCGAGCCGGTCCGGGCGCCGGATCAGGCCGGTCCGGACGACACCGCGGCTCGGAGTCGCGCCGATCGGCTCCCCGAGGTCGCCTACGGGCTGCTCTTCCGCCAACTGCGCGCGCTGGCGGGGCCGCGCGGCGATCTCGACGACCTGGTGCAGGCGGCCGCCGAGCGCGCGGTGCGCGCCTGGCCTCGCTTCGAGGGACGGTCGCTCCTGTCGACCTGGACCTACGGCGTGGCGTACCGGACCTGGCTCGACCACGAGCGTTGGCACCGCCGCTGGCGACGGCGCTTCGTCGTGGTCGCCGACCCGGCCGGGGACGCGCCGAGCCCCGGGGTGAGCCCCGAGCTCGCGGTGCGCCTGCGAATCCGCGCCGATCGCCTGCGCGCCCACCTCGCGCAGCTCCCGCCGGCCAAGCGCGCCGTGGTCGTGCTCCACGACTTCGAGGGGCTCCCCCTCGCGGAGGTGGCCGCCGTCGTGGGCGCGAACGAGCGGACGGTGCGGTCGCGTCACCGTGACGCCCACCAGCGCCTCGGCGCGCTCCTGCGTGCCGATCCGCTCTTCGACGAGGAGGCCGCGCCGTGAACGATCTCGACGCCCGATTCGATCGCGCCCGCGCCGCCTGGGAGCGGGATCGTCCGGACGACCACGAGGTGCAGGCCGCCGTCGAGCGCCTCCGGCGCCGGCTGGCGCGCTCGCCTCGCGGCCGGCGCCCCGCGCGCGTCGTCGCGCTGCTCGCCGCGGCGGTGCTCGGGGTGGGGATCGCTCACGCCATGGCGCGCGCGTTCGGGGCGTCGGGGCCTCGGGACGGAGCGTCGCCTCCGGCGGCTTCGGCCCTGGTTGCGGCCCGCCGCGCCCCGCCCGCGGCGGCGACCGGCGCGAGCGTCGCGCTCGTCGCCAGCTCCACGGCCGCACCCGCGCCCGCCGCGCCCTCGGCGTCCACCCCGTCGTCATCCACGGCGCGGCCGGCCGGCGGCGGCGCCCCCGTCGCGGATCGGGCGGGGGCGGCCGCCTGGCGCCGGGTGGACGCGGCGCTCGAGCGCGGCGATCGACCGACGGCGCGCGTGGAGCTCACCGAGCTCGCCGCGAGCGGCGACCCCGAGCTCCGCGATCGCGCCCGACTCTCGCTGGTGCAGCTCGCCGTCGCCGAGGGGGACTGTGCTCGAGCCACTGCCGCGGCGGCCCCGCTCGCCACCGCCAGCGACTCGACGATGCGAGCTCGAGCGCGGGTGCTCGTCGCCGGCTGTGGGCGGTGAGGGGCCCGCGGCGGTCGCCTCCTAGAGCACCGATCAGGTTGCCAATGGCAACAGCGTCGCCGAAGACGCACCCCCTCAGGGCGAGGGTGCGTCTTCAGCGGCGCCTGGGGCGAGATCTGCTCCCGGTTCGGTGCTCCAGGTCGTTGATCTTTCGCAGCAATCAACCTGATTGCTGCTCTCGGGGGATGGCGGCGCGCGACGGCGACCACCGCGGGTCACGGGTTGACGCCGGCGGGGAGCGGGCAGCGCTCGTCCTCCGGGGTCGTGCCGCAGTCCTCGCCGCTGACAGCGGTGCGATCGAAGCGGGTGCCGTGCCGGACGCAGTACGATCCGACGAGCTGGCGATCGGTGGCGGTCGCGAGATCCGGGACCAGGGGCTCGCAGGTGAAGCCCTCGGGGCAGTCGCAGTAGCGAGCGTTCCGGTCGGGGCCGTCGCACCGGCAGGAGCAGTACACGGCGGCGTCCCGCGGCCGATCCAGGCTCCAGGCGGGGACCGGGACCCCTACCGAGTCCTCGGGGCGATCGCCCGTCGTCTGGGGGACGCGGCACCGCTCGGGGGCGGTGCCCGGGAGCGCGAGGTCGGACTGGCGCTGGCCGAAGGGGCAGGACACGCGACCCTGGAAGTGGTTGACGAGGCAGAGGCGTGACTCGCAGCCTAGCGACGCCGTCTCGACGCTCACCTCGCTGAGCGCGAAGCCGCTGAAGGTGGCGTCGTACTCCTCCTCGGGTAGACAGGGATCGCCCACGCCGCCGCCAGAGGTGCAGGCCCCCGCCGCCGCCACGGCCACCAGCGCCCAGCACCCCACGCGGATCCGCTTCCGCTCGGCCATTGCCTCGTCTCCTTCCGGCGCGCTCACGCGCGCGCCGTGGAGTGAGTCGTCGCGAGCCCGGGAAAGGAGCGGTGCCCGCGCGCAGCCTTCACCCGCGGCGGGCGGCTCGCCGACGTCCGACGGCTAACCCAGCGGCCGCGAGCAACAGGCCGAGCGCGCTCGTGCCGGTGGATCCGGCGCCCGCCGCCCGGCAGCCGCTGTCGTCGGTCTCGGCCGCGGCGCTCGCGGTCGCCTCGACGTCGGCCTCGTCGACGCCGTCGTCCTCGCCGCTGGCAGCGGCGCCGCCCTCGCCGCGGGGCGCTGCCTCTGCCTCCTCGTCCTCGGCGACCGGTCCCATCCCCGCCCGGCCGCTCACGTCGGAGTCGCCATAGTTCGGGCCTGCCGTGTCGGAGTCGTCGTACTCGTCACCCTCCACCGCGATCCAGCCCTCGACGGCGCCGACGATCCCCGGCGGGAGGCAGCTCTTGTCCACGCCCACCCAGGCCTCGGGCAGGTCGTTGTCGTTGGGCACGTCGTAGCAGGTCCAATCGCCCGTGCAGTCGGCGTCGCTGGTGCAGGGCTGGGGCGCGGGGAAGCAGTAGCCCGCGTCCTCTGCCGGCTCGCACACGACCTCGGGCACGCAGTCCTCGTCATCTGGCGCGCAGTCGTACGCGGTGCAGACCTCGCTATCGTCGGGCAGGCAGAGGTAGAGGTCGTCGCAATCGGTGTCCGCCGTGCAAGAAGCGAAGGCGAAGGTGCAGAGGCCGCTCATGCACGCTGACGCCTCGGGGCAGTCGGCGTCGCTTGAGCAATCCATGGGCACGCCGACGCACTCACCGGTCGTGCTCTCCTCGGTCGGCACGCCCTCGCAGTTCCCCTCCGTGTCACACACGCCGATCGACGGCGCGTCGTAGAACTCGCACTCGTAGTTCGCGTCGCAGTCGGCGTCGGAGGTGCAGGGCCGGCGAGCGATCACGCAGGTGCCCGTCGCCTCGGGGGCCGCTCCGCCCTCGTCCGAGGGTCCTGCGCTGTCCCTATCCTCGCAGGCGTAGCCGTCGCCGCAGTCCGCGTCTGCGGTGCAGGGATCGCCCTCGGCGGCCAAGGCGGTGGAAACCAGCGCGCCCGAGGCGAGCAGGGTAGCGGCGAAAAGAGTGGAACGGCGAGCGGCGTGAAGGATCGAGCGCATGGGCCTCCCGGCGCCGCGACGGAAGAGGGCGGCGACCTCCGGGGAGTCTGGCGAGTCGCTCGGGCGCCGTCCAGCAAACCCGCGTAGATTCCAGGTTCCCACTCGGACTGGTAACTGACGGGGCGCGCCCCCTCGATTCGAGGGGGTCGCCTCCCCCGGCCGCGGGCGGGGCCGGAGGCGCCGCCCGCGGGTTTGGGGGAGGCCGGCGCGGCGGAGCCGCGACGGGTGGGGGCAGCTTGCGCTCGCGCTCGCGCTCTGGAACACCTCCCCGGGCCGCTGGCGCCGGAACCCGGTGTCTTGGTGGCGGTGACGGTCGAGGATTTCGGAGAAAAGGATCATGAAGCTTGCCCTCTACGGCGCTACCGGGCGCATGGGACTTGCCATCGCGCGGCTCGTGCGGGCCGCCGGGGATCTCGAGCTCGTCGGGGCGGGGTGCGCGGCGGACGACCCTGCTGTGGGGCGCGACCTCGGCGAGCTCGCCGGGCTCGGGGCGCTCGGGGTCGTCGCCAGCCCGGACCCGGCGGCCACCGTGCTCGGCGCGGACGTGGTCATCGACTTCTCGACGGCCGCGGCCGTGGCCGGGATCGCGGCGGCCGCGGGGCGGGCGGGGGTCGCGCTGGTGAGCGGGACCACGAACCTCGACGCGGCGGCGCACGCCGCGCTCGATCGGGCTGCGGCGGCGGTGCCCGTGCTCTGGGCGCCGAACATGAGCTTCGGTGTGCAGGTGCTCGCGGAGCTGGTGGAGCAGGCCCTCGGGCGCCTCGGGCCCGAGTACGACGCGGAGATCGTCGAGATCCACCACCGGAGGAAGGTGGACGCGCCGAGCGGGACGGCGCGGCGGCTCGCCCAGGCGGTCCGGGCCGTGCGGCCCGAGGCGCGCGAGCTGCACGGGCGGGACGGCGAGGTCGGCGCGCGGCAGCAGGACGAGGTGGGCGTGCTGGCCGTGCGTGGCGGCGACGTTGTCGGCGACCACACGGTCTACCTGCTCGGTCCCGGCGAGCGGCTCGAGCTCACGCACCGCGCACAGAGCCGCGAGGTGCTCGCCCACGGTGCGCTGCGCGCCGCGCGCTGGATCCACGGCAAGGCGCCGGGGAGCTACGCGATCCGCGACGTGCTGGACGGCTGAGCCCGCCCGCCGCGGTCACTCGTCGTCGTCGTCGTCACGCGTGGGAGCCGCGGGCTCGCTCGGGCGGCGGCGGCGGCGCTTGCGGCGGCGCGGCGCGGCGGCCTCGCCACCTTCGGCGGCGGCCGCCCCGGCGGGTTCGGCCGCGGCGCTCGCCGTCGGGGACTCGTCGTCGCGCTCCGCCCCGTCGTCGGTCGGCGCGCCTGGCTCGTCGACCTCCGCCTCCGGCAGCTCCGGCGCGGGGACCTCCCGCCTGCGGGCGCTGGCCGTTGCCCCGGTGCGCTGGCCTGTCTGGCGCTGGCCCTTGCCCTTCTTGCCCTTGCCGCGGCGGCGCCGGCGGCCACCGAATTCGGCGTCGACGTCGCGATCGCGGCGGCGGTCCTCGTCCTCCTCCGGCTCGTCCTCGGTCGCGAAGGCGTTGCCCGCGACCGCTGGCGCCCAGCCCGCGGGCAGACGGCGCTGGAACGCCCAGTACAGCCCGTACGCCCCGAGCAGGATCCCCGGGATGCTGAGCAGCTGCCCCATCGACAGCATCTCCCAGCTGCGCTCGAAGTCGGTCTGATAGTCCTTGAAGAACTCGACGATGAACCGCCCCACGAAGTAGAGCACGAAGAAGAGCGAGATGAGGGCGCCGCGGGGCCGCTTCTCCTTGCCGAGGGCCCGGTCGAACAGATAGAGCGAAAGCAGCACCAGGAGCCCCAGCGTCACCTCGTAGAGCTGGCTCGGGTGACGGTAGATCACCGTCTCGTCGTAGCCCCAGCAGTCGAGGTTGCCGGACTGGCATTTCTCCGCGTAGTCGGCGGCGCGCATGCCGAAGGCCTTCCAGCAGCCGGCCGTCTCCGGGCGCGCCTCGCAGGTCTTGGCGAACAGCACGCCCCAGGAGCCGTCCTTGACCTCGGCGCCGACGATCTCGGAGTTGAGGAAGTTGCCAAGGCGCACCAGCGTCGCCCCGAGCGCAGCCGAGAAGGCGAAGCGGTCGGCCCCCTCGAGAAAGGGGACGCCCCGCCGCGCGGTGAACAGCCACATGGCGAGGATGAGCCCGATGGTCGCCCCATGGCTCGCGAGCCCGCCGGTCCAGATGGCGAAGACCCACATCGGGTCGGCGAGGGCCTTGTCGAGGTCGTAGAAGATGACGTGGCCGAGCCGGGCGCCGGCCAGCACGCCGATCACCCCGAAGACGATGAAGTCCCCCGCCTCCTCCCGACCGCCCCCGCCGCGCCGGATCTGCCAGTCGAGCAGCCAGTAGCCGCCCAGGAACACCACCACGAAGATGAGCGAGTAGTAGCGGATCGCCACCCACGGCTGCCACAGGGGCCAGTACGCTGCCGCGATGAGGGCGCCGACGGCGGCCAGGATTCCAAACCAGACCCCGCCCCGATCCTCGGCGCGGTGAGAGGCGAACGCGAAGAGGCCGGCGAGGACCGCGACCGCGATCATCACCATCCAGAACGGCGCCGGTAGGACGAACCCGAACGCTTCGGGATCGGGGCTCCAGGTGAACTTCGGCAAGGGGGGCTCGCTTTCCTTCGTCGCGCGGTTGCCGCGCGCGCGCGCGAGACTAGCCACGGGGTCGGGCGCCGCACAACCCGGCCGCTGGCTCCGGCCCGCAGTCTGGCGCGCCGAGCGCTGGGGTCAGCGCGTGAGGGCCGCGGGGTTGGGCGCTGCCCCGGAGAGGCGGGGGACGAGCGCCGCCGCGCCGAGGGCGAGCAGCGCCAGGCCGGCCGCGCCGAGCGCCGCGCGGCGCAGGAGCGCGGGGCCGAACTCGGCGAGCGCGGGAGTCGCGGGCAACAGCAGCAGCAGGGCGAGGGCCGCGTGGAGCGCGTAGGCTGCCAGCCCCAGCGCCGGGTACAGACTCAGCGCCACCGGCCCGACCAGCGCGGCCGACACGACCAGAGGGAGCCCCCAGGCCGCCATGGCAAGGCGGCGAGCGGCCCGCTCAGGGGCCGCGGCCCAGGCGCAGGCCCCGAGCGCGCCCGCCAGGGCCGGGACGACGAAGAGGTAGCTGATGCCCGGCGCCCAGACCGCGGTCGCCACCCCGGCCACGGCAGTGAAGGACTGGTGACCGGCCCCGAGCGCCGCGCGTCCGGCCGGCGCTGTCAGCGCGGTTGCCGCGAGCGTCGTCGCGATCGCGAGCGCGGCCGCGGCGACCAGGGCGGGGCCGGGGCGCGCGACCCAGGGGAAGGGGAGGGCGCCCGACGCGACGAGACCGAGGTGCGCCGCCGTTCCGAGCGCGAGCGTCGCGAGCGAGACGGCGGGCCAGGTGACCAGCCCGGCCACGAGCGCGGTCCGGTCCAGGCGGCCCCGCCGCTGGAGCCCGCCGAGGGAGAGCGCGGTCGCGAGCAGCGCGGCGAGGGCCAGGGGCAGCGTCGCGCGCTCCGGCCAGCCGACGACGAGGGCGGTGAACAGGTCGAAGTGGACCGCGTCGCGCGCGCCGCGTCGTGGCGCGCCGGCGTCGAGCGCGCGGAGCAGCCCGAGGGCGTTGGCGCCCTGGTGCTGGACGCTCCGAAGGTCCAGGTGCGCGCGGTCGTCGCGCGCCGTGTGGTAATGCTCGACGCCGCCGATGAAGGCCAGATCGAAGCCCGGGATGCCCGCCCCGGCGAGCTCGGTCAGATCGGTGTCGTTGGGCAGCAGCCGGAACATTTCGCGCTGCACGCTGGAGGCCAGGGGTCGCGGCAGGGCGCGCGCTGTCAGGAAGCTCGAGGCGCCCCGAGTGGTCCGGAAGAGGTAGCTCGGGCCGCGCGTGCCGCGCGCCTCGAGGTTAACGGCTGCGACGACGCTTGCCGCCTCCGGGGCCTCCCGGGCGAAGGCGCGGGCGCCGAGCATCCCCAGCTCCTCCCCGTCCGTGAAGAGCAGGAGGAGGGTGTGCCGGAGGGGCGGCGACGCGCGGACGGCGCGCGCGAGCTCGAGGATCGAGGCGACCGCGATCCCGTCGTCGGCCGCGCCCGGGCCCATGGGCACCGAGTCGTAGTGGGCGACGAGCAGGAGCGCCTCGGGTCGCTCGCCGGGGAGGCGACCGAGCAGGTTGGTCACCTCCGCGCAGGCTCCGTGGCGGCCGCAGACGGCTCGCCTCGTCGTCTCCGACTCGATGCCGAGCCCGATCAGCTCGTGGCGTAGGCGCTCGAGGAACCGGCGGTGCTCTTCGCTGCCGACGGGTCGCGGCCGTTCCTCGGGCGCGAGCCGCACGAGCAGCTCCAGCGCGCGATGGGCGGAGAAGACGGTTGGCGACGCGGTGACGGGCAGGGCGCGCGGGGGCACGAGGCGCCACGCCACCAGGGCGAGGGTGGCGGCGAGCAGCCCCAGCGCGAGCCAGGCGTGCGCCGGCGCGCGGTCGGACATCGGTCAGCCAGGAGCGCGGCAGCGCCCGGGTGGCACCGTGGGGCGTCCGTTCCAGCGGGAGAGGTACGGCGCGAGCCGGAGCCCCGTCTCGACGGCGTCCGGGCTCAGGAAGCGCACGTGCAGGTGGGTCCGGTGGCCCCAGGTGTGGCGGATCGGCGCCGCGCGCCGGTCGGTGCCCCCGAAGATCTCGGCGAGCCACTCCGGATCCTCGCCGACCTCCGTCGCGTGCTCGACGAGCAGCGCCTGCACGGCCTGGTCGATGAAGACGTACTCGATCTCGCCGTCCGCGAGCAAGGCACGGAGCAGGGACCAGGTCCGCGCGCGATCGAGGTTGGCCGCCGTGGCGGGGGCGTACCAGCGAGGGCCGTCGAGGTAGAAGTAACCCACGTCGACGTCGCGCCCGGACTGATGGCTCCGGTGCGGCCGGAGGTAGCCGCCGCGCTCGCGGCTCGCGTCCCCCAGGTGCAGGCGCGGGGTCCCCGGGTGCTCACGGTGCACGGCCTCGACCGCTCGCCGGAGCGCTTGCCCGCTCTCCGGCGTCATCCAGGCGTTCTCCGGGGACTCCACCACCCAGAGCTCGCTGGTCGTCAGCTGCACGCCGTTGAACAGGGCGCCGCGGTTGGGGGCGCCGAGGGACGCGGTGCCGAGGTCGCGCGGGGCGCGCGCGACGCGGCAAGCGAGCTCGCTCGCGGGCACCCCGTCGAGTGGGTGCGGGGGCGGGGTGATGAGCACCGTGGGCAGCACGATCACCGAGGATGCGTCCGGCACCCCGGCAGCAACCGTCCCGGGTGTGTCGAGCCCGGCGCGGGCCGGCGCCGCGCCATAGAGGCTGGCCCCGAGCCACCCGGCCGCCAGCAGCGCCGCGGCGCGTCGTGCCCGACGCTGGTGCTCGCTTGCGCGCGGGCGGCTCGTCCCGACCAAGTCCACGGCGGGGATTGTAGCGCAATGCGTCGTTGGGCGTCAGCGTCGTCGCCGGGCGGCGTTCGCTGCGGGGGAGGAACGGAGTACCGTGTTTCTCGATGACACCCTCCCACCTCAACCTGATGCGCATCCTCTGGGCTGCTCTGTTCCTGGCGACGTTGCTGTACCTCGTCGTGGGGCTGGTCATCGAGCTACCGCCACTCGAGGAGCCGGTGCCGCCCTTCCTCCCGTTGCCGCTCGGGCTCGCGGCGGTCGTCATGGTGGTGGTCGGGAGCGTCCTCCCGGAGCGGCTCTTTCGGCCCAGGCTGCTCGCGCTCGGGCTCCCGATCACCACGCTCGCGCCCGACGCGGCGCTCTTCGCCGATCGCCCCGGCCGCCGCCGGCGCTTTGCGGACCCGGCCACCGCCCGTCAGCGCGCGATCCCGACCGTGAACGTCGCGTTCATCCTCCCACTCGCCCTCGCCGAGTCGCTCGCGGTCTTCGGGATGATGCTGCTCCTGTTCAAGTTCGGCGCCCCCCTCGCGCTGCCGTTCTTCCTGGGGGCGTGGGGCTGGATGCTCGCGCGCTTCCCCACCGCGAGGCGGCTCGAGCGCCCGCTCGAGGTCGCCTACGACGCCGATCTGGCGGCGCCCGACCCGGCCCAGTGAGTCACAGCCCGAGCTGCGGCAGGAGGGCGTCGTACTCCGCGAAATCGGCCGCGTTGGCCACGGCGACGCCGCCGGACCAGGTGAACATCGCCTCGCCCCACTCGCCGCTGCCCGTGGGCTCCCAGAAGAAGGTGCCGCGGCCGCGCCCATCGGGCAGGTTCTTCATGACGAGGTTGGCCTGCGTCCGCTCCGGGTTGTACTCGGCGATGATGAAGTCGAGATGGTCGTAGGCGCTGTCGCTGGCGAGCTGCTCGAACGTCGCCTGCCACACGCTCGGCTGCCCCTGGAAGGCGACGTAGCAAGACAGGCCGAGGATGTCGAAGTCGACGTTGCGCCGGACGGCCTCGCCCACCCACCAGTCCGCCGCGCCGTGGTTCTCGATGTGCAGGACGATCTCGATCGCCGGATCCACCTCGCGCACGCCCGCGATGCCGGCGCCGAGGAGTTGGGCGAGGCGGTCCCAGTTCGAATCGGAGGAGCTGCCGCCGAACGGCGCGCTCACGACGTTGTTGCCCCAGCAGTCAGTGTTCGGGCCGGGGAGGTGCACCAGCATGCCGGGCGTGATCTCGTTGCCGATCTGCACCATGTCAGGGCGCGCGCCGGCGGCGATGGCGGAGGAGATGACGTCCTTGGTGTAGTCTTTCACCAGGGTGGCGAGCGCGTCGATGTCGGCGGCGTCGCGCCAGGGGTCGGGGATGATCTGGTTGCCCGGATCGGCCCAGTTGTCGCTGTAATGGAAGTCGAGCAGAAAGCCCATGCCGGCGTCCTTCACCTGCTTGCCGTAGGCGATGACGTGGGCCTTGTCGCCGAAGGCCTCGCTGAGCCCGGCGCAGCCGTTCGCGTTGGAGGCGTAGCCGTAAGGGGCCAGCGGATCGACGAAGGTCTTGAGCCGGATGTAGTTGAAGCCGTGCGCCTTCAGCAGGTCGAAGATGCTCTTCTCCTGCCCATCCGTGTCGCGGTAGCGAGCGCTGGACTGCTGCGTGTTCGAGATGTCTGCGCCGAGGATGAACGGCACGGTGGTGTTGCCGCCGCTCGAGCCGCCAGTGGACGTCCCGCCCGACTCGGTGCCGCCCGACTCGGTGCCGCCCGACTCGGTGCCGCCGGTCGACGCGCCACCGGTATCGGTCCCGCCCGTCGGCGCGCCGCCGGTCTCGGCCCCGCCGGTGCCGACGCCGCCCGTCTCGGCGCCACCGGACTGGGCGCCACCGGTGTCGGCACCACCGGTTGGAACGCCGCCCGTCAGGGTGCCGCCGGTACTGGCCCCGCCGGTGGAGTTGCCACCGGTGCTGGCGCCCCCCGTCGGGGCACCGCCGGTCTGGTTGCCGCCGGTGCTGACCCCGCCGGTGCCGGCGCCGCCGGTGGAGAGGCCGCCGGTGCCGGCCCCACCGGTGCTCCCGCCTCCGGTGGAGGCGCCCCCGCTGGCGAGGCCGCCGGTCGCGGTTCCGCCGGCCCCGTCGCTGCCGGTCCCGGGCGTGCCGCCGCTCTCCGCCTTGGACGGGCCCGACCCCGGATCGCCGCAGCCCCACGCCGTCCCGAGCAGCAACACCGCCCCACCGCAAGCCCAGATCCGCCGTAGCGCCATCAACGTTCCTCCTGTTCCCACGTAGTCTGGCGCGGGGAAACGGATCGGTCGCGCGGTGGGGTGAGCGCGGGTCTGCCTTTGGGGGTCATGAGCCCACCCCCGCCGCGGCGAGCTGGCGCTCGATCGTCGCGGCCCAACCGCGGTTGGCGAGCGGGCTCGCCGGGCTCGGGTGCAGGATGGTCGCGATCCGGACGGCACGGTCGGCGAGCGCCGTGCGCGCACGCGCCTCGGCGAAGGCGCCGATCCCGATCACCGTGGTGGGCGCGAGCTCGTCCACGACCTCGCGCAGCGCGTCGTCACAGGCCGCGAAGAGCCGCTCGCGCTCGGCGCGGGGGAGCTTGTCTGGGGTCCGGTTCTTCGCCGGCGGCTCGATGAACAGCAGCGGGCAGTAATTGACCACGAAGAACCGCGCGAAGAACCGCTCGGGGGTTCCGTACCGCTCGCGTGCCCAGCCCCAGAGGCGGGTCCCACTCACCTCCGGGCGTCGGCAGGCGAACCCCTCGATCGGCCGCGCCGGGTGCTCGAGCGCGGGACGGTCCACCCGACCCTCGATGCCGAGGAAATCGCGCACAAGCGTCACGTCACCGAAGGGCACCCCTGTTTGCGCCATGCCGAACGGTCCCGGGTTCATGCCGACGAGGAGCGCGCCCCCGCGCCTGCCGCCGTAGCGCCCCAGGTACGCCTCGTGGGTCGCCCGCGCGTAGGTGAGCGGATCGTAGACGTGGGTCACCGGGGCAGCGAAGGAGAGCCGGTCGACCCGCGCGGCCAGGCGCCGGCTGATCTCGACGAGCGACATGCCCGGCCCCATACCCCGGAGCCGGCGGCCGGCCAAACGCGCTCGCGCTACCGGACAGCCCCGCCTTGCGCTAGCGTCCGGTCGTCGCTCGGGGCGCCGCCCAACGTTGGCGGCTGAGAAGCACCCGTCGAACCTGATCCGGCTCGCACCGGCGGAGGGAAGCGACGCCAGTTGGCGTTCGACCCCTCACCCGACGCGGCCTGCGGGCAGGCCCGGTCTAGAGGAACGCCACGATGAATGACGCACCGCTCCCGCGCTCCGGCGCCGCGAACCCCTCCTCGCGCGTGCTCGGAACCAACCCCGGCTCGTTCGCCCGTGCGCCCGACCTCGGAGGCCCCCGGGCCTTCGCGTCGCCGGACGCGCCGGGCATGCCCGCCCCCAGCGACCGCACGGCCTGGGACTTCCTGCCGCCGGGGTGGCGGCGCGAGGGCGCGTTCGCCGTCGCCCCGCCGGGCTTCGTCCCCGTCACGCAGCTCGAGCACGCGCGGCTCGGGAGCGTCACCCCCGAGATGCGGCGCGTGGCCGAGCGCGAGCCGCACCTTGCCCCCGAGCAGGTGCGTGACGAGGTGGCTGCCGGTCGGATGGTGATCCCCGCCAACCGTCGCCACCTCGCGCTCGGACTCGACCCGCTTGCCATCGGTCGCGCGTCGCGCACCAAGATCAACGCCAACATGGGGGCGTCGCCGGTCGCCTCCGGCACCGCGGCGGAGATCGAGAAGCTCGAGTGGGCCCTGCGCTGGGGCGCCGACACGGTGATGGATCTGTCGACGGGGGGGGACGTGGACGCCTGCCGCGAGGCGATCCTTCGGGCCTCCCCGGCCCCCATCGGCACCGTCCCGATCTACTCCATGATCCTCGACCGGCGTCTGGAGGAGCTCGACTTCGACGCCATCCTCGCCGGGCTTCGGCACCAGGCTGAGCAGGGGGTCGACTACTTCACCGTGCACGCGGGGGTGCGCCGCGACCACCTGCCGCTAGCGGAGGCGCGGCTGATCGGGATCGTCTCCCGCGGCGGCTCGCTCCTGGCCCGGTGGATGCTCGCCCGTGGCGCCGAGAACCCGATGTACGAGCACTTCGACGCCCTCTGCGACCTCTTGCGCGAGCACGACGTCACCTTCTCGCTCGGCGACGGGCTCCGCCCCGGAGGGCTCGCCGACGCCACCGATCGCGCACAGCTCGCCGAGCTCTCCACCCTCGGCGAGCTCACCGAGCGCGCCTGGCGCAAGGGCTGCCAGGTGATGATCGAGGGACCTGGCCACGTCCCCTTTGACCAGATCGAGTACAACATGAAGCTCGAGCGTCGCCGCTGCCACGGTGCGCCGTTCTACGTCCTCGGGCCGTTGGTGACGGACGTGTTCCCCGGGTACGACCACATCACGAGCGCGATCGGCGCGACCGCCGCCGCGTACCACGGGGCGGCCATGCTCTGCTACGTGACGCCCCGGGAGCACCTCGGCCTGCCCCGGCGCGAGGACGTCAAGCAAGGCTGTATCGCCTACAAGATCGCGGCGCACGCCGCCGACGTCGCGCTCGGCATCCCCGGCAGCCGGGATTGGGACGACGCCATCACCCAGGCCCGTGCCGCGCTCGACTGGGAGCGGCACTTCGAGCTCGCCTTCGACACCGACGTTGCGCGCGCCTTCCACGACGAGGATCTCGAGGAGCGGACGGACTACTGCGGCATGTGCGGCCACGACTGGTGCGCCGTCCGCCTCTCGCGGGAGGCTCGCGGGTTCGCGGGAGGCGGGCCCGCCGGGGCGCCGAGCGCCGGGGGCGATGGGCTTGCGGGGCGAACCGGCGAGTCGCTCCCACGGCCCGCCGCGCCGCGCTGCCCGCTCCCGAACGGTCCGCGCGGCGCGCGCGAGTGACCGAAGCGCGGGCGGGGGCCGGCGGCGGCGGCTAGCTCTCGCGCAGGAGGCCTCGCAGCTTGGCCGGCGGGATCCGGTACTCGGTCCGGCAGTAGTCGCAGTTGATCTCGACGGGGTTGCCCTCGTGGAGCATCGCCTCGATTTCCCCGCGGTCGAGCGTGGCCAGCGCGGACATCACCCGGACCTCGCTGCACCAGCAGCGGTACTGGATCGGCTGCTCACCGAGCTCGGACCGCGAGAGCTCGGCGAGCAGACGGTCGACCAGGGACCGCGCGGAGAACTCGGGGGCGGTGACCTCCGCGGCGAGGGCGCCGAACGCCGTGAAGCGGTCGAGCATTTGCCGAGTCGCCGCCGCCCCGGCTTCGGGCAGGCGCTGGACGAGGAAGCCGCCGGCCCCCACCACCCGTTCGCCGTCGAGCACGGTCGTCACCTGGACCAGGCTGGTGACCTGCTCGGAGGTCTGCATGTAGGCCATCATCGCTGAGGAGAGATCGCCGCTTGCCGGGATCTCCACGACGCCCTGGTTCAGGCTCCCGTTCGGGAGGGAACGCATGAGCTGCAGGAGGGCGCCGGGACCGAGCCCGACCTCCGAGCGACCGCGGGCGAGCTGCACCAGACCGCGGGCGTCCCCCGAAGGATGGGAGTCGGCGACGATGGTGCTCTTGCCGTCCGTGCCGCGCACGATGCCCTGCACGCGGTAGCCCGGGGCCATCGTCTCCCGAAACAGGACGGCGCCGGTGACGAGCTCCCCGAGCGCACGTCCGGTCGCGCCGGCCACCTGCTGCGCCGAGAGCGTTCCCGCCACCGTGTCGGTGGTGCGCGCGGCGACGATCCGGAAGGAGCCGTCGTCGAGGATGGTCCTGAGGACGCTGTCAGCGGGTCCGGTCATCGGGCCCGAAGCTAGCGCGCCGGGCGCGGCCACGCCATGCGGGCACGCGCCCTCGTCGGCCCACTACCGGCACGCGGCAGCGCGTCAGCTCGACCGCCGCAGCTCCTCCTCCAGCTCCTCCGGCTCGAGCGGTCGCGAGAGGCAGTAACGCCCGTCCAGCCAGTTGCCGAGGTCGACCAGCTTGCAGCGCGCGGAGCAGAAGGGGCGGTGGGGGAAGTCGTCCGGGAGGTCGTGGAGCTCCCGTTGGCAGATCGGGCACTTGACGGTCACCCCGCGAGTGAAGCACCTCGTGGCCGGCGGTGGAAGGTGCTCCGCCCTGTCACTCCGCCGCGGGCGGACGTCGGACGGGCGCCGCCCGCATACGACGCCCGCCGCGTCACGCGCTCCCTGGCAGGACCAGGCTCCCTCGCCGCCGCCCGCGAACTCGCAGGTGCAGGACGTCTGCCCGTACGGGCACTCGAGGTTGATCTCCTCCAAGGTGCAGGCGGCGCCGTCGAAGTCGCACGCCAGCTCTTCGTCGGTGCACTCGTCACCATCGGCGGGCGCGGTGTCGGGGCAGACGGCCGCGGCGTCACACGCCCAGGTATCAGCCTGGCGCCCGAAGGTGGGGCAGGTGCCGGACGTCTTGCCGTAGCTGCAATCGAGCGCGAACGAGCCACCTCGGAGTCGGACCCCGGGCCTGACCGCCGTAGCCCGGACGGTCCAGTCCTCCGTCCCGCACGGCGCGCGGCCCGTGGACGATCCCGGCGGCTCCGGTTAGCATCGCGCTCCCGCAACCGGGTGCCTGAACATCCCTTCCCCAGGGCCGACCGTGTCCGGACCGCCTCGATAGCGCCTCGGCCAGACGGTCAGCGACCCCGGTGAGGGTGCCCGTCACCCCCACCTCCGGGAACGGGGGGCGGGCGGTAGCTGCCCCGAACTCGACCTCATTCGAAGGCCCGCGCGCGGCGCGCCCGGTGTCCTTCCTCAACCCGACCCCCACGGATCTGACCGACATGCCCGAACCCAGCGCGAAGAAGTCGATGGACGAGATCATGGCCCTCTGCAAGCGCCGGGGCTTCATCTTCCAGGCCTCCGAGATCTACGGGGGCATCAACGGGTTCTGGGACTACGGGCCCCTTGGCACCCAGCTCAAGAAGAACCTGAAGGACGCCTGGTGGAGCGACATGGTCGTGCGCCCCCCGGTGGGTCCCGACGGGCGAGACGTCTCGATGGTGGGGCTCGACTCCTGCATCATCCAGAACCCGCGGGTCTGGATGGCCTCCGGTCACGTCGGCGGCTTCAACGACCCGATGGTGGACTGCAAGGAGTCCAAGCGCCGCTACCGCGCCGACCACGTCCAGATCGTGACCACGGCGGGGGTCGACCGCGCGTACTCGTTCGTCGAGGGCGACGACGCCGGGCGCGACAAGGCGCTCAAGCTGCTCGCCAAGCTCGCCAAGCGGAGCCTGGAGCCGGGCGAAGTCGTGGTGACGCCGCTCCCCTCGCTACCGAAGGAGCGGCTGGCGACGACCGTGGGGCCCGACGCGAAGGAGCCGGGGACGCTCACCGAGCCGCGCGCGTTCAATCTGATGTTCAAGACCTACGTGGGCGCGACGGCGAGCGAGGACGACGTCGCCTACCTGCGACCGGAGACCGCGCAGGGGATCTTCGTCAACTTCAAGAACGTCCTCGACACCTCGCGCGTTAAGCTCCCGTTCGGCATCGCGCAGATGGGGAAGGCCTTCCGCAACGAGGTCACCCCGCGAAACTTCACCTTCCGCTCGCGTGAGTTCGAGCAGATGGAGATCGAGTTCTTCTGCCACCCGCAGGCCACGCGCCAGTGGTACGCCTTCTGGCGGGACCTGCGCGTCGCCTGGTGGCGCAGCATGGGGCTGCTCAGCGAGAACATGCAACTCCGGGAGCACGACCGAGACGAGCTCGCGCACTACGCCAAGGACGGGGCCGGTACCAGCGACATCGAGTACCGCTTCCCCTTCACCTTCCCGGGCTTCGGCGAGCTGGAGGGGGTCGCCGATCGCTCGAACTTCGACCTGACGCAGCACCGCGAACACTCGAGGGTGAAGCTCGAGTACTTCGATGCGGAGACGAACGAGCGCGTGGTGCCGCACGTCATCGAGCCCTCGGCCGGGGCCGACCGCGGCGTCCTCGCCATTCTGTGCGAGGCCTTCACCCCGGACCCCACGCGCCCGAGCAAGGTCTACATGAAGTTTGCGCCGCGCGTCGCCCCGCTCAAGGCGGCCGTCTATCCGCTGGTGAACAAGGACGGGATGCCCGAGATCGCCGAGCAGCTCTACCGGGAGCTGAACCGTCGCTTCGGGTTCGTCGAGTACGACGCGAAGCAGAGCATCGGCAAGCGCTACGCTCGCATGGACGAGTCGGGCTGCCCGTTCTGCTTCACGGTCGACGGAGAAACGGCTGGCGACCAGGCGGTGACCGTCCGCCACCGCGACACGCAGCAGCAGGAGCGGATCGCGATCGATCGCGTCGGCGACTGGCTCGCGGCGGCGCTCACCGGTTGACCGAGAGCCCGGCGCTGGGCTCGCGCAAGGGGCTGTGGCGAGCGCCGCGCCGGGCGGGGGTCCCACTGATGGACCGCAGCGGGCCATGAGTCCACGTGGAAGTTTCAACGTCCGCGGCAGCCCGAAGGCGCCACCCGGGCGGTGCATCTCGGAGTGATCTCGGCCTTGTGCAACTCTTCTGTGGGACGGCCGACCGGCGTCCGCGGGAGGCGCGGGTGCGCACTCCGCACTTTGCCGGGGCCGGGATCTGAGCTAGCCTTGACCGATACGAACGCCGTGACACGGAGTTCGTCGGGTTGGACTGCAGGATTATGGCGGTAGGGGAATCGACCGGGTGCGCGGCTTCGGCGTCGATCATAGCCTGCTCTGGCGGCCGGGCCGCGACGAGCGCTATGACGTCGTCCGCGTCGTCGCGCCGGGAGCGTGGGTCGGTCCTCCGCCCGTCACGACGCCATGCGAGGAAGTAGGGACACCATGCGGCTAGGTTCAGTTCTGGGCACCGTGATCATCTCTGGGCTCATCCTCGGAGCAGCCGTCAGCTGCACGGAGGAGGACGACGGCGACGGCAACGGCAACAGCGGAGACGCGACCGGCGGCACCGTCCTCGGCGAAACGGGCGGCACCAGTGCGGGCGCCAACGGCGGCGCGGGCAACGAGGGCGGCAGCGCAGACGGGACCGGCGGCGAAACCATCGAGGCGCCGGCCTGCGACTTCCCGGAGGACTGGACCGATTGCGGCGCGACGGCGGTGTCGGCCGACTACCGCACGCCGAACATCCTGCTCGTGGTCGACAAGTCCGGCAGCATGGACGACCCGATCGGAGACGTCTCCAAGTGGGAGGCCCTGCAGACGGCGCTCGACGACGCCCTCGGCGACGTCGCCGACGACATGAACCTCGGGCTCATCCTCTACCCGGACAACCCGGGTGGCACCGTGGCCTGCGAGGTCCCGGAGGGCGAGGACGCGGTCAACGTCGAGATCGCGCCCGCGACCGAGGCGGTGGATTCGATCATCGGCGCGCTGCGGGGCACGGCGCCCGGCGGCGGGACGCCGACGGCCGAGGCGCTCCGGCGCGCCTACGACTACTTCGTCAATGGCGACGGCGCGGATCTGGAGGGCGAGAAGTACGTCCTCCTCGCCACCGATGGTGGACCGAACTGCAACGCGTCCCTCCGCTGCGAGGAGGACGAGTGCACGGTCAACCTCGACGACAAGTGCGACTCGGGCGGCAACTGCTGCGAGACGACCACGGGGGCGCCCCTCGGCGACCGCTGCCTCGACGACTCGGACGTCCTCGAGCAGATCTCCCAGCTCGCGATGCGCGACATCCCCACCTTCGTCGTGGGCATCCCCGGCACGGAAGTCTACGCGGACTACCTCGACGACTTCGCCGTCGCCGGCGAGCGCAACCTGGGCGGCGACACGGAGTACTACGCTGTCTCCGCCGAGTCGGGGGTGGAGGGGCTGACGGCGACCTTCCAGGCGATCAGCACCCAGCTCGTGCGCGACTGCGACATCGAGCTCAGCGAGGCGCCCCTGCAGGCCGACCTGGTCAACGTGGCCGTGGACTGCGTCCCCATCAACCGGGACGGCGAGGATTCGGGCTGGGATCTCTCGATGGATCCGCCGGTCATTACGCTGCGGGGAGACATCTGCGACGACGTCCGCAATCGCGGCGCCGAACGCGTGGACGTCGTCCTCGGCTGCCCGGTCATCCGCTGACCGAGCGGCGTCCGCCGGACTCGCGGCAACGGCTGCCGGGTCCGGCGCCCCCATCCAGGAGCGAAGGGAACCGGAAGCATCGAGAACCGGGGCTGGTAGGTCGGAAGGCACGGGCGCATGGCGGCGAGCATTCAGCGGTGTTCCGGGGGCAAGCCCTTTGAGAGCCCCCGGCTGGGCTTGGCGCTCGGTGCCCGTTCCCCTGGGTCGACCGATCACACGGGTCGGTGGTGTCGCCCCTGCTCCGGGGGGCGGGCGCTTCCAGGGACGTTGGTCTGCTCGAAGGTCGGCCCGTTCGCTGTCATCCGTGCCGCGGGGAGCGGTGTCCCGCGCTTCCCGGTGGCCAAGCCAAGCTCATTTTCAACCGTGAGAGGATCCCCCTGCCATGACGCTCAATAGGCCCAATCGCATCTTGTTCCATGGGGCGCTCACCGTCGTCCTGGGAATTGCCGCCGTCAACTGCGCCGAGGAGGACGATGACGGCGACGGCAATGGTGGCCAGGGCAACTCGGCGACGGGCCCAACCGGCGGCTTCGGGGTCACCGGTGGCGGTGGCACGGCGAACGGCGGTGACGAGGCGGACAACACGGGCGGCTCGGGCGACAGCTCGTCGACTGGCGGCGGTGGTGCCGGCACGGGAGGCGGTGGCAACACCTCCGGTGGCGGCAATACCCGGCCGAACGTGGCCCCCTGCGAGGGCCTGCCGATGGACACCTACGTGAACATCCTCCCCAGCGGCGGCACCGGCGGTGACGCCGAGGGCGACGCGGGCAGCGAGAACGAAGCCGGCAGCTCGGGCGACGCCGGGAGCAGCCAGGGCGGCGCTGGCGGCAGGGAGGACGTGGAGGATCCCACGGGTGGCTCGGCGCCGGTCGATCCGGATCAGCCGGACTGCACTGGTGTGGCCTTCGAGGTCGAGGGCTCGCCGGTCGACATGTTCATCCTGATGGATCGGACCATCTCCCAGAGCTACCTGGTGGAGGGCACCGGGGACTCCCGCTGGGAGGTGATGACGGAGGCGGTGCGCCAGTTCACGGAGTCCCCGGAGGTCCTCGGCAGCGGCCTGAACGCGGGGATCGTGTTCGAGAACGCCCATGGCACCGCGGATCCGGACATCGAGTGCAACGTTGCCGATTACGCTATCCCCACCGTGCCGATGGGACCGATCGCAGAGACGGGGCCGGAGATGGTCGCCGCGATGGAGAACACCGATCCGGCCGGCATGACGCCGCTCGTCCCTGCCGTGGAGGGGGCGATGCAGATCGCCAAGGCCTGGCAGGAAGATCACCCCAGTCGGACGACGGTGCTCGTGCTGGTGGGTGACGGCTACCCGACCCTCTGCGACGAGCAGGATCCGGCCGCGCTGGCCGCCATCGTCGGCGAGGGCTACCAGACCCAGCCCTCCATCCGGACCTACGCCATCGGCGTCGGCGCCTCCTCGGAGCTCAACCTCGACAATTACGCCCGGTATGGCGGCACCTCCGATGCGGTGATGATGGATTACGAGGACGCGATCGACTCGTTCGCCAAGGCGATGCTCAACATCACCAACTCGTTCGTCCCCTGCTCCTACGCCGTACCCGCTCCCCCGCCGGACCAAGACGTGGATTTCACGAAGGTCCAGATCGTCTACACCCCGTTCGTGGGCAATCCGGAGGAGATCCCGGCGGCGGGGTCAGCGGCCAACTGCGAGAACGGGGGGTGGTACTACGACAACCCGGTCACCCCCACGACTGTGATCATGTGCCCCTGCTCCTGCGCGAACCTGGGCGCGGGTCGGATCGAGGCGCGGTTCGGCTGCGTGCCGCGCCCCCCGCTCGACTGAGCGGGGATCGAGCGATCCGTTGTCTCCAGCCGCGGTGTGCCAAGGTGCACGCCGCGGCTGGGCGCGTACGCCGCCGCTCCTTCCCGGAGCGCAGCGCCGTGATGGCGCGACCCCGCCGCAGCGTCGCCAGCCGCCCCTTGCTGGCGCCGGCGCTCGCCCGCGCGTTTCCAGACAAAAGCGACGCGGCGAGGGGCGCCTGCGCACCCTCGCCGCGCCCGCCCCCGGTGTGGCTCAGCTCGCCGCGCCGGCCTGGCCGGCGGTGCCCGCAGCGCCCGCGGTGCTCGGCGCACCGGCGGTGCTCACGGCGCCTGCGGCGCCCGCGGTGCTCGGCGCACCGGCCGCGCCCGCCACGGCGGGTGCTCCCGCCTCGCTCACGGCGCCAGCCGCGCCGGCCACGGCGCCGCCCGCGCCGGCGGTCATCACGCCGCCCTCGGTCGGCGCGCCCGCAACCGGGGCGTCACCGCCGGCTCCGGCGACCGGCCCCACTCCGCCCATGACGGCGCCGGCCTGGTTCAGACCCCCCTCGCCGCTGGTGCCACCGTCGGCCGGCTCGCCACCGTCGGCCGGCTCGCCACCGTCGGCTGGCTCGCCACCGTCGGCCGGCTCACCGCCGTCACCGGCGCCGCCCGTGCTCGGGTTACCACCGGTAGCGAAGCGTCCGCCCGTTCCTTGGCCGCCCCCGCCGGTCCCGGACTGGGCGACGCAGCGCCAAGCGCCGTTGTTGCAGGTGCAGACCGTGGCCCCGCCCAGATACTGGCAGGATTGGGTGATCGACGTGTTGCAGGTCTGCCCGTTCACCGGCAGCGACGCGGGGCAGAGCGTGGAACCCGCGCCACCGGTCCCCGCCGTCCCGCCCGTGTTGTTCCCGTTGTTGCCCTCGTTTTCGTCGTCGTCCCCCTTGCAGCCCACGGCTGCCACGGTGCCGCTCAACGCCATCGCGACCAAGAAGCTTCTCATCGCCTTCATCGTAAGCACCTCTCCTTATACCCAGATGACTCCCGGACGCGATTTTTTACTCCTACAGGGGACCCTTCGCAACCCGGGCCGCGCGTTGCCGGACGCCCTGCTCGAGTCCCGACCGCGTCGCGTGCGGTGCCGGAGCGTGGGCGAGCGATCGGCCTCGCTCCGGCTGCGCTGGGAGCTTCGTCGGAAGCCCCACGCTGGAGCGGGCTCAGCCGTCTAGAGCGGCAATCGGCTCGATTGCCGCAGCAAATCAGCGACTTAGAGTGACGAGCGAGTAGCAGATCTCGCCACCAGGCGCCCTGGGAAACGCTCCCTCGCCTCTGGCAACCCGTGGTGCCAGCGGGGCGTTTAGGGAGCGCCGACACACCTGGCGGACCGCGTGTCGCTCCAGGAATGAATTCTACGATCGTAATGGAACGTCGTCGCTGCGTCACCGCGCGCGGGGCTTCGCGCCGCACCGGGCTCGCCCGGGGAGTCCGGCGGCGACACGGCCCCGGTGCGGGCCGCGGACTTCGCAAAAAAAGACGGGGCGCACCCACGCAGGTGCGCCCCGTTCGACCGGCGACGAGAGCTCCGAACTCGGAGGGGACGTTCTGGGGCTCGGCGGGGAGGCCTCGACGAGAAGGGGGATCGAGGGGCCGCGCTGAGCGTGAGGAGAGGGACGGTACGCCCGGGGGCTGCCGGGCGCGCAGAGCCCGCATCGCTACTCGGTCTGTCTCAGGGGCTGTGGCTTCGCTTCACCTCCTTCCAGGAGCATCGGATGAGCTCACGATGAGGATGACCAGGCCACTGCAAGCGCCGGGCCAGCGCCGCGATCGCCCCGATTGCGCCGGATGGCTCGCGTTTGCGCCGCCGCACTTCCGCGATCGCGCCACGACGTCGCGCGGGACCCTCCCGGCGCGCCAAAGTGGCAGCCCGCCATCGTGCTCACCTGTGGAGCGCGTCCGCCGCTGCCGCCACGGTGCGTTCGATGTCGTCGCTCGTGTGGGCCAGGCTGAGGAACGCCGCCTCGAACTGTGACGGTGGCCAGTAGACGCCGCGCTCGAGCAGCCCCGCGTGGAACCCGGCGAACCGAGCGCGGTCCGCCCCCGCGGCGTCCTGCCACGAGTGGACGGGGCCCGGGGTGAAGAAGAGCGTGAGCATCGACCCCACCCGCTGCACCACGCCGACCACCCCCCGATCGCGGAGAGCCCGCTCGAGCCCCTCCTGGAGCGCGGTCCCCCGCGCCTCGAGCTGCGCGTAGGCGGTGGCGTCGAGGGCTCGCAGCGTCGCGAGCCCGGCGCTCACCGCGACCGGGTTCCCGCTGAGCGTTCCGGCCTGATAGATCGGCCCTAGCGGCGCTACGCGGGACATCGCGTCGCGGCGGCCGCCGTAGGCGGCGAGCGGCATGCCGCCGCCGATCACCTTGCCCAGGCAGGTCAGATCAGGGGTAACCCCATAGCGCCCCTGCGCGCCCCCCGGACCCACACGGCACCCCGTCATCACCTCGTCGAAGACGGACAGCGCGCCGTGGGCGCGACAGAGCTCGATCAGCCCCGGGAGGAAGCCGGGCCGAGGGGGGACCACGCCCATGTTCCCGGCCACCGGCTCCACGATCACGGCGGCGATGCGCGGCCCCTCGCGGGAGAACAGCTCTCGGAGCGCGTCGACGTCGTTGTAGGGGGCGGTGACCGTGGTCGCGACCATCCCGGCCGGGACGCCCGCCGAGTCGGGGACCCCGAAGGTCGCCGCGCCGCTCCCCGCCGTGACGAGCAACGCGTCGGCGTGGCCATGGTAGGCGCCGTCGAACTTGACGATCAGATCGCGGCCGGTGAATCCCCGCGCGACGCGCAGCGCGCTCATGGTCGCCTCGGTCCCGCTCGAGACACACCGGACCAGCTCGAGCGACGGGTAGCGTTCGCACAGCAGCTCCGCCAGGTCGACCTCGAGCGCGGTGGGGGCGCCGAACGAGAGCCCGGCGGCTGCGGCACCCTGCACCGCCGCCACCACCTCGGGGTGCGCGTGCCCGAGGATGGCGGGGCCCCAGGACCCGACGTAGTCGAGGTACTCCGCGCCGTCCGCGCCGACGAGGAACGCGCCGTGACCCCGTGCGATGAAGACCGGGCGGCCGCCGACTGCGCGGAAGGCCCGCACGGGGCTGTTCACGCCCCCGGGCATCAACGCCTCAGCGCGCGCGAAGAGGGCCTCGGAGACCGGATCTGCCATGTGAAACCTACTCCTGTGAGCGACGGGCGCGATCGTTCAGGAGCGCCATCCAGGCCGCGACGCGCTCCCGGGCGTGCTGGGGCCACTCGAGGCGCGAAAGCCGAGACAGCAGGTGCGGCGTGTGGTCGCCGGCGCGTGAGCGCTGCCCGAACACCTCGGCCGCGGCTTCGAGGGCCTCGAAGGCCCGATCGCCGTCCCCGACCAGCACGGCCCACCACGCCCGGGTCAGGTGCAGGTGCTGCCGCGGCTCGGCCTCCTGGAGCCGGTAGGTCGCGCACTCTTCGAGCAACGCGCCGGCTCGCTCTGCGTCGAAATGAGCGAGGAGGACCTGGCACATGAGGAGCTTCGACTCCAGGACGCCCCACGGGTCGTCCATCTCGCTGTAGATCGCTAGGGACCGGTCGGCGTGGAGCTCGGCGAGGTCGACGTCGTCGGTGTCGAGGGCGATCATGGCCAGCAGCCGCTCACACGCCGCCTGTCCGCGCGGGGTGCGGAGCGTCTCGAAGGCGGCGAGCGCCTCCTGCGCCCCGCGCTCGGCGCTGTTGTAGTTCATCAGGCGGTGCTCCACGTGCGCGAGCGAGGTGTTCGCCTGGGCGATCCCGAGGCGATACCCGGCGCGCTCGAACTCGTTCCGTGCTTCCAGGGTGAGGCGCCGGGAACGCTCTGTCGCTCCCTCTGAGTGGTCGAGCCAGCTGAGCAGGAGCAGGCATTGCCCGCGGCCGAGCGGCTGGCTCAGCTTGGCGAAGTGGCGCTCCGCCCGCTGCGCGCACCCGCGCGCCGACTCGTAGTTGCCGAGCAGGTACTCGATCTCGCCGGCGGTCGCCTCACACTGCGCCATCCCCAGCGCGTGGTCCAGCTGCGCGAAGATCGCGAGCCCTTCGCGGACCTGCGTCAGCCCCTCGGCGCTGCTGCCCCGCTCGCTGGCGAGGTGGCCGAGCTGCCGGAGCGTGTGCGCGTAGCTCTCCTGATCCCCGACCTCGAGGAAGATCTTGCGGGCGATCTCGACGTGCGCGACCGCGTCGTCGCTGCGCCCGACGTGACGAAGCGCCTCCGCTTGCCAGCGGTGGCGCAGCGCCAGGGAGCGGCCCGTCAGGTGCCCGCGCAAGAACTCGAGATCGGCCAGCGTCGCGATCGGCTCACGGGCGCCGTTCCACGCCTGTTGGAGGAACTGGAACAGGAGCTCGGCGGCGTCGTCCGGCTGGCCCGCGGAGAGGAGGTTGGTGACGCGAAGGCGGATGAGGCGGCGCGTGTTGGCGAGGGGGTGCCCGGTGAGAGCCTCGGCCGCGGCGGCGAACACCCGCTTCGCGTCGGGTCGCTCTCGGAGTCGACCGAGGAGGTGCTCCTGCAGCAGCGCGTGCGGGAACGTGTAGCGGCCGGGGCCGCGGGGCAGGATGATCTCGGCGTTCTGCAGGCTGACGATGGCCTCGTGCGGCTGCAGACCGACCGCACGCAGTAGCGGAACCAGGACGCTGCGGCGTACGTCCGAGCCCAGCGCCGCCACGGCGTACGCTGCCAGGTGGTGCTCCTCGCGAACGCTCTCCACCCGGCTATCCCAGAGCTCGGCGGTCGTCTGCGGGCGCACCGCGAGGACCGCGGGCGGTACGCGATAGACCCCGTCGACGAACTCGAGGTTGCCGGCCAGCGCCCAGGCGTGGAGCTGCTGCAGGGCGAACAACGGGTTGCCCCGCGAGCGCCGGACCGCCTCGCTGGCCGCCTCTCCGTCCAGCGGGAGCGACGCCCGCACCAGCGCGGACGTCGTCTCGGAGTCCAGCGCCTTGACCGAGATGACCTCGCCGTCGAGCGTCTCGCGGAGCTGGCGCAACCGCTCGGTCGCGTCGGGATCGATGTTCACGTCCTCGGAGCGGACGGTCGCGACCATCACGATCCGCAGGTTTGGCTCCTCCGTGAGGAGTCGGGTGAGCCCTTCGATCGTGTGCGCTGGGGCGTAGTGCAGGTCGTCGAGCCAGAAGAGCAGGGGACGTTCGCGCGCGATCCGTTTCAGGGCGTAGCGGATCACGAGCCGCCGCGTCTCCAGCGTGTCGAGCGTGAACCGGATGCCGCTCGGACCGACCGGGGCCTCGGCGCTGTTCTGCGCCGGCCGCAGCCACTCCGCGACCCCGGAAACCCAGGTGCATCCCTTCTTGTCGGAGGACTTGATGCCCCAGCGGCTCATCAGGGAGCGCTCGATGGTGTCGCGGTCGGCGCGCTCGAAATTGAGCCAGTAGCTCACCGCGCCCATCATGCCGTCGAGCGAGGAAGGCACCTTCCGGTAGCGGGAGCGGAGCGGCACCATCGTCCCCTCCTCATGGACGACCTCGCAGAGCCACTCAGCGGTGCGGCTCTTGCCGACGCCGGCGGGGCCGAGCAGGATGACGAGCCGGTGCGGCGAGCCCTCGCCGTCGATCACCTCGTCGCACATCTCCCGGAGGCGCTGCCGGACGTCTTCTCGGCCCACGAACGGCGGCGGTCGCATGCGGAGCAGCCCGGCGGAGTGGCTCCGGCGCTCGAGGGGCCCTGCGGGCGGAACCTCACCGCCGTCGGAGGCGACGGGCTCGAGCTTCCGGTCCGGCGGCGTCGGGAGGCGAAAGACCTCCGGCGGGACGTCCGCCCCGGGGCGCCAGGTCGCCCAGGTCGTGCGAGCCTCGGCGGCGAACTCCCAGCGCTCCCAGGGGCGCTTGGCGAGCAGGCGCATGACGAAGGCGACGACGCCGTCCGGGATCGCCGTCGCCGGCTCGAGGGGGAGGGGCGCCTCGTAGGCGTGAAGCCGCAAGAGCTCCTTGGACTCCCCGACGAACGGGGCCGTGCCGGAGAGGAGCTTGTACAGGACGCAGCCCAGCGCGTAGAGATCCGTGGCGCCCGAGACATGGTGCATCTCGTGCTGGATCTGCTCGGGGGCCATGTAACCCGGCGTGCCCGCGCCGGCGTGGGGGGTGATGGCCACCGATTTCGCGCCGTCGAGGCGCTCGTCGTGGAAGTCCTGCTTCAGCCACGCCAGACCGAAGTCCAGGATGCTCACACCCGGCGGGTGCCCCTCGATCTCCTGGACGAGGATGTTGGAGGGCTTGAGATCGCCGTGGACGATGCCGCGAGCGTGCGCGTGGGCCAGTGCTCCGAGGATCTGATCCACCACCGACCAGATGAGCGGGAACGGGAGGCGGGAGTGCGTGAGGTCGTGGAGCGAGACGCCGGTCGCTAGGTCCATTACGAGGAACGGCATCCCGTCCTCGAGCTGGCCATAGTCGCGCGCGCCAACGATGCCGGGGTGGTTCAGGGCGGCGAGTGCGCGCGCCTCCTTGTAGAACCACATCAGGTACTCGGCGGCGAGGCTACTGTCGGGCACGATGACGCGCTTGAGCGCGACGTGGGTGCCGGTGGCCAAATCGTGGCACCGGTAGACGATGCCCATGCCGCCCTCGCCGATGACCTCGAGCACCTCGTAGCGGTTGCCGATGACGTGCCCGGGGAGGACTTCCCGGACGTCGTCGGTCGCGTCGCTCGGATCCGGTGGGGCTGGTGGCGGCGGGACGCTCAGGGGTCGAGGGGGCAAGTCGCGCTGGGGTCGCTCGAGCGACGCCTCGACCTCGGGCGGCCCCTCGCCGGCACCTGGCCTCCACCCGTGGATCGCCGCCACGGACGACACCCGAGTGGCGGGCTCCTCCGACGGCGCCGGCGCTGGGTCGGCGTCCGCATCCGCCGGGTCCGCGGCGGCGCCGGACGGCGCGGGAGTGGATGCGTCATCGACCTCGAAGGACATGGTCCAGGCGGAGTGTATCCGCCGGAGGCCGGTCGTCGAGGAACGCCATTGGAGACGAACCGCTGGCCGGCCCGTGGCGCTTGGCACCGTGTTTCAGGACGGTTTCTACCGCCATCGGGCGTCGGCTTGCCGTCTGGTGTGGCCGGCGGCACCCGGGTTACTCTCCGCCCATGCCATCGCTTCGCGACCCCACCCTCAGCGCTGCCGACCCCCAGATCCACGCCCTGATCAAGCAGGAGGAGCAGCGCGAAACCGACAAGATACGGCTCATCGCGAGCGAGAACTACGTCTCCCGGGCCGTGCTCGAGGCGTCGGGCTCGGTCCTGACGAACAAGTACTCCGAAGGATACGCGGGCAAGCGCTACTACGAGGGCCAGCAGATCATCGACCAGGTCGAGACGCTCGCGTGCGAGCGCGTCAAGGCGCTGTTCGGCGCGGACCACGTCAACGTGCAGCCGTACAGCGGGAGCCCCGCGAATCTCGCGGTCTACCTCGCCTTCTGTCAGCCCGGTGACCCGATCATGGGGATGGGCCTGCCCTTCGGGGGCCACCTCACGCACGGCTGGAACGTCAGCATCACCGGGCGTTACTTCCAGAGCCACCCCTACGGTCTCCGGAGGTCCGACCACCGTATCGACCTCGATCAGGTGCGCGCCCTTGCGCGGGAGCATCGGCCCAAGCTCATCTGGTGCGGGCTCTCCGCTTACCCCCGGCTCGTGGACTTCGCCGCCTTCCGGGAGATCGCTGACGAGGTGGGCGCCATCCTCTGCGCCGACATCGCGCACATCTCCGGCTTGGTCGCGGCGGGTGAGCACCCGAGCCCCGTGAAGATAGCCCAGGTGATCACGACCACGACCCATAAGACGCTGCGTGGCCCGCGCGGCGGTATGGTCATGTGTGACGAGGCTTACGCCAAGGACATCGACCGCGCGGTCTTTCCAGGTCTACAGGGGGGCCCGCACAACCACACCACGGCCGCCATCGCCGTCGCCGCTCGCGAGGCGAGCCAGCCCGAGTTCAAGGTGTACGCTCGATCCATCGTCGCGAACGCGCGGGCGCTGGCGGAGGGGCTGCTCAAGCGGGGGTTCGACCTCATCACCGGGGGAACGGACAACCACCTGCTCCTGGTCGACCTGACCCGCCAGAACCTGAGTGGGCGCACGGCGGCCAAGGCGCTGGACGCCGCGGGGATCGTCTGCAACTGCAACGCCATCCCGTTCGACCCGCGCAAGCCCTTCGATCCGTCGGGCATTCGCATCGGCACCGCGGCGATCACCTCGCGGGGCATGGGCAAGGACGAGATGGAACGTCTCGCCGGGTGGATCGAGCGGATCGTGGCCAGCCCCGACGACGCGGCCCTTCAGGCGAGGACCGCCGCCGAGGTGCAAGAACTCTGCGCCGGCTTCCCGCCGCCCGGCATCGTCGTTGCGTGACGTCGCCGCGTGCGGGCGAGACTGGCTGCCGCTCGCCGCGTGGGCCACCGCTCAGCGTCGTCGCGGCGCCCCCAGCTTGGGCGCCGCGCCGCGTCCCGCGGGTGGTTCATTCGGGCTCGCCCTCAGGCGTCGCAGGATCTCCACCCCGTCCGGTCTGCGTTCCGGGGCGCGCTGGAGCAGGTCCCCGGTCAGCGCGTCGAGGGCGGCCGGAACCCCGGGGACGAGGGCGCCGGGCCGCGGGGGATCCAACGTGCGTTTTCGCACCACGACCCCCTGGTCGTCGCCGGTGAACGGGAGCGCCCCCGTCAACGCCTCGAACAAGAGCACGCCGACGGAGTACCAGTCGCTGGCCGGGCCGCGCTCCCCGCGGTCGTGCTGCTCGGGCGCCATGTACGCTGGCACCCCGGCAACCGCGCCGCGGCTCGCACCCTGATCCGTCTGGTGCTCTACCAGACCGTAGTCCAGGACCACCACGCGCCCGTCGAAGGCGAGCCGGACGTTCTGCCGCGTCAGGTCGCGGTGGACCAGGCCGGCGCCGTGCAACGCGGCGACGGCGGCGACGAGCTGGGGCAGGGCGTGCTCTAGGCGCCCGAGACCCGCCGGCGTACAGGGGGCAAACTCCGATCCTTCCGTGGTCGCGGCACGCCGCGCCCCCGCCCGCACGGCGGACACGAGGTCCGCGCCCTCCACGAGCTCGAGGGTGAAGAACGTCTCGGTCCGCTCGCGGAACAGCTCCAGGGGTCGGGCCAGGTTCGGGTGATCCAGCCGGTGCAGGAGTTCGAACTCTCGCACGACGCGGTCTCGGTGCGCGGCCGACCGACCGCGGGGGACCTTCACCGCCACGCGCGCGCCCGTGCGCCGATCGCGCGCTCGGTACACGTGGGCCCAGTCGCCGCTCCCGAGGAGCCCCTCGACGACGAACCGAGCGTCTTGACCGATCGCAGTCGGAGGCTTCGACACGGACGCCCGCGTGACCCAAGAGCAGCAATCGGTCTGATTGCCGCGGAAAATCGACGACCTAATGCACCAAGCCAGCAGCAGGTTTCGCCCCAGGCGCTCTGGGAAACGCCCCCTCGCTCCTAGCAACCAGTGGTGCCAGGGGGGCGGTTTTGAGGGTGCCGACGCCGTTGGCGAACCGGTGAACACTCTAGCACCCTTCTTCGCGCGGCGCCGTGCGCGCCGCCGCCGCGGCTGCGTCAGGGAGGCATTGGGCCTCCGCGCTGGCCCCTGCTAGGGTGGGGTGCGGCCCCGGGTGGTGCTCCTCTCGACGGTGGCGCGCGGTGATTCGGCGGAGCGGCGGAGGCGAGGATGACCAAGCAAGGTGGCCCCTTCTCTCTGGCGGCGGCGATGGACGGGGTGCGATCCGCGGGGAGCACGCTCGCGCGCTCGCTCTTCATCGCGGGTGCTGGCTGCGCCGGGCTAGCCGTCGCTGGGTGTCGACCGTCGCTCGCGCCGCACGTGGAGGAGGGGACGATCTCCGTGGGCGTGGTCTACCAGGAGCAGCTCCACGCCTCGCGCGGCGCGTACACCCGGCTCTCCTTCGGCAATCCTCCGCCCCACCTCCAGATCCGGATCGAGGAGACGCAGATCGGGAGCTTCGGGAGGTTCTCGCTCGACCTCGACCAGGAGGGGCGTGTTGAGGGTGCCGTTACCCTCGGGGAGCGAACGCTCGACGTCGTAGAGGTGTCCCCCCTCCAGAAGGAGGGACGGGTCAGCACGATGGTGCTCACCGTCGCTCAGCAGGGTGTCGCGTCAAGGGTGATCCCCGCGGAGCTCGTGGCCGTGGGGTGGCCCGATCGTGGGCGCTGGTCACGCAAGTTCGGCAAGCCGCTCGCTCGGGCGGGTTCGAAGGACCAGCTCGAGGACGTCTCCGCGCTCAAGGCCGAGTTTCGGGTCGCCATGGCGCGCGAGCTTGCCGCGGCCACGCTCGTCGAGACGCCGAGCGGCTTCACGGTTTCGCACGGTGAGCGCGACACGACGGTAGACCTGCAGCGCATGGTGCCGATCACGGTGCAGGGGCAGGCGCGCGCGGTCATCGGCCGCCTCGCTGCGCTGACTCGCTACAAGGTCGAGCGCCCGATCGAGCCGGTCGCGGAGGGCGCGATTTCGACCCGGGGCAGGGCGGGCGACGTCTTCTGCTTGCTCGCCCCCGAGGGGCCGTTCTCGATGCTGTCGCGCTCTGACCGGGACGCCCTCGTCACGCGGCCTGCCGCGCCGGGGCTGGTTGGGGTCTATATCCTCGACTATCCGGATCACTTCGAGCTCATGAAGTGGACGGAAGTGTCCTCGCTCGGTGTGCCGCCCGTCGCGCTCGAGCGGCTCTCGGCAAAGAACCTCCTCGAGTCGGTCGGTCCCATTTATCGCATCGACGTCGGCAGCGGGGTCTACCTCATCTCCTCCGCCGGCTTCTTCGACTCCAGCCTGCTGATGGTCCCGGAGGTGTGGGCGGAGGTGGACCCCGTGCTCGCCGGTGACCGAGTGGTCGCCGTTCCCGACCGTGACACGCTGATGGTGACCGGTGCCAACAACTCGAAGGGGATGGAGATCCTGCTCGCCGCCGCGCGCGCCGCGGGGGACGCCGAGAACCCGGTCGCTTCGCACCTGCTGATCTGGCGTGGCGGGCGCTACGAGCGGTCCCGCGCGAACTGATCCCGGAACGGTGGCCTCCTGGCGGACCGCGGGGCGCGCGCGTGCCCCGCGCGCCTCACAGCGCGCGCACCGCTTCGGCGGCCTTCAGCGCGCTGTCGAGGGCGCTGGGGCTGAAGCCGACGAGGAGGCGACCGCGGATGTCGATGATGGGGATCTGGGCGGTTGCGGGGAGGTTCGACGCGCGAAGCTTGCGCTCGAGCTCGGCGCGCGCGAGCGGATCCGCCTCGACGTCCTTGTGCTCCACCCGCACCCCCCGCTGCCGCAGGTACCGCTCCACGTCCTTGCAGGGCTTGCACCAGTCGGCTCCGTAGACCTGGACGACGAACCCGCCGGTGGGGGCGGCGCCCGACGCCGACGCTGGCGGCGGGAGGGCGCTCGGTGCGAGCGCCTCCAGCCGGGCCTGGCGCCGCGCCGCGCCGACCTCCTCCCAGGCGGCGCGGCTCCGCGTCTCCACCGGATAGGTGCCGTCGGGGCGCTGCTGGCGCAGGTCGGCGACGTAGACCAGCTCTCCGGTCCCCGCCTCGCGCGTTGTTTGGACGACCCGGACCGCCGAGCGCGCCTCCTGTGGGACGTCGGCGATGCGCTGGACGACGTGGAAGTCGCCCTGCGCGTCCGCCCACGTGAGCAGCAGCGAAGGCGTGTCGTCGCGCAGCCGCAACGGCTCGAGCTCTGCCGCGCTCGGGGTCGAGGCGCTGGTCCCCCGGGGGTCGTCCGGGCGTCGCGGACAGGCCACCAGCCCCAGTCCCACGACGACGAGGAGCGCCAGGTGGTCGAGCCGCGGCATCCCCGCGGTAATAGCCAACGCCGCCTGCTCGTGCAACGCGGGGCAGCCGTCGGCGACCGCGGGATTCGTGGGAACCGCCCTCAAAGCGGGCGGTCTCCGGCGGCGTCGCCGGCCAGTTCCTCCGACAGCGCCGTCCATTCGGAGAGGAGCCGATCGAGCGCGGTACCGAGCGAGTGCTCACGCTCGGCCAGCTCGTGCAGCGCCTCCCAGCGGTCGCCGGGCGCCTGCACGAGCTCAGCGCGCAGGGCGCCGAGCTCGGACTCGCAGGCGCTGACTTCCGCCTCCAGCTGCGCGAGGCGGCGCTGCTTACGCTCCAGCTCACGCGAGGCGGCGCGCCGCTCGCGGTGACGCTCCGCGCCCGCTGCGCGCGCCGACGCCGCGGTCTCCGTCGCGGAGTCGCGGGTCAGGCGTTGCCGCCGCTCGAGCATGGCGTGGTAGTCACCGAAGCTCCCCTCGTAGGCGTCCAGCCCGTCCGCACCGAAGGCGATCGTTCGAGTGGAGACGTGCTCGAGGAAGCGACGATCGTGCGAGACGAAGATCACGGTGCCAGGGAACCGCTGCAGCGCTTCCTCCAGGATCTCCGCCGCCGGGATGTCGAGGTGGTTGGTGGGCTCGTCGAGGAACAGGAGGTTCTTCGGCTCCAGCAGGAGCTTGGCGAGCGCGACGCGGGTCCGCTCGCCGCCAGACAGGCTCGCGACGCTACGCAGCGGATCTTCGCCGGTCAGCCGAAACCGGGCCAGGTACTCGCGCGCTGCGTCGGCGTTGAGGTCGGCACGCACGGCCCGGATCTCCTCGACCGCGGTTCGGCTCGGATCGAGGCTGCCCAGGTGCTGATCGAAGAAGCCCTCCACAAGGTTGGTGCCTCGGCGCACGCTGCCGCGATCCTCGGGGGCGCCGCGCCCCGCGAGGAGCGAGAGGAGCGTGGTCTTGCCGCAGCCGTTGGGGCCGATGATACCGATGCGATCGCCGCGGCGCACGCGGAGCGTGAAGCCGGCGAAGAGGGCTCGCCCGCCGCGCGCTGCCGCGAGGTCCTCGGCGGTCAGGACGACGTCGCCGCTCCGCGGCGCCTCCGCGAAGCGGAAGCGGACCCGCTCCGCCTGCCCCCAGACGTCTTCGGGGCGCTCCAGGCGATCGAGCTTCTCCAGCTGCGTGCGCCGCGCCTGCGCCTGCTTGGTCTTTTGCCCGGCGAGGTTCCGCCGGATGAAATCCTCGGTGCGTGCGACCTCGGCTGCCTGTTCGTCGGCGGCCCGTCGCTCCCGCTCCAGCTCCTCGCGGCGCAGGCGCTGGTAGCCGCTGAACGGGGCCTCGAAGCGCCGGAGCGCGCGGCGGCCGAGCTCGAGTGTGACCGGGCAAGTGGTGTCGAGAAACGCCCGATCGTGCGAGACGACCAGCACCGCCCCGCGCCACCCCTCGAGGAAGCCCTCCAGCCAACGGATGGTGTCGAGGTCGAGGTGGTTGGTCGGCTCGTCGAGCAGGAGCAGCTCGGGCTCTCCGGCCAGGACGGTCCCGAGCGCCAGGCGGCCCCGTTCCCCTCCCGAGAGGCTCCCGGCGGCCCGCTCGAGGTCCGCCGCCACGAACCCGAGCCGGGTCGCGATGGTCTCCAGGCGTCGATCGAGCTGGTCGGCGCCGCCGTCGAGGTACCGCTCCGTCGCCTCCGTCAGCTCCGCGATCGCCTCCGGTTCGCCGCTCGCCGCGGCCTCCTCGGCGTCCTGCAGCGCAGCCTCCAGCGCCGCCAGGTGGGCGAAGCCCTGCCGGAGCGCCTCCCGCACCGTCCCCGCGGCGTTGGCCTCGTCCGACTGCCGGTAGAAGCCCAGGCGGGTCCCCTTGGCGCGGACGACCGTGCCGGAGTCCGGCGCGAGCTCGCCCGCGATCAGCCGGAGCAGGGTCGTCTTTCCCGTGCCGTTCGGGGCGACGAGCGCCACTCGGTCCCCGGCTTCGAGGCGGAAGGTCACGTCGCGGAGGAGCGGCGTGCTCGCGAAGCCGAAGGCCAGGTTGGCGACGTCGAGCAGGGCCACGGCGGGGCCAGCCATAGCATCTGCCGAGCAGAGCGGCACCCCACCCCGCGTGGGCGCGGCCGTGGCCCGGGCGATGCCGTGGCGCGGCGGTCAGCGCGGGTCGCCGGTGGGCGGGGGGGTGCTGGGCCGCGTGAGCAGGCTGACCACGCGGTGCCCGAGCTCGCGCACTGCCTCGAGCAACCCGATCAGGACGTAGAAGGTAGGGAGCCACGCCAGCACCAGCTCAGGCCGTCCCGACCACGCCCAGACGATCAGGCTCGAGCCGACGCCGAGGAAGACGAGCAGCATGGTTCCCCGGTTCTCACGGAGATCCTTGAACGATCGGAACCGCACCGTGGAAACCATGAGCGCGCTCAGCGCGAAGGTGACCACGACGAGCGGCATCGTGTAGCGCTCGTCGCCGAGGGCACCTTCGAGCGCCTGGTTGACGACCAGCAGGGACACCAGGATTCCCGCCGCCGGCGGGATCGGCAGCCCGACGGTGTAGCGTCCGGGCGCCTTCGTCTTCGGGTCTGCGTTCGTCACGTTGAAGCGGGCGAGCCGGATCGCGCCGCAGGCGACGAACAGGAATGCGGCCAGCGCGCCGGCGATCTCGTACCGGTGCAGTACCCAGCGGTGCACGAGGAGCGCGGGCGCCACCCCGAACGAGATCACGTCGGCCAGCGAGTCGAGCTGTAGGCCGAAGGCGCTCTGCGTCCGCGTGAGGCGGGCGATGCGGCCGTCGAGCACGTCGAACAGCATCGCGAAAAAGAGCAGCACGGCGGCGGAGTGCAGGTCGCCCCGCGTCGGTTGGTCCCGTGCCACGATCAGGATGCTCGAGAACCCGCAGTAAACGCTGGCCATGGTGACCGCGTTCGGGAGCACGAACAGGACCTTGCCGAGATCGACTCGGCGGGGCAGGCCCCGGGGGAAGATGGAGCGTCGTCGACCCACTGCGGGCAGGGTAGGCGCGTCGATGGGGTCCGTCCAGAAACACCGCCTGGCCGGCGCCAGAACCTTGGCCGGATCCGCGCCGCCCCCCTACGATCGGCTCGCCATGCGTCGGTGTATCCCGTTGTTTTCCAGTCGGTCGCGGCTCCTGCTCGGAGGTGGCGCCCTGGGCCTCTCCGTCCTGCTCGGCGGCGCCGGGTGCGCGACTCGGCGCGACGCGGCCGAACAGCAGCTCCACGCGCTGGAGGACCAGGTGGACCTGCTCGAGGGCGCCAACGACCGCCTTGAAGCCCGGATCGGGGCGCTGGAGCTCTCTGCCCGGAAGGCCAGCGGGGGCGGCAGCGCCGCGCCGTCGGGTCCGCGGGACCGCTCGGAGCGGCCCGCCCTCGACGTCGTCCGGCTCGGCCCCTCTCCCGTGGAGCCGCCGCCGGAGCCGCCGGCCGGCGAGGGGACACCAGCGTCGGGGAAGCCTTCCGGGGCTGCGGAGGAGGACGCCCCCCGGCTGCTGATCCAAGGGTCCGGCGATCGTATCGAAACCCGCGAGCCGGCGCCGACGAGCGAGGCCCCACCCCGGCGAGGGGAACCCCGGGCGCTCGGGGCCGGTGTGCGGCAAGATGAGGCGTCGGCGGCGCGGCGGCCTGCGGCGCTCGCTCCCGCGAGGAGGGCAGGATCATGAGGCGAGGTTCGCGAGAGGCGGCGGTGCTCGCGGCGCTCGGAGCGCTGCTCGCGACGTCGGCTCGGGCCCAGGAGGCGGGAGGCGAGGCCGCTCCCACCGAGATCCCGGAGCCGACCGAGGCCAACATCGACCCGACCGCGGGCGTCGCCGAGCCGTCGGAGGTGACGACCGTGACCACGACCACGGTCCCCTACGGCGTCCCGGGTCCCGGAACCGACGTCAACGCCGGTCTGCCCTCGAGCGCGCGGCCGGTCACCGCCGGTTCGAGCGGAGGCGACGGCTTCGACCTCTCGGCGTCGGGTTCGCCCGGCACCCTGCGGGGTGGCGCCAACGCCGAGGGGGTGATCGTCACCTCGTCCTCCCGAGCGCCTTCCCTGCACACGGTCAAGAAGGGCGACACGCTCTGGGAGATCTGCGACCAGTACTACAAGAACCCGTGGAAGTGGCCGGAAGTCTGGAGCTACAACCCGCAGCTGCAGAACCCGCACTGGATCTATCCGGGCGACCAGCTTCGGCTGCGATCCGGCGCCGGCGGCTCAGGCCCGGCGGCGTCGGCGCGTGGTGCCGCCTTCCGCGACGGTGGTGGCGTTGCACCCGGCACGGTCTTCCTGCGCAACCAGGGCTACATCGGCGACCCCGAGAAGGACGTTTGGGGCACCGTCGCCGGTGGCGACGACGAGGTCCAGCTCTTCTCGTCCGGGATGCGCATCTACGCGATCCTGCGGCCCGGCGTCGAGGCTAGCCCCGGCCAGGTGCTCACACTCTTCGTGCCGCGGCGTGAGGTGCGCGAGGTTCAGGGATCGCGCCACCCGGAGGGCCAGATCGTCGAAATCGTCGGTACCTTGCGGGTCGACGAGTATGACGAGAAGACCCGCGTTGCCGCCGGTGAGATCCTCGGAGCGTCGAACCTGATCGAGCGCGGTACCAGTGTCGGCCCGGGCACCGAGCGCGTCGACGTCGTGCCGCCGCGGCCCTCCGAGGCCGACCTGTGGGCGGTCATCGTTGACAGTTTCTACCCCAACGTCCTGTTCGGCGGGCACCAGGTCGTGTTCATCGATCGGGGTTCGGAGGACGGGCTCGTTCCGGGCAATCGCCTCTTCGTCATCCGCCGCGGCGACACCTGGCGCAACTCGATGAAGCTGACCCGGCGAATCGGCCGCCATCGCATGCGGGTCGAGGACCCAGACTGGGTCCGGTCCGAGCCCATCCCGATCGTCGGTGAAGACTCGGACTTCCCCGACGAGGTTGTGGCGGAGCTCAGGGTGATTCGCACCCAGAAGCAGACCAGCGTCGCGCTGGTCATGGAATCGAAGCTCGAGCTCGAGCTCGGCGACCGAGCGCTCGCGCGAGTCGGGTACTGACCGCAAGGGCAGTGCCGGACCGCGGGGGTGCACGCCGCCCGCTCGGGGTTGGACCTCTCCCATGCAGAACCGCGTGTTCATCCCGCAGGTCACGCTCGACGAGTGGCTCGCCGAGGGCAGGGCGGAGCTCCGGGCGTCGGAGCTCCGGCTCGAGCCCGAGGGGTGGAACCTCCGGCTCGTCGAGGCGGTGCGCGTGCTGCGAGAGGTCACGGGCGCGGCGGATCTGTACGACATCGTTGGCAGGGTCAAGAGCGCGAGCTTCCTCGCGGAGCTCGGCGCGGAGCTCCTCGGCGCCTCGATGATCATCGGGAACCTCGCCTACGAGGTGGTCCCGGGCTTCGTGGTGACTCCCGGTGCCGGGTCGCGAACCTCGTCGGCGGGCCCGGGTGCGGCCGCGGGCCGTCCTCTGACGGAGGCGGACCTCGTCGCACGGTTTCGCGTGCGCGGGCTCGGGTAGATGGCATACGGTCGGAGGCGCAAGACGCGGGCGCCTGGAGACGTCGCATGCTGCCCCTCGACCACGCCGAGTTTCTGACGGGGGCGGCGGCCTACGCGACCGCGACGGTGCTGTTCTTTTTGCACCTGACCGGTCATGGGCGGGCAGTGTGGGTGGCGCCGTGGCTGCTCGGGCTCGGGGCGATCGCCCACCTCGGCCACCTCGCCGCCACCGGCCTCGCCCGCCACGGGTGTCCGCTCCTCGCGCTGGACACGGCGCTCAGCCTCGCAGCGGTGGCGGTCGTGCTCGCTTACCTCGCCGTCCTCCGCGGGCGCCTGCAGGCGCTCGGTGCGTTCGTCGCCCCGGTCGCCCTCAGCTTCCTCGTCGCCGCCGAATTCGTCTCGACCACCGAAGTTGCGATGGATCGGCCGGCGCTGCTCGCGGTGCACGTCGCGGCCAACCTCGGCGGGCTGGGGGTGTTCCTCGTCGCGGGCGCGATGGGCGCGCTGTATTTGTTTCAAGAGGGGCGCCTCAAGTCCAAGCGTCCGCCACGAACCCGGGTGCGGCTGCCGCCCCTGGACGTGTTGGACGTGGCCGCCCACCGCCTCGTGCTCGTCGGGTTTCCCCTGCTCACCGTCGGCATCGTGACGGGCGCGATGTTCTCGTCCCGGCTGGTCACGGGGGATCCGCTCGGCGTGGCTCGCGTGGTGCTGACATACGTGGCGTGGTGCGTGGTAGCCGCCGCGCTGGTCCTGCGCTCGGTCGCCGGATGGCGTGGGCGCCGTGCCGCCTGGGCGGCCATGATCGGCGCCGCGAGCGTCCTGCTCGTCCTGTTCGGCTATCTGCTCCGTCCCGCCCTCGGGGGTGGCCCGTGATCGGGATCGTCGGCCTCTCCCACGCGACCGCCCCCATCGAGATCCGGGAGCAGATCGCCATCCCGGCCGACGAGGTGTCGGCGGTGCTGGAGCGGGTGGTGGCGCTCCCGGAGGTGGCTGAGGCCATGCTCCTCTCGACCTGCAATCGTGTCGAGATCGTGGTGGCGCCCGCCGGCGGCACGGGCACCGAGGCGGCGCTCTCGCGGGCTCGGGGGCTGCTGCTTGCACGGGCGCCTGAGGTCCACGGGCACCTGTTCGAGCACGTCGGCACGGCCGCCCTCCGCCACCTGTTTCGGGTGGCCGCGTCCCTCGACTCGCTCGTGCTCGGGGAGCCACAGATCCTGGGGCAGGTGAAGGCGGCGCTGGCGACAGCGCGACGCGCGGGGACGGTGGGTCCCCGGATTGATCGCGCGGTCGCCCGCGCGATTCGGGCCGCCAAGCGGGTCCGCACGGAGACCGCGCTCGGCGCCGGTCAGGTCGGCGTGCCCAGCGTCGCACTCGAGCTGGCCCGGCAGATCTTCGACTCGCTCGCGGGTCGTACGGTGGTCCTCGTCGGAGCGGGAGAGATGGCCGAGTGCGTCGCCCGTCTGCTCCGCTCGGAGCAGGCGCGCGTCCTCGTCGTGGGGCGCAACGCGGAGCGGGTCGCGGAGGTGGCCTGCTCGGTCGGCGGCGAGCCCCGGCCCTGGGACGCCCTGGCCGCCACCCTCGTCGAGGCGGACGTGGTGGTCGCCAGCACCGCGGCGGCGCGTCCCGTCGTCGATCTCGATCTGGTGAGCAACACCCGGCGGCAGCGCCGGGGCCGGAGCCAGTTCTTCATCGATCTGGCGGTGCCCCGCGCCGTCGCCCCGGAGGTGGACCGCCTGGATGGCGTGTTCTGCTACAACGTCGACGATTTCTCGCGTCTGGTCGCCGACTCGCGCCGCGGCCGCGCCCACGAGGCGGAGGCCGCTGAGCGGATCGTCAGCGAGGAGGTCGACCGACTCGGTCGCTGGTTCGTCGGCGAGCGAGCCACGCCCGTCTCCGTGGCGCTCCGCCGCCATGTTCGGCAGTCGCTCGAGTTCGAGCTTTTCCGAACGCTGGCCGGTCGCCTCAAGCACCTCGGTCTCGAGGAGCGGCACCAGCTCGAGGTGATGCTGCACGCCGCTACCAAGAAGATCTGCCACGCTCCGACGCGCAAGCTGCGTGAGCTCGCCATCGATTGCGCTGCCGATGGCGACCGGATCGACCTGCTCTCCGACGCCCTGATCGAACTCTTCGACCTCGAGGCGGAGCTCGCCGGGGTCGGATCCGAGCGTCCCGGCGACGGGGCAACGGGGGCATCGGTCACCGCGACCGGGCGCACGGACGGCGTCGGTCGGGAGGGGCCCCGCCCTGGGACGGTGGAGTCCGCGGCGCCGGCGGACGCTCGCGGAGGGCGGCCGTGAGCGGCCCCCGGTTGGTCACCGTCGCGACGCGGGGCAGTCCCCTGGCCCTCGCGCAGGCCCGGGCGCTCATCGCCGAGCTCGGCGCGAGGCACCCGACGGTGACGTTCACCGAGCTCTGCGTGACGACGACGGGGGACCGTATTCAGGATCGCTCCCTCGCCACGATCGGCGGGAAGGGCCTCTTCGTGAAGGAAATCGAGCAGGCGCTCCTGGACGGGGCTGCGCGACTCGCGGTCCACTCCGCGAAGGACGTGCCGTCCGAGCTCGCCGCGGGTCTGACGCTGGGGGCGTACCCGCGCCGTGAGGACCCGCGCGACGCGTGGGTGTCGCGCACGGGGGCCCGCCTCGGCGAGCTCCCAGCGGGCGGTCGCGTGGGAACCTCCTCGCCGCGTCGCGCGCGGCAGCTCGCGCTGGCCAGGCCCGATCTCGAGATCGTCCCGCTGCGGGGCAACGTCGACACCCGGCTCGCCAAGTGCGCGCGCGGCGAGGTGGACGCGATCGTGCTGGCCTGCGCCGGTCTGCGGCGACTCGGTCTGGAGGACCGGGTGGTGGAGCGGCTCGATCCCGAGCTGTGCCTACCCGCGATCGGTCAGGGGGCTCTGGCGCTGGAGGCGCGCACGGGTGACGAGGAGGTTCTGGCGCTGGTGGCGGCGATCGCCGATCCGGACACGGTCATGGCCGTGACTGCAGAGCGGGGCGTGATGGCCGCGGTCGGGGGCAGCTGCCAGGTGCCGCTGGCGGCCTACGCCGTGCGAGACGGTGACGCCCTCTCGCTGCGGGGCTTCCTCGCGGATCCGGAGGGGGGCGGGTTTCGGCGCCGGACCGTGCGGAGTCCCTGGCCGAACGAGGTCGCGGCGGCCGAGGCGCTGGGTCGGGCGCTGGGCGCCGCCCTCCTCGCCGGCTGAGGCGTCCACTCCGGAGCCCCCCACGCCGCGGCGGGATTTCCAGCGGCGGGCCCCGTGACCCACCGCGCGCTTGAAAGGCACCGTGGTTTCGGTGTTAGAGTGCGCGCCATGGCGACGACACGCAGTTTCTGGGCGCTGGCTTGTGTGGGGCTGCTGGCCCTCCCGGTGGTCGTGACGGGCTGCCACGGTGGTCAGAACGGGCCGAAGGTGGCGACCGTCAAGCCGGACGAGATGCCTATCGGCGGTGAGTGGGAGGGGGTCTACTTCGACCAGCTGTACGGCAACCTGCACCTCGAGGTCGATGGCGACGCGGCGACCGGCCGCTGGCGCCGTGACAGCGGCGAGTCGTGGGGAGAGCTCACCGGCACGGTTGACGGCAACGTCATGCACTACGAGTGGGTCGAGCACCGCATCGGCATGGTCGGCCCGTCCGCGGACACCCGCGGCAAGGGTTTCTTCGTGTATCGTGACGCAGCGGGGGAGAAAGATCCCGACTACATCGAGGGCGAACGCGGCCTGAAGGACGACGAGCTCGGGCAGAAGTGGAAGGCCATCAAGCAGGCCAACGTGGTGCCGGACCTCGACAGCGTCATGCCCGACGAGGTGGAGCAGCGTGGCGTCGGCGGCGGCTGGGACGACTCGGGCGAGGGGGCGCCGACCGAGGACGCCGAGGACTCCGGTGGCGAGGACTCCGGCGACGAGGACTCCGGCGACGAGGACTCCGGCGGCGGCAAGGGCAGCGGCCGCAAGACTGAGTCCGGCGACGACGGCGATACGGACTACTGAGCTTCGGAGCTTGGCTAGCCCCGCCTTCCTCGGAGATCCATCCTAGGCGCATGGACTTCCTGGAGCTCGCGCGCCGGCGCCGGAGCGTGCGGGCGTATCGGCCCGATCCGGTCCCGCCGGCGGTGCTCGAGCAGGTTCTGGAGGCCGCCCGGCTGGCGCCGACGGCCTGCAACCGGCAGCCGTTCCGGCTCCTCGTGCTCGAGACAGCTGGGCAGGAGCTGGAGATCGGGCGCATCTATCACCGCCCCTGGTTCGTCCAAGCGCCGCTCGTGGTCGGGGTCGCGGCCGTCGTCGCCGAAGCCTGGGTGCGGCGCGACGGCGCGAGCTACCACCTCGTGGACGCGGCGATCGCCATGGATCACCTCATCCTCGCCGCGGCGAGCGCTGGGCTTGGGACCTGCTGGGTCGCCGCCTTCGATCGGGTGGCGGCCGTCTCGGTGCTCGGGCTCCCCACCGGCGTGGAGCCGGTGGCGTTCACTCCGCTCGGCTACCCCGCGGACGGGCCGGCGCCGAAGGAGCGGCGGCCGCTCGAGCACCTGGTGCGGCGGCAGCGCTGGTGATCCGGGCGCCAACGACCCGAGCGCGTGGGCGAAACGGGACCGCCCCCCTTTGCGGGGGGCGGCGTGTTCACTCCGGTGTCACCACCAGCTCGACGCGGCGGTTGTTGGCGCGGCCCTCGGTGCTCGCGTTGTCCGCGACGGGCCGCGCTTCGCCGATCCCCGCCGCCGTGATCTTGGCGGAGTCGATCCCGCGGCTGACCAGGTACGTTCGCACCGAGTCCGCGCGCCGCTGCGAGAGGGTGAGGTTCGCGTCGTCCCCACCCCGGGAGTCCGTGTGACCCTCGACGATGATCTTCTTGTAGCCCTGGTCCTTGAGGGCCTGGGCGACCTCGTCGAGCTTGGACTGTGCGATCGGCAGCAGCTCGTACTTGCCGCTCGCGAAGAGGACGGAGCCGGAGAGCGTGATGACCACGCCACGGGTTTCTTCCTTGACCTGGGCGATCTTCTCGAGGCTCATCAGCGCGGCTGAGAGCTTCTTCTCCGCTTCCTGCCGGGCCTTCCGCTCTTGGTCGAGCTCCGCCTTGGTCTTGGACGCGTTCTGCCGCTCCTTCGCCAGGGCGGCCTCGGTGCGGTTGAGCGCGGCCTCGGTCGCCTTCTGGAGCTCTCCCTGCAACTCATCCGCCTCCTTCGACGCCGCGGCCTCGTCGCGCCGCGCGGTCTGCAGCGCGGCGGCGCTCTCGGCCACCTGGATCTGGCGGAGCGCCACGTAGGACAGGTCGATCGTTTCGGGCTTGTCCTTGTTCTCTTCGAAGCTCCCCTCCGCGGTCTCCAGCGCCTGCCTGCCCTCCTCGAGCTGCGCCGGGGCGAGCTCGGCCGGGGGGCCCACCTTGGCCACCGCATAGGCTTGGCGCGCGTCGTTCAGCTCCTTGGGGACCGCCGCCTGTCCGCAGCCGGCGAGCAGCGCGGCTCCGGAGAGGGCGATGGCCATCACGCTGGCGGTGAATCGCGGTGAAGGGGTGAAGATCGGGTCGCTCGCCCGCTGGTTGCTGATCTCAGTTCGCTGCGTCATCGCGTGAGTCCTCCTCGTGGTCGCGGGTGCCTCAATTCTTCCCGATCTTCTCCCGGATCTCCTGGACCTCCTGCACCTTGGCCTGGGCGCGCGCGCGGGCCTCCCACTCCTGCGCTAACGCTAGGGCGAGCTGAGCGTCCTTCTCGGCGCGGAGCAGGACCAGCCGCGCACGATCCATCTCCTTATCGGCCATGAGCTTCTTGCCCGCGGCGAGCTGGTCGTTGGCGAGCTTGAGGTGGTACTCCACCTTCGGCGTCCCGTCGCCGGGACCAGCCTGGCGAAGCTCTTCGAGCTTGACCTGGGCCGCCTTGATTTCCGCCTCCGTCTTCGCCATCTGGTCGCTCGGCGGTGGGGCGCCCCCGCAGGAGACGAGCAGTGCAAGAACCAGTGCTAGGCCGTATTGCTTCATGACTACCCCTTGGTGAAGTGGTCCCGGGCGCCAGTATAGGGGCCGGCGGGCGCGGCGGTAAACCCCCTCCCGGCAGTCTTCCGCCTTCGATCGGCGGCTCGCCGCGCGAGCTCGGGGGGCAGGGGGCGATGCCGGGTCGGTGAAGGGGGTTGGCGACGGGCTTCGGGCGGGCGGCTGGCACCACGGGTTGACAGGGGCGGCGGGTGCGGGGCCGGCGGGAGTGGTCGGTGCCGCGCCGCGACGGGACAGATCGGTTGCGCGAGGGAAGGGCATGTGCTCTCGGGTCGAGCTGCGGTAGCGCGGCAGTCTCGCTCGCGCGCAACGACACGCTCGAGCGCCTCGCTGCGGCTCGGCGCTCGCCCCACGGTCCCTCCGCTGAGCCTCCTCCCGTCTTGCTCTCGGGGCCGCTCCCACTCCCGCTCGCGCTCCCGCCGCCGGCAGGACCGTCCACCTTGGCCACCGCTGATCGACGCGCGGTCCACGATCAGGCGAATCGCCGGCGTCCGGTGTCCCACGCCGGCATCGACTCCAGCCTCCCCCCGCGGCGCGCTCCTCGGCGCCGTCCCCGCGATGAGGCGGCTCGTGGCGCATCGCCCGGGCGCTGGGTAGGGCTCACCCTCCGGGGTCCGAGCGCCCCTGGGGTCGAGCGCGGAGTGCACCGGGTCGGTGCGGCTGCGGTCCCGACGCAGCGAGCGCGGTGTCGAGCTGCGAGATGAGCGACGCGAGCTCCTGCACCTCGAGCACCACGGTCGCGCAACGGGCCTCGGGGTGAGTGCGGGTGGCACGATCGACCAGGGCGATCCGCTGCACGGCAGGGCGCATGGCGCGCGCCTTGGCCAACACCGCCGCCATGCTCCCGTCGACGGCCGTGATTCCAGCGATCACGGCGTCCACCGCGTGGTCGTCGAGGTAGCGCTGTGCTGAGGAAGGCGACGACGTCAGGTTGACGCGCCAATGTGGGTGGTCCTGTGCGATGTGGCGCCAAGCGTCGGACGAGGTTGCGTCACTGCTGGCGAAGAGCAAGCGAAGGGGACGGGGGGAAGCCGCGACGAGGGATGCCATGGGCGCCGAGCCTGCAAGCCGCGTACCGTGCAGTGACTGGGCGTCCCCGCGTGCTACGGTGAATCCATCGTGGAGCGTTGGCGCTCGCGACGGTTCGGACCCATGGCGCGCGCTTCTGCCTCGTTCCCACTGATCCTCTCGTGTCTCGTCAGCCTCCACTGCGGGCCGCCGCCGCCGCCATTGTCGGTCGTCGATCCTGACGAGCAGGCCGCAGCGACCGCCCAGCTCCGTGCCCGTGACGAGCTCGCCGCGCAGCTCGCCGCTGCCGAACCGCGGCATCGGGAGGCGTGCGAGTTTCGCGTGGGGGATTGCCTCCTCGACGCCGCCGAGCAGCGCGAGGAAGCGCTCCAAGTGGGGTCGCGGCCGGCCTGCTCGGCGCTGTCCGACGCCGACGCGGAGGCCTGCGCGGTGCGCGCGCTGATCGCTGAGGGCGAGCTCGAGGCGCTCCGGGCGAGTCTCGAGCGGGACCGCCGGTGCCTCGCCGAGATCGTCGCTTGCGTCACGGATCTCGAGGCACGCGCCGCTGGTGCGGAGCGCCAGCGGGTGATAGACGAGCGGCGCGCACACGCGGAAGCGGCGCCGTCGATGGTCGAGCAGCGGCGCGAGTTGGTGCTGGCCGAGGGGCGCCTCGAGTACGTGCGCGGCACGCTGCCACCGGCAGCCGAGGCTGCCTGCCGGGACCTGCCGGAGCGCGCCGCCTGCGCGGCGGAGGTCGATGCCGCCGAGCAAACGTTGCAGGCGGTGCTGGGCGGCGAGGCCGCGGGCTTCTCCGCCGCGGCCGCGCTCGACGCGCTGGCGCGGCGTTACCGGGTCGCGCTCGGCTGCCCCGCGATCGAGCTCGCTTGCCTCGATCGCACCCTCACCGGCTTCGGCCGCACGTCGCAGACCGACGCGGCGCGCCAGCGGGTCTTCGATCTGCTGGTTGAGCGGCAGCGGCTGCGCGCAGAGCTGTCGCCGCGGTCGGCGCAGAGCTGCATCGACGTGTCGCTCGCTGAGAAGATGCCCCGCGTCGTTGAGTCCTACCGCCAGTTCGTCCGCCAGCCGGGCGAGTACTTCCTCCTGCAGCTGCACGTCTCCTTCGCGACGCTCTACCGCGAGGAGATCGCCTGCCTGAAGCGCCTGCGTGACGCGAGGCGCCGGGCGCCGGCCACGACGGGGTAGAGCGAGCGCTCGCTCGGCGGCGATTGCGCGAAGCGCGAGTGAAGCCCCGGTGTGAGGCCGGCAGAGCGGCCGCTCCAAGGCATCGCGACCGCGGCGCGATGCCTCGCGATTCGTCCTCGCGCGGGCCCGACTTGGCGCTAGGCTCCGTGGACAGAAAGGGGGGATTCGATGTCCATCAACCTCGAGGCACTGGACCCGGAGGCGGCGGTGCGCGCCCTGCAGCACCAACGCGTCGTCAGGATGCTCGCTGCGGCGGTGAGCGTGGCGCTCGCGCTCGTGATCGGGATCGCTATCGTCGCTGTCGGCTTCTCCGGTGGCCCGTCGCCGAACGAGCCGAGCGGCGCGCCGTTGCCGTAGCGGCGCGGCTCACCCGCGAGCGAAGAGAGCGAGTAGGCGCGCGCCGTAACGGTCGAGCTTCGCCGGCCCGATCCCGCTGATGGCGAGCAGGTCCGCCGCGCAGCGGGGGCGCTTCGCCGCGAGCTGCAGCAGTGTCGCGTCGTTGAACACGACGTAGGGGGGGACGTGTCGCTCGGTGGCGAGTTCGCGCCGCAGCAGGCGCAGCGCCTCTATCCACAGTTCGTCTGGCGCCGGCTCGCCCGGCGCCGCCCGTGGGGCGTTCCGGCGAGCGGCGGTACGCGGGTCGAGGTCGTCGTCGTGGCCACGACGACGGCCGGCCCCGGCCATCGGGGTCGCGGCGGGCGGCAGCCCGCAGGCGTCGCATGCGACCCCGCAGGGCTCCGCGGCCTCGTCGAAGTGGCGGACGAGGTTCTGGTGGCGACAACCGGGGGCCTCCGCGAGACGGAACATCCCGCGCGCCTGCTCGGCCAGCCGCGTTGCGGCGAGGTCGTCCTCGAGCTCCGCCGCGAACCGGTCGTAGGCCTTCACCTCGGCCCAGGAATAGAACAGGACGCAGTCGCTCGGCAGTCCGTCGCGGCCCGCGCGGCCGATCTCCTGGTAGTAGCCCTCGATCGAGCGCGGCATGTCGCGGTGGATCACGAACCGCACGTCGGGCTTGTCGATCCCCATGCCGAAGGCGATGGTCGCGACGACACAGTCGATGGTGCCGTCACGGAAGGCGTTCTGCACCGCTTCGCGCGCGTCGTGGTCGAGGCCGGCGTGGTAGCAGCCGGCGCGGACGCCTTCGCTCCGCAGGTACTGCGCCAGCGACTCGGTCCCGCGGCGCGAGAGGCAGTACACGATCCCGCTCTCGCCGGGGTGCTGACGGACGACCTCGCGGATGGCGCGCCGCACGTCCTTCACGCCGCTGTCGCCCTTTCGGTGCGCGGAGAGGCGTAGGTTGGTGCGGAGGAACGAGCTCCGGAAGACCGCGGGGGCGATCATCCCTAGCTGCTCGACGATGTCGCGGGTGACCTCAGGGGTGGCCGTGGCCGTGAGCGCGAGCACCGGCACCCCGGGGAAGCGGCGCTTGAGCCCGACCAGGCGCCGGTACGCCGGACGGAAGTCGTGTCCCCACTGGCTGATGCAGTGCGCCTCGTCGACGGCGATCAGTCGGACGTCGACGTCGCGCAGGGCCCAGCCAGCGGAGGCCTCGAGGCCTTCGGGCGCGGCATAGACGAGCTCGTACTCGCCGGCGGTGAGCCGCGCGATCCGGCGCGCCCGCTCCCCGTCGTCGAGCGCGGAGTTGAGAGCCGTGGCGCGGAAACCGTGCTCGGTGAGCGCGTCGACCTGGTCCTTCATTAGGGCGATGAGCGGCGAGAGCACCAGCGTCGTCCCCCCGAGCAGCCGCGCCGGGAGCTGGAAAGTGAGGGACTTTCCGGCGCCCGTGGGCATCACCCCGACCGTGTCGCGGCCCCCGAGCACAGCGCGCACGATTGCCTCCTGGCCGGGCCGGAAGCCGTCGAAGCCGAAGCTCTGACGGAGGGCATTCATCAGGTCCGTCGCCGCCGCGGGGGGGGGCGACGCGCGGAGATCGCGGGCGAGTTCACGGAGCACGGCGAGCACGTCGGCCGGGAAGGCCGCCGGGTTGCTCCGGAAGTGCTCGCGCAGCCGCGACAGGGCGCCGCGCGTTTCGGCTCGCCAGCCTGGGTCCTCCAGTCGCGTGGGCCGCTCGGCGCGGAGACGAGTGACCACGGCGACGACGTCCACCCGGGCGCTCTAGCACGCCTCCCCTCGCCGAGGGCGAGGCTCTCGAGTCTGCGCGGGGGAACCGACCGCTCGGCCCGTCACCGAACGACTCCCTCCGGTCGGGCCGCTCGGCTCGCGGTTTCTTTGTCCCACGGGCGCGCCGCGCCGCCCTCAGTTCCCGGGGATCGAGACGCCCCGCTCTTGCGCCAGCGCCTCGGCGATCTCACGCTCGGCTCCCGCCGCCGTCGCGCGTCCGGCGTGGAGATGCACCGCGGACGCCAGTAAGTGCGCCCGGATGGACCGCGGCGACTCGGTGACGTGGCGCAGCACCTCGGCGGCCAGCGCCTGGCTGCGGGGGTCGCGGCGCGGCGCCGCGACGCGCAGCAGGGCCGTGTCCGGTCGCAGCTCTTCGTAGCCGTGCTCGCGAAGGTACGCCTTCGTCTCGGGCGCCTCGCGCACCATCACGGCGGCCTGGTCGTCGAGGTACACGAGGGTCCAGTCCGGGTTCCGATAGAGCCAAGTGTGGCTGGTCGTGACGAGGCTCGTGCACTCGAGCACCGCGAAGGAGACGTCGTGGGTGTGCACCAGCTCCGCCAGCGTCCCCGCGTCGGACGGGGCGCGCGAGACGGCGGCGAAGAACTCGGGCCGGTAGACCTGGTCGTTGCGGCCATCGATGAAGACCGGCTGGGCCGGGGCGAGCGCGTAGAGCAGGTAGCTCCCATAGTTGAAGCTGTTGTACATGCGGCCCGGCGGTGGGTGGGTCGCGAGGAAGCTCGCGGCCTCGGCGGGTCGGCGAAAATGGTGGACGCCCGGGCCCCACGTGGTGTTGGGCGTGCGCAGGTAGGCGAATGCCAGGGCGCCGAGCCCCACCGCCCAGAGCGCCGCGCCCACCAGCCCGGGGCGCGCGTGGCGCTCGATGGCGTTGCGGTGACGGTTGAGCGTGCGGGCCAGTCCCCACGCGACCTCTGGGGCCAGTGCGACTGCGAAGAAGGGTGCGAGGCGCGCGTGGCGCCAGGCCAGGACGCCGGTGCCGAGCGCGACCAGGGTCCCGAAGTGGAGCCGTCGTGGCACGGGCGCGAGCAGCAACCACGCGGCGCCGAGCGGGATCAGCGCGGGCATCGCCTCCCACACCCGCCGCGGAGTGAGCGGCTGCCATTCGGGGAGGTAGCGCACGTAAGCTGAGGTCGAGACGACCCCGGCGCTCGAGGCGTAGGAGCGGACCATGCCGGGCGTGATCGCCACCGCCAGAGCCGTGATCGTCAGCGCCGCGACCGTGGGCAGGACGAGGCGGCGGTGGCGCGGTGTGAGCCCCCAGGTCGTCGCGGCAGCCAGCAGCACCGGGAGCGCGAGGGCGCTGCTCCGGTGCAGCGAGCCCCAGAGCAGCACCAGCGGCGGGACGAGCCAGAGCCAGCGGGCGGAGCGGCGTCGCTCGACCGCATGGAGCAGGGCCAGGAGCGCACCGAACGCTGCGAAGGAGAGCAGATCGGGCTTGGGTCCGAACCGGAACTGAGCGGCCGCGAGGGCGAGCCCCGCCGCGGCCCCTGCCGTCCCCGCCGCCATCCCGCCGCCCGCGGCTCGCGTGACCAGCGCCGCGAGCGAGGCGCCGAGGAGGAGCGCGAAGGCCGCCGTCGCCCAGGACAGCCCCCCGGGACCGAGCGTTGCGTGAAAGGCGAAGAGGAGGAGGTTGGCCGCGGGTTCGACGCAATTCCAGGGCCCCTCGGCCGTGTGCGAGAAGGGATCGGTTGTCGGGATCGAGCCCGTCGTCCAGATCCATTCGCCGGTGCGGACGCGCCACCAGACGTCGGGATCTCGCACCTTGGTGAGCCCACTCGCCCCCGCGGCGAGCGGCAGCGCTGCCCAGGGCAGCCAGTGGGTGAACGATCGGGTTCCGGCTTCGGCGTGCAAGCCCTCGCCGGCGGGCGCCGGCGCCGACGCCGTCTCGGCGCTCGCGGGCGGACGAGCGACCAGCGGGTTGCCATCGACTCCGGACACGCCCACCCATCCTACACGCAGCAGCGCGGCGCCAAGGGGCAAAGCCTGGCGCCGCGAGCTTTCCCGTTGCGCTCGCCCGACCCGGCCGCCCAGAATTGGACTGCGATGCAGTGCCCCGCCTGCGGTGGTCCCATGGATCAGCTCGAAAAGTCGGGGCTCGTGATCGACAACTGCCCCGCCTGTCGGGGCTTCTGGCTGGACCGGGGGGAGCTCGAGCACATGCTGGCCCGTCGCGCGAGCGGCGATCCGGACCTGGAGGAGATCGCTCCGACCCTCGAGCGACTGTCGCGCACGGAGGTCTGCGCCACCGGCGAGGTCGTGCGCCAATGCCCTCGCTGCGCCGGTGCGCTCGGCAAGCTCTCGTTCGTGCGCGGTGACACCACCGCCATTGCGGACAGGTGCGCGGACTGCGGCGGAATCTGGCTCGAATCCGGGGAGATGGGCCTGCTCTTCGCGATCGTGGAGCGCACGCGCCGGGGCTCGGGGGCGGCCGGCCCGGAGCTGCGGCCGCGCCGCGGGTACGGGCTCGGTGAGCTTGGGCTCATGGTGGTGACGGCGCTCGGCGCCGGCGCGGTCCTCGCCTATCTGCTGGGGGCCTTCCGCTAGAGTGGCGGCGAGGCGGGTCAGCCGGGCTCGGCCGCGAGCGCTCGCCGATACACGTCGGCGTCGCGCCGGGAGAAGCACACGAAGCGCACCTGCTCCACCAGCCCTTCGCCGAGCGCGCGGCGGGCCTCCCGGACGGCGATCGTCGTCGCCGCGTCGATGGGGTAGCGGTAGACGCCCGTGCTGATCGCTGGCAGCGCGATCGAACGAGCCCCGACCTCCTTGGCGCGCGCGAAGCTGCTCCGATAGCAGCGGGCGAGGAGCTCCGGCTCGCCCGCACATCCCCCGTGCCAGACGGGGCCGGGGGTGTGGATCACGTGTCGGGCGCGGAGGTGGTAGCCCCTTGTCACTTTGGCCTCGCCGGTCGCCGCGCCCCCCAGCGTGCGGCACGCGGCGAGCAGCTCCGGTCCCGCCGCGCGGTGGATCGCGCCGTCCACGCCACCGCCGCCGAGCAGTGACGTGTTGGCGGCGTTGACGATGGCGTCGGCGTCCTGTTCGGTGATGTCGCCCTCGACGACGATGATGCGATCGCACATGGGGGCTTGCTCCCTGGTTCAATCGGGCGAAACGATCGGCGCTGGCGGCCACTGCTCGTCGGGGTCCGTCCTCGGCTCGGAGCCGCGGATCGCGCTCGGCAGGACAGCCGTTTCGGGGGTGGCGGATCCCGTCATGATAGCGCTGCCGTGGGAGTGGTGGGGGGGCGTTCGATTGCCGCGCCCCGCGGCGGCGGTATGCTGGCCTCGGGGGGCGCGAGGCGTCGGGCGGCGGATGGCAAGGGACGAAGGCAGCCGTGGGCGGGAGGGGGCGTACGGGTGTGGGCTCGTCGAGGCGCCGGAGCGGGCGGCCGCGTCACCGTCCGGGTCTTCGCCCGGTCCCGAGACGCTCATCGAGTCCTCGCTCGAGTACTCCTTCGGCGGCGCCGTTGCGCCGTCGCCGGTGACGACCGAGGGACCCCTTGCGCTGCCGCCGATGGTCGGTCCCGCGCCGCTGTCGCGCCTCGAGGACGATCTCGCTCCCGGCACACCGGCGACCCTGCCACGGCTGGCAGGGTCGCTCGCGCTCGCCCGGGAGTCCGCCGACACACTGCCGCCGCCGCGTCGATCCAGCGGGTTCGCGTCCGGGGAGGCCCCCACGCAGAAGACTTGCTTCGCGCCGGAGGAGGTGGCGCTCACGCTCGAGCATGTCGGGCGCTACGCTCGGCTGGAGGGGCTCGACCCGGGCGGGGACGGGCGCGGCAGGGTGGTGTTCGACCGGCACCTCGAGCGCGAGGTCGCTATCGAGGAGCTCCAGCCCGATTTCATGGGGACCGCGGCCGAGACGGGCGCCGGGGGCTCGCGCGTGCCCGCGGAGAAGCGCTTCGTGCACGAGGCACGCGTCACCGGGCAGCTCGAGCACCCGGGCGTCTTGCCCGTGCACGAGCTGGGTCGTCGTCACGATGGCGCGCTCTATTTCACCCTGCAGCGGGCGCGGGGCCGCCCCCTCGGCGGGGCGCTCGCGGGGCGCGACCTCGCCGGTCGGCTCGAGCTCCTCCCGCAGCTGCTGGCGGTCTGTCACGCGGTCGGTTTCGCGCACGCGCGGGGCGTCGTCCACCGGGACCTCCAGCCGGACCGCGTGGTGATCGGTGACTTCGGCGAGGCCGTGGTGCTCGATTGGGGGCTCGCGAGGCGCCGCGACGGAGAGGACGTGCAGGGTGAGGCGCTCGCTGCCAAGCTCGAGCGCCTGCACGGGGACCCAGCGCGGCCGCCCGTCCCCGGGGTCCGCGTCGGCACCCCGGCGTACCTGTCGCCCGAGCAGGCGCGTGGCGACGTCGGCGCCATCGACGAGCGCTCCGACGTCTACTCGCTCGGCGCCATCCTCTTCGAGCTCGTGGTCGGCGCCCCGCCGTTCACGGGCGGTGACGCGCAGGAGATCCTGCACAAGATCCTCAAGGAGCCGTCACCGTCAGCCCTCGAGCGCGAGCCGCTCTGCCCGCGCGAGCTCGACGCCATCCTGGGGCGGGCCCTGGCCAAGGATCCGGGGGCGCGTTACCCCGACGCGCGGGCTCTGGCCGCCGACCTCGGCGCCTTCCTCACCGGGAGGCTGGTCGGCGCGCACCGCTACGGCTCGGGTGGGCTCGGTTGGCGTCGGCGGCGCCGGCACGCCGTGGTCCTCGGCGTGGTGGCGGTTCTGCTCGCGGTGGGCGCGGGCGTCTGGTGGTACTGGGGGGTCACCCGGGAGCGGGACGCGGCCGCCGCGGCGGCCGCACGGAGCGACCTCGACCGTCGCCTCGCGGTGGACCCCTCGGTCGCGGTCGCGCAGCGGTGGGCAACGGTCGAGCCTCCAGGGCCGTGAGCGTTCGGCCCGCGACGGGAGGCGTCATGCGTATCCAGCTGATGAGCGACCTGCACTTCGAGTTCCACGCCGACGGCGGGGCCTCCTTCGTCGAGTCGCTCGATCCGACCGGGGTGGACGTGCTCGTGCTCGCCGGTGACATCTCGGTCGGTGAGGAGCTGCCTGCGGCCCTCGGGCAGCTCTGCCGGCGCTTCTCCGCCGCCGAGATCGTCTACGTGCACGGCAACCACGAGCTGTACGGCTCCCGTCCGGCCGCTGTGGCGCGTCGAACCCGCGAGGTGGAGCGACGGCACTCGAACCTCCACTGGCTCGAGCGGCGCGCGGTCACGCTCGGCGGCCGGCGCTTCCTCGGCGCCACGCTGTGGTTCCCCCACGACGCCAGGGCCGACCCCTTCCGCGGCGGGATGAGCGACTTCTCCGAGATCCGCGGCTTCGAGCCTTGGGTGTACGACGCGAATGCGCGCACCGTGCGGTGGCTGGGCGAGACGCTGCGCGAGAGTGACGTCATGGTGACCCACCACCTGCCGACGCCGCGGGCGATCGCCTCCGAGTACCGCGGCCACCCCCTCAACCCGTTCTTCCTGTGCGACCTCGAAGCGCTCATCCAGAAGAAGCGTCCGGCCCTGTGGTGCTTCGGCCACACGCACCGCTCCTTCGAGGCGTTCGTCGGCGAGACGCTGCTCCTCGCGAACCCCTTTGGATACCTGGGCAGCGAGCAGAACGAGCGCTTCTGCTCGCGTCTGCTGATCGAGCCGTGAGGCAAGGGGCGAGCGTCGCGTCTCGTCGACCTGGCCGGCGGCGTCGTCGCAGACGCCTTGCGCGCAGGACAGGCCGATCGCGCCCGCGACGCGACAGCCGCCGCAGTTGAGCGAGTGGGTCGTCAGGTCCGTGCAGACGCCGCCGCAAGGCACAGCGCCCGTCGGGCAGAGCTCCTCGGCGCATCGCCCGTCGGAGCCGACCTCCCCTGCTGGCAAGCGGCGCCGCAGTCACCACAATCGGTCGTCGAGGAGCGCGACCCCGAGCTCGGATCCCGAGAGCAGGGGCCCCTTCTGCGCGGTGCCGGTGATCTCGACGTCCCCCGCGGCTGGGCAGCCGCCACCCGACTCCGTGGCTCCCTCGCAGCCCATCGCCACGGGGAGCGCTGCCGTCGCGCTGCACCCCCACGCTGTTCCATTTCTCGGCATTGCCGCCTCCGATCACGAAACCGAATCCATGGCAGTTCGTGCCGCGAGGAGGTGCCAACGCGGAGCGCTTCCCGCCCGCTTCGGATCATTCCAGCATCGCCGCGGGCTGGGGACCCTGGTCGGGCCGGGAGCGGGGAAACGATCGGTTCCCTGCTGGCGTGGCGTTTCGCGCTACGCTGTCGCGCGTGTCCGACGACCTGACGAAACCCCCGTCCTGCTCGCGCACCGAACTCCACCAGCTCATGCTCCCCGAGCATGCGAACCCGTTTGGGCAGGTGCACGGCGGGGTGGTGCTGCGGCTGGTGGACGAGACGGCCGCGATCAGCGCCATGCGCCACGCGCGGAGGGCGTGCGTCACGGTCGCCGTCGACTCGGTGACGTTCGTCTCGCCCGTGCACGTCGGGCAGCTGCTCTGCTGCCACGCCGAGGTGAGCGCGGTCGGACACACCTCGCTCGAGGTCGAGGTGCGAGTGACCGCCGAGGACCTCACCACCGGCGCGGTCACCCACACCAACTCGGCGCACCTGGTCTACGTCGCCCTGGGCGCGGACGGACGGCCGACGCCCGTGCCTCGCCTCCGTTGCGAGACTCCCGCCGAAGAGGAGCGTGCCCGGGCGGCGGAGGAACGCCGAGAGGCGCGCCTGGCGCGACGTGCGCGGCGCCCCTGACTCCTCAGGTTTCCGGTCCCGTCCGAGGATTCCATGTGCACGGTTCGCGCGAGGACCAGGATGACTGATCGTTCCGATTCCTAACGCATTCCGGCCTTGCACCGGCCTGTCTCCAAGGCAAAGAGGTTACGAACGGTAGGGGTTGCAAGGTGACTACCGAATGAACACCCAAGGGGCGATTCTCTCTCAAATCTGGTCGTTTATCGCAGTTCTGTTCGCGGTCGGTTGTGTGCCGGCGGACGAGAACGCCACGGAGGGCGCCGGTGGCACGGGGATGGGGGCGTGCCCCGTCGGCCTGTCGCTCTGCGGCACCGCCTGCGTCAACCTCCTGCAGGATCCGGGCAACTGCGGCGTCTGCGGCACCGTCTGCGCGGCGGGGCAAAGCTGCGTCGGGGGTAGCTGCGGTTGCCCGGCAGGGACCTTGCTCTGCGGCGGCGTCTGCAAGGACGTCACCCAGGACGCGGCCAACTGCGGCGGCTGTGGCATCGCGTGCGGACCGGGGGCGGCCTGCCAGGCGAGCGCCTGCGTCTGTCAGGGCGGGCTCACGTCCTGCACCACCGGTTGCGTTGACGTCACCCAGGACGCGGCCAACTGCGGGGCTTGCGGCGTCGCGTGTGGTCCCGGCGCTTCCTGCCAGGGGGGGGCCTGCGCGTGCCAGGGCGGGCTGACCCCCTGCGCCACGGGCTGCGTGGACATCACGTTGGACGCGACCAACTGCGGCGCCTGCGGTGTCGTGTGCGGCGCCGGGGCAGCGTGTGTGGCCGGACAGTGCGCGTGTCAGGCCGGGCTTACCAGCTGCAACGGTGCCTGCGTGAACCTGCAGGGCGATGGCGCCAACTGCGGCGTCTGCGGCGTGGCCTGCGCTCCCCCCGCGGTCTGCTCGGCGGGCACCTGCTCCGCGGGCTGTGCCCCGGGGCTCACGCAGTGTGGCAATAGCTGCATCGACGCCCTCTCCGACCCGGCCAACTGCGGTGGCTGCGGCGTCGCGTGCGGTGCCGGGCAGACCTGCTTCAACGGGGCCTGCGGTTGCCCCACGGGCACCACGCTGTGCGGCGGGGCCTGCGTCAGCACGGCCACCGACAACGCGAACTGTGGCGCCTGTGGCACCGCCTGCTCCGGCGGGCAGGCCTGCAATAGCGGCGTCTGCGGCTGTCCCGCGGGCACCACGCTGTGCAACGGCGCCTGCGTCAACACGGTGACGGATCCGTCCAACTGCGGCACCTGTGGGGTGGCGTGCAGCGGCGGTCAGGCCTGCACCAACGGCGCATGCGGCTGCGCCGTGGGGACGACGCTCTGCGGCGGCTCCTGCGTCAACACCTCGAACAGCAGCGCCCACTGCGGTGCCTGCAATAACGCTTGCGGTGCGGGGCAGAGTTGCCATGAGAGCACCTGCACCTGCCCGACGGGGCAGACCGCCTGCGGCAGCACGTGCACCACCACGGCCACCGACCCGGCCAACTGCGGTGCCTGCGGTCACGTCTGCGGTGCTGGGCAGACTTGCCAGGGGGGGACCTGCGTGGGTGGCGGCACCGGCGGCACCGGCGGCGGCGGCACCGGCGGGGGCGGCTCGTCGTCCTGCCCGGACGTCACGTTCACCATTAGCTCCACCGTTAGCAGCACCATCGCGTCGGTGGCCACGGTGAGCTGGTCGGTCAACGTGCCCATCTCCTCTGCGCGCATCGACTTCGGGCGCACCGCGGGCAGCTGGGAGTACAGCGCCCCGGTGCCCTCCCCGAGCCAGAGCAATAACCAGACCCTCCTGCTCGGCATGAAGCCGAAGACGACGTACTCCTACCAGGTGGTGGTGGAGGGGAGCAGCGGCTCCTGCGCGAGCGGGGTGCAGACGGTCACCACCGGGGACAAGCGCAACGGGCTGCCCACCTTCTCCCTCGAGACGCCGAACGCGAGCGCCGTCTCCCCCGGCTTCACCGTCGCCTGCGTCTTCGGGATGAGCATGTGGGGCGGCGGGGAGGGGAGCTGGACCTTCATCCTGGACCAGGACGGGGAGCACGTCTGGTGGTACCAGGGCTCGGGGGGCGGGGACTGCGTCCGGGCGACGATGTCCTACGACGGCCAGCACATGTGGATGGCCAACGGCAACGTCCCGGGGCCGAGCAGCGGCACCCTCACCCGCGTGAAGATGGACGGCACGGGCGAGGAGAGCTTCACCGTTCCCAACCGCCACCACGACATCGCGGTGCTGCCGGACGAGAACGTCGTCATCATGGAGTACAAGGACGGCAACGGCAACGGCTGCGACGTCATCAAGGAGCTGAACCCCTCGACCAAGGCCTCCACCCTCGTCTACGACGTGAACCAGGCCGACCCCGGGTTCAGCGGCCAGTGTCACTCCAACGCGATCAACTGGTGGCCCGAGCAGAACCTCTACACCCTGTCGGTGATGTACTGGAACTCGATCATCGCCTTCAGCCGGCAGGGGACGCTGTCCTGGGCCTTCGGCGGCAACATCTCGGACTACTCTGGAGCCACCTGGAGTCGGCAGCACCAGCACCACCTGCTCAGCGCCTCGTCCATCCTGCTGTTCAACAACGACGGGGTGAGCGGCAACGGCTCGAGCGCGCTCGAGTACACCATGAGCGGCGGCTCGGCCACGCGGACCTGGGATTTTTCGAGCGGAGCGAGCACCCAGTCGATGGGTGACGTCAAGCGCTTGCCGAACGGCAACACCCTCGTCACCTACTCGAACCAGGGCGTGATCCTGGAGGTGAACGGCTCCAAGCAGACGGTGCGCAAGATCACCGCGGGTGGTGGGACTGGCCTCGGGTACTCCCAGCGCCGCGCCACCCTGTACGGACCGCCGCCCCCGTACCAGGACTGAGCGGAGCAGGGGCCCGCGGTCGATGCCGCGGGCCCGCGGGCCCTCACTCCTGCTCGGCCAACCACGCCTGCGCGAAGGACCCGAATTCGGTGAGGCCGCCGTCGGCGGTGAGCATGGGCGGGCCCCAGTCGGGGTCGGCGACCCAGGCGGTCCAGCTGAGGTCGAGCTCGTCCGCCATGGTCTTGACGATCGTCGCGTAGGGCTCGCGGTCGTCCTGGCCCTCGAAGCCGAAGCCCCACTCGGTGAGGATCACGGGGTGAACGGCGGCGCAGCGTCGGATCTGGCGCTCGACGTCGTCGTTGCCTCGGTTGGTGTGGGTCGGGTAGATGTGCCCGACGTAGCCGACGTTGGGGTCGCTCACCGGATCGTCCGCCGCTGGTCCGATGACCTGTGACCAGAAAGGACCGCCGACCAGCAGCAGGGTGCTGGGCGCTGACTCGCGGACGATCGCGGCCCAGCCCTCGGCCTTGGCCTTGAACGGCGGCCAGCAGTCGTCGTTCGCCCCCGAGACGCAGGCGCTGGCCTTGTCGATCGGCTCGTTGAACAGCTCGTAGATCACGTTCTCGTAGCCGGCGAACTGCCCCGCCATGTACCCCCAGAAGGTCTGGGCCATGGCGTCCTTCTCCGCGGTGACGTTCGAGATCTCGTGGAAATCGATGATGACGTAGAGCCCCTTGCGCGTCGCGTGATCGACCGCGGGCCGAAGGATGTCCCGCATGTACTCCTCGCGCGCGGCCCGATCCGTCAGCGAGAACGGGTTCGGGGGATCCGTCACGTAGACCGGGAAGCGCAGGATCTGGGTGTCCCAGCCCTCGCTCGTGAGCTGGTCGATCATCGCCGGAACGCCGTTTCTCCAGTAGTGCTGCGCGGCGAGGTTGATGAGCGAGACGCCACGGAGCACCACCGGTTCCGAGGAGGGATCGACGAAGGCGTTGCCCTCGACGTGCAGTCGCGGCGGGCCTCCGAGATCGGCGTAGGCCACGCAGGTGCGCTCCGCCGTGCACACCTCGCCCGTCGCGCAGGGCTCGCCGCAACTCCCCTCGCAGCCGTCGTCGCCGCACTCCTTGCCCGCGCAGTCCGGCAGGCAGGGCTCGCAGCGCCCCTCGGTGCTGCAGGTGTCCGTGCCGGTGCACTCGCCGCAGGGCACCCCGCAGCCGTCGTCGCCGCAGTCCTTGCCGCTGCAGTCCGGCGTGCATGCCTCGAGGCGGAACCAATCGAGCTCGGCGATCGAGATCCCGGAGAGCGCGACGACGTGCAGCGTGTGGACGCCCTCAGCGGGCGCGAGCTGGATCGCCGCCTCGCCGTAGCTCGAGGCCCCGCCGGTGGGCAGCGGTTGCCAGGTTGCCAGCAGGGGGCCCGTAGGATCGTCCAGGCGGAGTTCGACGTCGCCGCCGTTCGTCGAGGTGTAGCGCACGCGGAGGAGGTTCGAGCCGGTGAAGTCGAGTTCGGAGTACGAGAGTAGGTCGCCGGTGTCGAAGCTGGAGACCCGATTGCCCTGGTTCGCGAGCGAGGTGCCGACCTGTGCGCCCACCACGGCGCCGAAGCAGCTGCCGTTGTCGGGTCCGTGCGCGCATTCCGCCTCGAACTGTTCGCCGACGGGGTGCGGCGTGGCGCCGCCGGCGTCTCCGGTTGTTCCCGCCGTCGCCCCGGCGGCCCCCCCCACGCCCGGGGACGCTCCGCCCGTGGTCGCTGCGCCCGCTCCGCGGGCCTCACCCGCTTCGGTCGTGAGCTCGTCGTCGCCGCAAGCGCTCGCCAGCAGCCCGCTGCCGAGCGCGATCCAAATCACGGAAAGGACGCGTTGGTTCATGGGGACCTCGTAGGGAAGGAGACACCCCAAATTGGCCGCAGCAGTGGCGGTCATCAACCAGAAACTCCGTATCGGTTTCTGGCAGCAGCTCGTCGCTCCGGGATCGGGATCATACCTTGATGACTCCGGCCGACGTTCTCGTTCGGGTCCTCGCGCTCGACCGCGTCGAGCACAGGCGCCGACCACGACGCTGATGGCGATGGGCGGAGCGCGGCTACCGGCAGACACCAGCGACGCAGGGGGTGCCCACGGGACAGCGCCAGCCGCAGGCGCCGCAGTTGTCGGCGTCGTTCTGCAGGTCGCGGCAACCGCGCGGGGTCCAGCAGCAGGTCATGCCCACCGCGCACGCGGGCTGTCCGTTGCACCCGCAAATCTGGTCCGGTCCGTCCCGGACGCTGCAGGTCTCACCCGGTTGACACGTGGCTCCCTCACAAACGCAGGCGCCGCCGACGCAGTCGTAGGTGCCGCGGTTGCCGCACTGCGCGGGGCTGGTGCAGGCGCAGCCACCGTTCTGGCAGATCAGGCCGCCGGCGAAGCCCTGGCTCGTGCAGGAGTTGTCACAGCCGCCGCAGTGCGTCTCGGTGAAGCTGTCCCAGCCGATCGTGCAGCCGGTGGTCGGATCGTCGCAGCTCAGGAGGCCGTCGTCACAGGTGCCGACCGCGCAGGCGCCGGCCTCGCACGTGGCCGTGCCGTTGGGAACTACGCACGGCGCGCAGTCCTCTGCGGAGCATCCGGTGGCAGGATCGTCGAGCGGGACGCAAGTCTCGCCGCAGCGCTTCGTCCCCGCCGCGCAGCCGCCAGTGCCCGCCGCGCCGGCGCCCGCACCCGCCGCGGCCCCGCTGGTCGTTCCCGCGGACCCCGCCGTCGTCGTGCCTCCCGTCGTTGTGCCGCCGGTCGGGACGCCACCGTTCGGAGTGCCGCCGGTCGGGACGCCACCGGTCGGGACGCCGCCGGTCGGGACGCCGCCGGTTGGGGCGCCGCCCCTCGTCGTGCCGCCGGCGCGACCTCCCGCCTCGAACGGGCTCCCTGCCGCGCCGACGTCGCCCGCGCCGCCGCCGTTCGATGGCGTACTTGCGGCCGCGGGGGTGGACGTGGCGCCGGTCGCGACGCCGGCCACCGCGGCGATGCCGCCGGCCGCGGTGCCGCCGGTGCTGATGATCGAGCGCCCGCCGTCACCGGCGCCGTCTGCCGCCGTGAACCGAGCGAAGTCGTAGCTGCAGGCGGCGGCGCCGAGCAGCATCGCGCCGAGCGCGACGTCGACCCTTGCGGGGCGGGAGCGGGTCATCGGAAGCGGCCTCTCACGGTCACCCCGCCCGGCACCAACCCCACGCTCGCCGACGCCGGCGCTTCCCCTCGTTTTCGGCCGACGACGAGCAGCGTCACGCCGGTGCTCGCCCCCACCACGCCCACCGCGAGCGCGACGTTCGCTGCGGTCTGGGTCCGGCGACCCGCGTCGATGTCGTCAGCGAGTTCGCTGGGGCAGAGCCCGTCGGGACAGGCAGCGTCGAGGTCTTCGTACCGCGTGCGCGCCATGGCGCCGAGGACCGTGAAGGTGACGAGTCCAGCGCCGCCGACGGCGGTGGCCGCGAAGGCGGCCGCGCGGAAGCGAGGGCCGCGCCCCGCGGGCTCCGGAACCGTGGCCGCCGTCGCTTTCGGTTCGGGAGCGACCCGCGTGTTCGCGGCGGAGGGGGACGGCTCGCCGACGGTCACCGTCTCGTCGAGCCGCAGCGTCACCGTGCTCTCGCGGCCGGCCGCGAGGTGCACCTCGGCGCGCGCGACGCGCCCGTCCGGCCCCATCGCGACGACGTCGACGCGGCCGGGGAGCACCACCACAGGCCTCGATAGCGACTCCACCGCGACCGGCTTGCCGCCCACGGTGACGGAACCGTCCACCGGGACGTCACCGAGCTCGATCGTGAGCCAGGCGACCCGGCTCTTGAGTGCCTCGAGCTCGTGCTGCGCCGCGGCCGCGGTCTTCTCGTAGGTCGGCTGTCTCGTTGCCAGATCCGCGGCGGCGGTGACGGTGAGCTCGTACTCGTGGTGGGCCTCGTCGAGGCGTCCGAGCTCCTGCAGGCTCCGGGCCACCATGAGCAGGGAATTCGGGCTCGCCACGATCGCGTAGGACTCGCGGTAGGCGGCCAGCGCTTCCTCGTAACGTTGCACGTCGAAGAGCCGGTCCGCCCTCGCGAACGCTACCTGAGCGGCGTCCGCTTGCTTCGGCGTCGCCTGCTCGACCGGGAGCCCCTCGGCCCAGGCGACTGCCGCGGGCGCGAGGACAACCGCGGCACAAAGCGCCGCGACCGAGCGTGCTCGACGAAGCATCGCTGGCGATACTACCACGGTCCGGGATCGACGCTTCGGGGGGCGCGAAGGGCTCAGATCCCGCTCGGGCGGTAGGCGCGGCCGTCGTCGGTGTCGGGCCTCCCGTCCTCCGCGGTCGCCTGGGGCCTCGGCTTCCAGCCGGCTCCTGGCGATACCGGACGGGCCGATGCCGCCGGGGACTCGGCGCTCGCGCTGGCCACGGCGGATGCGGACGGGCTCGCCGGCGACGCCCCGGCCTCGCCCCCCGCGGCCGCGGGCTCGAGCCAAGCCCCCGTCGCGTTCTTGCCGGGGAGCCCCTTCCCCGGATCTGGGTGTGGGGGCGTCGGCTCGACGGTGACCGTGGGCCCAGTCCGGCTAGCGCGACCGTCATGCAGGAGCAACGCCGCGGTGCCCAAGCCACTTGCGGTGAGCGTCGTGAGGACGATGGCGGCTCGCACCCAGCGTCCCGCGTGGCGCGGTGCGGCATGTGGCTCGATGTCTGGTGGCGTCGTCGGTGAGTCGACGACGAGGGCGGGGGCCTCGAGTGGCAGAGCGACCACGGGTGCGGGCGCCACGTCCAGGGCAGCCGCCGCCGGGGAGTCGCCGCCGAGCGCAGTCGCCGTCGATGGCGGTACCTCGCAGAGCTCGATGTCGTCGTCGAATCCCTCGCTGGGAGCGGGTCCGGCGGCGGGCGCCCCGGCGGTCATCGGGGAGCGCGACGGCGGTGTCGCGGCGACGCCGGTTGGCGCCGGCGTGCCGACGGATATCGCCAGCGCGTCCGCCGCCGGGCTCGCAGCGTCACCTGGCGCCCGGAGGTGTGGGCCGGGCAGCTGCTGGCCCCGCACGGTGACCGGGCTCGCGCAGTCGGAGCGCGTCGGTAGCTCGTGAAGGCCGAATCCCCCCAGGTCGGGGAGCGCTCCCCCCCTCCAGTCCGCCCCCGGGACGATCACCGCGATCGAGCGGCTCGATGGCGCGAGGTCGCCGAGGTTGCTGCTCGAGGGTGGGGCGGAGCCCATGACCCGGCCACCCACGGCGTCCTCGAAGGCGGCGCGCCGAGCGGCGATCCGCCCGCGGGCGAACCGGTCGACGGTCGCCGCGACCTCCTCGGCGTCGGCCACCATGCGGCCGGGGAGCTCGTCGATGGTTTCGCGAAGCTCGGCCAAGCACGAGTAGCGATCCGCGGGGTCCCGCTGCAGCGCGCGCGCCACCAGGATGGCGACCTCTGGCTCGATGGGCCCCGAGGGGCGCGACACGGTGTCGAGGCTCGGCAGCGCCTTCTCGCGGAGCTGGCGCTCGAGCTCGTGGACGCTCCCGGTCGCAGTGGGGCGCCGCAGGCGATCGGGGGGCCCGAAGAGCGGCTGGCCCGTGAGCATCTCCCACAGCATCACCCCCACCGTGAAGACGTCGGCGCGCTCGTCGATCCGCGCCCTCGGATCGAGCTGCTCGGGGGCACGGTAGGGCAACGCGCCGGCGAGGCGCGCGAAGCGGGGCAGTGACGTCGCCGCCCCGACGACGCCGAACTCGGTGAGCAGCGCCTCACCGAAGGTGGCGGCGAGCACGCAGTCCGGTTGCAGCCCACCGTGGACCGTCCGCCGCAGGGGATCCTCGGGCGCGGCCACCTGCGCAAGCCAGACGTCCCGAACGGCCATCTCCGCGTCGAGGAGATCGCGAGCGATGGCGACCGCCACCCCCGTCGGGATCGACGACGACTCGAGCGCGGCGAGGCCCAGCAGCGTCGAGAGCGCCTCGCCGTCGATGCTTTCGCTGATGATCACGATCTCGCTCGAGGTCCGTACGACGTCGAGCACCGCCGCGACCTTGGCGTGCCGGACTTCCTTGGCGACGGTTGCGGCCCGCTCGAGGAGCGACGCCGCCCCGAAGTCGGCGACCGTTCGGATCCGACGCGCCGTGATGAGCCGTCCGCGCTCGCTCCCTTCGGCTATGAATCCGATCCAGCGTGCTCCGAGGGATCCGGTGGCGACTTCCGCCACCAGCGAGAAGCGCCCGACCCGCACGAAGCTCGCGCTGGTCCGGCCGCCGGATCTGGGTGGGAGCCCGGGGGCCACGCCGCCAGCGTAGCGCAGATCGGAGCGCCGTTCTCGGGTCAAGCCGCTGCGCCCGTGCGGTCAGGGCCAATCGACGTCGCGACCCGTGAGCGCGTCGAGCAGCAGCACTCGGTAGCCCGCGCCGCCGCCGCTACGGAGCACGACCCGCCACAGGGGGACGAACACCGGGGTGACCCGCGCCGGGATCACGGCGTAGCGCCGGCGGAGCGACTGCGTCACCTCCTCGGGCGGACGCCGCCGGGCGAGGTCGGCCTCGTCGAGCGCGAGCGAGGCCGGCGGCGCTTCGAGGAACGCCACCGCGCCGTCCAGGTCGGCGACCTCGCTCGCATGCTCGGCGGGCCGGGGCCCGAAGGTGATCCCTTGCTGCGGGTGGAACACCAGCAGGGCGAGCGTCGCCGGGTGCAGGTAGACGCTGCCGAGGCGCTGCTCCGTGGCCTTGCCGAGCAGGCCCCCGAACACGGGGCGCTCGACCGCCTCCTCGAAGTCGACACGATAGACGAGCCGGTGCAACGGCTCTGCGCGCTCGAGCGTCTCGGTCGGGCCGAGCACGCCGAGCAGGGGCGCGCGCAGGCGCGCCTCGGCGATGCGCTGGACGGCGGTGGCGTCGATCCGTCCGGCCGCGACCAGCACCACCGCGGGCAGGCCCAGATCGGGGCGAGCGCCGGTGCTGGTGGCGAACCATTGCTGTGCGCGCCCCTCCTTGTACGCGCGGGCGAGGCCCGCCTCGCCGAGCTCGGCGAGCAGCGCGCGCGCCTTCGTCTCGCCCACGCCCACGGCGACGGCGATCTCGGCCGCCGTCATCGATCGCCGCTCGGCGAGGCGCGCCGCGACGGCGGCGAGCTCGCGGGAGCGCGCGTTGACGGTGGCGGTCGCGGCGTCGGGGCCCGTGGCGTTCGGCGCCCCCGGATCGGCGGGGGACGGTGCGGGAGCGGCCGTCGCGGGCGGGTCCGCCGGCGTCACGGCCGCCATCGGCTGGGTGCGAGTCGCGGGGCGCCGTGGCGTTATGGGCTCGGGGTCGGGGCTGGCCGCGGGTACGGTCGCCGCAGGCGTCGTCGCCGGTGCTGGCTCGGTCGCGGCCTCGAGGGGGGCGAAACGGGTACGGACCTCGGCGGAGGTGAGCGCCTCGACGCGCTCCGCGTCGAGGGTCTCGTGGCGGGTGGCGAGCCAGCGGGTGCCGAGCGGGCAGGGCTCGGCGAAGTGGTCCGGCGAGAGGAGCACGAACTGGCCGGGCTTGAGCGCGGGGAGCGCGTCCATCACCGCGTCGCTGGCCGTCGGCGCCAGCGACTTGACCGCGGGCGCGAGCTTCCGGAGATCCTGGCGCGTGGTCAAGCGCCCGAGCCCCCAGGTGCCGAACTGGGCCATCGCCTTGTAGTCGATGTCGCCCGGGTTCTGTGTCGCCGTCAGGCAGCAGACCCCGTACTTGCGCGCCTGCTTGAAGAGCAGCACCAGCGGGTCCTTGGCCGCGGGTTTGCGCACGGGGGGCAGGTAGGGTGAGATCTCGTCGAGATAGAAGAGCAGCTGCGGCTCGCTGGACGGGTTGCGGAGCATCCACCCATAAAGCCGGCTGGTGAGGGCGGCGACGAAGAAGTCCTTGTCCTCCTGCGAGTCGAGGGTATTGAGGTACACGATCGAGAGTCGCGTCTTGCCCGGCGGCGGGGCGGCCTCGGGGGCGCGGCCCACCAGCACGTCGATGTCGATCGGGACGCCCTCGTGGAAGAGCAGGCGCCGAGCGCCGACGTCGAGCCGGGCGAGGCGCTGGCAGGCTGTGCGCAGGCGCTTGGGATCGACGAGCCGCTCGAGGCCGGGGAACCCCTGGGCCTCGAGTTCGGCCAGGCGCGACCCCAGGGCGTGCAGGCTCTCCGCCGGACGCCCCGCCGCCGCGAGCTCGCTCAGCACCGAGTCGAGCGCGGCGCAGAGCCCCGCGCCGTCGTCGGCGTCGAGATCGTAGCCGAGCAGGGTGACGACCATGGACGCCGTGCGGGTGAAGGCCTGAAGCCGCTCGCCCGGGTCGAGCTCGGCGAGCCCGCGCTCGACCGGGTCGGCGCAGATGCCGATCCCCCGGCGCGAGGCGGGGGTGAAGATCACCGGATCGACGCGCTCCCGCAGGATCGCTACCAGCTCGGGGTCGACGCCGCGTTTCGCGAGCGCCGCCGGATCGCCGGTGAGCACGAGGCTGGCGAGATCCCCCTGGGGGTCGACGCAGAGGGCGGGGATCCCTCGCCGCAGCACCTCCTCGACGATCACCTTCGCGAGCACGGTCTTGCCCGAGCCGCTCGAGCCGAGGGCGATCACGTGCCGGAGCAGGGCCGCGGGCGGCAGCGTCACGGGGGTGCCGTCGTCGCGGCGGGTGCCGATGGCGAGGGGGGCGGAGGCGGTCATGGGGGGTCACGTTACCAGCCGCGAGCGGCCCCGATCGCGGGATTTCCGCCCGCCCCCGGTGGCGCCGGGCCCATCGGCGCGTCGCGCTCCGCGGTGCCCTCGCCCGACAGCACGCGGTTCCGCCCTATAATGGAAGGATGAGCCCCGGTGCGGTTCCGGCCCCGAGCGTCCTCGGGGCGGTGGTGAAGGTGCTCGCGGTGTCCGACGAGCCCGACTACGAGCAGCCCTGGCAGACGAGGGGCCCTCAGGGGCTCACCGGCTCGGGCGCCATCGTCCGCACTCGGCGCGGACTGCGCGTCCTCACCAACGCCCACGTGGTCCAGAACCAGGTCTTCGTGGAGGTCAAGCGCCACGGGCGCGCGGAGAAGGTCCCGGCGACCGTGGAGGGGGTGGGTCACGAGTGCGATCTCGCCCTGCTCGCGGTGGACGACCCGGGCTTCTTCCGCGGCGCCCGCCCGCTCCCCCTCGGGCGGTTGCCGGCCCTGAGCAGCGGTGTCTCGGTCCTGGGCTACCCGATCGGGGGGGAGCGGTTGAGCGTGACGCAGGGGATCCTCTCGCGCGTCGAGATGACCCCCTACTCGCAGAGTCAGCGCGCCCTGCTCGCGGGGCAGATCGACGCGGCCATCAACTCCGGCAACAGCGGCGGGCCGGTGGTGCGCGGCGGCAAGCTCGTGGGCGTCGCGTTCCAGTCGCTCGAGGAGGGGGAGAACATCGGCTACATGATCGCCGAGCCCGTGGTGCGCCATTTCCTCGCGGACCTCGAGGACGGCACCTTCCAGGGCTTCCCCGATCTCGGCGTCGCCTGCCAACCCCTCGAGTCCCCGGCGCACCGCCGCGCGCTCGGGGTGCCGGTGCCTCACGGCGTGCTGGTCGCCTCGGTCGCGTTCGGGGCCGCCGCGTGGAAGCTCCTCCTGCCTCGGGACGTGCTGCTCGAGCTCGACGGGGTCCGCGTCGCCCCCGACGGGACGGTCCCTTTCCGACCGGGCGCGCGGCTCGACCTCGGTCACGTGGTGACGAGCCGCTTCGTGGGCGACGTCATCGAGGCGAGGATCTGGCGCCGCGGCGCCCGGCACCGGGTCGAGATTCCGCTCACGCCGCCGGTCCGGCTCGTCCCCGAGTCCCGCTACGACGTCAAGCCGACGTACTACCTCTTCGGGGGGCTCTTGTTCGTGCCGCTCACGCGCGACTACCTCCAGACCTGGGGCAGGGAGTGGTGGCAGATCGCGCCGCGCTCGCTCATGCACCATTACGAGTCTGGGGTCCGCAGCCCCTCCCGGCAGGAGGTGGTGATCCTGCAGAAGGTCCTGGCGGACCCCGTCAACCGCGGCTACCACCGGGCCGAGAGCGTGGAGATCGTCAAGGTGCAGGGGCGGCGCGTCCGCCACCTGCGCGATCTCATCGCCCTGGTGGAGAACTCGCACGGCGAGTTCGTCGCCTTCGAGACGGCCGGGGGGGCGAGCCTGATCCTGGATCGGCGGCAGGCGCTGGAGCGGGGCCCGGTCATCCTGCAGCGGTTCGGCGTCCCCCGCGACCGTTCGCCCGATCTCGAGCGACGGCGCTGCTCCCGCCGGCCGCCAGCGCCGGGCGACTGACTCGGGTCGCGCGCAGGATCCGGTGACGCTCCGCGATCGGCCCGGCGTCGACGCCGAGGATGCCGGCGCCACGGTGGTGAGGCGACGCCAGGCGGAGGTGCCGAGCCATCGGGCGGCTGCAACTCCACGCCCGGTCGTGTTCGCTCGTCACCCGGTGGCGGCGAGGAGGGCGCGGAGGTGCCGGAAGAGCTCGCGGCGCGCGCGCTGCGCTGTGACGCCGGTGCGCGTCGGGTCCCCCTGGCGCACCAGCTGGCGGACGAGCCGAGGATCGGCGGCGGGGAGCGCCGCGACGAGCGCTGCGAGCTCCGCGTCGCCACCGGCCAGGAGCCGCTCGCGCCACGCCTCGGCCTGCTTCTCCCGCATGACCTCGGCGCCGCTCGGCTGCCCGATTTCGGCCACCGCCTGGGCGATCGCTGCATGATCGCGGGAGCGGAGCAGCTTGCCGACGAAGCGCAGCTGCCTCGCCAGCGCGGCCCGCTGCATCCCCCGGCACGCCTCCACGGCTTCCCGCAGCTCGTCGTCGAGCGGTAACCGCTTGAGCGTCGCCGCGCTCAGGCGCACGAGCTCGGCACCGACATCGCCCACCGCGCGAGCGTCGCGCTTCTTCTGGCTGCGACTCGGGCCCGCCCAACCGTGGCTCGCCCCCGGCTGCGGCTCGGCCTCGTCGTCGCTGTCGTCGCCGTCGTCACCTTCGCGTTGCTCGAGCGTCGCCATCCTCGCGGGCACGTCTGCCACAGAATGGCCCGCGAGCAAATCCAGCCAGTCGCGCATCGGCCGCCTGGTGGGGATCGCGGTGCGGTTCGCGTCGAAGCGCGGGTTCGGGCCGCTCGCCGATGCCGAGCGCTTGCTTCAGGTCGCGGGGCGGCGCGTTCACGACGACTCGGGATTGGTGGCGCCGCTGCGCTCCGCGACGGGCAGGCGCACGCGGAAGACGGTGCCCCGGCCCACCTCGCTCTCGACGCCGATCTCCCCGCCGGCCCGCGTCACCATCTGGTGCGTGATGGCGAGCCCGAGGCCCATCGCCTTCCCGGGCGGCTTGGTGGTGAAAAATGGGGTGAAGACCCGCGCCTTCACGGCGGGCGGCATCCCGGGCCCGTCGTCCTCCACCTCGAGCACGACGCCGCCACCCTCGTGACGGGTGCGGACCCGGACGTGCCCCCCGTCGGCCACTGCCTCCAGCGCGTTCTGCCACAGGTTTCGGATCACCTGCTGCATCTCCCCGGGGATGCACCGAACGGTCACGGTCGGGGCCGCCGGCGCGCACTCGACCTGGATCTCGCGCTCCGGCGGCGCGATGACGAGCGGCTCCACCTCCCGGACCAGGTCGTCGAACGCCACCACGCTCGGCTCCCGGGGGTAGCCGGCCTGCGCGTAGCCGCGCACCAGCTCGACCACGCGACGGATCCGATCGATCCCCCTGCCGGCCACCTCCAGCATGCGTTCGGTCCGTTCGTGCGACGCCGCGACGAGCTGCGTGAGCTCAGCCTGCGACGCACCGCGCGCGGCGGCGGCCTGGAGCTCCGCGAGCCGCTCCCCGATCACGTGCACCGCGTTGGCGACGAAGGAGAGCGGGTTGTGGATCTCGTGCGCGAGACCGGCGCTGATCACCTCGAGGCTCCGCACCTGCTCACGCGCCACCACGGCGACCTGCTGCCCCCGGCGCTCGAGCAGTCGGGAGACGGCCGCCCGCACCTCCTGGGGGTTGAAGGGCTTGCTCAGGTACACGTCGGCGCCGGCCTCGCGCGCGGCCAGCCGCGCCGCGACGTCGCTGCGGGCGGTCAGCATCACGATCGGGATGGTGGCGGTGGCACCGTCCGCCTTCAGCGCCTGGATGAGCTCGAGCCCGTCCATCCCCGGCATCATGTAGTCGGTGATCACGAGGTCAGGCTGCTCGCGCCGGATGAGCTCGAGGCCCTTGGCGCCGTCCGGCGCCAGGTACACCGAGTGCACGTCCCGGAGCTGCAGGGAGAGGAAGCGCAGGATCTCGAGGTTGTCCTCGACCACCACCAACTTGGTCGCCCGGGGCTCGTCGCCGCGCGGCGCCAGGCGCCGCTCCGTGGCCTGCTCGATGTCGAGGAAGCGGTAGTCCGGGCGCTCGAGCAGCTGCTGGTTCCACTCCCGTGGCTCGCGGTCTTCACTGCGCCGGGGCGCGGGCGCCGACTCCGGGTGCTGCCGGCGGTCGAGCGCCTCGGAGGCGAAGTGGTCACGCCCGCGCCGGAGGTGCACCACGAACTCGCTGCCCACCCCGATCTCGCTCCGTAGCGTGATTTGTCCCCCGTGGAGCTCCACGAGCTCCTTGGCCAGCGCCAGCCCAATCCCCGTCCCCCCGTAGCGCCGCGTCACTGAGCCGTCGGCCTGTCGGAAGCGCTCGAAGACGTAGCGCTGCGCCTCCGGCTCGATGCCGGGACCGTCGTCGCGCACCCCCACCTCGACGGTGTCGGGCTGCTCCCGCAACCACACCCACACCCTCCCGCCTGGCTCGGAGAACTTGAGCGCGTTGGCGAGGAGGTTGACGACGACGCGCTCGAGCTTCTCCACATCCACGAAGACCTCGTCGCTCGCCGGGCCGACCTCGAGCTCGATCGTGAGGTCCTTGCGGTTCGCTAGCGGGCGGGAGTACTCGACGATCTCCGTGAGCAGCGCAGGGAGGTCGACGGCTTCGACCCGGAGCCGGAGGTACTTCTCCTCCAGGCGCGCCAGATCGAGCAGATCGTTGATGAGCTTCAGGAGCCGCAGCGCGTTCGCCCGGATGGCGTGCAGGTACTCGCGCTGCGCTGGCTCGAACGCGGCCCGGGCGTCCTCGAGGAGCGCCTCGAGCGGAGCCAGGATCATGGTGAGCGGCGTCCGCAGCTCGTGGGTGACGCTGCTGAAGAAATTGCTCTTGAGGCGGTCGAGCTCCATCGTGCGCTGGTACGCCTCCTCCAGCGACTGCTTGGTTCGCTCCAGGTCGGACCGGGCGAAGAACCAGCGCCGCTCCAGCCGGTAGCGGTAGTTCTGGGCGGCGAGGATGATGACGATGGTTCCGAGGAGGAAGAACTGGTTCGTGACCACCGTTCGCCAGTCGTTGATGCTCAGCACGCCAAGCGCGAGTGGCCCCATGTAGACGGCGTAGACGATCAGGCTGACCATTATGGCGTGGCTCAGGGGCCACACGAAGAGAAGACCCGTCCCCACCATTGCCAGATTCAGCCCCACGTAATAGGGCGACTCGTAGCCGCCGTGCACCCAACAAAGTGCCGCGATGGCGCTAGCGACAACGATGGTGTGCGCGGACGTGAGGAGCCGGGCGTGGCGAGCCACCCGATCAGGAGCCAGACGCATGCCGAGCAAAAGGGCCACTGACCAGACGCCGACACCCCCACGCAGGATGAGCATCAGCGTCAAATTGCGCTGCATGACCCAGACGTCGAGCAACCAGAAGAGTGGTACCAGTCCCCCGCCGAGCAGCGCCCCCACGACCAGTGCTTCACGATTGACCGAGCGGAGATGGCGGTGGTACTCGGGTGTACCCTCCTGTCGAGACGCTCCGCGCGGCGCTGAGCGATACATTGATCAGGGCTTTCTGCCCACCACGACGTAGGCTTGTGGCGGATCCCCAAACGATCCGCGGACCCTCAGTTCACGCAATCCCGCTGCGGCCATCAACGCGCTCAATTCGGTCGCGTCGAAGAATCGGAACGTCCGCTCTTGGGTCAGCCGCAGCAGAAATGCTGCCATGCCCGTGTAAGCACGAAGCTCATCCAGCAGCCAGGCGGAGTTGGCTCCGTGCGGGGGGGCGATGTCCTGTGCTTCGACGCGTCGCACAAGGTCCTCCTGCAGCCGCGAAATGTCGAGATCTGGCTTCAACGTGGACGCCACCAGCAGTCCTCCGGGGCGCAGCGCGCGCACCAATTCCGAGACAGTCTCATCGGCGTTCATGAGATACGGCAAGACCAAGCTCACGAGGATCCGGTCGAACGCCTCGTCTGCGAAGTCGAGGCGCGCGGGGCGCCCGGCTTTCCCGAAGTCGAGGCGGTCCATGCGGAGGTGCCCGGCGTGGAGCCGGTGTTGGCGTCCCGCGCTCTGGAGGGTGCGCGCCTCGGCCGCGAACTCGGGCCGAAGATCAGCCTCAGTGAGGGCACCCTTCAGGAGTCGTGCAGCGCGCCCCAGATCGAGCGCGACCGACCGGAGATCCACGTCGAGGAAGGCCAGGTCGGTGGCCGTAACGACCGCCCCCCTGCAGGCCGAGTGAACGAGCCCACCGGTACGCTGTGAGTAGGCGTGCTCGAGTCCGGTCACCAGGTCATCCGTCAGACCCGCCACGCGGCCCCTTAGGCACGCAACGCGGTGGTATTCGCCGGCCAGAAAGCGTTGAATAGGCAGAAGGCGGCTCGTGGCGAGATCCACGACCCGAAAGGTGCATTCAACCTCGGACCGCCTTCGAGTGCGCCCGAATCGTTTCTGGGCGCGCAGAAGGGCGTCGTCCACCAGATCGACGGCCTCGATCTCCTTCGGGAGGGGTCCCTGCCAGATTTCGAGGAGATGATGGAGGAACTGGCCGGTTCCGGTGCCGGCGTCGAGGAGTCGGTCTGCTCCCGCGAGTTCGAGCAACTCGCATTGAGTTGCCATCAGAGCCTCGTACTCGCGCGTGTAGCCGAGGATGTCGAACCCCAGTGATTCTTGCGTTGCGCCCAGCAAATAGCCGCGCCAGTAGTTGCCAACATCGCTAACCGTCGCCTTCGGGGCGCGTGCCCACTCGAGCGCCTGCAGCGCGTCAAGAACCTCCTTGGGGGAGAGGCGAATCGCGCCCTCATCGAGCCCGAGCCTGCGGAAGACGAGGCGAGCCACCTCGACCGCCACCACCATCCCCTCCTCATGTGTCGGGAGATGGCCGACCTCCAGCAGCGAAAGGCTCGTTTGGCCCGGGGCTCCCTGGGCCAGTAACTCCTCTACTTGTCTCGGGTTCACCCAAGCGTCGTGCCTTCCGGCGATCCAGGCGACCGAGGCGTCGATTGCGGCTAGGTCCTGCTGTGCGTCGGCCGCGAACGCGAGGTGATGTCGGATTGCGTCGGACACTCCGCTGTCCATGTCGAGCAGTAGTCCGAGGAAGTCGACAAGTCCGCTGCGAACGCCATGGGTGAAGGCGCCGAAGTAGTCGAGTCCACCAGACGCGTTTTTGACGAGCGCCTGGGTGCTAGGCGTACCCATTGGAAAAACGAGATGTTTGATTCGAGGGTCGAGGCGAGCGGCACGGAGGACGATGGGCGCGCTGAAGCTCGGACCGCAGAGGACCAGGTCAGTCGGACTGAACAGGGGGTTGGCGAAGCAGAAGTCAACGGCTGCAACGACGTCCGAGACGGCGTGAGAAAGGGCAAAGTCGACGGCTTCACGACCCGGCATGCGGTTCTGGGGTGGGATGAAGCTTTCTCCCTTATGGTGGGTGTAGTCAAAGCGAAGCACTGCGGCGGATTGTCCAGCACGCTCGAACGCCTCGACGAGACAGAGCGCATAGGCGGAGAAGGACTCCTTCGAGAACCCCCAAGACGGCGCAATCACCACGACCGGTCCCGACGCTCCTGCACGGCGAGCGGTCGAGTGAAGAAGCCCAACGATTTCCTCGCCGTCCTCGTTCGAGAACTTGACGACCTTGGCGATGGGTGGGGGGAGGTCCGCCGAGCCGACCTCGATCGTTGCCGAGGAAGCGCTGACGTCCGCGGCAGAAAGGAGCCGGGGGTCACGGCGGGGAGGGAAGTGCACGCCGATCTTGAACAGATGGCCGTCAGCGAGGGCCGTGACGTGTCGGACCTCGGCTCGCTCCTCCAGCACGACCTGACCGTCTTGATGTACGCGGAGCGGCTCGAGGACGGTCCCAGGAAAGATGATGCATCGATCGAGGTTCGCGGCGAAGGAGGCTCCCAGCGCGCTGACATCGAGCAGGGGGAACTCGAGGTGGGCTCGTCCGCCGCTCGGATGAGGGATGGTGACCCTCAGACTCTCCTCGGCGTCGAGAACCAGGCGACTGCGCGAGCGCTTCTCGGAGTAATAGATGACGGTTGGGAACTCGCAGATCAGTCGAGGCACCGCCGTCGCAAGTAGACGACCTTCGAAAAGGTAGCTCTCGAACTCCAACTGGAGGAGGAAGTCGAGGCTCTGACCGGGGGCCACGGCAGCAACCGCTCGCGGCGCGTCGACTTCGAAATGACCCGACGAGGGATCCACTGCGCGGATTGCCGCGCGCCAGCCCAAGGCGCCGGAGGTTGCCTGAATGGTGACTTGGATCCGGTCGTTGCATGCCCGGGAGAGCAGCCGTACGACGTCCTCGCGGGCCGAGATTGGCACGACGTTGGACGTTGCAGAGTTGCGAAAGCGCTGCTGCATCTCGCGCGGGCCCTGCGAGAGGAGTTGGCGGCGGACGACTACTTGGAGTGCCTTGACGGCACGCGGGGTTGGATCGCGGAAGCGGGCGGCGATAGTGCAGCGCCCGAAGGTGTCATTATCACTGCGCACGATCTCCGCGGTCAGTTGGAGACGGCGCTCGCCACTGGTGCGCAAGGTGACCTGGAAGGCGCCGTCCAATTTGGGAACATCCTCCAAGCGAAGTGCGATCCCGCTCGGCGTGACATCGACCAGTGTGGCGTGGGGCGGATCAAGGACAGCGACGTCTGGTGGGGATACCCGCGGGTATGAACGTCGATCGTCACGATGCGACTCGGTGGCGGCTCGCGCCTCGAAGAAACCGCGCGCGATGCTGAGCAGATCTGGCGCCTCGAGGGAGGACCTAATGAACCTCGCGCTCGTGCCGTCACGCACAGCGCGCACGACGTCGGGCAGGGACGACCTGTCGTACACGATGACCGCAGTTACATCGGGATTGTGGCTCGTTGCCGAACGCACGAGGTCAAAACCCGACGCAGTTCCGAGCCGAGCCTCGGAAACCAGTACCCATGTTTCGTCGGCCGCAATGGCATCGACGGCCTCGCCAATGTCATTGGCGAGCCGCGCGGTCGCCTCGTGCACCAGCGGGCGCAGTGCGTCTGCCAGCGGCCCCCCGGGCGTCGCCGCCACGACGACGCGGGCTCGCGCCTCGCTCGGCGCAAGGGTTCCCGAGCACGCTTCGTTCGCGATCTGGCGCTTCATCTCGAACTGTGCGGTCAATCCACCGCCGGCAGCCGGATCCGGAAGGTCGTCCCGCGCCCCACCGCACTGGCGCACTCGAGGCTCCCGCCGTGGCCCTCGACGGCGGCGCGGGCGAGGCGGAGGCCGAGCCCCATGCCGGAGTCGCCCTTGGTGGTGAAGAACGGGGTGAAGAGCCGGCTCAGGGTGGCTTCGGACATGCCTTCGCCCTCGTCGATGACCTCGATGACGGCGGTGCCGGCGTCGCGCCAGGTGCGCACCTGGATCAGAGCATGCGGCTGGGTCGCCTGGGCCGCATTGCGGAGGAGGTTGAGGAGCGCGTGGCGCACTCGGCTCCCGTCCACGCGCACCTGGGCCCCCGAGGCGGGGGCGACGCGGACGTTGCGCTCCCTTCCGAGCGGGTCGTACTGGAAGACGCGGGCGGTTCGCGAGACGAGGACGTCGAGGTCCTCCGACGCCACGCGCGGGTGCGGCGTCCGATCCTCGGCGAGCGCGAGCATGTCCGCGAGCAAGGAGTTGAAGCCGTCGTGCACCTCACCGAGGTACGCGGCGAGATCGGCGCGGCGGCGAACCCGCGACGGGGTTCCGCCCGGGGGCTCGGTGCGGAGGACGTCCCGGAAGCCGTCGAGCCGGCGGGACTGGTCGCCCATGCGCACGATCAGGGCTCCCACGATGCGCCCGACAGTGGCGAGGCGCTCCGCATGCAGCAGGCGCTCCTGTGTCGCCTCCAGCTCAGCGATGGTGGTCGCCAGGCGCTGGCACTCCTCGAGGAGCTGCTGGGCGCAGAGCTCGACCGCGATATCGACCTTGAGCTGCCCATGGGCGCGGCGGATGGCCTCGCTGAGCGCGGCGGGCGGGGCGCCGCGCGGCACCAGGCTGTGCGCGCGCCACTCGTTGATCGCCTCCAGGAGGAGCCGCCGGTCGTCGGCCCCGCCGACGACGATCGGCCGACCCGGCTCCGCACCACGCGCGATCGCGCGCAGTGCGGTCGCCTGGGGTCCGCTCAGGTCCTGCGCCGCCAGGACGAGGATGGCGGGCCCCCGCTCGGGCGGGGCGGCGGGGTCGATCGGCAGGACGTGAGCCCCGAGCCCGGGGCTGCTCGCCACCGCCGACGCGACCTCTATGGCGGCTTGCGCGCCAACCTCGATCCGGAGCGGCGCCCGCTGCGACTCCACGAACCCCAGGATCGGTGCCCCGTCCTCGGGTTTCGCTTCGACCGGGTAGGAGGCGCGCGCGCGGGGCGGCAGGCTGGTTCCGGGGCCGTCGGGGAAGATCAGTCGGGCCCGCGTCCCCTCGCCGGGGGTGCTCTCGAGGAGCAGCTGCCCGCCGTGGACGGCCGCGGTGAGCCGGGCCACGGTCAGGCCGAGGCCCAGGCGCGGGGGATCGAAGCCGCTGTAGAGCGGCTCGCCCGCCTTCGCCAGTGTCAGGGCGTCCATGCCCCTGCCTCGGTCCTCGACTTCCACCGAAAACCACCGCTGCCGGGAGCCGGGCTCGACGGGCTCGGGCTGGTGGGCGCGGGCGCGGACCGTGATGGTGCCGCCGGGCGGGCTCGCGTGCAGGGCGTTGCTGAGCACCGCGGTGACGGCATGCCGGAGTCGAGCGCGGTCGACGGACACCGCGGCGACATCGGGGGCGACGTCCACCTCGACCGCACAGGATCCCCCGCCGTGCTCGAGGAGCGCCATGCTCACCGTCTGCCGCAGGAAGGGCTCGAGCTCGGTCCGAGTGAGCTCGAGCTGGGCCTCGTTGCTGCGGGCGAACTCGCGGACGTTCTCCAGCAGCGCCACCAGGGAATCGAGGCCCTCGAGCGCCGAGCGGCCGGCGGTGATGGCCTCCGCGCGGGGGGTCGCCCCCTGGATCTCGGTGACCAGGCAGGACACGATCATGCCGAGGTTGCGGACGTTGTGGACCACTCCGGACGCGGCCCGACCCATCGTGGTCAAGCGCTCGGTCGCGATCAGCTGATCCTGAGTGCGCCGGAGGTTGCGGACGACGCGGGCGAGCTCGTCCTGCCGCGCGCCCAGGGCGCCGATGAGGTGGCGGAGGAGCGCTGCGCTTGCCTTGGCCTCGAGCCCCTCGCGCACGGCGAGGCGGAGCTCCGCCGGCGGGCATGGCTTGAGGAGGAAGCGGAACACGGAGCCACGGTTGATGGCGTCCATCATCGGATCGACGTCGTCGTACGCGGTGAGCACCATACGGACCGTGTCCGGATACTCCGACGCGACTCGGGTCAACAGCTCCACCCCCGTCATGCCCGGCATGCGCTGGTCGGCGATGACCAGGTCCACCCCCCTTCCGGCCGCCAGGACCCGGAGCGCTGCCTCGCCATCGGTGGCGGTCAGGATGTCGTGCTCGTCCTCGAGCAGGGCGCTGACCACCTCGAGGTTGTCGCGCTCGTCGTCGACCAGCAGCACGGTGCGCGGCCGCGGTGGCGCGTCGATCGCGAAGTCATGGAGCGCGCGCTCCAGGTCACGGGTAAGCATGGCGATCGCGGCGCGAGGCTTCTGGCGGGAGGGTGCCCCACCTTAGGATCGGGGCGGGGGGCGCGGTGGCGGGATCGGCTGCGGGGCGCGGCGCGCCCGGCCATGATCGGGGCCCTGAGGGGGATCTCCTTTGGTGTCTGCGGTGCCGGCCGCGGCTCCCACGGAGGGTGAGAGCGGCGAGGGCTCCTGAAGCAAGCTCACTTTAGACTAGGTCTGCAGCGTCGGCGCAACGGTTTTGTGCCTTCTCGCCCCGGGCGTTTCGGGAGCGTGTCCGCCCGAGCGCGACGTCGCCCTTCCCTGACCCGTGAGCCATCGGCCCCGCTGCCCGCCGCGATCGCGCTCGCCGTGGTGATGCGCAAGCGGGAGCCTTCGCCGAAGGCTCCCGCGCGCGCCCGCGTCCTCGCGCGGGAAGGAGGCCACTTATTTAACGATGGCCACCCGTTCAGCTCACCGACCGTTCAAGGGTCGACCGCGGCGGACGTCGCGGAGATCGGCACGCCGGGCCCGGCGGCGTGCCACGCCTGCACCCCGGCTCGGGCGAGCGCCTCGTCGAGCCCGAGGTCGAGCGTGAGCACGTCGATCGCGTGCGCGTCCGCCGCCAGCGCGATCGACAGCTGGCGAACCAGCGGTCCCTGGAGCGCCGCCCCTGCGGCGGCGTGGGTCCCCGAGAACACCACCGCGTCGAGCCCGCCCACTGCCGCCGCGGCCGAGCCGCAGGCGAGCAGGAGGTGATGGGCGAAGACGCCACGCGCAAGCTCGGTGGACGGGTCGGTGCCGGTCAGGATCGCGCCGAGGTCGGCGGCGCCCTCGCAGAGGGCCAAGAGCCCGCTCTGCTGAGTGAGGATGGCGTTGATCTCATCGGGGCCGAGTTGCTGCGTTTGCGCCAGGGCGAGCACGATCCCCGGATCCATCTCCCCCGAGTCGCGCTCGCCCGGGAGCCCCTCGAGGGGGGTCGCACCGCTCGTCACCAGCAGGGGACGGCGGCCGAACAGTCCCGCGACCTCGGGCTTGGCCTCCAGGCAGACTGAGGCGACGCGCGCGGGCGCGCCGCCTCGGAGAGCCCCCCGGTAGTGGGCCACCGCGTCCGCCGCCTCCGCGTGGAGGAGCCCATGGAATCCGGTGCGGGCCGCCCGCAGCGTCGTGCGCGTCTCGCGATCGAGGGCGTACACCCGCTCGCGCGCGGGCAGCGTCGCGAAGAAGGTCGACTCGAAGACGAAGAGCGCGGGGACGCCGGGCAACTCCCGCCGCACGGCCTCGCCGGCGGCGATGGCGGGCGGGAGCTGAAGCGGGGCCGCCCCGGTCGCCCGCCGCAGGGCGGCGAGGCTCGAGTCGGTGACGGCGACGGGACCGGCGAAGGCGTGCCCGTCGTGCGCGCCGCGGATCACGACCAGCTCCGGTCGCCACCGCTCGGGGCAGTGTTCGGCGAGGATCTCCCGCAGGGCCTCGCCGAGGGAGGCGCGGAGCTCCGCGTCGGGACGGAGGCGGAGCGTGCCCAGGGTACGGGGTCGGCTCTGTTCGGAGGTGAAGGCGGCGAACCCCAGGGCGCGGGATCCGGGTCTGAGGGTCAGTACTTTCATCTCATGCTCCTGGGGTGGCAGGTTCGCCTCCGAGCACGGCGGCGGTGGTGCGCGCGATCGCCAGCTCTTCGTTGGTGGCGATGACCAGCAGGCGGACGCGGCTGCTCCTCCGGGCGACGTCGATCGGCAGCTCGCGCGCCTCGCGGTTGGCGGCTTCGTCGAGCTCGACCCCGAACGTCTCGAGCCCGGCGCAGAGCGCGGCACGAACGGCGGGGACGGTCTCCCCGATGGTGTCGGTGAAGATGACGGCGCGCGCTGGCGCCGCCAGGGTGAGGTACGCGCCGAGGTACTTGCGCTGGCGCCACAGGTACGTCTGGCCCACCGCGTCCAGGGTCCCGCCGGCGCCGAAGTCGGCCAGCACGTCCCGGATGTCCGCCGTGCGATCGGACAGGCCGAGCACGCCGCTCCGGTGGTTCAACAGTCGCTCCACCTCTCGCGCGTCGCCGCCAGCGCGTGCCAGCAGCTGGAGGGTGAGCGCGGGATCGAGGTCCCCGCAGCGCGTGCTCATCACCAATCCCTGGAGCGGCGAGTAGCCCATGGTGTTGTCCACCGACCGGCCGCGGACGACGGCGCACAGGCTCGCGCCCCCGCTGCCGAGGTGGCAGCTCACGGCGTTGAGATCCGTGAGCGGGATCCCGAGCAGCCGCGCGGCCTCCGTCACCACGTACTGGTGGCTGATGCCGTGGAAGCCATACTTCCGGATCCCGAGTCCCTCGCGCAGGGCGCGGGGGAGGGCGTAGGTGCGCGCGGCCTCCCCGATGGTGGCGTGGAAGCTGGTGTCGAAGACCAGCACCTGGGGTAGGTCGGGCGCACGCTCGCGGCACCCGCGGACGAGCTGGATGGCGGGCGGGTTGTGGATGGGGGCGAGCTCGGCCACCGCGTCGAGGGCGCGGTCGGCCTCTGGGGTGAAGAGGGAGGCGGCGCCGGCGAACTGCCGCCCGCCGTGGACCAGGCGGTGACCGATCCCGTCGGGTCGCGGCAGCCCGTCGCGTTCGAACAGCTCCATCACCGCGTCGTAGGCCGCCACGTGGTTCGCCATGGGGCGGAACACCGTCTCCAGGACCCCTTCGCGCCGGTGCAGGATCCGCGCGGGCTCCGCCGTCACCGGGCCCACGCGCTGTGCCTCGCCGCGGGTGAGCTCCCGCTCTCCCGGCATCTCGAGCAGGCTGTACTTGAGCGACGAGCTGCCGCAGTTGAACACCAGGACGTGCCGGTGCTCGGGCGCGGGCGCCGGCGCTTCAAATCTCGTCGGCAGACCAGCCATACACCGGCACTCCGATCAGGCTCTGCGCCATGGCTGCGGTCCCGAACACCGTCTCCCGGACCTTCTCCACCGCGACGTGCTCGTTGCGCGCGTGAGCCAGCTCCTCCTGCCCCGGCCCGTAGCCGATGGTCGGGATCTGGAAGTCGTTCACCAGCGTGGAGCCGGCCGTCCCCATGCCCATCCGCGACAGGGTCCACTCGCCGGTGCGCCGACGGCATTCGGCCGCGCCGAGCGCCTGGTAGGCACGGCGCGGGAGCGGACCGAACGGATCCGTGGTCCAGGGGGAGGCGAGGCGGCGCGTCTGGCGCTTCACCCCCGTGTAGAGCTCCTGGCTCTCCTCGGCGACCTCGACCTCGACGCCGATGCGGCCGGTCGTCTGCGCGCTGACCGCGGCGCGCGCGCGCACCTGCTCGAGGACGTCGGCGAGCGACTCGCCGCGCAAGATCCGGCGCTCGAGGGGGACCACCGCTCGGCTGCGCCCGTTCGAGCCAACGACGCGCGGGGCCCCCACCTCGATCATCGTGCGTGCCAGCGCCGTCGGCGTTGCGGGGGCCGCCGGCTCGAGGTTCCTGCGGATCGCGTCGCCCGCGTCCACGACCTGGAACAGGTCCCGCCCCTCGACGTGGACGTCGAGCCCGACCCAGCCGTCATGACCGTAGTAGATGCCGAGATCGGTCGGCTCGCCGAGGATCGCGTACTCCGGGTGCAGGTCGAGCTCCGGGAGCGTCCGCTCGAGCAGGTGGCGGATCCCCACCCCCACGCCGTTCTCCTCGGCGACTGTGGCCGCGACCACCAGCGCGCCCCGCAGGGGCAGCAGGCTGCGCCGCAGGATCACCGCCGCGTAGAGCTGCGCCGCCATGCCGCCCTTGCAGTCCGCGGCGCCGAGCCCGAAGATCTCGCCGCCCTCGGTGGTGGCCGAGTAGGGGGGACGCAACCAGGTGTCGGGTTCGTCGGCGGCCACCGTGTCCTGGTGGCTGAGCAGCAAGAGTGCGGGACCCGGCTCGATCCCGAACTGCACGCCGACGGCGTTGCCGACCTCATCGCACAGCACGCGGTCGAAGGCGCGCGACTCGTGCATGGCGCGGATCACGCGCTCGGACACGCCGCGCTCGGCGCGGCTGGGGCTGGGGATCTTCAGTAGATCACGGGTCAGATCGAGGACGGCGTTGGCGACGCCCTCGTTGCGCTGGCGAAGTAGTTCGTACATGGGTCTCCTGGAATCGAACCGTCGGGGTTCACCGCGCCGTTCATCCAAGACCCGTGCCAACCCAGGACGGGGGGGGATCCCCCGGTTTCTGGCGGTTCCTCACTCCCGGAGTCTTTCAAGTTGAAATAGATGGAGATTCATAATGAACTACCAAAGTGAAACCCTCCGATCTGCGCCTCGACGAGCTCGTCTCCTTCGGGGACGGCCGCATCGACCTGCACGGTCGGCGCCTCGTCCTGCACGGGATGGACGCTTTCGCTCAGTGGCGCGCCGACCTGGTGCGCGTGGTGGGGGCCGACACCGCACGCCGGATGCTGACCCGCTTCGGCTACTTCATGGGGCAGGCGGACGCGGCGGCGCTGCAGCGAGTCTTTCCGTCCCTGTCGCTCCGGGACTGGCTCGCGGCGGGGCCCCGCCTCCAATCGCTGATGGGGGCGCTGCGGGCGGTCGTCCGGACGCTGGTCGTCGATGGCCCCGCGGGCCGGCTGTCGATGGAGGTCACGTGGCACGACTCGGCAGAGGCCGAGGAGCACCTGGCACAGTTCGGCCCCTCCGACGCGCCGGTGTGCTGGATCCTCATCGGCTACGCCTCGGGCTACGCGAGCTTTTGCCTTCGGCGCCCGGTCTACTTCATCGAGTCGCAGTGCCGCGCGGCGGGTGGGCGCGTCTGCCGGGTCGTCGGACGCGACGCGGATTCCTGGGGACCAGAGCTCGACCCGCACCGACCCTTCTTCGACATCGACGACATCCAGCGGCGGGTCCAGGACCTGACCGAGGAGCTCCGGCGGCTCACGCGTGAGAACGACGTTCGCCGCGAGGAGTTGGAGCGGCTCCGGCGCCGTGGGTCCGGTTCGCTGGTGGAGGTGCACAGTCGGGCGTTTCAGCAGGTGCTCGAGCTGGCCGGTCGCGCCGCGCGCTTCGACGCCTCGATCCTCCTGTTCGGGGAGAGCGGCACCGGCAAGGAGGTGCTCGCCCGGCACATCCACCGCGCCTCGCCGCGGGCCGACCGGCCCTTCGTGGCCATCACCTGCGGGGCGCTGCCGGAGACGCTGCTGGAGAGCGAGCTCTTCGGGCACTCCCCGGGGGCTTTCACCGGTGCCCAGGGCGCGCGCGCGGGGCTGTTCGAGGCCGCGCAGGGGGGCACCGTGTTCCTCGACGAGATCACGGAGACGTCCTCGGCGACGCAGGTGAAGCTGCTCCGCGTCCTGCAGGAGCGGGAGGTCCTGCGGTTGGGGGAGAACACGCCGCGCAAGATCGACGTGCGCGTGGTCGCGGCGACCAACCGCGACGTCTCGGCGGCGCTCGCCGCGGGCGCGCTGCGCGATGACCTGTACTACCGCCTCGCGGTGGTGCAGATCCGCGTCCCGCCGCTGCGCGAGCGGCGCGAGGACATCCTCCCGCTCGCGCGCGCCTTCGTGCGCCGGTCGAGCGAGAAGCACTCACTCCCCGAGCTCACCCTGCACGCGACCTGCGCCGAGGCGCTCCTGGGCCATCCCTGGCCGGGCAACGTGCGCGAACTCGAGAACGCGATCGAGCACGCCGCCGTGCTGTCGAAGGACGGGGTCATCCGGCCGCGACACCTCCCGAGGTCGGTGACCGAACCCTCGCCGGTCGCCAGCCTCGGCCGCGGCACGGAGCCGCGGACCCTGGCGGAGGTGGAGCGGGACCACATCCGGGCCGTGCTCGCCCACACCGGCGGCAACCGCTCACGCGCTGCCGTCCTGCTTGGGATCGGCGCGACGACGCTCTGGCGCAAGCTCAAGGCGGATCCCGAAGCGACGGGGTGACTGCGCGGCCAGGCGCGCGGATCCGCGTGGAAGCGCCCCCCTCGCCGACCGCGCTGCCCTCGCCCGCTCGTCCCCGCGGCGGCGCTGCCGCGGGCCCACCGCCATTGCCTTGATCGGGCGCTCCCCGTAGACTCCGACCGCCGCCTCGCGGCCTCCTTCTCCGCACGCGATCGATCCCTCGGAGGTGCTCGTGACGTCTCGCTTCGCTCGTTCGATGGGCCTCGTGATCGGTGCACTCGCGCTGCCGCTCGGGTGCGGCGGGGACGAGGGCCGTGACGATGGCGGCACCGGCGGCGTCGCCCCGGTCACGGGGGGCGCGGGCGGCGGCGCGACCGGCGGTGCGGGAACGGGCGGAGCGGGGGCCGCGTACTGGCCCGCCGCGTACAACCCCGCCGGCGCCCCAGTCCCGGCCGACAGCATCTACCACGCCTCCGTGCCGGCCACGGCGTGCATGCCCTGTCACGGCACCAACGGCGTCGCGGCGCTCAAGCTCGCGTTCGGGGGCGTCGTGTACCGCGCCGACGGCGTCACCCCGGCGGCCAACGTCGAGATTGGCGTGAAGGACGGGGTCAACCAGTACTTCGTCTACTCGGCGGCGAGCGGGCTCTACTGGGCCACCGGTCCCGACACCGTCAACTGGCCCGCCGCGGACATCCGGATGCGGAACGCGACGGGAGAGGTGCCCAAGCTCAGCACCTCGGAGCGCGGGGCCGACTGCGACTCCTGCCACGTGGGGGCCGAGCTCCTCACGATCGCGCCCTGATGCCCCGGCGAGCGCGGCGGGGCTCCGTGCCGGCGGGGTGGCGGCCCGTGGCCTGGGGGCTCTGCCTCGCGCTCGTCTCCGCGGCGGCCGAGCCCGCGGCGGCCGAGCCCGCAGCGCCCTCGCCGGGCCCCGCGCGCTCGTCCGGGTGGACGACTGGCGTCTCGCTTCTCGAGGAGTACCGTCTCCGGCGGGCGTCCCGGGCGCTCACGGAGCCGGGGCCGCTCGGCGAGGCCGCCGCCGTGGATGACCAGCTCGACCACCGCCTGAGGCTTCACGCCGACGCCCAGGTCGATGGCCTCGACGACCGCTTCCGCGGGCTCTTCTCCGGCGCGCTCTGGTGGGACCTGAACGGGCCCGCCGACGTCGGGAGCGGCGACCTGTTCGCCTCTTCGTACGATGACTCGCGGCCTTGGGTCGCGCCCTACGCGCTGTCGGTCGAGTGGCACGACGACGGCGTCCTCGATCACGCCCGTCTCGGCCGGCAGGACGCGGAGCACGGCCTTCCGCTCACCTTCGACGGCGCGTCGCTCGGGCTCCGCCCCTTCGGGCGCGAGCTGCTCCTCTTCGGCTTCGGCGGACGGACCGTCCACTTCTTCCAGACGGATCCCGGCTTCTTCGAGGCCTGGGTGGCGTCGGCCGGCGCGTCGCTCCGCCCGCTCCCCGCGCTGCAGCTCGAGCTCGACGGGCGGCTCCTGCAGGAGCGGGTCGACGACTCGGTCGAGGCCGGCGACGCCACAGTCACCACGGTCAGCTACGGGCTGAGTGCGGCGACGCGCACCGAATTGGTGACCGCCAAGCTGCGAGCGCGCGGCCTCGACGAGCAACCGTCCCACCTGGCCGGCGCGGTGGAGTTCTTCTTGCCCTCGTCGGGGCTCGGGGCCACGGCCGAGCTCTCCGCGCAGATCGTGACCTTGAACGAGATCGCCGAGAGCGAGAACCCCTACTTTGCCCTGCTCGGACCCAGCCTGCCGCATGCGCGATACCGATTCGAGCTCTTCCACGAGCTCGCGCTCGGCGAGGAGGCGATCTGGACCAACCTCGTCGGCTGGCGCGGGCGACAGGTCGTGGGGCACGAGGAGCAGCCCTTCAACCGCAACGTCGGCGCCGCCTACCTCCACTCGCGGGTCGACGACCTGCTATTGCCGGGGCTCTACCTCGGCGCCACGGTTGGGTACGACTACGTCCCGACGGCGCGCGACGAGCCGTGGCTGGTCGCGCTCGGGGGCGCCGCCGGCTACGTCGGCAAGGCCCTGCGCACGGAGCTCGGCACCGACTACCAGCGCTACAAGATCAAGTATTACCAGCGCGCGGAAGAGCTCCACGACGCGCGCACGGTCTACGGGGCCGTGGGGTATCGCGTGGCGGCAGCGCTCGAGCTCCGGGGGCGGTACGAGCTCGAGATCGTCGACCGCTACCTCGAGTCGTTCACCTTCACGGCCCGGCAGGACTTCTGAGGGATTGCGACCATGCCGGCTGACCCGTCCCTCCGCTCCGGCCGCCTCGGCTCACCGTGGCGCGGCGCCGTCGCGGGGACATCGGGCGCGGCGGCAATCGCGCTGGGAGTTGCGTTCGCGGCCGGGGGCTGCGAGCGAGCCGCGCTGACCGACGGGCTCCCCGCGACGATGGACTGCACCTCGTGCCACGGTCGGCCCGGGGATCCGTCGCCACCGGCCGCGGTCGATGGCAGCACCAGCACCACCGAGCTCGGCGTCGGGGCGCACGCCTCACATCGCGCGGCCTCGCTCGGCCGCGCGGTGTCTTGCGCGGAGTGCCACGTCATCCCGACCGATCTGACCCGGCACCCCGATCCGCTGGCGCGCCCGGCTGGCGTCGTCTTCGGGCTCACGGCCACCGCCGGGGGGGCGACGCCGGTCTGGGACCGGGCGTCCGCCACCTGCTCGGGCGGCTATTGTCACGGCGCGACGCTCTCCGGTGCGGAGACCCGCGCGCCTCCCCGGTGGACGCGCGTCGACGGCACGCAGAAGACCTGCACCTCCTGCCACGGCAACCCGCCTGGAGGGGCGCACACCACCTCGACCGCCTGCGAGGGTTGCCACCCGGCGGTGGCCGGCCCCGGCGGCACCATCGTCAACCCGAGCTTGCACATCGACGGCAAGGTCGACGTGGGCCAGACCGGCCGTTACCACCCGGTGGGCTACGCGAGTCCGACGCTGCACGGTCCCGACACCTACCTCAGCCGTCCCGACTGCCGGCCCTGCCACGGCGCGGCGCTCGAGGGGACCGCCAGTATCGTCGGCTGCGACTCGTGCCACCCGGCGGGGTGGCGCACGAACTGCGTGTTCTGTCACGGTGGCGCTGTCGAGCCCTCGGGGGCGCCGCCCCCCGATCTGCTCGGGGGCAGCGCGACCACGTCGCTCGGGGTCGGCGCCCACACCGAGCATGTGTCGCGGACCACCCACGCGGCGTTCGCCTGCACCGAGTGCCACGCGCCGGTGACCGACGCGATGACGACGGGGCACCTCTTCGACGCGACCCCGGGGCGCGCCGAGGTGACCTTCGTCAATGGCCGCAGCCCAGCCGGGCAGTACGCGGAGGGCGCGTGCGCGTCCGTTTACTGTCACGGCACGGGGCTGACGCTGGGATCGGTCGCGTCCTTCCTGCCCGCGAGCCCCCTCGGCTGCCAGAGCTGCCATCCTGCCGCCACTCAGAGCGCGGGCCACGCTCGCCACCTGGCGTACCCCTGCAGTAGCTGCCACCTCGACGTGGTCGTCGACAGCCAGACCGTGGCGGCACCCGACCTGCACGTCGACGGGACGGTGCAGGTCCGGATGGCGACGGGCACCTGGCTGGTCGCCACGCGCACCTGCTCCGGCTCGGCCTGTCACCCCACTGGAGACGTCACGTGGTAGGCGGCAAGGACGAGGAGCGACAGCTCACCGCGCTGTTCGGGGAGAGCCTGGTCGGGCCCTGGCCCGAGCTTGGCCCCAACCTCGAGCGCCCGGGCCCGATCCGCCGAGCGCGGACCTGGCTGTGGTGGTCGCTCGGGATCCTCGCGCTGATCGTCGCTGCCGGTTTTGGCGCCACGGCCCTGAGTCGATCGGGGGTGGAGCGGCGTGTCATCGACGACCGCGCGGAGCGCGCGGAGCGGCTCCGGATGGCCGTCGAGGACGGGCACCTCGAGCTCGCTGCCGGGCTCGGCGAGGGGGTTGCCGCCGCCAGTGGGGCGCTCGACCCGGCCGATCCGCACCTCGAGCTGATCCTCGCCACCGAGGCGGCCGTCTATCGCTACCACGACGCCGATCCCCGGCGCCGCGCCCGGATCGAGCCGCTGCTGCGCGCGGACGCGCCCGCCGCGACGTCCGCTCCGCGACGCATCGCGCGCTACACGATCCTGTCTGGGGTCGAGCGCGTGGAGCACCTCGCCGACCTCGAGCGCCTCCGCGCCGAGCGCCCCCAGGACCCCCAGGTCCACTACCTGATCGCCACCGTGCACGAGCGCAGGGGCGACGTCGCCTTGGCCCGCGAGGCCTACCGCCGCTCGGAGGACCTCGGGCCTGCCTGGCTCGCCCATCGCTTCGATCAGCTCGAGCTCGAGCGCCGGCAGGGGGACGCCGCCGCCGTCAAAGCGCTCGCGGAGGGGATGCTGCGCCGAGACGCGAGCTCCGCCTGGTCTCGGCTGGCGGCCTCGCTGGCCGCGCTGCCCGCGCCGCCTGGCGACGCCGCGCCGGCCCCTCCCGTGCAGGTCTTCCAGGCCCGCCTCGCCGACGCCGTCGCCGCTGGCGTGCGGGGTGACGGGGCCGCGGCGGGGGCGCACCTCGACGCCGCGGTGGGCGCGGTCCACGGCGAGCCCCCCTTCCTGATCGACGCCGTCGACACCCTCTCGGTGCAGGGAGCGACCGCGCTGGCGCGCCGGCTCACCAGAAGCGAGCGCTGGCCGCGGGGCTCCGCGGCCGCCAGCGCCCAGCGGCAACGGCTCGAGGGGGCAGCCGTAGACCCATGAAGGTCGCCCCCGCGTTGCTCGCGCTCCAGCGCTGGCCGCTCGTCGTCGCGGTCGTCGGCGCGTTCCTGGTCGCGGTGGGGCTCTCGCCCCGCCGCGCGGAGGCGCAAACCGATTACTTCCGGGTTTCTCCGGGCCCGCTCGGCGCGAGCCACGCTGCGTACGACCACTCGGCGGGCTGCAGCAATTGTCACGTTTCGGCCCAGGGCGTCGTCAACACCAAGTGCCTTGGGTGTCACTCCGGCATCGATCACCGGGGCGGGCTCCACGCGAGCTTTGGCAGCAAGCCGTGTATCTCGTGCCACGTCGAGCACAAGGGGAGGGACCGCAGCCTCGTCAACTGGGGCACCATCGGGGGGCGCGACGCCTTCGACCACGCCCGGACGGGGTTCCCCCTCGGCGCGGATCACGCGCAGGTCGCCTGCACCAAGTGCCACGTGCGTCGCTCCAAGTCGGGTGGCACCGCCTACCTCGGTCTGAGTCGCGACTGCCAGTCTTGCCACCGTGGCGCCCACGGCTTCACCGACCGCAAGCTGGCGGAAAATTGCGCGACCTGCCATAAGCCCGGGCAGGGTCTCCGTGGGCGCCGGCTCGGCGCCTGGAGCGGTCCCCACCAGCGCGCCTCGGGGGTGTCCCTCGAGGGCAGGCACCGGGAGCTTCCCTGTACCGATTGCCACGCGGGTGGCGTCATGGCGGGGCGTTCGCCGCCGCGGGGTTGCGTCGATTGCCACCCGCCGCCCCACCCCGTGATCCCCGCTACCCGGGACTGCGCGAGCTGCCACCCGCAGCAAGGCTCGTTCGATGCCGCCAAGGTCGATCACGGGCGGTACGGCTTCGAGCTCACCGGGCGCCACGCCAAGGTCGATTGCGGCGCCTGCCACCGAGGCGCTCAATCCCAGCGCCCGGGGCGCGGAAAGACGCGCGACTGCGTCGACTGTCACCGGGCGAACCACCCGGTGACAGCGGCCACCGCCCGCTGCGCCTCCTGCCACTCGCCGGCACGGTCGTTCGCCGGCGCCCACATCGACCACGGGCAGTTCGGGCTTCCCTTGCGCGGCAAGCACGCAACCCTTCCCTGCCAGCGCTGCCACCAGCCGCCGCAGAAGCGTCTCGGCTACTCGGAGGGGGACTGCACGAGCTGCCACACGCACCGGGGCGCTCACGGCGGGCAGTTCGCCGACAAGCCCTGCGCGAGCTGCCACGTCGAGGGGGGCAAGCGGGACCGTCCCTTCGACCACGACGTCGACTCGCGGTTCCCCCTCCGGGGCCTGCACGCCGATCCAAAGGTGAGCCAGGACTGCGCGCGCTGCCACCCCAAGGGGATCTATCGAACGGGCAAGGTCGCCTGCCGCGACTGCCACCAGGACGCGCACCAGGGCAAGTTCGGCGGTGACTGCGCCCGCTGCCACTCGCCGATGGTGCCGTTCGCCCAGGCGCGCGCGGCCGACGTGGACCACTCGGCGTTCCCGCTCGAGGGGCGCCACCGGACGGTCGCTTGTCGCGAGTGTCACGAACGGCGCCGCTACGACCCGCAGAACCCCCGTTGCGTCGACTGCCACGCGCAGGACGATGTCCACCGGGGACGGCTCGGCAAGGACTGCGGCCAGTGCCACCGGCCCGAGCCGGGCGCGCCCAAGTTCCAGCACGACACCATGACCGGCTTCCCGCTCGACGGCGCGCACCGGCGCGTGAGCTGCGCGCGGTGCCACCAGGGACGGAGCGGTGCGGCTCGCCCCCGGACGCTCGCCGAGTGGCGGGCGACGCCGACCCCCGCGCTGGACCTGGGGTTCCCCGTCGCCGGGAAGCGCTGCCAGAGCTGCCACGCCGATCCGCACCGCGGCTACGCCGAGGGGGACTGCGCCCGCTGTCACACGGCGACCCGCTTCGCGGCGCTCACCGGGCCGCGCGCGCGGGCCATCCTCCCGGGGAGCCATCGGGGCGCCTGGTGGCGCCGTCACGCGACGGTCCCCGCGAACCAGGGCGAGCTCGGGGGCGAAAGCAACAACTGCGCCGTGTGTCACGGGGCGCCCGCCTGCAAGAACTGCCACCTCACGCACGCGCCGCGCAGTCACGGCGGGCTCTGGCGGCTGCGGACGCACGGCAGCGCCGCGAGCTTCGACGTCGCCAGTTGTCGAACCTGTCACCAGACTGCCTCCTGCACCGCGTGCCATCGGCAGACGCGGCCGCTGAACCACCGGGGTTCCTGGTCCACGCTCCACGGCTACGCGGCGGGAGGCTTCGGCCCGAGCAACTGCTCGGTGTGCCACTCGCGGGCGGACTGCCTCCGTTGTCATGGCGGTGGTTGAGGCGTGAACGGGTCCGTCGTGGCAGAGTCCGTAGCCATGTTCTTGCAGCGGCGGACGGTCGTGCTGGGGGCGGTGCTGGGCGTTGCTGCCGTCGCGGCGTTCATGGGCGGCGTTCGCGAGGATCCGGGCGCCGCGGGGCTCGACCACCCGGGCGCCGCCGTGCCGACCGAGGTCGCGCCCCCCGGCGCGCCGGAGGGCACTGTCATCGAGGCGACCGTCGCCGAGAAGCTCGACGTGACCCAGTACTCGTACCTGAGGCTCACGCTCGACGACGGTGCCGAGATCTGGGCTGCGGTGCCGCGCTCCGAGGTTGCTGTGGGGGCGCGCGTCGTCGTGCGCGAGCCCCAGCTCATGGAGGGCTTCGTGAGCCCGACCCTCGGGCGAGAATTCGAGCGGATCTATTTCGGAGCTCTCGATCCGGGCGTGGCCGCGACCGCCGTGGACAGCGGCGCGACCGGTCGGGAACGCCGCTTCGGCGCAGCGCCGGGGGCCCTCGGGTCGGGCGGCGCCGGGCGGAGCCCCGTGGGTGAGGGAGCGGTTCGGCCCAGCGGCGACCTCGATGACGTCGAGGTCGGTGCGGTCGCGCGAGCCGAGGGCCCGACCGGCAGCACCGTCGCGGAGGCGCACCAGCGCCGCGCTGCACTCGCGGGCAAGCCGGTGCGCGTGCGCGGCGTGGTGGTGCGAACGGTGCCGGGTGTGCTCGGACGCTCCTTCGTGCACCTGCGCGACGGTAGCGGCGACGCGGGGCAGGGCACCCACGATCTGACGGTCACCACCGCCGAGCAACCCGAGCCTGGGCAGACGGTCCTCTACGAGGGCACGCTCGCCGTGGACCGGGACTTCGGCGCCGGGTACCGCTACCCCGTGCTCCTCGAGGATGCGCGGTCCGTGGCCGACCCACGATGAGCGGCGCGCGGCTCAGCAGCCGCTCATGTTCTCGCAGGTGCAGGTTCCGGTGCGGTGGCACGAGGTGCAGGTGGTGCCCTGGGTGTTGTTGAAGTGGCTGGTCGTGGAGTAGGGCGGACAGCCTTCGGTGCCGCCGGTGCCGCTGTCGCCGCCGGTCGCGAAGCCACCGGTCGCGAAGCCGCCGGTCGCGAAGCCGCCGGTCGCGAAGCCGCCGGTCGCGAAGCCGCCGGTCGCGA
>CAYZQO010000006.1:0-34368 GCA_964480725.1 uncultured Polyangiaceae bacterium | reverse complement strand
AGCCACCGGTCGTGAAGCCACCGGTCGTGAAGCCACCGGTCGCGAAGCCGCCGGTCGCGAAGCCGCCGGTCGTGAAGCCGCCGGTCGTGAAGCCACCGGTCGTGAAGCCGCCGGTCGCGAAGCCGCCGGTCGTGAAGCCACCGGTCGTGAAGCCACCGGTCGAGAAGCCGCCGGTCGTGAAGCCACCGGTCGTGAAGCCACCGGTCGCGAAGCCGCCGGTTTCGGGCCAGCCCCCAGTGGACGCGCCGCCGGTCGCATAGCCCCCGGTGGGCGAGCCGCCGGTGAGGAACCCCCCCGTCCCGCCCGTGGCGAAGCCGCCCGTGGCGCCGCTGCCGCCCGTGACCGGTGCCCCACCGCTGCCGTCGCCGATGAAGGATTCCGTTCCCGGGTCGTCCTCAGCGCCGCAGGCCGCTGCCGCGGCGCTGGCGGCGAGGACGAGCAGCAGAGCGTGACGGCGCCAGCGATGGGTATACATGGTATTCTTCCAAAGGGTGGGCGACGCGAGGTGGCACGGCCGACCGCGGAGGCGCCTCGCGCCACGGGCAATAGTGGCTCGTGGGACGGGGCGACAGGCAGGATAGCGCGCGCCCCCGCGTCGGTGGGCGGAAGATTGGGTCGCCTCGGTCGCTTGCAGAACCCAACCGTGCGCTCCATCCTCCCCCGGTGCCGTGGTCGCGCCGGATCTTGCGATGGACCATGAGTGAGGTCCCGACCCGCCGGTTCTGCCACCGCGCCGTCCGGCGCCGGCGCCGCCTGACGGTCGCTTGCCCGGCCCAGCCCTCCTCCGCAGGTCCACGTGCCGTTGCCGTCTAGCGCCAAGGTCACCGCGGGGTCGCTGCAGGCGCTGCCGCTGTTCGCCGAGCTCGAGGCGGCTTCGATACGCCAGCTCACCGAGCTCGGTCGCGCCTGTCGCCTGGCACCGCACGAGCCCCTGTCGGCGGGGCACAAGACGGACCGGGAGTGCTACTGCTTCGTGGTCGACGGCGTCGTCGGCGTTACCCTGGGACCGGCGAGCGGGGCCGCCGGCGGGCAATCCGCCCGGTACCTCAGCCACTTCTCGACCGGCGATTGCTTCTCCGACGGCTTCCTCCGCGTTCCGGTCGCCGCGACCGCGGGGCGGGTCGACTGCGTGGCGATCGGTAGCGCCCTGCTGTTCGAGGTCGACGTCGAGGCCCTCTCCGGCTTCGTGTCGTCCCACCCTCGGTGGCACGCGCAGCTCGCCGAGTCCCTGCGGCAGGCGCGGCGCCGCTTCCTCACCGATCAGGCGCCAAGCCGCCGGCCGGTGCAGGAGTTCGTCCTCCGGCAGGGTCTGATCAACAGCGGCCGGATCCGCGTCAGCAACCTCGACGCATGCCTTGACTGCGGCAAGTGCCAGGCCGCCTGCGCCAACCACCACGGCGGCGTGCCGCGGATGCAGAGGCGCCAGGTGGAGCTCGGCTGCCTCGCCTTCCCGGTGACCTGCCAGACCTGCCGCGACAAGCCGTGCCTCTCCGTGTGTAGCTTCGGTGGACTGGTCTACGACGAGGCCACCTCGGTGGTCCGCATCTCGGAGCGCTGCGGCGGCTGCGGGGCCTGCGTCGAGGCCTGCCCCTACGGCGCCATCCAGATGATCCGGGCCCCGTACACGGTCGCCGACTTCCCCGACCCCATCCCGCGCAGCGACGCGTCGGGGCTGACCAACGTGGAGCGGCTCTTCGTCGCGGGCGACGTGGCGGGCTCGGCTCTGATCCGCCTCGCGATCAACGACGCGGTGCGCGCGGTCGACGCGATCCCGACTCACCCGGGGCCGCTGCCGGACGGAGTGGTCGACGTGGCCATTGTCGGGGCCGGTCCCGCCGGGCTGTCCGCGGCGCTGCGCTGCCGGGAGCGGGGCCTGTCCTGTTGGGTCCTGGAGAAGGACGCGATCGCCGCGACCATCCGCGACTACCCTCGGCACAAGCAGGTGATGGCCGAGCCTCACCACGTTCCCCTGCTGGGCTCACTGTGGTTCGAGGGGTGCACGAAGGAAGAGCTCGTGGAGCGCTGGCAGGTGCTCGTAGAGAGCGCCGGCCTCCCCATCCAGGAGCACACCGAGGTGCTGGGGGTTGAGCGGCAGGGGGAGCTGTTCGCGCTCCAGACCGCGCGCGGGGCGCTGCTAGCACGCGCCGCCATGGTGTGCGTGGGCAAGCGCGGCGCGCCGCGGCGCTTGGGCCTGCTCGGCGAGGCGCCCCCGCGCGTCCGCTACGCCCTCATCGATCCCGAAGAGTGGGCCGATCGCGATGTCCTGGTGGTCGGCGGCGGCGACTCCGCGCTCGAGGCCGCGGTCAGCCTCGCCGAGGTGCCGGGCTGTCGCGTGACGCTGAGCTACCGCCGGGACGCCTTCACCCGCGCCAAGTCGCTCAACCGCACCCGGCTGCAGGCCGCGCAGCGCGAGGGGTCGCTCCGCGTCGAGCTCCGGTCGACGGTGACCGCGCTCGAACCGGGCCAGGTCCAGCTCTGCACCGAGCAGGGGGAGCTCTCGCTCGCCAACGACGTCGTGTTCGCGTTCCTTGGCAGCGACCCGCCGACGGACTTTCTTGCCCAGGCGCGGATCGAGGTGCTCCGGCCCGGATCGGCGGAGATGGCGGACTACGCGCGGCGGCGGGGCCTCCGGGATCGCGCGGTCAAGTGCGATCGCTGCGAGGGCCTCGAGCGACCGGCGTGTCTGGCGGCCTGCCCCACGGGCGCCCTGTTCGAGGCCTCCCCGGAGGATCTCTTCGTGCGGCCGTCGGAGTGCGGTGCGAGCACCTTGCCGTCGCGCCCGGAGCTGGCCGAGCAGGCCTTCCTCGAGGGCGCGGCCGCGCCCTTGGCGTCGCGCTCGCTGCTCGCGCACCCCGCCTTCGTTGGGACGATGGCCCTCGCGCTCACGGGCCTCGGCGTCGAGATCTACTTGCGTAGCGCCCGCCCCGAGCTGAGCCTCGCGGCCCAGCTCCTCCCGGGCCTCGGCGTCACCGGGCCCATCGGCTACAGCTCCGGACGCGGACTCGGGCATTGGCTCGGCTACCTCGGCGCGAGCGCGATGCTCGCGAGCCTGCTCTACTCGCTGCGGACCCGGGTGCGGCGCCTCGAGAGCTGGGGCAGCTCCCCCGGCTGGCTCCTCGCCCACCAGTGGCTCGGCTTCGGCGGCGGGGTGCTGGTGACCTACCACAGCGCGCTCAAGCTCGACCGCTGGGCGAGCATCGCGTGCATCCTGATCTGGATCATCGTGCTCACCGGGATCCTCGGCCGCTACGTCCAGGGGCGTGCCCACGCCGCCCTCAACCTGGTCGAGCTCGAACGTCGGGCGAGCGCCCCGCGTCGGGGGCTTGGGCTCGAGCGGCTGGCGCTTGTCGTCGCGCGTGCAGCGCTTCGGCACTGGAACGTCGTCCACATCGTCCTCGCCATTGCGATGTTCATCCTCGCTGGCATCCACATCGTGTACGGCTTCATCTACAAGGCCGTGTGAGCTCCGCGGTCCTCGCGCCGAGGCGACGCAGGCGGCCGCGCTTGCACAGGGAGACGCGCCGCTCATCCAGCGGTGTCGCCTCTAGCTGCGAGGTCGATGCGCCAGCAAGGCTGGAAAGTTCTCTGGTGAACGTCGCGCCTCCTGGTCTCCGCGTCGAATCGCTGCGGGAGCGCCGCGCAAAGGGGGAGACCGCGGGTGATCGATCGAGTGCGCGGTTGTCGGAGGAGCAGCCACCGAACGCGTCGGGCACGCCTTCCGGCTTCGGCTTCGGCATGGCTCGGGGTATTCTTCGTGCACCGCCGTCGTCATGGCGAGCGTGCTGGAGGTAGTCTTCGTGGCCAAGCGTCCCTCGATCAATCGTCGCAGCTTTCTCGGGGTCGCTGTCGGGACGGTCGCCGTCGCCGCCGTCGGGTGTGGCGGCGATGATGGCGGCGAGGCCGCGGGCGTGGGGGGGAGCGGAAGCGGTGGTGCGGGCACCGGCGGCGCGGGGACGGGTGGTGTGGGTACTGGCGGTGCGGGCACCGGCGGCGCAGGCACCGGCGGCGCAGGCACCGGCGGCGCAGGCACCGGCGGTGCGGGGACGGGCGGTGCGGCGACCGGCGGCACGGCGACGGGCGGTGCGGGGACGGGCGGCGCGGGGACGGGCGGCGCGGGGACGGGCGGCGCGGCGACGGGCGGAGCCACGGGCGGCGCAGCGACCGGCGGCGCGGGGACCGGCGGTGTGGCGACGGGCGGCGCGGCGACGGGTGGCGCTGCCGGTGCGGCGACGGGCGGTGCCGGTGGTGCAGGTAGCGAGTCGGGGCTGGTCGCGCTGGTGCGTGGCACCGACGTGATCCAGGCGACCCAGGACGCGATCGCGGCCATGGGTGGCTTCCCGGATCTGACCGGGCGCACCGTCATGCTACGGCCGAACGCCATCGACACGGCGCCCCCGGGGAGCGTCAACCCCGACGTGATCCGCGGGGTGATCCGCGCGGTCCGCGCGGCGGGGACGCCGTCGAGCATCATCGTCGCCGACGACACGTTCACCGGCGCCACGCTGACCCGGATGCAGAACAACGGCATCCTCGCCGCGGCCGAGGCGGAGGGCGCGACCTGCGTCGGGCTCGAGGGCGGCGCCACCACCCTCTCGAGCCCCGCCGGCGCCAACGAGTGGTCCGGTGGGATCCCCTTCTATTCGGCCGTCCTAGAGGTCGACTACTTGATCAACGTGCCGGTCTGCAAGACCCACGGGAGCGCCAATTTCTCTATGGCGCTCAAGGCCTGGTACGGCAACGTCCCGTCGAGCGCCCGCAACCAGAGCCACATGAACGTGACCACCATCTCCAACACGATGGCCGAGATGCACCTGGTCAAGCAGGAGGACTTCGTGGTGCTCGACGCCACCTCCTGTCTCCTGACGGGTGGGCCGCAGGTGGGAAACGGTACGGTGGCCCAACCCGGGATCGTCGTCGCCAGTCGGGACCCGATCCTCGCCGACGTCACCGGGCTCTGCATCCTCAAGCATTACCTCGAGCAGACGGGCACCTCGAACTCGCGCATCACCAACTCGACCCCGTGGGCCCAGCCGCAGATCGTGCGGGCCATGGCGCTCACGGCGCTCGGCTTCATCACCGGTCAGCAGCGCTTCCCCTATGCGTCCCAGGGCATCGACGAGATCGACACCATCATGTCCTACCGCGACTAGCGGCGGCGGCGCCCCCTTCTCCACGTCCCCGCTTGCCATGCCACTCGCCCGCCGCCTCGTCTCCACCATCGCCGCGTGCTCCGTCGGCGCCACGCTCGCGCTGCTCGAGGTCGCCTGCGGCCCGAGCGATCCGGTTTCGGGCGGCCAGACCGGCGGCGCGGCGCCTGCGACGGGGGGTGCGGCCCTCGGTGGCACCGGCGGCGTCACGACCGGCGCCACCAGCGGCACCGGCGGCCAAGTCACCGGCGGCCAGGTCACCGGCGGTGACGGCACCGGTGGCGAGGTCGATCCGTGCACCCTGCCGGACCCCGCCGTCCGGCGGCACCCCGGCACCTATGACTACGAGAGCTGCAGCGCTTGCCACGCGGACATGTGGGGCGGCTGGGTCTACTCGAACGCCCACGGTGACGCCTATCTCCCCGCCGCCACGGTCACCTTGACCTACGCGGACAGCTCCACGGTCAGCGCGCCCACAGCGAGCGACGGGTTCTTCCACCTGCTCGAGCCCGGCGCGGGCAGCTTCACCCCCTGCGTGAGCCGCTGTTCCGATCGGACCTGCGCCACCCAGACGCACACGAGCCTGGACTGTCAGACCGCCGGCTGTCACGGCGCGACGGGTCGCCTCATCCACCTCGCGTCGAGCAGCCTCGGGATGGGCGGCACCGGTGGGGCCGGCCCGGATGACTGCATCCCCCCGGCCTCCGGCGGCCCTCGCATGCACGATCCGTCCTTCGACGACCAGACCTGCGTGACCTGCCACGAGCCGGGGTACGTTGGCGGCTATGTCTACGACGGGGTCACCAGCCGGACCCCGGTGTCTCAGGCCACCCTCACCATCACCCCCGATGGCGGTGCGCCCATCACCGCGGTGACGGGGCCCGGCGGGTTCTTTCAGATCGTGGGGGCGTTCGCCGCGCCCTACCAAGTCTGTGTGAGCAAATGCCCTGACACCGCCTGCGCCGCGCCCGCGACGCACAGCACCACCGAGGACTGCTCGGTGTGTCACACCGCCGCGCTGCGGATCCACCTGCCATAACGGTGGCGCGGCGCCGCTACTTGGCGCAGGCCGCCTCGCACGCGTCGGCGATGAACTCGGGGTCCGGCGCCTCGCAGTCCTTCTCCTCGAGGTTGGGCAGGCACACGCTCGCGGCGAGCTCGGGGTCGAGACGGCGGTTCTCGGCGTAGCCGTTGAAGGAGATGCCGTCCCAACCGCAGCGTTCCCGAGCCACGCGGACCGCCTCCGCGAGCCAGTCGCCGCAAGTCAGGGCGTTTGGATCGAGGACTGCGGTGCCGCCGGTCGCGACCGGAGTCGTGGGCGTCGTGCCGCCGGCGGCGCGGTCGTCGTCCTCGTCGCGGGTGACGTCACCCCCGCAAGCGCCAAGCGTCGTCGCGAGCAGCGCCAGGAACGAGGCGGCCGCCGCGCGACGGGCGCGACCGGGGAGGGTCGGGGGGACGGCGGGGACCATGGGGGCCGTGGTTGACCCATCCATCATCGCACCGCCGCCCCCTGAGTGCGAGGGCTTGGGGACGTGCCTCCTCGCGGTCAGGCCACGGCCTCGGCGGCCTCCACCGCTTCGGCGTCGCTCACCTTGGCGATCGACGGCCCGGCGGGGCCCTTGCCCGACTTGGACGGCAGCGATCCGATCGTCGCCGTGAGCAGGAGTCGCCGCAGGTCCCCGTCGGTGAGCACCGCGTCGCGGGCCCGCTCGCGGCCATTGCCGAGGCTCTTGCCGTCGAGCATCAGGTGCTGGCCGCTCTTCTCGACCACGCCGCAGGCTTGCGCCACCTCGAGCAGATCGGCGGCTCCGTCGATCCCGCGGCCCCAGCGGATGTCGAACTCGGCCTCTGTGAAGGGTGGCGCGCACTTGTTCTTGACCACCTTGGCGCGGGTGCGGTTGCCGATCACGGCCTCCGCCACGCTCACCTTGCCGATACGACGGACGTCGATGCGCACGCTCGAATAGTACTTGAGCGCTTGCCCGCCCGCGGTCGTCTCCGGGTTGCCGAAGACGACCCCAATCTTCTGGCGGAGCTGGTTGATGAAGATGAGCGTGGTGCCGGTCCTGGAGATGACGCCGGTGAGCTTGCGGGTGGCCTGGCTCATCAGCCGCGCCTGCAGCCCCATGTGGGCGTCTCCCATGTCGCCGGCGAGCTCCGCGCGCGGCACAAGGGCAGCCACGGAGTCGATCACGATCAGGTCTACGCCGCCGGAGCGGGCCAGGATCTCCGCCACGTCGAGGGCTTGCTCGCCGTCGTCGGGCTGCGCGACCAGCAGGCGGGTGACGTCGACGCCGATCGCCTGGGCGTAGCGCAGGTCGAAGGCGTGCTCTGCGTCGATGAAGGCGGCGACCCCGCCGAGCGCCTGCGCCTCGGCGATCGCGTGCAGGGTGAGCGTGGTCTTCCCGCTCGACTCGGGGCCGAAGATCTCGACGATGCGGCCCCGGGGGTAGCCGCCGACGCCCAGCGCCTCGTCGAGGGCGAGCGATCCGGTGGGGATGACCGGGATCGGCTCGAGCCGGGCGGGATCCCCTAGCTTCATGAGCGCGCCCTTGCCGTGAGCCTTCTCGACGGCGCGGACGAGGTCGTTCAGTTCGGGGCGGGGTTCCTGATGATCCTTGCTCATGCTGTTCTCCTGGGTGCTGCCGCGCTCGGCGCGGGGGTGAAACGGAAGGGAGGGCGGCGCGTGGGGGACGGTGCGCAGGGGGCGCTCACCCGATCCCCTCCGCCTCGAGGAGGCGCCCCTGCACCGCCTCGGCGACGTGCGGCGCGCGCACGGCCGGGGAGCCCTCGAGGTCGGCCACCGAGCGCGCGACACGCAGGACGCGGACGTAGGCGCGGGCGCTCAGCCCGAGCTGGCGCACGGCCCGGTCGATGAGCGTGCGTCCCTCGCGATCCAGCGGCGCCACCCGGTCGAGCTCGTCCAGGGAGAGGCCTGCGTTGGTGAAATGAGCGACCTCGCCGCGCTCTTGCCGTTGGTTCTGCCGTGCGCGGGCGGCCAGCACCCGTGCGCGGACGGCGAAGGACGACTCGCCGGGGGCGGTGGCGGCGAGGGACCGGACATCGACCGGGGGCACGCTCACGTGCACGTCGATCCGGTCGAGCAGGGGGCCAGAGAGCCGCGCGAGGTAGCGGCGCCGCTGGACGGGGCTGCAACGGCAGCGGCGCAGCGGGTGCCCCCAGTATCCGCAGGGGCAGGGGTTCACCGCGGCGACGACCAGCGGGCGGGCGGGGAACCAGGCGCGCGCGCGGGCCCGGGAGATGCAAACCCGGCCGTCCTCGAGCGGCTGCCGAAGGGCCTCCAGGGCGCTGCGGCGAAACTCCGCGAGCTCGTCGAGGAAGAGCACGCCGTGGTGCGCCAGGCTGACCTCCCCCGGGCGGGGGACGTCGCCGCCGCCGACGAGGCCGGCGTCGCTGACGGAGTGGTGCGGGGCGCGGAAGGGGCGGGTGGTCACCACGCCGCGCTCCGGATCCACCATCCCTGCGACGCTCTGGATCGCCGTCGCCTCCAGCGCCTCGGCGAAGGAGAGCGCGGGGAGGATCGTTGGCAGGACCCGCGCCAGGAGCGTCTTGCCGCCGCCGGGGGGGCCGACCATGAGCAGGTTGTGGTTGCCGGCGGCGGCGACCTCGAGCGCGCGGCGAGCGCTCGCCTGGCCACGGATCTCAGAGAGATCCAGCCCCGCGGCGCCTTCGGTGGGGACGAACGGGGTCCGCGGCGCGCGCGGCAGCTGCCGACGATCGCTGAGGTGCGCGCAGACGGACTCCAGCTCCGCGGCGACGAACACGGGGAGGCTCGTCACCAGGCCGGCCTCCGCCGCGTTGCCCGCGGGGACGATCGCCTGCGCGAGGCTGCGCGCGCGCGCGCCGTCGAGCTGGGGCAGGACGCCGCGAATGGCTTGGAGGCGTCCCTCCAGCGACAGCTCGCCGAGCAGCAGCGTGTCGCGGCAGACCAGGGGGTCGAGCTCGCCCACCGCGCCCAGGACGCCGACGGCAATCGCGAGATCGAGCGCGGCGCCGCTCTTGCGGAGATCGGCGGGGGCGAGGTTGACGGTGATGGCATGCTCATCGAGCAGGACGCCGAGCCGCGCCAGGGCGCTCGCCACTCGCACGCGCGCCTCGCGCACCGCCGCCTCGGCGAGCCCCACCATCTGGAAAAACGCGGGACCCCGCGTCGCGCAGACCTCGACTCGAATGGGGTAAGCGTCGAGCCCCACCAGCGCGCTCGCGTGGATGGTGGCGAGGCCGCGGGGGCGGCCGCAGATCGGCGCGGGGAGCGACGTCACCGGGAGCATCGACAACGGCGAATGCAGGCACCGTGCCGCGCCCGCGCCGCCCTGGGGCGACGGGGGATCACCGCGAGATCGCGGCGCCCTCGCCGCATTGGTCACGGCACGCCGGTGGCGGCGGCCGGCGGCCGGTGGCGGACCGCCGCCGATCGGTGCGCGGGCGACGCCGTCGGTCAGGCCTCGCTGCTCAGCGACGTGCCTGCTGCCGGATGTGGTCGGCGGTCCTGGTGAGCGCCTGCTCGAAGGGAACCTCCGCCTCGTGGCCGAGGCAGTCACCGAGCTTGTTCTTGGCGTAGGTGCCGCGGAAGCGAAGGTAGTCGATGGCGTCTCGCGTGATGAGCGGGGGTCGCCCCGTGAGGTGCGCGATGCCCTCCATCCCGGCGGCCAGCGAGCGCAAGACCCAGGTCGGGCGCGTGGGGACCGAACGCGCGCCGAGCGCGGCGGCGTAGAGGTCGAACAGGCCACGCCAATCGAGCTCGACGTCGTCGACCACGTTGAAGACCTCCCCCACGGCGGCCTCGTCGAAGGCGACGGTCCCCACCGCCGCGGCGACGTTCTCGACGAAGACGAGGTTGGCCTTCCCCGCGTCGGGGGGGAGGGAGAGCAGGCCGCGGCGCAAGAGCTCGACCGGGCGCTCGGTGAAGAGCCGCGAGTCGGGACCGAAGAAATTGCCCGGCCTCAGGATCACGGTGGGCAGCCCCTGCTCCCGGTGCGCTCGACGCACCGTCTCCTCGGCGGTGACCTTGGCCTCGGCGTAGGGCCAGGGGCAGTCCCCGGGCAGCATCGACTCGGTCATTACCCCACTGCCGCGGAGCCCGTAGAACATGACGCTGCTCAGGTGCACGAAGCGCTCGAGGCGTCGGCCGACGCAGGCCCCGACCAGGTTCTCGGTGCCGCCGTCGATCACCGCCTGGAAGTCCTCGCGGCGCCCCCAGTCCCCGACCTTCGCCGCAGCGTGCACCACCACGTCGACGCCCTCGAGCGCGGGCGGGAGCGTCTCTGGGCGAGTGACGTCCAGCGAGACGGGACGAACGCCCTCCGGGAAGTCGTCCTGTCGTCGCGGCGCCGTTCGGCTCGCCGCGACGACCCGATGTCCGTCGCGGAGCAGACGGGCGATGACTGCGCGCCCGAGGGTGCCGGTGGCGCCGGTGACCAGCACGGTAGCCGACTTCGAGCTCATGGAGCCGCGCAAGATACCACGGGAGCCGCCCCGTTCGAGGCACGGGGCAGCGGTCCGGGGCCCGCGCGCGGCTCGACGCCGCCCTCTGTGGCCCCAGACCGCCAGGAACACCGCGGGTTTCACGGCGGGGTGCCGCGGGAGGCTGTCCGATGGGACACCAGGTCGCCTATCCTCACCGGGGTCATGCCGCTGCCACCGGTCGTCGTCGAAATGGGCGACACCCAGCTCACGCCGGAGCTGCGGCAGACGCTGCTCCGCGCCTGCACGCGGTCGGTGGAGGACGGCGAGTGCGTCGACGCCGAGGAGTCGAACGCGGCGGCGCCGCGGGCGGTCGCCATCCTGAGCTGGAGCGACGACGGTTCCGTCCGCATCCAGGTGGGTTTGCGGGAGCCGCCCCGGTGGCGGACCCGCGTGCTGCGGTTCTCCCAGGACGACGAGCCGGAGGAGATATGCACGGCGGTGGGGTTCGCGGCGGGGACCCTCGCTACCACGCTGGAGCTGGGCAGCGAGAGGGAGGAGGACTCGGGGCCGCCTGGCGATGAACCGGCCCCGGACGCGAGCTCGGCCGATGTGGCTCCAGCCGTTCCCGCGCGTCCCGCCGCCGAGGTCACCGCGGCGGCCGCGCCCACCCCGGCTCCTGTGTCGGCGAAGGCGGCGGGCACGGAGCGCGCGGAGCGTCGCCCGCGGCTCACCGCGGACGTTGCTGTGATGGGGGGCACCGGGGTCGAGCCCGACGCGCCGCGGCTGGGCCCCCGCGCGATGGTGACCCTGTGGGGCGATCTGCCCTGGTCCCTTTCGCTCCGAGGCGACGTCGCGTGGGTCGTGAGGGCGCCGCTGGGGATGTCCTACCGCGTCGTCGGGGGCGCCATCGGGCCGGGAGGTTACGTCAGCCTCGGCGACGCCCGGCTGACGCTCCGCACGCTCATCGGCGCCGACTGGATCCACGCCCAGGTTTCAGATCCCGTGACCGGTCGTGACGACGGAGGCGGGCGGTGGCTCGGAGCCGTCGCCGTCGGCGGTGATATCGAGTGGCCCTGCACCTCGCCCGCGCGCGCCGTCATCGGCGGTGAAGCCGCGTGGCCCTTCGGTACGACGGAGGTCCGCGTTGCCGGCGTGCCGCGAGACACGGCCGTGCGCGTGCATGGGGCCGGCACCATCGGGATCCGCATCGGCGCAACCTGCCCGCGCCGGTGAGCGCCGCTCCGCCGCCACTCGTCGCGCCGGGTCGCACGCGGCGGGTGCTCCCTCGCCCGACCGAGCGCTCGAGGCGCCGCGGCTCAGGGGGCCGGGCGCGCACTGGGCAGCGCGAGCGACTCGGCCTCGTCGCGAGCGAACCCCGCCTCGTAGTCGGACAGGTAGCGCCTCGCTGCCCGAACGGCCTCGTTGGTTCGCCCGATGCGGCTGAGGGCGCGGAAGCGCTCCACCTCGGCCTCCTGGCGGAGCGGCGAGCCCGGATAGCGCGAGATCAGCGAGTCCAGCAGTGCGACCGTGCGGGCGTCGTCGCCGGCGTTGCGAGCGTCGAGGGCCTGGCGATAGAGCCGATTCTGCTCCGGGAGGGTGCTCTGGTTGGCAACGGCACCCGTCGGCTCGCGACCGCGCGCGGGGGCCGCCTGGCGCGAGGGGCCCGCGTTGGTGGGCGAGACGTCCTCGTCGGCCGCCCGCTCCGTGTCCGCTGCGGGCGGCTCCCGCGCCGCGCGCTCGGAAGAGCGCCAGCTATCGCCGGCGTCGAGCCAGCGCTCCTCGCCATCGTGGGTGATCAGGTGCACGCGCCCGCGCTCCACCGTGACCTCGGTCACCGTGGCCGCGCCCTCACCCAGCACGCCGACCGCGAACACCGTCCCCACCACGGCCACCGCGGCGTGCGGCGTGGTGACCACGAGGCTCCGATGTGGCGCTTCCGGGGGGATCGCGATGTCCAGACGGCCATGACGGAGCAGGAAGCGCTGCTCGGCGCGGAGTGCGCGCGTCACCTCGAGCGCCCCGTTGGCGCCCAGGGTGGCCCGGCCGGCGTCGGGCAGCGCCACCTCGACCGCTGCACCCGGGCCGGCCTGGAGCGCGTCCCCGGCCTGCAGCCGGAGCGGTGTCTTTGGCAGCACCAGGCGTTGGTCGGCGCGCCTCACCGTGGAGCGTGCGTCCTGGCTCTGCGCGAAGAGCTCCCCTTGCAGCACGGCCGGCGTGGTCGCCGCGCTTGGGGCGCGATCCAGCGCGGACGACAGGGTGATGACCCCGACGGCGGCGACGACCCCGACCAGCGCGGCCAGCAGCGCCCCGGTCACCCAGGCGCGGCGGCGGCGCGCCTCCGTCGCCGACCGCATCGCCTCGCGGATCCGATCGACCGTGGACTCGCGGAGCCGCTCACGGCGTTCGTCGTCGACGGGGGCGCCCTGCGCGCGCCAGCTCTCGAGCGCCTCGCGGAGAACCTCGTGCGTCACGACGCCCCCCCCTGGGCGACTCGCCGCAGTCGCTCGTGCAACTCCTTGCGCCCACGGACCAGGCGCGACTGCGCCGCGGCCACGGTGACCCCCGTCGTCAGCGCGATCTCGGCCAAGTCGTGCCCGAGCACGTCGTGGAGGAAGACCGTCTCGGCGCGGTCGGGGCGCATCGACACGAGCTCCCCGCGCACGCTGTCGATCGCCGCGCGGGCTGCGACCTCCCGCTCGGGGTCGCCGATGGCGGAGCCGAGGTCGGGGCGGAGGTCCACGTTTCGATCGAACACCCGCCGCTCCCGGCGGCGTGAGCGCAGCGCGTTGAGGGCCACGTGGCTGGTCACCGTGGAGGCCCAGGTGCGCAGACTGCAGGCGCGCGCGAAGGAACGACGCGAGAGCGTGAGCACGATCTGCTCGAAAGAGGCCTGGATGAGGTCGTCGTGATCCACCTCGCGGCGCCCGAACACGCGGTAGACGGTGTGATCCACCACCGGGTAGAGCCGGTCGTAGAGCACCGTCGCCATCGTCTGGTCGCCCCCGCGGACGCCCGCGATCAGTGCCTCGTCGGAGGGACCCGGCGCTCCCCCCCCCTCGAGTGCGCGGAGGTGCGCAGGACGCCGGCGGAGTGGAGGAGCGGTCACCGCCCCTCATTGTAACCGATGGTCGGGCCCGGTAGGCACCGCCGTCGAGCCGGCCGGGCGCCAGGTCGCGGCGCCCGCGCACGAGCCATTCCACCAAGCTCTGCTAGAATAGGCCCGCGTGAGCGTCATTGGGCATGGCGGCGCCTGGACGGCCGAGCTGGCCGGTCTGGGGGTGGGCGCGGTCGTCGCGTTGGCGGTGGGGTGCGGCCACGAGACGATCGACCTGCTCGAGAGCCAGGCGGCGGATTTCGGCGCCAGCGGCGCCCTCCCGGGTAGCGAGGTCTTGCCTTCCGGTGGGACGGGCGGGACTCCGGGCGCCGGGACTGGCGCGGCGTGGGGTCTCGGCGGCACCGGAGGGGGCTCCTGGGTTCATCAGGGCGGTACCGGGGGCAACACCAACGCGGGCGCCGGCGGCGGGCCCACCTGGACGGACCCCTGCGATCAGAATTACTGCGATCCGGTCAACGAGGTGTGCGACTCGCGGACCGGGGCTTGCATCCCGCGCTGCACCAGCGATTTCTACTGTGGGTCGGTGCGCCCCCGCTGCGATCTGCAGAGCGGCTGGTGTGTCGAGTGCATCGACGTCAGCGACTGCCCCTCGCCGGACGGGGCGGTGAAGTTTTGCGTCATGGGCCTTTGTGGCGAGTGCCTCTCCGCCGAGGACTGCCCGGCGGCGCGCCCCTACTGCGACACCATCTACACCCTGGAGTGCCGGGAGTGTCTGATCGACGAGCACTGCTCGGGCGGCAAGGCTTGCGACGAGCGGTTCGGCGACTGCGACTGAGCGCGGAGCGCTCTGGCAGTCCCCGCCACCGGGCGCGGTGACGCAGCGCCTCCGCCGTGGTCAGACGTCCTGGTCCGTGAACACCAGGCGCTGCGGGACGCGAGCGGCGGGCAGCGCCGGGTCCCCTGCGCGCAGGCGGCGCAGGGCCTCGCGCTTGCTCGCGCCCGTGACCACGAGCACCGCGACCCGGGTTGTGGCGAGCAGCGGTAGGCACAGCGTGAGCCGCTGTGGAGGCGGCTTCGGCGCGTCGTCGATGCACGCCACGGGGCCGGTCGCGGTGAGCGACGGGTGGCCGGGGAAGAGTGAGGCGACGTGGCCGTCCTCCCCCATACCGAGCAGGAGCGCGTCGAGGCCCCCCTCGAGTTCGACCGCGATGGCCCTCGTCACCCGTTGCAGGGCGGACTCGCACGTGTCCTCGTCGAGCCAGAGTGGGATTTCGGTGCCGACCGGCGCGGCGGGGCCGAGCCAGCCAGCGCGGTGCGCCGCGCCACGGTTCGAATCCGGGCTCTGCAGCGGCACGCGGCGCTCGTCCACCCAGGTGACGCGCAACCGACCCCAGCGGGCAGGGCCGAGCCGCTCGCGCAGCGGGGCGAGCGCCGCCGCTGCCGAGCCGCCAGCCACCGCGAGGCGGGGGGCGGGGCCCGCCTCGAGCAGGTGGCGCGCCAGTGCCTCCGCCCCGGCCGCCACCGGATCCGCGACCCGGTGCCAGATCACCGCGTCAACGTCCGACACTCCACCCACCCTCGCAGCCCTCGAAGAGCGTCGTGGCTTCTATCGGGCCCCAGCTCCCCGCGGGGTACTCGAGGAGCGGCGGGGCCGCGGCCCCGTCGAAGCAGGCCAGGATCGAGTCGGCGAAGGCCCAGCTCGCCTCGATCTCGTCGGCGCGAAGGAACAGCGTGGCGTCGCCGAGGATCGCGTCGAGCAGGAGCCGCTCATAGGCCGGTGTCGTGCTCTTGCCGAAGTGGTCCTTGTAGTCGAAGTCCAGGCGCGCGGGCGTCATCAGCATGCCCTGGCCGGGGGTCTTCACGCCGAAGGAGAGCGAGATCGCCTCGCGCGGCTGGATGCAGAGGCTGAGGACGTTCGGTCGGATCTGACAGAAGGCACCCTCCCGGAGCGCGCGCCGAAAATCCACGTCCGTCATGCCTGCCGGTCGATTGAAGAGCTGCAGGGGTGGTGTGCGAAACTGCACCTGCACCTCGGTGAACTTCCGGGGCAGGCGCTTGCCGTGGCGGAGCAGGATGGGCACGCCACTCCAGCGCCAGTTGTCGAGCTCCGCGCGGACGGCGACGTAGGTTTCCGTCGTCGAGGTAGCAGGCACGCCGTCCTCCTCGAGGTAGCCGCGCACGGTGCGGTCGTCGATCGAGCCGGCGCCGTACCGGGCCCGCACCAAACGACGGGGCTCGGGGAGGCGAAGGCTCTTGAGCAGCGAAACCTTGAGCCCCCGCACGTCCTCTGCCTCCATGGAGGAAGGCGGCTCCATGGCCACCAGCGCGAGGATCTGCAGCATGTGGTTCTGCAGCATGTCGCGCACCGCGCCGGCCGAGTCGTAGTAGCCGCCGCGGCCGCTCTCCATGCCGAGCTGCTCGGCGACCGTGATCTGGATGAGCTCGACGTGGGTGCGGTTCCAGAGCGGTTCGAAGATCGCGTTGTGGAAGCGCAGGCCGAGGATGTTCTGGATCGTCTCCTTCCCGAGGTAGTGATCGATGCGGTAGATCTGCTCCTCCTCGAGGTGGCCGTGCAGCGCGCGGTTGAGCTCACGGGCACTGCCTAGATCGTGACCGAAGGGCTTCTCGATCACGACGCGGCGATACGCGGCCCGGTCGACGACGCGGCGCACGAGGCCGGCCCGCGCGAGCGCGGTCACCGCTGGGGCGAAGAGCGACGCCTTGAGCGACAGGTAGTACAGGCGCGACGCCTCCTCCCCGCCGGGCAGTGCCGCGAGGTGGGCCTGGAGACGCGCGAGATCGTCGGGCGAGCTCACGTCTCCGGGCAGGTAGGAGACGCGGGGTGCGAGCTCCGCGAAGGCGTCGCGCAGCTCCACCGGCAGCGCGCCGGCGATCTCACCTCTGTACTCCGCGTCGGACTTCGGGCGTCGCGCCACGCCGATGACGTGAAAACCACTCGCCGGGAGCCGCTGGCGAGCGAGGCTCACCAGCGCCGGGAGTAGCTTGTGGAGGGCGAGGTCGCCGCCCGCCCCGAAGATGACGATCTGATACGGATGGCCCATGGTTGTTCCCCGGCGGGGGGCGGCCGATGGCCGGGCCGCCCCCGGTTGCGGAGCGCGGGGATACTACCAGCTGGGCGGGGGATCGGCGTAGCGGCCCGGAAACGGGTCGGCGTCGTGGCGGTAGCGGATGGCCTCGTCGGTCCAGGGCCAGCGCGACCCCGTCTCGTCGAAGAAGGCGACCCCGATGACGCCGACGTTGCGTCCCCGGCCCTTTCGCTCCGCGTAGGAGTCCTCGACCGAGCCGAACCGGAACGCGGCGACCGCGCTGTCGCTGCGGCGGAACCCCTCGATGTCGAGGGTCGCCCAGGGGGCCAGGATGTAGCCGCGCTTGCGGAACGAGCCAGGACGTCCGTCGATCACGTCGAGCCCGTCCACGGTCGCCACCACCTCGACGCGGTTGCCGGTACGATTCTCGATCCGCAACACGTAGCGCCAGCCCGCTTCGCCCACGACGTAGGTTCTCCCGCCGGCCCGCGTGACCGGCAGCGGACGCAGGGCCTCGTCGAGCACCTTCACGTCGAGCTGCCCGTCCGCCACCGGGGTCACGACATCGTCGTAGTAGCTCGAGCGTCCGCTCTGGGCGGCCATGGCCTGCACGCCAGCGGCGTCGTTGTAGTGGAGGGTCGCGGTCGCGAACGGCCGCTCGGGACTGGTTCGGAAGAACGCCGTCGTCGTGACGTGGCTGGTCCGGTCCTCGCCCCACACGGTGCCGAGCCCGGGCCGGCTCTTCGCCGACGCGTCGGCGTCCGGAGCCCGCGCGGAGGCGTCCGGGTAGCCCTCGCCAGACGCGGGAGCGGCCTCCGCGCTGCTCCTGCTCGCGAACTCAGTCGGCGCCGGCGGCCCGGGAGGCGCCGGCGGCCCGCCGGCCGGGGCGGAAACCGGACCGCGGGCCGCGCAGCCCAGGAAGAAGAAACTGAACGAAACCGCGAACCACCAGGAACCGAGCCTCATCGCTGCCTCCATCTGCGAGGGGAACGGCGAGGTCGCGCCGGACCTTACACCGCGCGGTCCGCGCGGCGGCGCGCGGCAAGGTCCGCCTCGATCTGGGCGACCCGCCGATCGGTGAGCGGGAAGGGGTGACGCGCTGCCGGGTGAAGGCGAAGGTGACCAAGAAGGGGTCCGTGGCGACCACCCCGTAGACCAGGAAGGTGAGCTCGTAGCCGCGCCGGAGATCCCCGGCGCCGAGCGCCTCGGTCAGGAACGGCAAGGTCGCCTTGACCCCCTGCCCGGCGGCGAAGGCGAAGAGGAACTTGATCGATGAGATGCGGGTGCGCTCGATCGAGCTTGAGGTGATGGTGCCGAGCAGGGCGGCGTAGCGATCGGTGCAACCGGGGGGCGGGGCAGTCGCGATCACGGCGCCGCCGGTGAGCGCCGTGGTTTCCGTCGTGGCGCGGCCGCGATCAGAGCGACTCGTCGAGGGTCGTGAGCTCCCAGGGTGGCGCTGCGTCCACGGCGTGGTGCGCGCCGCAGCGTGGGCACTGCAGCATCCCGACGGGCCCATCGAACTGGGTGCCGCAGCGTGCGCAGCGGATCGCGACGAGCTCTTCCGTGAAGACGTCCGCCGGTGCGGGCGGGAGCGATCGTGACACCGCGGGGGGCGCCGCCATCGGCGTGGCCAGCCCGACCTGCGACGGCGGTCGTCGCGGCGGGGGTGGCGGCCGCGAGGGGGCGTACGTTCCGGGCGGGGCCGGGGCCGCGGGGGTCTTCGCCACCAGCGTTGGTCCCGTCGCCGTGTCCGCCAAGGCCCACGGTGGCATCGTGTCCACGAGGTGCGAGGCGCCACAGCGCGGGCAGCGGACGTAGCTCGCCTCATCCCCCAGCTCGAGCGGACCATCGCAGCGCGTGCAGCGGGTGATGAGCGTCGCCCTGTCCGTCATGGTCGTGCCTGCCAACGCTACAAGCATGGGCGCCGAGGTGGTCCTCATGCAACTTCTCGCGCGTCCGGAGTCGGCACGCTGGAAGGTTACAGCCGAGCCGTCGCCGGTCGCGCCGCGTCGAGCGCCGGGGGGCGCACGTGCTGCCGCGTCGGCGATCCCTCAACGGGGGCTCGCCGCGATCCGGTCGAGCCAGGTGGTGAGGATTGCCCACCCGGCGGCGAGAGAGGACAGGCTCGTCCACTCGTCGTCCTGGTGCGCCTGCGCCTGAGTGCCCGGGCCGAAGTTGACCGCGGGCACCCCGAGGCTCGCGAAGCGCGCCACGTCCGTGTACCCGAGCTTCGGCGCCACGCCCGTGACGCCGGCGGCCGCCAGCGCAGCGATCAGCGGGTGATCGCGCCGCGGGGGCGCCGGGGGGGAGCGGTCGACGATCTCGACCTCGGCCTCGTCGCCGACGAGCTCGCGGATCGTGCGCTCCGCGTCGGCGAGCGTGCGATCGGGGCCGAAGCGGTGGTTCAGGTTGAGCTCGAAGCGGTCGGGCAAGACGTTGCGGGCGGTGCCCCCCCGCGCGAGCGTCGCGGACGACACGGCGGGCCACACCAGGCCATCGATCTCGTGCGGCTCGACGGGCAGGGCCGCCAGCCGCGCCAGTAGCGGCGCTGCCCGATGGATGGCGTTGTCTCCCTGCCACGGCCGGGCCGCGTGCGCGCTCCGGCCGCGGAAGCGGGCGGTGGCGTGCAGCGAGCCGCCGCACCCGAGCTCCAGGCGGTTGTCGCTCGGTTCGAGGGCGACGGCGACGTCAGCCCGCGCGAGGTCGGGCCGCTCGGCGAGGACGCGCCCCAGCTCGTTCGCCTCGAAGGGGCCCTCCTCGCGGGCGTAGAAGACCAGGGTGAGGTCTACCGCGGGTCGGCGCGGGGCTTCGGCGAGCTCGATCATGAGCGCGAGACCGCTCTTCATGTCGGCGGCGCCGGGCCCGTAGAGCCGGTCGCCTTCGGCGTGGGGAGGGGTGCGGTGCCGCGTGCGCACGGTATCGAGGTGGCCGAGCAGCACGACGTGCGGACCCCCGGTACCTCGCGTGAGCTCGACCAGGAGGGAGTCGCCGATGCGAACGAGGGGCGACGCCAGTCGCGCCGTCGCCAGTCGAGTTGCGAGGGCTTCCGCGAACGCAGCCTCCTCGCCGGTCGGCGACGGGATCTCGCAGCACCAGAGCAGCCGCGCGGCGAGGGACCGGACCCGGGTCACGCGCGGCGCCTCGCGTGGCGGACGGGGACCAGGGGGGAGCTGCCGGGGCTCACTCGCTGCTGCCGGCCGCCCAGGAGAGCGTCACCGTTCCGTCGGGTTGGCAAAGGAGCACCCCGCCCGTCGCTAGCGCCGCGGCGCTCGCCGAGACGACCGTCGGCTCGACCAGCGGAGGAGCGAGCACCAGGATGGACTCGCCTGGAGTCGGCCGGGGCGAAACCCGGATCCCCGAGCGATCGGCGCCCTCGGGGCCGACGTAGACGTGCGGCGTGACGCCCGGGTGGGCGGCGACGACCATCCGGGTGGCGATCCGGACCAGCTCGGTGGCCACGCGGGGGTTGACGAGGACGTCGGCAGTGGCCGCCGCCGTCAGCGTGGCCGAGACGCGCTCGAGCCCCTGGGGCGCGGGGCCTGTCGGCAGCCGGCGGGTGGAGCGCGTCACCTCCACCAGCGACACCGGGGTCGCCGGCGCTGTCCGGGCTCGCTCGAGCAGGTCCACCAGCGACCACCCCGCCTCGAGATCGGAGGCGGCGCGTGACACCGCCGCTTCCAGCGCCAGGCGTTGGCGCGCGTGCAGGGGCGCCCGCATCGCCGCGGCCAGCGCGCCTTCCAGGGCGCTGAGCCGTGGGGTCACGAAATCCTCGATGGCGCCCCGCGCGTCGCCGCGCGAGCCGATCCCGTCGAGCAGCTCGCGGCAGGAGACGAGCAGCGGGGCGCACGAGGCGTGCACCGACGGCAGCACGGACGCGAGCGCGCGTGGTCCCACCTTGATGGAACGGAGCAGCTGCTCCAGGTTGCGCAGGGAGCCGAGGGCGTCGCGCACCGATCCCCGCGCCGCATCGAGCCGCTCCGAGCTACGGACCTCCTCCCCCGAAGCTGGCGGCGCGCCACCCGACATGGCGGGGACGATGCTACACGAGGTCCACGCCGGGGAAGAAGTACCCGCACTCGAGGCGGCCGTTTTCCTCGGAGTCGGAGCCGTGTACGGCGTTCTCCGTCAACGAGCTGGCGTGCAGGCGTCGGAGGGTGCCCGCGGCCGCCTGGGCCGGGTTGGTCGCCCCGATGACCTCACGCCAGCGCTGCACGGCGTCTTCGCGCGCTAGCGCCAGGACGGTGACGGGGCCGCGTGACATGAACGCGCACAGCCCGTCGAAGAACGGCTTGCCACGGTGGACGGCGTAGAACCCCTCGGCCTCAGCCCGGGTGAGGCGAAGCTGGCGCATGGCCAGGATCTCGAACCCCTCGTCCAGGATGCGCTGCAGGATGGCGCCTTGCTGGCGCTTCTCCATTGCGTCCGGCTTGATGATCGCGAGCGTCCGCTGCATGCCCATGGTCTCCCGTGGGGAGTGGGTCTAGGGCACGGTCCGGCGAATTACAACCGCCCTTTCAGGGTCGCGCCCATCTCTGCGGGCGATCGCGCTACGGTGACCCCGGCCGCCTCCAGCGCGGCGATCTTCTCCCGCGCGGTGCCGCGGCCGCCCGCGATGATCGCTCCCGCGTGGCCCATGCGCTTGCCCGGCGGGGCCGTCGTCCCGGCGATGAAGGCCGCGACCGGCTTCTTCATTCCAGTCGCGATGAACTCTGCGGCTCGCTCCTCGGCGTTGCCCCCGATCTCGCCGATCATCATCACCGCGTCGGTGTCGGGGTCGGCCTCGAACAGGCGGAGCAGGTCGACGAAGTCGAGTCCGCCCACCGGATCCCCGCCGATGCCGACGGCGGTGGACTGGCCGAGCCCGAGGGACGTCAGCTGCCCCACCACCTCGTAGGTGAGCGTCCCCGAGCGGGACACCACGCCGACCCGACCGGGGAGGTGGATGTGGCCGGGCATGATCCCAACCTTGGATTGCCCAGGCGTGATGACCCCGGGGCAGTTCGGCCCGAGGAGTCGCGTGGGTCCGCCCTCGAGCGCCCGCCGCACGCGCAGCATGTCCGCGACCGGAATCCCCTCGGTGATCGCCACCACCAGGCGGCAGCCAGCGTCCGCCGCCTCCAGGATGGCGTCGGCGGCGCCGAGCGCGGGCACGAAGACGCACGCCGCATCGGCGCCAGTGGCGGCGACCGCCTCGGCGACGGTGTCGAACACGGGGACCGCCACCGCCTCTCCCTTGGAGCCGCTGGCGGTGAAGGTTTCTCCACCGCGCCCCGGCGTGCACCCGGCCACCACTTGGGTCCCGTAGGCGAGGCATTGCTTCGCGTGGAACGCACCAGCGGCGCCGGTGATGCCCTGGATCACGACGCGGGTGTCTCGATCGACCAGGATCGCCATCTATCGCTCCTCGAATCGCGCCCCGCTACCGACGGCCGCGACGATCTTCCGGGCCCCGTCGCCCATGTCGCTTGCCGACTGGATGGCGAGGCCGCTGGCGGCGAGGAGGGCCTGCCCCTCGGCCACACGCGTGCCCTCGAGCCGCACCACCAGCGGCACCGTGAGCCCCAGCTCCCGCGTCGCCGCCACGATCCCCGCTGCGACCACGTCGCACTGCATGATACCGCCGAAGATGTTGACGAAGATGCCCTTCACCCGGGGGCTGGACAGGATCATCTTGAATGCCGTGGTGACCTGGTCCCGGGTCGCGCTGCCCCCGACGTCGAGGAAGTTCGCGGGGTGTCCGCCGTGATGCTGGATGATGTCCATGGTGGCCATCGCCAGCCCGGCGCCATTGACGAGGCACCCGATGTCGCCGTCGAGCGACACGTAGCTCAGGCCCGCCGCCTTCGCCGCGAGCTCGACCGGGTCCTCCTCCGTCGTGTCGACCAGGTCACCCCACTCGGGGTGGCGCGGGGCTGCGTTGTCGTCGAGGTTGAGCTTCGCGTCGAGCGCAACCACCGCTCCGGAGCGGGTGATCACCAGCGGGTTCACCTCGCACAGGGAGCAGTCCTCCGCCTCGAAGAGGTGGGCCAGCCGCGTCAGCACGGAGACGAACTCGGCGAACGTCCGCTTCGGCTCCGGTGAGCCCTCGCCCGCCCGGAGCCCGAAGGCCAGCCGCCGCGCCTGGTACGCGCGGAGCCCGACTGCCGGGTCGACGTGCACGGTGAGGATTCGCTCCGGCGACTCCGCTGCGACCTTCTCGATCTCGACCCCCCCCTCGGTCGAGGCCATGACGGCCACGCGGCGCCGCTCGCGATCGACCACCAGCCCCAGGTAGAGCTCCCTCGCGATGTCGAGGCCCTGCTCCAAGTAGAGGCGACGGACGACCTGCCCCTCGGGACCGGTCTGGTGGGTGACCAGGCGGCTACCGAGCAGCGCCGCCGCGGCGGCCCGCGCCGCTTCGACGCCGCGCACCACCTTCACGCCGCCGCCCTTGCCGCGGCCGCCGGCGTGGATCTGCGCCTTGACCACCACCACGGGATCGTCGCCGTCCGCGATCAGCCGCTCGGCGGCGCTCGCCGCCTCGTCGACCGTGAAGCAGGCGACGCCCTTCGGTATCGGCACGCCGTGACGGGCAAAGATGGCCTTGCCCTGGTGCTCGTGGATCTTCACCGCGTTGCTCTCCGGGGTTGGTTCGGTCAGGGGGCAGGGGCTCAGTTCCGCTGCACGACCTCGAGCACGCTCCGCACGCTCGCCGCGCTGCGATCGAGCATCTCGCGTTCGCTCGCGTCGAGCTCGAGCTCGACGACGTGTTCGACGCCACGGCCGCCGATCACCGCGGGGACGCCCAGGTACAGATCGTGGAAGCCGTACTCGCCCTCGAGGAAGACGGCGGCGGGGAGCAGGCGCTTCAGGTCGTGGAGGTGCGACTCGGCCATGGCGATCGCGGCCAGCGCCGGGGCGTAGTAGGCGCTCGTCCCCATCAGCTGGACGATCTCGCCCCCGCCCTGGCGCGTGCGCTGCACGATCGCGGCCAAGCGGTCCGGGGCCACTAGCTGCCGGACCGGCACGCCGCTCACCGTGCAGTAGCTCAGGAGCGGCACCATGTCGTCGCCGTGACCACCGAGCACCATCGCGCGCACGTCCTCGACGCTGACGTCGAGCTCCCGGGCCAGGAAATAGGAGAAGCGCGCGCTGTCGAGGACGCCGGCCATGCCCACCACCCGCGCGCGGGAAGCGCCGAGCACCCGCCGGCACTCGTGCACCATCGCGTCGATCGGGTTCGAGATCACGATCACGAAGGCGTTGGAGCAGTGGACGCGCGCCGCGGCCGCGACTTCGCGGATGATGGGGAGGTTGACGCCGATGAGATCGTCGCGCGACTGCCCGGGCTTGCGCGGGAGTCCGGCGGTGATGACGAGCACGTCGGCCCCCGCCAGGTCCGCGAAGTCGGACGTTCCGGTCACGCGGGTTTCGCGGCCGCTCACGGCGGCGGCTTGCTCGAGGTCGAGGGCCTTGCCGCGGGCGACCCCTTCGCGCGCCGGGACGTCGTAGAGCACGACGTCTCCAAGCCCGCGCGCCACCGCCAGGGCGGCGAGCTCGCCGCCGATGTTACCAGCGCCGACCAGCCCGATCTTGGTCCGCTCCATTTGCTTTGCCCCCCCGGCGTTCAGCCGGCCATGTGCCGGACCACGGCGGCGCCGAACTCCGAGCACTTCACCTGGGTCGCGCCCGGCATCAGCCGGGCGAAGTCGTAGGTGACGGTCCGCGCGCCGATCGCCCCGTTCATCCCCGCGATGACCCGGTCCGCGGCCTCGTCCCAGCCAAGGTGACGCAGCATCATCTCCCCGCTCAGGATGACCGAGCCGGGGTTGACCTGGTCGAGGTTGGCGTACTTCGGCGCCGTCCCGTGGGTGGCCTCAAAGATGGCGTGGCCGGTCGTGTAGTTGATGTTGCCACCGGGCGCGATGCCGATCCCGCCGACCTGCGCGGCGAGGGCGTCGCTGAGGTAGTCGCCGTTGAGGTTGAGCGTCGCGATGACGTCGAAGCTCTGCGGCCGCGTGAGCACTTGCTGCAGCGTGATGTCCGCGATGGCGTCGCGGATCACCAGCTGGTCGCGGAGCCGGTCCCCGCCGTGGCTGGGGCGGAGCGCCAGGGCCGCCTCCACCTCGGCCCGGAGCGCGGCCTGCGCCTCGGGCGGTGCCGTGTCGTAGCCCGGCTCCACCCGCCGGGCGTTCTCCTCGACGCCGAGGCCCGGCTCGGCTTCGGCGTTGCCGAGGATCCAGCTCTCGCGCTCGGTCACGATCTGGTCGCGGAACTCGCGTTTCGCCAGCGCGTACCCCCAGTCGCGAAAGGCGCCCTCGGTGTACTTCATGATGTTCCCCTTGTGAACGAGGGTCACGCTCGACCGGCGTCGCTCGAGGGCGTAGCGGATGGCGGCCCGCACGAGCCGCTCCGTGCCCTCGCGGGAGACGGGCTTGATCCCAATACCCGAGGTCGCTGGGAACCGAATCTTGCTCACTCCGAGCTCGCCCTGCAGAAACGCGATCACCCGGGCGGCCTCCGGGGACTCGGCGGCCCACTCGATGCCCGCGTAGATGTCCTCGGTGTTCTCCCGAAAGATCACCATGTCGACGTGCTCGGGGTGGCGGACCGGGCTGGGGACGCCGGCGAACCAGCGGACGGGGCGAAGGCAGACGTATAGGTCTAGGAGCTGACGCAGGGCGACATTCAGTGAGCGGATCCCCTTGCCCACCGGCGTGGTGAGGGGGCCCTTGAGGCCGACCCGGTAGCGCCGGTAGGCCTCGACCGTGGCGTCGGGCAGCCACTCGCCGAACAGCCGCTGCGCCTTCTCCCCCGCGTAGACCTCGTACCACGCGAGCCGTCGCCCCCCTCCATAAGCATGCTCGACCGCCGCGTCGAGCACCGTCCGGGAGGCGCGCCAGATGTCCGGACCGGTGCCGTCCCCCTCAATGAACGGGATGATCGGGTCCGGTGGGACCTCGAGGCGTCCGGCGTCGGACATCCGGATCGGGGTGCCTGCCGTGGGTGCGCTGAGCTCTGCCATCGAATGTCTCTTCGTCTTGCCCGGGCCTGACCGGGGGGTCAGGGCCCACGCCGGACCTTTTCGCGACTATCCCAGTCGATCGGAAAGGGCAAGGGGAGGTCCGGGCGAGAGGCGGCGACCCCGAGCGCGCGCGGGGACCGGTCTGGGCCTCCTTGGGTCTGGGCCTCCTTGGGCCTGGACCTCTCGGGGCTCCGACCACGGTGGGGGTTGCGCCGACGCCCCCACGCTCACTCGAGGCCCAGCCGCTCCATGTCGTCCTCGTCGAGGCCGAAGAAATGCCCGACCTCGTGGAGGACCGTGATTTCAACCTCCTCGGCGAGTTCCTCCTCCGTGCCGAAGCTTCCCACGAGGTTCGCGGTGTAAAGCACGATGCGGGTCGGCTGGGTGGCGGCCTCGGCGTTCTGCACCTCCGCGTCCGAGAGGCCGTCGAAGAGCCCGAGTGAGCGGGGATCGACGCCCTCGCGCACCTGGTCCGGCGAGGGTCGGCGCTCGAGCAGGACGGGGACGCCGGCGAGGCGCTCCCGGAACGGCGAAGGGAGCGACGCCAGGGCCTCGGCCGCGGTCTGCGCGATGACGTCCTCGGCGGCCTTCCAGTCCACGTCGAGCTCGCTGTCCTCCAGGGTGTCGAGGCGGTGGACCTCGAGGAACTGCGCCACCATCCCCGCTTCGTCGCCGACCTCCTCGAGCAGGAACGCGAGCGAGTGACGGGCGTCGGCGAGGTCGGGCTCCCGAGCGACCAGCGCTTCGAGCACCTGCCGGGCTCCGGTTTGGTCCTCGTTGACCCAGAGCGCCTCGGCCAGCGACAGGTGAGCTTCCGGGTCCTCCGAGTGCCGCTCGACCAGGCTCCGGGCGAGCTCCAGCGCTCGCGCCGGCTCCTCCTCGAGCGCCTCGTCGATCTCGTCCAGTGCGTCGAGGACCTCGTCGGGCAGATCGGCGTCGGTTTCTGGCATGACGAGCGGCAGGGTATCAGGCGGGTGGCCCCTGGGCCACCGCTTCCGCGGCGTCGACCGGGCGTGGCCGGTCGCGCGGCGGCGGCGCAGACGCCGCTGTTCGCCCGGCCGAGCTAGGCCGCGCCGCTCGCCCGTCGCGGGGTCGCTCGCGCTATGCTCCGGGCGCAAGATGGAAGCGTCCGGGATCGAGGTGACCGCCCTCCCCTGCTACGCCGACAACTACGCCTACCTCCTGCGTCGTCCGGATCAGCGCGGGGCCGTGGTGGTGGACGCCGGTGAGGCCGGCGTGGTGCTCCGGGCGGTGCAGGCGCGCGACCTCGAGATCTTGGCCGTGCTCAGCACGCACCACCACGGGGATCACGTCGGCGGTAACGCGGAGCTCCGGCGCACGTGGCCCTCGCTGCGCGTGTTCGGCGCCGCCGCGGGCGTCGGGCTCATCCCCGCGCTGACCGACCCGCTGCCGCCCGGGGCGCGCATCGCGGTCGCCGGGATCGAGCTCGAGGCACTACCGGTGCCTGGCCACACCCGTGATGGGCTTGCCTTCGCGGGGCACGGCTGGGTGTTCACCGGGGACACCCTCTTCGGCGCCGGCTGTGGCCGGCTCTTCGACGGTACGGCCGCCGAGCTCTGCGCCTCGCTGCAGCGGATCGCGCGGCTGCCCGCGGCCACCCGGGTGGGGTTCGGCCACGAGTACACAGTGCAGAACCTCCGCTTCGCGGCGCGGCTCGAGCCGGGCAATCCCGCGCTGGCGGCCCGGGCCGCGGCGGTGGCGGCGCGGCGGGCCGAGGGACAACCGTCGGCCCCGTCGTCCCTGGCCGAGGAGCTCGCGACCAACCCTTTCCTGCGCACGGACAGCCGCGAGCTCCGCGTGGCGCTGGGGGTCGGCGCGGAGCGGAGCGACGAGGACGTGTTCGCGCTGGTGCGCGCGCTCAAGGATCGGAGCTAGCCTGTGCCCTCGGAGCCCCGCCGACGCGTCGCCCGCCTCGCCCCGCTCGTTGGGCTGGCGCTCCTTGGGAGTCTCGCCGGGTGTCGCTGCCAGCGGCGCGCGACCCCCTCCAGCGGGGTGCCCCTGGCCCTACCGGAGAGCACTCCGGCGGGCTCACCGGGCGCCAGCGCGCTCGTTGCGTCTCCACGCGCGCCGGGCGCCAGCGCGCTCGCTGCGTCTCCACGCGCGCCGAGCGCCAGCGCGCTCGCTGCCTCGCCGCCGCTCGAGGCGCGCGAGCTGACCTGGGACTACCCCGACACCGCGGTGGGGCCGATGCGCGTGGTCATCTCGGTTCCCGCGCGCGGCACGGAGGACGAGCGCTTCCCCGTCCTCTTCCTCCTGCACGGGATGGGCGAGGCGGTGAAGGGGCCGGCCCTGGGGGCGCGCGGGTTCATCGACGACTACTGGATGCCGCGCGCGATCGACCGGCTCCGCCGCCCGCCGCTCGGGCGCAGCGATTTCCTCGGCATGGTGACCGATGCTCGGCTCGCCGCGGTGAACGCCGCCCTCGACCGGATGGCGTACCGCGGTCTGGTCGTCGTCTGCCCATTCACGCCGACCTTCCTGCGTGGACCGGAGGCCGGCGCCAACGCGGTCCCCTACGCCGCGTTCCTCGTCGACGAGGTCTTGCCCCGCGTGCGCCGCGAGGCGCCGGCGCTCGACGACGTCGCTGCTACCGGGATCGACGGGGTGAGCCTGGGGGGGCGAGGCGCCGTGCTGGTGGCGCTCGCGCAGCCGGCCGCCTTCGGGGTGGTCGCCGCCCTGCAGCCGGCCTTCGACCCGCGGGAGATCGGCGCCCTCGTCCCGCGCGTCCGCGCCGCCGTCGCCGCGCACCCGGGGCTCCGCTGGCGCCTGGTGACCAGCCGCGGGGATTTCTACCTCGAGTCGACGCGGAGCCTCGCGGGCGCGCTCGGCGCGGCGGGCGTCGAGGCGCCGCTGATCGTGCTCGAGGGTGATCACAGCTACGACTTCAACCGCGGCCCCGGGGTGCTCGAGGTGCTGCTCTTCCACGACCGCGCGCTCCGCGGCGAGCCGGCGCCCTGACCACGTCGGGGGTGCGCGGACCGAACGTCAGCCCTCGCTCGCAGCGACGAGGAGCTCGAGCAGAGCCCGCAGGTGGTCTGCCCGCCGGTGCCGGAACCCAATGCCCACCCGAGCGCTGCCGGACGCGTCCGGCGGCGCGCTCCAGTGCACCACGCCCGGCAGGACCAGAGGGTCCCAGAGGTTCGGGGAGGTCAGCTCGAGCTCGACCTCGGTGTGTGGGATGGGTCCCGCGTGAGCGAGGAGGCCAGCCCCGCCGAGCCCGAGATCGACCACGCTCACGTCCGTCTGCCAGGAGCGGGCCGCCGCGTGCAGCGTCGCCGAGAGGCTGACGGGCTGACGCGCGTGCGCGCGGAAGTGGTCCGAGGCCATTCGACGTCCAGGCTACCACGGCGGCTGGCATTCGCCGGGTCGCGGGCGCGCCTCCTCCGGGTCGGGATCCCCTCCGTCCCGGCGACCGGCTGCCGAAATCGGCCGGGATCCGGGCGCTCCTCGTCCGCTTCCGATGCTCGGCGTCTTCTAGTACGCTGCGACGAGGTGTCTGGAGGCGGTTGCTCGGTCTTGGCCGGGCGCCGGCGTCCTCGACCCCGACCGCGGTGCGCGGAGCAGCCACCCTGGAAGGGTGTAACCTTGGACGATTTCCCCTCGACGAGGTAGCGACTTCATGGCCCAGGAAACCCGCAAAGACCCGCGCGCGAAGGTGCTGACGATGACGGTCCGCTACAAGAGCGCGACCCTGGACGAGTTCATCGAGCACCACTCGCATGACGTCAGCCGTGGCGGCATGTTCATCAAGACTCCGTCGCCGTTCCCGCCGGGCACGTTGCTCAAGTTCGAGGTCAAGATCGCCGAGGATCAGCGGGTGATGCAGGGGGTCGGGCGCGTCGTGTGGAAACGCGAGCCGAACGATGCCGGTGGGGAGGAGCGCCCCGCCGGCATGGGGGTGAAATTCATCAAGATCGACGACGACTCCCGGGTCGTTATCGACCGGCTAGTCTCCACACGCGACGGTGGGGTCGGCGCCTACGAGGCGGGGCAGGAGGCCGGCGCCGGCGGCGCGTCCGTGCCGCCCATCGCCGCGCCGGCGGCGGGGGGCTCGAGCGCGGCCGCCCCGGTGAAGGGCGCCGTCGCGGCCGCGTCGCCGCGCAAGGCGACCATGATCGGCCTCGGCGCTGCCTCGTCGTCTCCTAGCGACGCTCCCGGGGCGCCTGCCGGTGAGGCCGGCGGCTTCTTCCCCCAGACGGACTCCGAGGCGGACATGCCTCCGCCGGAGGACCGCACGATGATGAAGCAGGCGGCGGAGTTGCTCCAGGATGCGCTGCGCGAGGCCGGCGGTTCGATGGAGGAGGTGCGGGACGCCGGCGCCGCTGCGGCGGCGAAGCCCCCGTCCGCGGCCGTCAAGCCCGCGGCACCAACGCCGGCGGCCGCGCCGGCGGAGCCCCCCAAGGCGGAGCGGGCGGCGACGAAGCCGGCCGGAGGCGAGGGGGGGGAGCCCAAGGCGTCGGCTACCAAGACGGCGGCGAAGCGATCCGAGCGGGGCACCGAGCGCCGCTCCGAACCGGCGGCGAAGCCTCGTGACACCGCAGCGGGCGCTGGCAGCGCGCCGGCCGCGCGCGCGAGCGAGCGTCCGGCAAGTCAGAGCCAGCGTCCCGCCGTCGGGGAGCGCCGGGTATCCTTGGCGGCGGAGCCGGAGCCGAGCGGCGGCGGGCTGGGGCGCACCATCCTCCTGCTCGTCGTGCTCGCGGCGGTCGCCGGGCTCATCTACGTCATGACGCGACGTCCGGAGCCACCGGAGCAGGCGGCGCCGTTGCCGCCGCCCCCCGCCGCCGCCCCGGCCGCCGAAGAGCCCACCCCCGCCGAGACCCAGGCGCCCGCGCCCGCCGCGCCGGAGCCGGTCGCTCCACCGGCGTCCGCCAGCGCGGAACCGGAGGCGGCATTGCCTGAGCCGGAGGCGACGCCGGAGCCGGCTCCGCCCGAGCCGGAGGCGACGGCCAAGCCGAAGCCCGCAGTCAGGCCGCGGCCCGTCACGCGCGTGACGCCGAAGCCCCCAGCACCGGCCGCGACCGAGCCCGCGTCGCCCGCGACCGAGCCCGCGTCGCCCGCGACCGAGCCCGCTCCGCCCGCGACCGAGCCCGCTCCGCCCGCGGCGCCACCACCCGCGGCGCCACCACCCGCGGCGCCACCGCCCGCGGCGCCACCGGCCGCGCCGCAGCCCGGCGACAGCCCGTACTGACGGCGCGCTGGCGGTGAGTTTCTCCGACCCCGCCCCCGGCGGACTGCGCCCTCGCGACGACACGCGCATCGGCACGCTGCTCGCCGAGCGGTACCGCATCGACGCGCTGCTCGGCGCCGGGGGCATGGGTCGCGTCTACGCGGCCGAGCACGTGCTGATGCACAAGCGGCTCGCGGTGAAGGTGCTCCACCGCGAGCTCACCAGCGTGCCGGAGGTCGTGGCGCGGTTCGAGCGCGAGGCGATGGCGGCCGCCAATATCGATCACCCCAACGTCGCGGCGGCGACCGACTTCGGACATCTGCCGGACGGCTGTGTGTTCATGGTGATGGAGTACGTGGAGGGGCGGAACCTTCGCGACGAGATCGCCGCCGGTCCGCTGCCGGTCGAGCGCGCGGCGGCTATCGCGCGTCAGATCGCCTCGGCGCTCGCGAGCGCCCACGCGCTCGAGATCGTCCACCGCGACTTGAAGCCGGAGAACGTCATGCTCGTCACCAAGGGGGCGGACCCGGACTTCGTGAAGGTGCTCGATTTCGGGATCGCCCGCGTGCCGATCGCGGAGGCGGCGGACCGCGACTCGCCACCGATCACACGGGCGGGGATGGTGTTCGGGACTCCCGAGTACATGGCGCCCGAGCAGGCGCTCGGGCAGGTGGTCGATGGTCGCGCGGACCTCTACGCGCTCGGCGTCATCTTCTTCGAGATGCTCTCCGGGATGCGGCCGTTCGCCGCTAGCAGCCAGACCGGCGTGCTGGGACAGCAGCTGTCGCGCGCGGCCCCGGCGTTCGCGGAGCGATGCCCGGGGTTACGGGTGCCCCATGGCATCGAGCAGATCGTCCTGCGGCTGCTCGATCGCGAGGCCTCGGGGCGTTATCCGGCGGCGGCGGCGGTCGTGACGGCCATCGACGCGGCGCTCGGCTCCGCCGGCGGCGATGCCGCGCGGATCTTCACGCGGATCGGCGGCACGGTGACGGCGCCGCCCGACGGAAGACCGGCCTCCTCGCCCGACGCTTCCGGGATCGGGGGGATCGCCGCGCTGGCCGCGGGCTTCGCCGCCGGCGGCCTCGACGAGGGCGCCGGGCGGGGCGCGGAGGCCCTCGCACCGGCGCCGCGGGCCGGCGCGGCGCTCGCGCCGCACGCCCTGTCCGGGCTGGTCGGAGTGCCGGGCGGAGCCGAACCGCCGCCGGCGCTCCGCTTCGCGGTCCGACTGCTCGACTGGATCGATCGCCGTCGTCTCGGTTTCGCGCCGCCGCTCCGGGACGTGCCGTCCCCGATGTACGTCGGGGTGGCGGCGGCCCTCTTGCTCGTCATCACGCTCGGCGCTCTCCGACTCGCCGCTCCGGGTGACGGCGGGGCCGTGCGTCAGGGGGTGACGGTGCCGGCTTCGGCGTCGGCGGTGAAGGTTGCCACGCCGGCGTCCGCGGCGAGCGGGGCGCCCCGCCCTGCGCTCGCCGCCGGTGAGCTCGAGGCCGCGGCGCGCGGCGGCTCGGAGGCGCTGGCCGAGCTCGCTAGACGCCGACCCGGCGACGCGCGCGTGGAGCTGGCGCTCGCCCAGTCCCTCTCGGCGGATGGCCGGCTCGAGGCGTCGATCACCGCGCTGGGTCGCGCGCTGGCCGCGGATCCAGGTCTGCGCACCGCGGCCCCCGTGGAGGCGGTCGTGCGCAAGGCCGTCGCGAACCCGGCGGCGCGCGACGAGGCCTTCTCGCTGCTGCTCGGCCCGATGGGGACACGCGGCGCCGATCTCGTCTACTCGCTCGCTACCAGCGATGCAGGACCGTCGGACCTGCGGGCGCGTGCCGACGAGCTCGTGCGGCAGCCCGCCTTCCTCGAGTGCGCGGCGCCGCCGTTGCGGGTCCTGGCGCGGCTCCGCGCCGCGCGGACCTGCAACGACGTGGCGGCGGTTCTCGACTCGGCCCGCGCGGACGGAGACATCCGCGCGCTCCGGTTCCTCCGCGCGTATCAGGACACCCGCGGGTGCAAGATCAAGCGAAAGCGGGTCGATTGCTGGCCCTGCCTGCGCGGGGATCGCAAGCTCGTGGAGGCCATCGAGGCCATCGTGGCGCGCGCGGCGGACGCAGGGGCCGGGCCGTAACGTGGCCGCGGGCCGGCGTGTGGAGCCACGACACGGGGCGAGACTGGGGCGTGGGGTCTCGCGATGCCAGGTTTCGAGCCGATCCGGTAGGGCGTGGCGGCGGGAGCGAACCGTTGTGTTCGCCGTGGCCCGCAGCGAGATGGGGTGTGGGGTGGGGCGTGGTCGTGGGTTGTTGGCGCCGGATCGGCCCATCGTCTAGACTCGACGTCCGCTCGGCCCGACCGCCTGCAGGGCGCTTGAAGTGCCGACGAGAGCTCCGGGAGAGGTCGATGGTGGCTGCAAGGTCGAGGGTCGCGCTGCTCGCAGCGGTCGGTTCCGTGCTCGTGGCCGCCTGTGGGGCGCGGAGTAACCTCAACGCCAACCGCTCCTCCGGCGAGGCCGGCTTCGGTGGTCAGGCGGGCGCGGTCACGGGAGGCCAGCGGTCGGGTGGCGCCTTCAGCGGCGGCACGGGGGGAGCGCCGGGGGGCGATTGTTGCGCGCCGGGTGACGCGCCGGGCTGCGGCGACTCCGCCGTGCAGGACTGCGTCTGCGGCCATGACGCCTACTGCTGTGGGGTGGTTTGGGACGAAACCTGCGTCGCCGAGGTGGAGATCTTCGGCTGTGGCCGGTGCGGTGGCGGCAGCGGCGGTGGTCCGGTGGGTGGCATGGGCGGCTGGCTCACCGGCGGGACCGGGGGCGTCGCGGGTCAGGGCGACTGCTGCGTGGCGACGGCGGTTCCGGGCTGCCTCGACCCCGACGTCGAGGACTGCGTCTGCGACGAGGACCCCTTCTGCTGCAGCGGGACCTGGGACGGGACCTGCGTGCTCGAGGTGGACCAACTCGGCTGCGGCTGGTGCGGCACCGCGGGGAGCGGCGGGGTTGGTGGAGGCCCCAGCGGGGGCGGCGGGAGCGGCGGCTCGGACGAGTCCTGCTGCGTTGCGCACTACACTCCGGGGTGCGAGGACCGCACCGTCGAGTTGTGCGTCTGCGATCGCGATCCGTGGTGCTGCGAGGACTACGGCTACTGGGACTCGCAGTGTGTCACCGAGGCGGACGACTGCGGGGGGTGCGGTGGCGGCACCGGCGGCACCGGCGGCACCGGCGGAGGGGGTACCGGCGGAGGGGGTACCGGCGCGACGGGTGGCACCGGTGGGACCGTGTCCTGCTGTGAGGTGCACGCGACTCCGGGTTGCGACGATGCGACGACGGAGGGTTGTGTTTGCGAGAAGGATGCCTGGTGCTGTGAGAGCTACGGCTACTGGGACGCGCAGTGCGTGGAGGGGGCTGAGGACTGCGGCGGCTGTGCCGGTGGAACCGGCGGAACGGGTGGGACGACCGGCGGGACCGGTGGTGCGACCGGCGGGACCGGTGGTGCGACCGGCGGGACCGGCGGCGCGACCGGCGGGACCGG
>CAYZQO010000005.1:0-143365 GCA_964480725.1 uncultured Polyangiaceae bacterium | reverse complement strand
GAAGGTCACCGAGGAGCTCGAGGAGCTCGACGCGGCGATCGCGAGCGGATCGCGGGAGGCGAGCGAGCAGGAGCTCGGCGACGTGCTGTTCGCGTTGGTCAACCTGGCGCGGCACCTGGGGCTCGATGCCGAGGTTGCGCTGCGCCGGACTGCGGACAAGTTCACCTCGCGGTTCTCTCACGTAGAGGCCCGCGTGCGGGAGCGGCATGGGGACTGGCCGCAGGGCGACGACGGGGGGCCCGGTCGTGGACTGGCGCTGAGCGAGCTCGACGGCTACTGGGAGGAGGCCAAGCGCCGATGATCGCTGGGGGGCCGCCTGCGACGGACGCGGCGGCGCTGCGCCCCTTGGCACGGCTGCCTGCCGAATGGTCGGCGGTGTTAGCGCCACGCGGCGAGCCCGCCTACCGGGGCCGTCAGGTATTCCGGTGGCTCCACGCCCGTGGGGTCTTCGATCCGGCCGCGATGACCGATCTCGGGCTGTCGCTGCGGGAGGCGATCTCGGCGGAGGGAGCCCTCGAGCCGGGGCACGTCGAGCAGGTTCATCGCGCTCGCGACGGGACGCGGAAGCTGCTCATCGCGCTCGACGGTGGCGCTCGCGTCGAGTGCGTTCTCATCCCGATGGGACCAGATCCGGCGGAGCAGGTCACCGACGCGGACGCTGCGGTCGCCGACGACGAGGACGAGGAGGGCGAGGTTGCGGCGTCCGCGGCTCGTCGCGTCACGCTGTGCGTGTCGACCCAGTACGGTTGCGCCATGGGGTGTCCGTTCTGCGCGAGCGGGAGAAGCGGGCTTGGGCGAAGCCTCGACGCTGCGGAGATCGTCTTCCAGGTGGCGGCGGCTCGCCGGGAGCTGGCGGGCGGCGAGACGCTCCGTAACCTGGTGCTCATGGGGATGGGGGAGCCGCTCCACGACTACGAGGCCACGGCGCGCGCGCTCCGGCTTCTCACCCACCCGGACGGGATGGGGCTGGGGACCCGCCGCATCACCGTCAGCACCGTCGGATTGGTGCCGGGGATCCGCCGCCTAGGGGAGGATTTTGGGGGCAAGATCGGGCTCGCCGTCTCGCTACATGCCGCCGACGACGCCACGCGCGATCGCCTGGTTCCAGTGAACCGGAGGTACCCCATCGCAGCGCTCGTCGCGGCGCTCCACGCGTATCCGCTCCCGCCTCGGCGGCGAATCACCATCGAGTACACTCTCGTCGCGGGGGTCAACGACGACCTCGCGCAGGCGCGGGAGCTGAGCCGGCTCCTGCGGGGTCTTCGCGTCAAGGTGAACCTCATCCCGCTGAACTCCGTGCCGGAGGCGCCGTTCGACGCCCCCTCACCCCCGCGCGTCGAGGCGTTTCGGGAGGTGCTGGTGCGGTCGGGCCTCAGCGCCTTCTTGCGTACCCGACGCGGGGACGAGGTCGGTGGCGCCTGCGGGCAGCTCGCGTTCAGGGGCGAATCGACCCCGTCGCGGCGGACCCCGACGCGCGGCATGCCGGCGTGAGCCGCGGCTCGACCGCGTCGGCGCGGCCCCACGCGTGTCCCGAGCCGGCCGCGCCGGACCGGGCTCGATCCAAGCAGAGTCCCGGCTAGCCCGGCCCCCTGGCGTCTCGCCCGGGGTGGGATAGAAGAGTGGTCGCCATGTCGGACGAGCCTTGCCGCGATTGGGGGTCCATCGCCAGCGCCTGGATCGACGGGGATCCGGACCCAACCACCAGGGACGAGCTCGCCGCCCTCGTCGCGGCCGGCGACCAGGAGGCGCTCGCGGAGCGGCTCGGAGCTTCGCTCGAGTTCGGCACCGCCGGGCTGCGTGGGCTCGTCGGCGCCGGGCCGAACCGGATGAACCAGGCGGTCGTGACGCGCGTGGCTCGTGGGCTCGCCGAGCACCTCCTCGACCGGGTCCCTGACGCCCGCGCGCTGCCGGTGGTCGTGGCCCATGACGCGCGCCTCTCGAGCCCCTCGTTCGCCGAGGTGGTGGCGGGCGTGCTCGTCGCTGCCGGGCTCCGGGTGCGCTTCTTCGAGCAAGCGGTGCCGACCCCGCTGGCCGCCTACGCGGCCAAGCAGCTCGGCGCGATCGCCGCTGTGGTCGTAACGGCGAGCCACAACCCGGCCGAGTACAACGGGATCAAGGTGTACGCCGCCAACGCCGCGCAGCTCGGCGCCCCCGAGGATGAGGAGATCGAGCGGCGGATCGGCGCGGTCGGCCCCGCCCGCGCCGTGCGCCGGTGCGAGGGGGTGCTGGCGGGCGGCGTGTCGGGCGCCGAGCCCATCGCGGAGGAGATCTTCGAGCGCTACCTGGCGGAGCTCGATATTGTCCGAGCCGGCGCCGCGGGGGCGCGCGATCTGCGCATCGTTTATACGCCCCTGCACGGCGTGGGGGCACGATTCGTCGAAAGGGCGCTGCGCCGCGCGGGCTACGCCGCCATCGACGTGGTCCCCGAGCAGGCCGCACCGGACGGTCGCTTCCCGACCGTTCCGCTACCCAATCCCGAGGAGCCGGGAGTGCTCGACCTCGGCATGCGGCGAGCCGTGGCCTTCGGGGCCGATCTCCTCCTCGCCAACGATCCGGACGCGGATCGCCTCTGCGTCTGCGTTCCGGGGCCGGGGGGGCGCTTCGTCCAGCTCACCGGGGACCAAGTGGGGATCCTGCTCGCCGATCACCTCCTGTCCTCCGCGTGCCGGACGCCGATGCCGCTGGTGGTGTCGACGATCGTTTCAAGCTCCATGCTCGAGCGGCTGGCCGTGGCGCACGGGGCTCGATTCGAGCGGACGCTGACCGGCTTCAAGTGGATCTGTAACGCGGGGCTTGCTCTCGAGCGGACGGCGGGGGTGCGCTTCGTCTTCGGTTACGAGGAGGCGCTCGGCTATGCGGTCCCGATGGTTCGCGACAAGGACGGCATCAGCGCGGCGGTGCTGTTCGCGGACCTCGCCGCTCGTTGCCGGGCCGAGGGGATCAGCGTCCACCAGCGCCTGAAGGAGCTCACCGTGCGGCACGGGCTGTGGGTCAGCCGCCCCCGGTCCATCGTGCGCTCTGGGCTCGCGGGAGCGGCCTCCATCAACGCCGCGATGGACCGGCTCCGCCGCGCGCCCCCGGAGCGACTCGGCGGCCAGCGCGTGGCCCGCGTTTGGGATCTGTCTGTCGGCGCCGCTGCGCGGCCTCCGTGGCTCGGGGCGGCGAACCTGGTCGAGCTCACACTGGAGGGCGACGGGCGGGTGCTTGTCCGTCCCAGCGGCACGGAGCCCAAGCTCAAGATCTACACCGAGCTTTCCCGCGCGGTCGCTCGGGGCGATGACCTGCCATTGCTCGAGGGGGAACTCTCCGCGACGGCCGACACGGTGTCCGCGGAGGTTGCAGAGCGTCTGGGCCTCTGCTGAAGTCGGACCGTGCTCGACGGTGGCCGTGGGGCACGAACGAAACGGACGAAAGGGAGCCATGAACAAGACCATCGCACTCGCCTTCGCTTCGATGTCTTTGCTACTCGCCGGGCCCGTGTCGGCGCAGCAGTTCGCCGATCGGGGCACGCTCTCCTTCGCCGGGGACCGGCTCTTCGGCCTCTATCGCACCCACCTGGAGGTCGATCGCGATGACGATTTCGGTGGGACCGACGTGGACGGTACCGAGATCGGCCTGCTCTGGCAGGCGAACCACCTGACGCCGTACACGGTGCCGCGGCTCAGCGTCGACTACTTCGTCATCGATCACCTGAGCGTGGGCGGGAGCATCGGCTACTCGAGCGGGAGTTGGGACGATGGGGACGTCGACTACGACGGCAGCTCGTTCCTTTTTGCCCCTCGGGTCGGCGGGGCCTGGATGTTCAACGACTGGGCGGGGATCTGGCCTCGCGGCGGCCTGAGCTACTACGCGCTCTCGAACGGAGCGTCGGGGCTCGGCGGCGACACCGATGCGTCCGTGCTCGCGCTGAACGTCGAGGCCGCCTTTGTCCTCTCCCCGACGGAGGGGTTCGCGTTCACGGTCGGTCCGGCGTTCGATCTGGGGCTGGTCGGGGACTGGGATCCGCCGGGGCGCGCCGATGGAGATCTGAACATGTACGGGATCGGGTTTCTTACCATCGGGATCCTTGGGTACCTGAACCTCTGACCGCCGGTTTGCGGCGCCGCCCCAGGGCGGCGCCACACGGTGGCGAGCAATTGGGCGCCACCGCCCGCCCGTCGGTGGGGCCGGCTCAGAGGTCGGCGTCGAAGGAAACCGTCTCTGCGCTCTCGAGGCGGGGGATGGCCTCGCGGATGGGGCCACCGACGACCGCGTCGGTGCCGAGCACGACCACGAGCAGCCCGTCGAGGTCAATGCGGCGTCGAATCGCTGCGTTGGCCGCCTCGCGGGTGACGTCGCGGACGCGCTCCCGGAACTGGTCGTAGTAGCCGGGGAAGAGACCGTGGAGCTCCTCGTCGAGGGCCAGACCGACGCGCTTGGTGGGCGTGTCGATGGCAAAGACGTGGGACCGGATGAGGTAGTTCTGCGCTCGTTCGAGCTCGTCTTGGGTGATCCCATCCTCGCGCCAGCGCTCGAGCATGTCGATCTGGTGGTGGAGGCAGGCCGGGGCGTCAGCGGCGGCGGGGAAGGTCCAGACGGAGAAGGCGTGCCGGCGCCGATCGACGGCAAGCGAGGAGTAGGCCCCGTAGGACCACCCGCGCTCGACCCGGATCTCGCGGGCGAGCCGGGCGCCGAAGGTGCCGCCGAAGACCGAGTTGGCGACGAGGAGCGCCGTGTGATCCGGATCGTCCGCGCGGGTCCCCAGGCAACCGACGAAGATCTGCGTCTGGGTTCGGTCTGGCTTGTCGACGAGGACCAGGTGCCGCCCCTGTCGCGGGCGAGGATCGGGCGAGGTGTCCGTGAAGCGGTCGCCCCGCGGCAGCGCGGCCACGAGCTCAGCGACGGCCCGCTGCGCCCGGTCCTCGTCGACGTCGCCCGCCAGTGCCACGACGATGTTGTCGGTCGACACCTGGGCGCGATGGAACCCCGTCACCGTCTCGCCCGTCAGGCGCGCGAGGGAGCGTGGGGTCCCCGAAACGGGGCGCCCGTAGGCGTCCTCGGGAAACAGGCGTCGCCGAAACCAGCGCTGGGCCACCGTGCGATCGTCGTCAAGCGCCTCCAAGAGCTCGCTCTCGCTCTCGCGGCGCAGCCGCTCGAGCTCGTCACCGGCAAAGCCCGGCCGCGCCAGGACGTCGGTAAGGAGCTCGATGAATCGAGGGAACGACCGGCTCAGGACGACCCCCTGGAACACCACGCAGCTGTGGGAGGCGTCGACGCTAAGCGCGCCGCCCAGCCGGTCGATGCGGTTGTCGAGCTCGAGCGGGTCGCGGCCGCCTGCCGTCCGCCGCATCAGTCGGGCGGTGAACCGCGCTCGCCCCGACAGGTCGACCGGATCGGTGATGGCCCCGGCGCGGAGCGCGACGGTGACGGCGATGAGCGGCAGGGCGCGATTCGACTCGATGAGCACCCGGGGCGTGGGTGCGGGCAGGCCGTCGAGGGGGGTCACTCGCAGCCCCCGTCTTCGCCGTCCGGGGTCGTCGTCGCTCCATCGCCCCCGAGGTCGAGGGGTGACGGTTTCGCACGGCGCACCAGGACCAGGCTGCGTCGATCGCGATCGAGATAGCGCCGTGCCGCGCGCCGGAGGGCCCCCGCGTCGATGCTCTGCAGCGCCGAAATCCGCTCGAACGCGAGCGCGGGCTGGCCCAGAACGGACTCGTAGAAGCCGAGGGTCGACGCCTTGCCGTCCACCGTCTCCAGGCTCGACACCAGCGCCAGCTCGAGCCGGGCACGCGCGCGCTCGATCTCGGGCTCCGGGATGGGCAGGGCGATGACCCGGTCGATCTCGGCGTCGAGCGCGGTGAGGAGCTCCTCTGCTCGGCGCCCCTCGCGGGCGGAGGCGAAGACCTCGATGAGGCTAGGGTCCCGGAACTGGCCCACGGAAGCCCGGACCTCGATGGCGACTTCGCTCTCGCGCACGAGGGCCTGGTGGCAACGGCTGGCCCGGCCTCCGAAGAGGATCTCCACCAGGACCGACGTTGCCGCGTGGTCCGCATCTCCTAGCGCGGGGCCGTGGTAGCCGACGGCGAGCTTTTCCGTCACCGTCGGCTGGTGGAGTTCGACCCGCCGCTCCTCGCGCTGTGGGGGCTCGGGCCAGAGGTCCTCGAGCACGGGGTCTGCCGGTGGGAAGGCGCCATACGCCTCGACGAGCAGGCGCACCAGTCGGGCTTCGGTGACGTCACCCACGACCACCACGGTCGCGTTGTTCGGCGCGTAGTGGGTGCGATAGAAGGCGACGCAGTCTTCCGTCGTGAAACCCTGGATGTCCTCCATCCAGCCAATGGTGGGCCACCGATAGGGGTGACGTTGGAAGGCGGTGGCCCAGAGCGTCTCGACCACTGTTCCCTCGACGTCGTCGTCGACGCGGAAGCGACGCTCGTTGGCGACAACATCTTTCTCGCAGCGGACCTGGGCATCCCGGACGACGAGGCGTCCCAGACGGTTGGCCTCCAGCTTGACCACGAGCTCGAGCTGGTCGGCGGGCGCCGCGACCGTGTACTGGGTCCAGTCGAGCCACGTCGAGGCGTTGTTCTCGGCCCCCGCCTCCTCGAGCTGGCGGTCATACTCGCCCTGGGCGCAGCCCTCGCTCTCGTTGAACATCAGGTGCTCGAAGAGGTGCGCGAGCCCTGTCTTTCCGGGGCGCTCGTCGCGGGAGCCAACGCGGAACCAGGTCTGAAAGGCGACGACGGGCGCCGAGTGATCCTCACAGAGCAACAAGGTCAGGCCATTGGCGAGGCGAAACCGCTCGACCTTCAGCGAGGGGCCGAACTCGACGGAGCCGACGTGCTCGGGGCGCCCGTGGGCCGGCGCGTCCTGCGCGACCTCGGAGAGCCAGATCTCTCGTCCCGTCGCCTGGACCATCGGGGCGATGAATAGGCCGAGGCGAACGGGGCCCGCAAGGGATTTCGTCGCCTCGACCCGGGCGGGATTGCGTTGCCGGGGGAGGGGGAGCTCGCGCGAGCTCGCCCCTGGTGTGCACTCTCAGGTGCCGAGCTTGAGGATGGCGAGGAAGGCCTCCTGAGGGATCTCGACGTTCCCTACCGCCTTCATCCTTCGCTTGCCCTCCCGCTGCTTTTCGAGCAGTTTTCGCTTGCGGGAGATGTCACCGCCATAACACTTGGCGGTGACGTCCTTACGCATGGCCTTCACCGTCACGCGGCTGATGACCTTGGTCCCCAGCGCCGCCTGAATGGCGACCTCGTACTGCTGGCGTGGGACGACCTCCTTGAGCTTGGAGGCAAGCGCGCGCCCCTGGCTGTACGCCGCGGAGCGGTGCACGATCACGCTCAACGCGTCGAGGGGCTCCCCGTTGACGAGGACGTCGAGCTTGACCAGATCGTCGGCGCGATACCCGACCAGCTCGTAGTCCATGCTCGCGTACCCGCGAGAGACGCTCTTGAGTCGGTCGTAGAAGTCCAGGATCACCTCGGCGAGCGGCAGCTCGTACACGATGACGACGTGGTCCGGCGTCGGATAGGCGATGTCGAGCTGGATCCCCCGCCGTTCCTCGCACAGGGCCACCACCGGCCCGACGTGCTCGTTCGGGACGTGGATGGTCACCTTCATGATGGGCTCCTCGATCCGCTCGACGTCGCCGGCCGGAGGCAGCTTGGCGGGGCTGTCCACGGCCACCATCACGCCCCGCTTCGTGTAGGCCCGGTAGGCGACACTCGGCGCGGTCGTAATGAGATCGATGTCGTGCTCTCGCTCCAGCCGCTCCTGGATGATCTCCATGTGGAGTAGCCCGAGGAAGCCGCAGCGAAAGCCGAATCCAAGCGCCTCCGAGGTGTCCGGCTCGAAGCTGAACGAGGCGTCGTTGAGGTGGAGTTTCGCCAGCGCGTCGCGCAGATCCTCGTACTGGGCCGCGTCAGTGGGGAAGAGCCCGGCGAAGACCATGGGCTTGACCTCGCGAAACCCCGGCAACGCGTTCGGGGCGGGTCGCGCGACGTGCGTGATGGTGTCGCCGATCTTGGTGTCCTCGACGCTCTTGATGCTGGCGGCGACGAACCCGACCTCGCCGGGGCCGATCTCCTCGAGGGCGACGGGGTGGGGGCTGAAGCACCCGAGCGCCGTCACCTCGTAGGTGCTGCGGGTTGCCATCAGGAGGATCTTGTCGCCTTTGCGCAGGGTGCCGTCGATGACCCTGACGTTCACCACGGCGCCGCGGTAGCTATCGTACCAACTGTCGTACACTAGCGCGCGGAGGGGCGCCGCCGCATCCCCCCGCGGCGCGGGGATCTGGGCCACCACGGCTTCCAGTAGCTCGGGCACGCCCGCGCCGGTCTTACCGCTCGCCAGCACGGCGCCGCTGCACTCGATGCCGATGACCTGCTCGATGTCCTGCGCGGCGCGGTCGACGTCGGCGCTCGGTAGGTCGATCTTGTTGATCACCGGGATGATTTCGAGATCGATGTCCAGGGCGAGGTAGACGTTGGCGACGGTCTGCGCCTGAACCCCCTGGCTGGCGTCCACCACCAGCAGCGCGCCCTCGCACGCGCGCAGGCTGGAGGACACCTCGTAGCTGAAATCGACGTGGCCAGGGGTATCGATGAGCTGCAGTTGGTAGGTTTGTCCGTCACGAGCGCGGTACTGTAGGCGCACGGTCTGCGCCTTGATGGTGATGCCGCGCTCCCGCTCGAGCTCCAGCTTGTCGAGGAACTGATCCATCCGCTCGCGCTCCGAGAGGGCGCCCGTCGCGTCGAGGATCCGGTCGGCGAGCGTGCTCTTGCCGTGATCGACGTGCGCGATGATGCTGAAGTTGCGGATGCGGGAGAGGGGGGCGGGCATGCGGAGGAATGACTCCGTGGGGGTCGCGGTCGAGGTGAGCCTGGCGGTCTAGCGCGGGCCCGCGGTCGTCACCAGGCGCGTGACCATGCCTCACCGCGCGTCACCGGGGACGTGCGGCCGGGCGTCGGGGTCCGAAGCGCGCGGATGAGGCCCGCTCTCTACCACGATTCCCGACGTCAACCCGGCTTGGTGGCGTCATCGGCGAGCGCCGTGTCGTCCTTCTTCTTCGGGGCCCTCTTCGGGACGTCGGGTAGGGTCATCTGCCCCGGGAGCGCGTGCTCGTAGCGCTTGAGGACGAGGTCGATCCCTTCACGGATGTAGACCGCGACGGGCACCTGGGTGCGGGTGTGCAACAGATGCAGCCGATCGTTCTGCTCCGGCGTGATGTAGACGGTGGTCGAGATCTTCTTGCGTGACATGGGAGATCTGGTCCGGAGCGACGTGCCAGCCGTTACATTAGATTCCCATACGTGTGTTGTCAATCGGTTGGAGTTGCCCGCCTTTGCTTAAAAGCCAACCATTTCGAAATCTTGCGCGTTGTCCGGCCGGAAGTTCTGTCTTTTGATGACGTTCCAGCCAGCCGGCAGGGGCCGTGGCCCAGCGGCCTACTTGCGAGCCCCGCCTCTAGCGCCTCAGGATGGCGGTGTCTCCGGGTGGCGGCGGTTGGCACCGAGCGCGCATTGGGGGCTGGACCAAGTCGATGAAAACCGCGAAGGCCATCTCGTCTACGCCTGCCGGGGGGAGGCGCGTCGCGCGGGACCGGGCCGCGACTGCTCACGGGACGCTCGGCGCCATCAAGGCGCTGGCGACGATGCGCGGGTGGCGACGCTCGGGTGCCTGGGCCGGCCTCTTCGGAGCGCTGGTGTTCTGTTCTGGGTGTAACTCTGCTGGCCGCCGCAGCGGGCGCGGCGCCGCCGCCGCAGAGAGCCCCGCGCCGCCGACGGCGCACGAGCCCTGTCCCGTGGAGAGCGCTACCGAACGGTTCGACGCGGATGGCGACGGGCGCGCGGAGATCGCGACGGTCCGGCGCGGGGGACGACCGGTCTGCCAGGCCATCGACCTGAATCACGATGGCGTCGCCGACCTATGGACGTACTACGACGAGGGCGGCCGGATGCGTCGCCGAGAGTACGCCTACGGTCGCGACTCGGCCATCACCGAGGTGAGGCTGTACCGTGCGGGGGTGCTCATCGAGATTCGCCAGGCGACGACCCTCGCCGGTCACATCGACACCTGGCACTACGTCGTCGATCAGCGCGTGGCGCGCTCCGAGCGTGACTCGGACGGTGACGGGCGGATCGACGAGTGGTGGGAGTATCCTGACCCCGCCCGACCCGATTGTCCGACCATGTACGCCGACGCCAACGGCGACGGACGCCGCGACCAGAAGGCGGGAGTGGACCTCTGTGCCGTCGGCTACGTGCCCCCCGCGCGGGACGAGTTTCGCTATCGCTCGCCCGATTTCCAGCGCCCGGACTCGCTGCCCACCGAGGTCGATCAGCGAGCGGAGCCCAGCGAGGATGGGGGGCCGCGTGCGCAGTGATCGGGGCCGCTCCCGAGTCGTGGTCGCGCTCGCGGGATCGCTCCTGCTCGGCGCCTGCGCACGGCGCCAGCACACCGAGGCCGACCCTCCGCCCGACGACTGGAGATCGTCGTCGGAGGTGGCTGCCGACGACCGATCGCGCTGCGCCTACGAGGGTCAGGCGGACCGGGAGGTCGAGGAGACGGCCAGCGCTCGCGCGGCCAAGCCCAACATCCGCCGGGTCTACGCCGTCGTTGGCCAGGGAGACGACGCGCACCGCGTCCTCCGGTGTCGCGAGGTGGACCAGAACCTCGACGGCGTGAAGGACGTGGTGCGCGTGTACGACGACGGAGGAGACCCGCTGCGGGAGCTGGCGGATACCGACTACGACGGGCGGATCGACACTTGGACGACCTTCTCATCGGGGCGGATTGCGGAGATCAAGGTCGATCGAAACCGTGACGGTCGTCCCGACGAGAAGCGCTTCTACGTTCGTGGCCAGAAGCTCCGGGGCGAGTTGGACGAAGACTTCGACGGGCGGACGGACGTGTGGGAGGTCTATGCGGACGGAACCCTGCAGCGGCGGGGGGTGGACCTTGACCGAGACGGCAAGGTGGACCGTTGGGACCGCGATGAGCTGGCGTACCGTGCCGCCGAGCGGCGCGAGCGCGAGCAGGAGGAGCAGCAACAGGCTCGACGCGAGGCGGAGCGCATCGCGAGCGACGCGGGGGCGCCGGATGCCGAGGTCGCCCCGGGCGCCCGATGAGGGCGCCGCTGGGTGGTCGATCGGCACGATGATTGGCTCGGCCAGCTCGGAGGCCGGACGATGAGCGGGCTGCGTCTGCAACGCGTGATCGCCAGGGCTGGGATCGCCTCACGGCGCAGCGCCGAGGACCTCATCCGTCAAGGTCGGGTCAGGGTCGACGGCAGGGTGGTGACCGAGCTGGGTACGGTCGTGGACACCGTGCACAGCCGTGTCGAGGTAGACAGAGTGCTCGTCGAGGCCGAGCCGTTCGTCTACGTGCTGCTCAACAAGCCGCCCGGGACGGTGACCACGCTGCGTGACCCGGAGGGACGGCCCACGGTCGCCTCCCTGGTGCGCGACGTCGGCGTCCGCGTCGTGCCGGTCGGGCGTCTCGATTTCTCCACCAGTGGGGTCCTGCTGCTGACGAACGACGGCGACTTCGCGGCCCAGATCGGTCACCCGAGCGCCGGCGCCGCCAAGGAGTACCGGGCGCTGGTCCAGGGCGCCGTTGGTCCCCGCGAACTCGAGCGCTGGCGACGGCCCATCCTGATCGATGGACGCTGGACGCGGCCGGCGACGGTGGGTGTAGCGAAGCAGGCGGGGGAGTTCACCTGGCTGACCGTCACCCTGCACGAGGGCCGTAACCGCCAGGTGCGACGTCTCGGGGAGGCCGCGGGGCAGCCCGTGTTGCGCCTCGAACGGGTCGCCTTCGCCGGGATCCGCTGCGCTGACCTCCGACCGGGACGGTGGCGCCTGCTCACCCGGGCTGAACTCGACGGCCTCCGTCGGCGCTTCGGTGTTCCGGAGACGGTGTCCTGCGGGGGGGGCAGGGGGTGCCCGCGGTGACCCGCGAGCTCACTTCTGTCCGTGCACCAGCGTCCGCGGCCCGTCGCGGAAAAGGATCGACACTTTTCGTCCCTCGAGTAGCTCGGTCACGTACCCTTCGCCGAACTTCTTGTGGAGGACCAGGTCGCCCACCGCGAACGTCCGCTCTACGGAGAACCGCGCGAACGCCGTCGCCGCCTGCCCGAGCACCCTGGCCTCCCACTCGTTTCGTCGCGTCGCCTCCGCCTTGGTGCGGTGGGACGCCGCGCTTGCCGCGCTGCGCGCGCCGGTCGTTGCCCGCGGCCGCGCGCGGGGCGCCGCGCTGGACGCCTTGGCGGGGCGGTAATTGTGCTGGGAATTGCAGGTCTGGCACTCGACCCGCTTGGGACGTCCGTCCAGCATCGCCACCACCCGGTGGCCGAGATCCATCCGGCACTTGGTGCACCAGGCGTCGATTTCGCTACCCGCTTCGAGTGGTTTCGCCAAACTCGTCGTCCTTGTCTGATCGTGGCGCCGCGGGGGGGGGCTCGCTGGGGACCCGACGCATTCGGATCTCCGTCGAAGCTTGCGGCTTGGGCCCCGCTTCGTTGGGCACGAAGCGGATCTCCGTCTTGACCTCCAGCGATAGGCGGCTGAGCGCCGTGGCTAGCTGCTCGCCGAGGTTGGTGTGCTCGAGGAACTCACGAACCTCCCGGGCCACCGCGCTGGACATCCCGCTCTTGGTTTCCTCGAGCTGAGCGACGAGGAGGCCAAGGACCTCCTTCGGGAGCTTCAGCTCCTGGACGAAGGCGCGCACGTTCTCGGGCCCCTCCACCAGCTTGCCGACCCCGACCTCGAGGGCGCGCTTGATCAGCTCGGGCAGGACACGCTCCGAGCGACCTCTCTCACGGTCCCTGTCGTCACCGTAGGGAGGCTCGCTGTCCACGGCGTGGCTCTACCGTGGGGGCCCGAGGTCGTCAAACGCTGCGCGCGGAGCGCGGGGTGCCGCCGGCCAGGGTGGCCGGACGGCGGGAGGTGGAGCGCCGTCGGAGCTCCCAGGTGCCACCCGACGTGGTAGGCATGCCGGACTGGACCATGGGACCGATGCAAGCGGAGTTTGCCGCCCGCCGCGCTGCCGTCCTCGCCGCGATCGAGCCGGGCGTGATGGTGTTGCCGGCACGTCGTGAAGGCGCCTACGCCGGCGTCGGTGAGCCGTTCCGTCAGGACTCGGACTTCTTTTATCTCACCGGGTTCGAGGAGCCCGACGCAGTGCTCGTGCTGCGGTCTGGTGCGGAGGCGCCCTACGTGCTCTTCGTGCGTCCGCGCGATCCCGAGCGGGAGCGTTGGACCGGCCCCCGAGCGGGTCCGGAGGGAGCCACGGAGCGCTACGGAGCCGACCGAGCGGGGGTCCTGGGCGACCTGGATGCCGAGCTGTCTCGCCTCCTGGAGAACACGCCCCGCCTGTTCTTCCGCCTGGGGCAAGATCGACGGTTCGACGAGCGGGTGCTCGAGGCGCTCGATCGCGCGCGCGGCAGGGCGCGGCAGGGGATCTACGCCCCGGGATCCATCGAGGACCCCGCGCAGGTGTTGGCGCCGCTGCGCGCGGTGAAGTCTGCCGCTGAGCTCGAACGGATGGCGCGCGCCGCGACGATCACCTGCGCCGCCCACCTCCACGCCATGCAATTGGCGCGTGCCGGCCTCGGCGAGCAGGATCTCGACGCGCTCCTGCTCCACGAGTTTCGCGCCGGGGGCGGGCGCCCCGCCTATCCCCCCATCGTGGCAGCAGGCGCCAACGCTACCATCCTGCACTACGATCGAAACAACGGCCCTCTCGTTGCCGGCGGGCTGGTCCTCGTCGACGCGGGCTGCGAGTACGAGCACTACGCGGCGGATGTCACGCGCACCTTCCCCGTCGGTGGACGGTTCACGGCGCCGCAGGCGGAGGTGTACCGGCTCGTGCTCGCGGCTCAGGCTGCCGCCGTGGGCGCGGTGCGCCCCGGGGTCACGTTGGAGGCGGTGCACACGGCGGCGGTGGAGGTGCTCACGCGTGGGCTGGTCAAGATGGGGCTCGTCGAGGGGCCCGTCGAGGCCGCCGTGGAGGCGGGGCGCTACAAGCCATTTTACATGCACCGGACCAGCCACTTCCTTGGGCTCGACGTCCACGACGCGGGCATCTACTGCGACGCCTCCGGGCCACGCCGGCTCGAGCCGGGCATGGTCGTTACCGTCGAACCGGGGCTCTACTTCGCGCCCGAGGTGGCGCCAGAGCCCTATCGAGGCATTGGCGTGCGTATCGAGGACGATGTACTGGTGACCACGGATGATGCGGTGGTGCTCACGTCGGCTGCGCCGAGTTCCTTGGAGTCGGTCGAGGCCGCCTGCGCGCGCTGATCGGCGCTCGGCCTGGCTCCTCGCGCTCGGGACCGCCTTCGGCGCCGGCGACGCGCTGGCCGGTGACTCCGGCGCGGTCCTGCCGACCGGGTCGGCGTGGAGCGGCGCCGGTGGTGGTGCAGCGCCGGGAGCCACCCCGCTCGCCCCCCCGCGCGGCGTGAGCCGATGGTTGGCGAGCGCGACCCTGGGGCGGGCGCTCCGATTCGACAACCCGTACCGACTGGCGACCCCCCTCGGACGCACAGCGGAGTCCGTCTCACTGACGTCGCCCTACGCCGACTTCGCGGTCGGCTGGAGCCGGGGGGGTGTCTCCCGGGTCCAGCACGGCGTCGCGCTCGTGGCGTCGGTCGCGCTCGCGGGCGTGCGGCAGAGCGCGCTCGCGCCGAGCTACCTTGCGGTCCTGCGTCCGGACGCGCGCTGGCACCTGCGGTCGCGGCTCGGGCCGTCCGCCGTGCTCGCGCCCGATCCGACCGCGGGTCTGGAGGCTGCCTTCGGCGCCGCGGGGTACCTGCGGGCCGGGATGGCGCTGACCGTCGAGCTCTCCGGCAGCGTGTTCTGTGGAGCTGCCACACGAGAGCACGAGCGGACCACCATTCCGCTCGTCGGATTGTCCGTCGGCGGGCTCGTCGACTATGAGGTCTGGCGATGAGCGAGGCGGAGTTGCCAGGCGTGGGCCGGGGGCAGCCGCGCCTCCTCGCCATCGCGCTCGTCCTCGTTGGCGGGCTGGGCGCGGTGCCGGGCGACGTCGGGGGCTGCGGACAGGCGGCGGAGGAGCTCGATCCGACGATTTTCTACCAGCGGGTGCGTGTGGTCGAGTGCGAGCAGTGCACCCGCTGCGCGATCCAGACGCTTCCCTGTCGCGAGGCATGCGCCGGGACCGAGTCCGTGCCGACGGAGTTCGAGCCTGGCTGCGTCCCACTGGTTCACGACGGCGAGGTCTGCCTCCGGGCCCTCGAGGCGGCGAGTTGCCGCGTGTTCCGCGACACCGTGGACGAGCGAGCGCCGCGGATACCTTCGGAGTGCGATTTCTGCCCGCCCCGGGGGGAGGGATGAGGCGTCCAGCGCTGCTGCTGCTGCTTGGGCTCGCGCTCGCTGGGTGCACGGCGCTGAAGCGGGTGACGGCCCCCCCGGCCGAGTACGCGAGCTACCGCACGGCACGCACCGCACCGACGCTCGAGGAGCGGCTCGCGGCAGCGGACGCCTACCTGCACGATTTTCCCGACGGCGCCTGGTCCACCGAGGTCGAACGGTGGTTCACCGCGGAGGAGTCGCGATACTGGGCGCGCTCGTTCGATCGATTGCCGCTGCTGCGGGCCTACCTCGTCGCGCTCCCCGCGGGGCCACACCACGTCGAGGTTGCGCGCCGGATCCGGGAGCTCGAGCTCGCCGCGGAGTACGCCCGGCAGCGAGAGGCTCGCTTCGAGCGCCGGGCGCGGGCGATCACGGCGGAGCTCGATGCGGCGGCCACCGGTCGCCGCCGCGTGGTCGAGGAGGTCTCGCGGTTCGCGCGGCTGCTGGTCGGGATCCGGACCTGGGGTCGGCCCACGTCGGCGCTAGATTCGGAGCTCTTGCACCGCTGGCGCATCCTGTCGCCCATGGCTCGCTGTGTGGGCGGGCGCTGCGTCAAGGCCATGGCGCTCGACTATGCCGTGCCCGAGGCGAGCTCGCTTTCGGCGCGCCAGGCGCTGTTCGACGTCGTGATCGATCTCGAGCGCGGTCGGGTCGCGGGGGCGGAGCTGACGGGCCCGGAGCTCTGGAGCCGCGTCTCGGAGGCGGTGACCCTGCGGCCCGTCCCGACCGGCGACGCATTGGCTCGGCTCGACGCCGTCGCCGTGGCCCTGCAGGTGGTCGAGAACGCCCTCGAGCCGGTGGTGCCGGCCGCGCGATGCGCCGCCGCCGCGACGAGCCCAGCGGTGCTCGTGCGCGTGTGCGACGGGGTCCGGGTGGTCATGATCGCGGCGCCGGTCAGCGATGAGGAGGACCGGGTCGTGGTGGAGCCCGTCATCCCCCTGGGGTGAGCTCCGTCTCGCCGGATCCTGGGGGCGGCGCTGGTGTCGCCGCGGGGGCGTGGTAAGAGCCTCGCCCCGTGCTTGCGGCCCCGCTGATTCCGTACATCCCGACCGAGCGTCTCGTGCTGACGCTGTTGCCGGAGGGGTCGCTTGGTGGCGGTTGGCCGCCCGCGCCGATCGCCATCCAGCCGTTTGGGGTCCTGGTGGCGACGGGAGTGTACGTCGGGGCCTGGCTCGCGATCCGCCAGGCGCGTCGGGTCGGGCTGAGCGAGCCCGCCATGACGTCTTTCATCACCTGGGTGGTCGGGATCGGGTTCCTGTCCGCCCACGTGCTCGAAGTCGTCCTCTATCGCCCGGGGGAGCTGCTCGAGGATCCATTGGTCCTCTTGCGGCTGTGGGAGGGGCTGAGCAGCTTCGGCGGGTTCATCGGCGGGGTGGTGGGCGCGTTCGTGTGGCGCGCTCGTCACCGCCAGCGAGTGTTGCCCTATGCCGACGCAGTGGCGAGCGCGCTGCCCGTGGGGTGGTCCTTCGGGCGGGCGGGCTGCTCAGTCGCGCACGACCACCCAGGTTTCGCGAGCGACGCCTGGTTCGCGGTGCAGTTTCCGAGCGGGGGTCGCTACGATCTCGGTCTCTACGAGTTCGTTCTCACCATCCCGCTCGCGCTCGCTTTCCTCCGGTGGAGGCGGCAGCCGCGCCCGTCGGGTTTCTTCCTCGCGATCATGGCGCTCTACTACGCGCCGGTCCGGTTCGCGCTGGACTTCCTGCGCGTGCGAGACGCTCGCTACCTTGGACTGACGCCGGCCCAGTGGTTCTGCATCGTGCTCTTGGGGGTGGGGATCGGCTTCCTCCTCCACATCCGGCGGGCCCCGCCGTTGGCGGCCGAGGTGGGTCCGGCCGTGCGGGACGAGCCCTCGGTCAGTGGCGTCGGGGGGACGGGCACCCCGGTGTCGCCGGCGGCGCGGCGCGCCGCCCGCCGAGCGGCACGGGCCACGCGCGGGTGACCGTTCACCGTCTCGACCCGTCGCGGGGGACCCGGGTCGGGCCCGGGGCGTGCCCCGGGGCCGGAGACGACGGGGTGGGTCCGCTCAGATGCGCAGGGTCAGCGCCCCTGGCGCCACGCGGGCTGTCAGTGGGAGGCGGCCCGGCGTTTCTCCGTCGAGATCGATCAGCACCTCCAGGTCGTCGCGGACGGGGACGGCGCGGACTTCACGACCTCTCGCGACCCGAACTCCCGGTGAGCCGGGGTGCGTCCCGCGGTAGATCTTGACCGCGAGGCCGAGCCCCTGGGCACGGGTCAGGTCGTGGAGCGCCACCACGTCGAACAAGCCGTCGCTCGGGTCGGCCTCGGGAGCGATCTTCATGCCGGCGCCGAAGTACCGACCGTTGGCGATCGCCACGTTGAGGACGGGGGCCTCGAGGCAAGGGTGCCCGTCGACGCTGACGAGAACGGGCAGGTTCCGGTAGGCGATCAGGGCGCGCAGCGCCCCCGAGAAGAACGCAGCCCGTCCGCCCAGCCACTTGGGGCTACGGGTGACGATGCGATCGGTCAGCCCCCCGAGGCCGAAACTGAGGATGTTGACGAAAGCGCGGCGAACCAGGGCGCCGTCGTGACCGGTCAGCTCGGCGATCCCGAGGTCGATGCGGCGCCCTGGTGAGGCGAGGATTCGAGCGAGAGCCGCCGGCGTCCCCGAACCGACACCGAAGGTCTTCACGAAATCGGCGCCCGTGCCGGCAGGCACCACGGCGAGTTGGGGTCCCGGGATCACCGCTCCGGCGTCGTCCAGGTAGGCCTGACAGGCCTCGTTCAGGGTGCCATCGCCGCCGACCACCACCACGCAGTCGACGCCTTGTTCGCGCGCCTCGCGGACGACGCGCGCGGCGTCTCCGGGACCGCGCGTCGGTTCGACGTCAACTCTCTCGCCGTGCTCGCGGAGCCCGCGCTCGATGAGCGGCACGGCGGCGGTCGCGGCGCCGCTTCCGGCCCGCGGATTGACGAGGATCCGGGTCTTCATCGGGGCGGAGGGGCCGCAGGATACACGGGCCGGCCGCGCAGGGAAGCGGGGCGAGCCGCCGGGGCAGGGAGCCCCTCCCGGAGCGTCCCGGGCTCGACCGCCATCCACGCGCGCCGCGTCGTGGCTAGGGCGCTCGCCCTCTGCCGTGCCCGCGGTCGGCGTTGCTGTCTTGGAGGCGGCGCCGTCAAAGGTGACTTGACGGCGTTCTTCCGCCACGTATCGTCGGATTCCGGCTCCGATGATCCAAGCACCGCGGGGTATGGCTCGCCGCGGCAGGGGATCGGGATAGTCTCGACGCAATGGCCAACGAGGATGAACGGAAGCTCTTCGTAGCCGGTTTGCCGGATTCCGTTACCGAGGACGTGCTCCGACAGGTCTTCGAGGCGACGGGCGGCACCGTCACGGACGTGAGCCTGCCCCGCGATCGGATGACGGGGCGCCCGCGAGGCTTCGGCTTCGTGACGCTCGGCACTGCCGAGCAGGCCGAGCAGGCCCGGCGCTCCCTCGACGGGTCGATGCAGGCGGGCCGCTCCATCTCCGTGCGGACGTTTCAGTCCGAGGCGCCGCGGCGCGATGGACCGCCGCGCGGGCAGGATCGTGGCGACGCGCGCGGCGAGGGGTTCCCGCGCGCCCACGATCAAGGTGACGGACGGGGACCGGAGCGGAGCGATGGAGCGTCGCGGAGCTTCTCGGGCGAGCGCGCCGGCTTCGGCGGCGGCGCCGATCGGGGCGCGGATCGGACGCTCTACGTCGGCAACCTCCCGTACGACTGCGCGGTTGCTGACATCGAGGCGCTATTCGAGGCGCGAGGAGCGGGACGCCCGGCCCGGGTTCACCTGCCGGCGGGGCCCGACGGGCGACCGCGCGGGTTCGGGTTCGTCGCGATGTCGACCCCCGAGGCGGCCAACGAGGCCATCTTGGCGCTGCGAGACGCGGATCTGGGCGGGAGGCGCCTGATGATCAACCTCGCCCACCCCCGAGGCGAGAGGCCGGAGCGGACGGAGCGACCCGACCGCGGCGAGTACCGTCCCTCACGGGAGCCGGGCTCGTTGCCGTCGCGGGCTCCGTCGCCGTCGATGCCACCGTCCGGGGCGCCGCCGTTCCTCGACCCGGCGAAGGCGGAGGGCCGGCGGCGCGGTGACCGGCCCGACAAGAAGAAGAAGAGGGGCACCGGGGGCGGCGAGGGTGACGCGGCGCGACCCAAGCGCGGCCGCGAGAAGAACCGGGACTGGAACGACTGGGACAAGGAGTGAGCGCTCCAGGGGCCGCCCTGGCCCCCGCCGTGTCGAAGCTGAACGCGGGCGCAGTGGTTTCGCCGTCGGTCGATTGCGTGGCGCTCGCACCGCGTGCTAGGAACCGGCCCAAGAGGCGCTCGCCACTCCGCTCGCATCTTTCGGGGCTCCCGGTTTCCGGGATCTATCGTGCCCCGTTCGCTCGCAGGATCGCCCAGAGAAATCGATGATATTCGACTGGCTCTACGGCCTGTTCTCGAACGACCTCGCCATCGATCTGGGGACGGCGACGACGCTCATCTACGTGAAGGGCAAGGGTATCGTCAGCTGCGAGCCCTCCGTCGTGGCCGTCCAGCGGGACGCCCGAGGTGACAAGAAGGTGCTCGCGGTCGGCCGCGAGGCGAAGGAGATGCTCGGCCGGACCCCGGGCAACATCCAGGCGATCCGGCCGCTCCGCGACGGGGTGATCGCGGATTTCGAGATCACGGAGGCGATGCTTCGCTACTTCATCGCCCGCGCCCACAACCGACGTACCCTGGTGAAGCCGAGGATCATCATCTGTGTCCCGTTCGGGATCACGGAGGTGGAGAAGCGCGCCGTCAAGGAGAGCGCGGAGAGCGCCGGGGCGCGGGAGGTCTACCTCATCGAGGAGCCCATGGCCGCCGCGATTGGCGCCGGTCTGCCCATCACCGAGCCGAGCGGCAACATGGTGGTGGACATAGGGGGCGGCACCACCGAGGTGGCGGTGATCTCGCTCGCCGGCATCGTGTACTCGCAGTCGGTTCGCGTGGGTGGCGACAAGATGGACGAGGCGATCGTCGCCTACATGAAGCGCAAGTACAACCTGGCGATCGGAGAGCAAACCGCGGAGCGGATCAAGACGACCATCGGGAACGCCTACCCGCTCGAGCAGCAGCTCACCATGGAGGTCAAGGGGCGAGACATGGTGGCGGGCATTCCCAAGACCGTCGTCGTCAACTCCGACGAGGTGCGCGAAGCGCTCTCGGAGCCGATCAACGCCATCGTGGAGGCTGTCCTCCTCGCGCTCGAACGAACCCCGCCCGAGTTGGCCGCGGACATCGTGGACAAGGGGGTGGTGCTCACCGGGGGCGGTGCGCTTCTCAAGCAGATAGACGTGCTCCTCCGCGAGGAAACCGGCCTGCCCGTCATGGTCAGTGACGATCCGATCAGCGCCGTGGTTCTGGGCAGCGGGAAGACGCTGGATCACATCGAGCTGCTGAAGGAAGTCACGATCGGCTGATGAACGGAGTGGCCGAGCGTGGGGTCCTTCAAGCGCTATCGTGACATCGCCATCGTGGTGCTGCTGTTGGCGGTACCGTTCTTCTTCCTGCGGGCGAGCGTGCGCCGGCCGGAGGACATGAACGCGGTCGATCGTGCGCTGATGGCGGTCGCGGCCCCACTCGAGTACGTCGCTGCGGTGATGGCACGCGGCGTCTCCCGCATCGTTTCGGGCTACGTCTACTTGCTCGACGTCAAGGAGGACAACAACCGGTTGGTCTTCGAGAACGCGAGGCTCCGCAGCAAGCTTCGGGAGCTCGAGTCGGAGGAGGCTGAGAACCGCCGGCTCCGTCGCCTCCTCGGGCTTCGCGAGGCGATCCCGGAGGAGACGGTGAGCGCGGTCGTGGTCGCCAAAGACACCACGGAGTACTTCCGCGTGGCGCACGTGGTTCTGGACAGCTCGGCGGCTGGTCTGCGCGACAACCTGCCGGTGGTGACGCTCGACGGGACGGTGGGCACGGTGCTCCGCGTGGCGGGCGACAAGGTCGACGTGCAGCTCACGGTGGACAGCGGGTTCGGGGTCGATGTCGTGGTTGAGCGGACGGGGACGCGCGGCTTCGTTCGCGGGACCGGAAACCGCAAGCGGTACGAGGTCCGCGTCGAGTATGTCCAACGGACGGACGAGGTCGATGTCGGCGATCTGCTGCTGACGAGCGGCGTCGGCTGCCGCTTCCCGAAGGGTATCCCCGTGGCCCGGGTGACGCGGGTGGTGCAGCGGGAGTTCGGCATCTACCAGGAGGTCGAGGCCGAGCCGACAGTCGACTACTCGCGTCTCGAGGAGGTGCTCATCGTCCTCACCGACATCAAGGAGTGCGCCGCGACCCACGAGCGCGGGCGCGCCGCACGCTAGGTTGGCGGATGAGGAACCTGGCCCTCCTCGCCCTCGGCCTGCTCCTGATTCTTGCGCAGGCGAACGCCTTCCGGGTGCTGGCGGCGATCGATGGAGTCTTGCCAGCCGTGGTAGTGCCGTACCTGCACGGTGCCACGCCCAACCTCGTGCTGCCGATCGTGGTCTTCCTCGGCGTCCAGGAACCGAGCCTGGCGCGCGGCGCCGTGCTGGCGTTCTGTCTCGGGTATGCCCTGGACGTCCTGGCCACCGCCCCCATCGGACTCTTCGCCTTCACCTACGTCGCGATCTGGTGGCTGGCCCGCCTGGCGGGCGTGCGTCTGACGGCCCAGACGTTGTTGCCGCGCATGTCGCTGGCGTTCGCCTTTGCCCTGGTGGAGGGGCTGCTGGTGCTGGTGCTGCTCGCGGTGTTCGGGTCCGACACGCGACGTCCGCTGGAGATGTCGACCGTGGTCCTGCCGCGAGCGCTCGCCACCGCGCTGCTGGCGCCGATCGTGTTTCGCTGGGTGCAGCGGCTCCACCAGGGAGGCACGGCGCCCGCGCGGGGGCAGGTCGAGGCGCGGAGCTAGGGAGGCCGACGATGGACTTCCTGGTGCAGCGGTCCGACGTGGGCGAGTTTCGCCGTCGCTACCACTGGATGGTGGTGGTGGTGCTGGCGACGTTCGCGGTGATGACCGGGCGCCTGATCGAGCTCCAGGTGATCGAGGGGGAGCTCCATCGGCACGAGGCGCGCAAGAACATCGTCCGTCGTATCCCGCTGGCCACGTCGCGGGGGGTCATCCGGGACGCCAACGGGACTGTGCTGGCGGCGAATCGTCCGTCATACAACGTCTTCGTAACGCCCGGGATCATCGACCTGGAGAACACCTGGCCGCGCGTCGTGCAGCTGATGGGGCTCGACACCGAGGCGCGCGCCACGCTCGAGGCCTACATCCGCGAAGCGCGCCAGGGGCCGCGGCGGATGCAGCAGACGCTGCTCCAGGTGGATGTCAGCCGTGACGTCGTCGCTGCGCTCAAGACCCACGAGGTGCGCGGCCGGAGGGCGCGCCCGGGCGAGGGCCTGGCGGGGGTGGAGGTGGCACCGGTTCCAGTCCGGTACTACCCGCACGGAGAGCTGGGCGCGCACGCGCTCGGCTACATGCGGGAGGTGGACGCAGAGATCCTCGCGCGGCCCGGCGATCACGGCTACCGGTCCGGCGACCGCGTCGGTGCCGTGGGGGTCGAGCGGCGCTGGGAGAGCTATCTGCGCGGGCAGCGAGGCTGGAAGAAGGTCGTGCGCGGGATGAGCCGGCCCAACCTCAATCCGGAGCAGATCGAGGCCAAGTACCTGGACGAACCGCGGCAGCTGGATCCGGTCCCCGGGCGCGACGTGTCACTCACCATCGACATCGATCTGATGCGCGCCGTCGATGCGGCGATGCGCATTCACCTCGCGGGGGCGGTTGTGGTGGTGGATGTTCGCACGGGCCGCCTCCTGGCCGCCTACTCCAAGCCCAGCTTCGACCCGAACGTCGTGTCAGGCGGGAGCGGCACCAAGGCCGTGCGCGACACTTTCCGGCGGCTCTACGCAGACCCTCTCCGACCGACGTTGGACAAGACCATCTCCGCTGCGTACCCGCCCGGGTCGACATACAAGCCCTTCAGTGCCCTGGCGGGGCTGGGGGATCGACTGATCGACTCGCGCACGCAGGTCGCCTGTCGGGGCGGATACTGGTACGGCAAGCGCTACTTCCGGTGCACGGGCGTGCACGGACACGACAACCTGCACGAGGCCATCGTCGAGTCGTGCAACACGTACTTTTATGCGCTCGGTGAGGCGCTCCAGAACGCACCGGGAAAGACCGGTATCGATCGCCTGGCTAAGATCGGGCGGGATTTCGGCTTCGGAACCAAGACGGGCATCGGCATCAACCCCGAGGCCCCGGGACGCATGCCGACGCGCAGCTGGTACACGCGGCGGTACAAGGGGGCGTTCATGGGGGGATACACCCTGCTCGCGTCCATCGGGCAGGGCGCCTCGACGGTGACCGTCCTGCAGGAGGCGCTCGCCTACGCCGCCCTCGCCAACGGGGGCACGCTGTACCAGCCGCAGGTGATTCGGAGCATCGAGACCAGCGATGGGACCGTGGTTCAGGAATTCCCGCCGCGGGTCCGGCGGGTCATCGACCTCGACCCGGACCACCGCGCCCTTGTCATGAGCGCGCTCGCGGGGGTCGTCTCCGACGAGAGCGGCACCGCCAACGCGGAGCGCATCGAGGGGGTCGACATGGGAGGCAAGACTGGCACGGCCCAGGTGAGTCGGGCGACGCCGCGCGGCGTCGACCCGGACAAGGTCTGGTATTTCAACCGCGACCACGCCTGGTTCGCTGGCTTCGCGCCCGCGACATCGCCGGAGATCGCGATCGTCGTGCTGGTGGAGCACGGCGGTGGCGGCGGCAAGAACGCGGTGCCGGTCGCCATGCGCGTCGTCGCGGAGTGGCAACGACTAAAGGCGAAGCGCCTCGCGGCGCGGCGTAAGACAGTCGACGAGGAGCTCTGATGGCGCGGGCCGGTGACCGGGTTTCGTTTCGCTCGGGGGTGCAGATCGACTGGTACCTGATGACGGGGATCGTCACCGTCGCGACGATGGGCGTGGTCAACTTGTACAGCGCGACGAGCCCCTACATCGGCGCCGGGGCTCGGGCTGGATTGGCCGACGTCTACGTCTCCCAGATCTACTGGCTGGTGGTCGGGATGCTGGCGGGGATCCTGGTCGCGGCCATCGACTATCGCCAGTACGAGCGGCTGGCGTACCCGATGTACGCCTTCGGCATCCTCACGCTGTGTCTCGTGTTCGTGCTCGGTGCGGACACCCGAGGAGCACGGCGCTGGATCGAACTCGGGTGGTTCAACTACCAGCCCAGCGAGTTCATGAAGATGTTCCTCGTGGTCGTGCTGGCAAAGCACCTCCACGACGATCCGAAGACGGAGCCCCGTAGCTTGATCGACCTGGTCCCGGCGCTTGCCATCACCGTGCTCCCGGTGGGGTTGGTGATGGTGCAGCCGGATCTGGGCACGGCGCTCGTGTACCTTTTCACGGCCGGGACCATGCTCGCCATGATGCGGATCCGGCCGCGGACGGTGGTCACCCTAGCGGCGACGCTGGCTGCGGCCGCGTTCCTGCTCTGGAGTTACGGGATGCGCGAGTATCAGCGCGACCGAATCACGAGCTTCCTCGATCCGGAGGCCGACAAGACGGGGACGGGCTGGCACGCACTCCAGTCGCGCATCGCGATCGGGAACGGCGGGTTCTGGGGCGAGGGATTCATGCAGGGGACGCAGAACCAGTTCGGCTTCCTGCCCGATCAGTTCAGTGACTTCCCACTGGCCGTGTTCGCGGAGGACTGGGGTCTGATCGGTGGGCTGGTGCTGATGGGGAACTACGCGTTCCTGTGCATCTGGTCCATCCACGTGGCATCTCAGGCCAAGGATCGCTTCGGCGCCGCGGTGGCGATCGGGGTGGGAGCGGTGGTCTTTTGGCACACGCTGGCCAACGCGGGGATGGCAATGGGGCTGCTCCCGGTGGTGGGGATCACGCTCCCGCTGTTCTCGTACGGCGGCTCGAGCCTGGTCACGTCGCTGATCGGCTTCGGGCTGCTGATGGGTGTCTCGATGCGCCGGTGATCGGGCGCAGTGTCCGCATCGAGGGCACCTGGCGTCGTGCGGTTAGGGGCGCCTACTCGAGCCGGAACAGTTCGTCCAGGTCGTCGCGGGTGAGCTTCTTCCCCGCTGGCGAGTCCTCACTCAGCACGGACGCCACCAGCTCCTTCTTCTTCTGCTTCAGCTCGAGGATCTTCTCTTCGATGGTCCCGGCGGCCACCAGTCGGTACACGGTCACCACCTTGGTCTGACCGATGCGGTGGGCGCGGTCGGAGGCCTGGTCCTCCACGGCTGGGTTCCACCAGGGATCGAAGTGAATGACCGTGTCCGCGGCTGTGAGGTTAAGGCCAGTCCCGCCCGCCTTGAGGCTGATCAAGAAAACGGGGATGGTCGGGTCGGTCTGGAACCGCTCGATGCGCTCGGCGCGATCGGTGGTGCTCCCGTCGAGGTACTCGTACTTGATTCGGTCCTCTTCGAGGGCATCACGAACCAGCCGCAGCATCGAGACGAACTGGCTGAACACCAGCACTTTGTGGCCGCCGGACTCGACCTCGTCGATGAGCTCCCGGAGCGCGCTGAGCTTGCCGCTGTCGTCGTGGCTGAACTCACGCGGCAACCCCAGCAGGCGCGGGTCGCAGGCGGCCTGACGGAGCTTGGTTAGCCCGGCTAGGATGTGGAGCTGGCTCTTCGCCATACCAGCACGTTCGACCTCGCCCAGGACCTGGGCCCGCACCTCGCGCAGGACCTGGGTGTAGATGGCGCGCTGATCCGGGGCGAGATCGACGATCTTGTCGACCTCGATCTTGGCCGGCAGGTCCTTGGCGACCTCGAGCTTGGTGCGGCGCAGAATGAAGGGGTGGATCACCGCGCGGAGGCGGGCCGCCGCTCGCGAGTCTCCTTGATCGATCGGGCGCGCGAACTTCTCCTCGAATTTCGGCAGCGGGGGCAGCAGACCCGGGCTCACGAACTCGAAGATCGACCAGATCTCGCTGAGGCGGTTCTCGATGGGTGTCCCGGTGAGCGCTAGGCGGCGCTCGGCGAGGAGCTCGCGAGCTGACTGGGCGGTGGCGCTGAGCGGGTTCTTGATGTTCTGCGCCTCGTCGAGGATGGCGTAGTCGAGCTTGATCTTCTTCAGGAGATCGATGTCACGGCGGAGCAGGGCGTAGCTGGTGATGATAACGTTGACGTTGCCGAGGTCCTTCTTCTGTTCCCGGCGCCCGGCCCCGTGCCAGAGCGCGGTCGTCAGCGTCGGGGCGAAGCGCTCTATCTCGCGCACCCAGTTGGTCACGACGCTGGTTGGCGCCACGATCAAGGCGCGCAGCGCCTTCTTCTCCTGCTTCAGCGCCATGAACAGCGCGATGGTCTGGACCGTCTTGCCGAGCCCCATGTCGTCGGCCAGAACGCCGCCCGAGCCGAGGTCATCGATGAACTTGAGCCAGGAGAGCCCCTGCTCCTGGTACGGTCGCAGGACGGCCTTGAGCCCGCGGGGACGCTTGGCCGGCGCGATCTCGGCGATATTGCCGATCTTCTCGAAGAGTGCGCGCGTCGAGGCGGCGACGCTGGTGGACTCGGCGTGCTGGAGGAGCTCCTGCACGCGGCCAACCTGGGACAGCGCGAGCTTGCCGGACTTGCCGGAGGAGGCCATGAGCTCCACTTCGCGGTCCATCATCGCCCGGACCTTTTCCGGGTCGAACTGCGCGAAGGAGTCGTCGCTGAGCTTAACGAATTTGCGGCCCTCGCGCAGGCATCGCTCGAGCTCCGCGCGGTCCACCCCGATCCCTTCGCTTTCGTAGGTCACCTTGACGGCGAGCCAGTCGACCCCGCTCGAGACGCGCGCGTTCATGGCCACGAAGCCGCGGCGCACCTGGGCGCCGACGAGGTCCTCGGGGACATAGAGGTCCCAGTCTTCCGGCAGCGAGCCGACACCCTCGGCCCAGAACTGGATGGCCCGGTCACCGTCCGCAGCGAAGAGCGCCCCCGACTCGTCGGCGGAGAGGCCCAGGGAGGCGAGCTCCCCGGACGCCTGTTGCTGGGCGACGATGTCGAAGCGGATCACCTTGGCGCGCTTCTGGCCTTCCCGTGGGGGGATGATACGGACAGGAGGTGACATCCCATCGGCGCGGATCTCGACCTCCTCGTCGCCATAGCAGGCGGTCAGGCTCGCTCTCACCTCGGTGAGGGAGCCGGTGGCTCGGAGCCGGAAGGTCGGCTCGAGATCCGTCACGTCCGCGACCTGGGAGAGGTCGGGCAGCTCGGCGCCCATCTCGAGCGCCACGCGCGGCAACCCGTCGGTGATGAGGGCGATGAGCTCGGACGCGGGCTCGGCGATGGTGGAGCTGCGGAGCAACCGGGTCAACGCCGCGGGGGCGACGCGGCGATCGAGCGGCCGGGCGGTGCCCTCGCTGGTGTCGATGTGCCAGCCTGGGGCGCCCTCGAACCAGCCGCCCGAGGCGAGGTGGAAGCGACGCCCGTCGCCGTTGCGCTCGAAGGTCGCCTTGCAGACGATGGTGTCGGCGCCGACCATCTCGAGATCGAAGCGGGGCCGGATCGCCTCGTCGACGAACCGGAGCTGCATCAACGCCGGCTCGAGGAGCACACGCAGGCCCACGAGGTGGGGGAGCAACTCGGCGGCGTCTTCGCCCCGAATGTCGACGGCGGGGTGACGGGGGTTGCCGCTCTCGAACCGGGCGAGCACTCGCAGCGCCTCGCGCTCGGGGGTGGGCGCGTGCGCCTGCCACGAGAGCGCCACGCTTGGTAGGAGAGGCACTCGAGCGTCGGTGTCGAGGACCGTCACCGTCAGCCCGCCTTGACGGACGTGGACGCGAAACTCGAGGGGGCGGCTCCGGACGAGCCCCTGCGGAGCGAGCCAGGCGCCGAGCCCTGTCGCGCGCGCGCTCGCGCTCACGGTCGGTGGGAGCTGCATCCCCGGTGGGACGGCGTGCTGCTGCGACTGGACGCGACGGCGGCGGTCACGGCGGCGGCTTGCCTTGCTCTGGTCCTGGCTGGCGGCGGGGGCCGGGGCCGGGGCCGCAGCCGGCGCGGGCGCCGCCTGCGGTGGCTGGCGGGGCATCTGTGCGCGCGCCTGGTTGCGCACGGTGATGAGCAGCGCAGCGACGTGTTTGCAGTGCTGGCTCGTCTTCTGGAAGGCCGGGCAGGTGCAGAAGGAGGTGATGCCGTCGCCGCCGAGGCGGATCGTCGTCTCATAGGGATCGGGATCGGAGCCGCGCACACGGCCGTGCGCGCTGGCCTCGGTGACCTCGACCTCCTCGACGACCTTGCGCTTTTCGTAGTCGAGGCCGCGGAGAAAGGTGCGGGCGCCGAGCAGCCTGCGCAGGCCTCGGTCGGAGAGGGTGGAGAGCGTCTCAGAGATGGAGGACAATCGCCGATCCTTGGGTTGGGGAAGCCGTGAGGGAGTCAGCCGAGGGCTGGGGCGAGGACGAGGGCGGCGACGGCGACGACCTTGACCAGCAGCATCGCCGTCGGTCCGACCGTTGTCGCCATCACCTCGCCCAGCGCGGCGGGGGTGGAGGAGGTTTGCTCCCCACCCGCGGGGCGCCGAGGCGCGCGACGGGGCCCGAGTAGCAGGGCGCTGGCGCCTGTCGCGGTGAGTGCGGCTCCGAGCCCCGTGACGGTGCCGACGAGCGATAGCGCTGTCAGCGCCTGCGTCGGCAGGCGTTGGCTCGCGGTCGTAGGGATCGCCCACCCGACCAGGAGCGCGACCAGAGCGACCAGCAGGGGTATGGTCAGCGCGAAGGCGGTCGGCCAGGCGCCGCGCGCGGCGACAGTGGCGGCGAGGTCAGTGCAGGCCCGGTAGCTGGGGGTGAAATCGGCGGGGATCTGCGCGACGCCGCGCTCCCGCGGAAAACGGCGGAGCTGGCGATCGATCTCGGCCGTCAGCTCGACCGCGCCGCGCCCAGCCGCCCGGGTCGCGCCGCCGATCCGGGCCAGGACCAGGACGCCACCGAGGGCGCCGCTCCAGACCACACCGGGGAGCACGGCGCTGGCCGTGAAGGCGGTGACGCCGGTGGGTTCGCCGTGGGCGATGCCCAGCGTCCAGGCGGCACCGAAGGCGACCACGGCGCCGAGCAGGACGAGGTAAGGCTGCGCGAGGTGGCCGGCGGCGAAGCCCGCCTCGTCGAGCTCGCGGACGCGGCTCGACGTCGCGTCGGTGTCGTCGTCGCGGGTCAGCGCGAGCACGCCCCGCGCGTCACTGGCTGAGGGGTCGAACGCCGACATCGCCAGGGCAAACGGCGCGGCGCTGAGCAGGAGCGCCGTCGCCGTGGCGAGCGCGATCACGCCGCCGTCCGCGATGCCCGTGCTCTGACCGAGGTGCCAGCTGACGACCAGCCCGAGCCCCGTGACCACCACCGGGACGATGGCCGACTCGAGTCCAATGCCCAGGCCGGCGGTGAGAGCAGGAACAGCGCTCGCGCGCGATCCGGGGCCGAGTTCCCGGGCGCGTCCGGCGCGGGTGCGGTGGTGCACGCTCGCGACGCGCGAGGCGATGAGAAGCGCTGCTAGCGCCGCCAGACCGCTCGCGAACAGGCGCAACCAATGCTCGCCGACCAGCCACAGCGAGGCGGCGGCGAGCCCGCCCGTCGCCACCGCGACGGTCGCCGCGAGGCTGCGGTAGAGGGCAGCAGTGGCCGTCTCGCGCGGCCCCACACGCACGACCAGGAGCCCCACCGCGCTTGCGATCGCGGCGAACGCGTGGACCACCACCGGGAGGAGCGCGAGCCCCACCGAGCCGGTGGCGGTGTGGATCGCCACGCTGAGAGGCGCCTGGATGGCCCCGGCGACCGCCACCGCAACCTGCAGGTCGAGCACCCGCACCGCGGTTCGACCCAGGTGGCTCCCCACCAGTTCGGCGATCAGCGCGGGGTTGCGCGGGTCGTCGTGTCCAACCGCGCCGGTAGCGTCCCCCGCGATCTCCGTCGCCATGGCGGTGGCGGCTCGGTAGACCGAGCCCGTGCGCTCGATCAGGAGCGCCGCCGCGCCGGAGCCGAACGCCGTGGGGGCGACCAGCAGCGCGCCGCGGGAGGCGGCGCGCGCTGCGTCGCCGGTCGACGAGAAGCCACCCTCGACGGCGAAGGCCAGGACGAAAAGGCTGAGGTTCGCCAGCACCGCAGTGGTGGAGGCGAAGAGGGCTGCGGCCCCCGTCGAGCGCAGGAGCACGGTGATCGCGTCCCCGGTGTCTCGGCGCGCCGCGGCGACCGCGCGCACCGTGCCCGCACGGGCGAGCTGGGCGCCGAGCTGCGCGGTGAGGCACGCCATCACGACGCCCACCGCAAAGCCGAGGGCGGTGAGCAGCGCGCTCGCCAGGCTCGGAGCCGGCGCCACGCCGAGGAGGCGCAGCCCCGATCCGGCGAGGGCGACCGAGAGCCCCACGGCGGCGAAGGCGCTGGCACTCCGGAACGAGCGCCAGAGCTGGACGTCGACCGCGCGCCGCACCGCGCCGTCGAGGCGACGAAGCCCGGCCGACCCGGCGTCAGCGGTGAGGATCCAGCGCGCCAACACGACGGCGAACGCCAAGCCGAGCAGGTTGGTGACGACGGTGAGCCCGATCTCGGTCACGATGGGAAAATCTGCGGGCGAAGCGACGGCGCCGCCGCTTTCCAGCGGGGAACCGATCCAAGACATGGCTCGAGGACCGTGGGCTGGTTCGGGTGGCGCGATGCGACCATTCCGAGCCGAGCTTGATCCGAGCGATACCTACCGACAGCCCAGACCTAGCCGAGATCCAGAGCCGCCGCTCGGGACGCTCCCCCCGCGGGAGCGACACATCAACGACGGTTCTGCCCCTAGCACGAGCCCCCGGGGCGGGGCAAGCCCGGGCGCCACAGAATCAGCATGGGAAGGGACCGGCCGCCGGCACGGACGGCCCCGATCAGGGGGGAGCGGGCTGGGGGCTCGGTGGAGGGGACGGGGCGCCGCGCGCGGACGCGCGTTCACTCCGGGCCGCCCGACTGCGCCTGCATCACCATCAGGTGGTAGCGGCCGAACTCGTTCTGACCGAGCGTGTGCAGCACCTCGAGCAGCAGCCGATAGGGGGTCGACCCGTCGGCGATGACGATCGCTTCGGACACCGAGGGGTCCTGGCCCTTCGCCTGCCGGACGAGCTTGTCGGTGCGCCGTGCGGACTGGAGCGCGTTGCCGAGCGGCACGATGTACAGGTCCTGGGCTCCGCTGCGCTTGTTGTTCGCGCCGGCGCCCGTCTGCACCATGGAATGCCGGCTCGGCAGCGACACGACCTTGTCGTCCCCGACCAGGATCTGGCTTTTAGATATGGTCACCACCACCCCCTCCGTGGGCGGTTGGGTGCGGACGATCGAGGTCGGCAGACGCAGGTCGTCGCTCTGCGGTACGGAGGCCGTGGTCACCCCCAGGTTCATCAGCATGAAGACCAGGATGATCGTCATGATGTCGAGCATCGCGGTGATGTTCAGGAAGTTCACCTCGGGCTCGGCCGCGTTGCGGCGGATCGCCTTGCGGAGCTCCGCTCGCACCCGGGACGCCGGCGCGGGCGGGGCGCGGAGCCCGGAGCTCGGTCCGGAGTCGGCCGGCCCCGTCATCTCGACACCTTGAAGTTGATCTCGTCGAAAAGGACCTCGCCCGACGGGCTGGCACGCAGCGCGTCGGCGACGTGAATCACCTCCTGGTACGGCGTGCCGGGGTTGGCGTTGATGAACGCCTGCCGCTCGGTCGCAAAATCCGCGTTGGAGTGCTTGAGGCGGGTCACGCAGGCGTTGAGGCCCGCGTAGTCGTGCTCGCCGCCCCGCCGGGGGATCGCCAGCCCCGGCCCGACGCCGTTGCAGCCGGGGGCGACGTTGCCGCCCGAAGCTTTGATGCTGAACCCATCGTTGACGATGATCACGGTGAGGTTGAGCGCGGCGCTCTCGATCTCCTTGCGGACGCCCCCGCTCGCCGGGGGCGACGTGGTGATGGTGGCCGTGAAGGTGACGGCCACCGTCGCGAGGACGAAGATGAGGATGTTGACGATGATGTCGAGGAACGGGACGATGTTGAGTTCGCTGCCCTCCTCGTCCGGAGCGAGCGCGCGCGGCTGGCTCCGTCGGCGCACCTTCGCCCGCTGGGCGGCGCTGAGGGCCGTAGGGGATTCCATGGCGGTCCGTGCGAACGCCGCGCGCGGGGCGGGATCAGCCGGGTCGCTGCGTGAGCGTCAGGAGGTTGAAGGTGCGCTCCATCGTCGACTCGAGGTCGTGCTGGATCGCCTTCGCCCTGGTGTGGAGCAGGACGTGGGTGATCATGCAGAAGACCGCGATCCCGAGGCCAAGCGCGGTGTTGTACATCGCCTCCGCGATCCCGTTGGAGAGCATCCGCTGCTTGTCGGACTGGGAGAGGCCCGGCGCGGCGATCGCCGCGAACGTGGTGATGAGGCCAGAAACCGTGCCGAGCAGCCCGATGAGGGTGGCGATGTTGGCCAGGGACCAGAGCGCCCCGACGCGCTTCTCTGCTTCCGGCTTCAGCTCCGAGAGCTTCTCGGACAGCGCGGCGTCGATGTCGTCCGGCCCCTTGTTCGAGTGGGTCAGGCCGGCCCGGACCAGCTGGAGGATCGGGTAGTCGCCGGCCTCGCAGAGCCTGATCGCGCGGTCGACGTTGCCCGCCACCACGAGCTTCCGGATCTGCGCGAAGAACTCCTTCGAGTTGACCTTGTAGCGGGTCAGCTGGAAGAGGAAGCGCTCCACCACGATCGTCAGCACGACCGCTAGGGTGATCATGTTCAGGACCATGAAGGTCGGGTTGTGCTTGAAGGCGTCCACCAGCTGGCTGAAGAACCCGACCCCTTCGGCAGCGAACATGAGATCCATGCACAAACCCTTTCCCGGGACACCGAAGGGTGCGGCCGCGTCTTTCCCGCGCGACGCCCGCCGCCAATCGGCGGCGGTTATATAGCTTTGGGCTGAGACCCCGCGCAACCCGCGACGGACCGACCCGGCCCGACACCCAATTCGATGGAGAAGGGCGTCAGCGGGTCCGGATCCCGCGCTCCTTCGCCACGAGCGCCGGCCGGCCTCACGGCGCGCGGTCGCCAGCTCGCACGAGGGTGGCGTGGGGCTCGGGTCAGAGGCGGCGCCCGTGCCACCGTCGAGGCCCCGGCGGGTCGGACCATCGGGCCCCGGCGGGGTGCTGCGACCCGACCGTGCTCGCCGCTAGGAAACCCGCGGGTGGGGGAGCAGCGACATCGCCCGTGAAAAGTTCCCGTACTGAACGAACATCGGGGGGGGACCCAAACACTCTTGACGGGTTCGGGTTCACTTCAGCAAGATAGCGCCGTCCCGGACTCCAGTATTCATGGATTGGGGCAGTAGTGAACTCGTCGGTCGCCGGGGGTGACGCACCCTCTGCCTCCGTCGCCGGGCAACACGGACGCAACGAAAGCAACAGGCGGAAGGTACTCCATGGCAGGACTCTGGCGGCACTATCAAGAGGGCGGTTGGGCGATGTGGATCATCCTCTTCTGGTTGGTCTGCGCGGTCGCCGTTATCGCCGAGCGCGCGGTCTACCTCTTTGGCGCGTCGATCAACAAGGACGTCTTCCTCGCCACGATGCAGAAATGCATCCTCGCGGGCGACGTGGCGAAGGCCGTCAAGATGGCGTCGGCGGCGAACGCTCCGCTCGCGCGCATCGTGCAGGCCGGGCTCGTCAAGGTGAACCGGCCGGACGAAGAAGTCCAGGCTGCGATGGACGAGGCGGCGCTCAAGGAGATGCCCAAGATCAACAAGCGCACGGGCCTCCTGGCGCTGTTCTCGAACCTCGCGATGCTGTCGGGGCTCTTCGGCACCATCGTCGGCCTGATCAAGGCGTTCGGCGCGGTCGGTGGCGAGTCGGTCGATCCGAGCCAGAAGGCGCGCATCCTCGCGGAGGGGATCTCCGAGGCGATGAACTGCACCGCCTTCGGCCTCATCGCGGCGATCACCTCGCTGACCGGGTTCGCGGTGATGCAGACCAAGACGCAGAGCCTCGAGGACGACATCAACGAGGCCTCCGTCACCGTTCTGAACCTCGTCGTTGCCAACCGGCAGAAGGTCAACCTCCAGGGACTCGAGAACGCGTGAGTTGACCGGACCCTCACGGGCGAGCCGAGCATCGCGTCAGGCGGTAGCTGGCTCGCCCGTGGTCGTACCGGCCGGCGCACCCCGATCGCAGCGAACGACGTGAGAGAGGCCCCCAGCGGGCAGCAATGGGCGAACCAGGGAGCAAGCAGCAATGGCATCCATCGACACTGGCGGCGGACACGGTGGCAAGCGGACGGTCAACTTTGAGCTGCCGCTGATCCCGTTCATCGACTTCCTGCTCTGCCTCGTCTCCTTCCTCCTGATCACTGCGGTGTGGTCGCAGATGGCCCGGATCAACGCGGACGCTCGGGTGCCCGGTCCTCCGCGCCCGGAGGAGGACATCGACAAGCAGGAGAAGCCGAAGGAGCTTCACGTCGAGATGCGGGGCGAGCGGAAATTCCAGCTGGTTTGGAAGGAAGGCAGCACCGTCATCAATACGATCGACGTGGAGCGCAAGGCGGTGCCGATCGGGAACCAGGAAGATGTCCAGTACCCGGATCTCGCCAAGAAGATCGAGGCGGAGTGGAAGCAGAATGGCTCGCACCGCAATCCGAGCGACAAGAAGTTCGACCGGGCCGTGCTCCACGTGGACAACGCCACGCCGTTCCAGGACGTGATCGCCGTCATCGACGCCATCAACGCCCCGAAGCGGGAGTACACGGTGGGCGGCGCCTCCGAGACGGTGCCGGCGTTCATGGTGACCTTCGCAGCCAACTGACCGCGCCCCGCCCGAACCCGTTGTTCAGAGCCAACCGCGACAGTGACGTCACGAGGCGAACCGAAAGGCATTTGCAGTGTCACAGAAAGCACTGAGCCGTTTCCACCAGCCGATTTCGGTGCCGGGCCCCGTCCTGAAGCACCACATCAATCTCAAGTTCGTCCGCAACAAGGTGGCGGGCGGCGGGCAGCGAGGGGTCAACTTCGAGCTGCCGTTGGTCCCGTTCATCGACTTCCTCCTGTGCATCGTGCTCTTCCTGCTGGCGAGCTTTTCGGCGTCAGGGGAGCTCCCGGTGGACAAGAACGTGCGGCTGCCGAACGCCAATAACGTGCTCGACATGGTTGAGGCACCGATGGTGGCTATCACCGGGACCCAGATCCTGGTGGACGGGGTGCCCGCGGGGAACGTCAACGCGATCGTCGAGGCTAACCGCCTGGCGAAGGTCGACGAGCTCTTCAGCGTCCTGAAGAACAAGCGGGAGCTCTGGAAGCAGATCAACCCGGGCAAGGAGTTCCCGGGGGTGGCGATCCTGCAGGTCGACCGGAAGGTCCCGGCGCTGGTCGTCAAGAGCGTCTTCCAGACATCGGCGTTCGCCGGCTACCCGAACATCAGCTTCATGGTGGGTCGGCTTGGCGGTGGGGAAGAGGGCGGCGGCGGGGAGTGATTCTCCGGCGTGGGAGGGCTCTGAGCGGCTCCTCGACGCGAAGCACGGTGCCATGAGAGCCCCGGACGGGCAGTGCCCAGTGAAGAAGGGGCGCTGCCCGTTGGGTTTTGTGGGAGCGGGTGCGGGGCGTAGGGGAGGGACGCGGGCGGAGTCGGATCGGCGCTCTGGGCGCTCTGGGCGGGCGTAGGTATGGCGGAAGCGCGGAGCGGAACGAGAGAGCGGGGGCTCCCCTCGCTGAACCGGTCTCGGGCGGAGCGGAAGGGCTCGCAGCGGCGGGGGACCTATCGCCTTCAGGGCCAGGGGACGTTGCGATTCTGGCTGTGGGCTGCAGTGATCCTCTCCACCTTTGGCGTGGCCTACTGGAAGGTGGCGCAGGGCAAGCTCGAGAGCCAGAAGGCGGTGCTGATGGCGAGGCAGCGCGCCGTGGCGCAGGTGCTCAGCCCGACCGTTGTGCCACACACTGACCGAATCGAGCGGTGGGTCGGGGAGCTCGCCGGGGACTGGGTCGGTGATCTCGTCGTTCCGGGTCTGGCGCTGGAGCAGCTGCAGGAGCGGCCTGGGATCTACCTTCGCGTCCACTTGGACGCGACCCGATCGCCGGCGGAGCTCCGGCGGGCCGCGAGCGAGTCGATGCTGGACGGCTTCGTCGCGTGCCTGTTCATACGACGGGGCGAGCCGGATCCGAGGGTGGGGCCGGCGTGCGATACCTCGCCGGACTGCGAGCCCGGGCTCCTCTGCAACGAGTTCCACGTCTGCGTCCGCCCGCCGCGTCCGTACAACCTGAGGCTCGGGTACGCAGCGCTCAGGGTGCTGACCACGGAGTGGACGGACGAGCTCCACGAGGCGGGGAACGAGCTCAAGTTGCGGGCCTTTGAGCGCGAGCTGGAGCGAGTGAGCAGGCACGATGTGCCGCTGGCCGTGCAGATGATGCAGAAGGCTGAGACGTTCACCGCCGTGCTCGACGAAACCTCCGGCGAGGGATTGCCGGAGAAGATCGACGGTTACGAGACGGTGGAGGAGCGCGCGCAGCGGGTGCCGCACTGGGCACGGATTGGGGTCTGGGAGATCGCGAGCGGTCGCCAGGTGGTGCGGCTCCGAGCCCGCGCCGACGGCCGCTTCGTGCCGGTGGGTGAGCAGCAGGTCGTGAGGGAGCCTGCGGCTGGCCGTACCGAGGACCAGCAGCGCAACCTGGCGGCGCAGCAGCGCCAGGCGAACGGTTGCGCGCTTGCGTTGGCGGTGAAGTCGTCTGTGCAGCGGGCAGCGCAGTCTCCGCAACCCCTGGGGTCGGCGGCGCGGCCGGCGACAGGGCCGACCGGAGCTCCGCCGGCGGCCCCCAGCGCGTCTGGGCGCTGAGTCGCTGCACCAGCCCCCCGGGGGGCACGCCCGCGGCACGATCTGGCACAGGTGGGGCGTCGGCGGGCACCGCCCGTCGCGCCCGAGGTTGCTCTAGCGCCTCATGACCGTGGTGGGGGGGCCGACTCCGGAGGCGGCGAGGAGCGCGCCGGTCGAGAGGAGGACAAGCAAGCCGATGCCGAAGCCGGCGAGAGCCGCTCGGAGCAGGCCTGTGGGGGATGCGGGAGTCATGGCCCGTTGGTAGCGAGAACCGTGCCAGGTGGGGCTGGCACAGCCCGCTAGCGCCCAGCGAGGTGCAGCGGGGATCCACGGCCTCGTCGATGAGGCTGCTACTCGGTCAGAGGGCGCGCCGTCTCGGTGCCGCTCGACGGATCGCCTTCCCGGGTGCAGCGCAGGGAGAAGTCGCCGTTCTCGACGCTGACCTGGACATGGCCGCCCGTTGCGAGCTCGCCGAAGAGGAGCTGGTCGCCCAGGGGGCGCTTGATGACGTCCTGGATCAGGCGCGCGAGCGGGCGCGCGCCGTTGTCGGGATCGTAGCCGCGCTCGGCCAGGAGCCGGCGAGCGGCCTCGTCGACCGCGATCGTCACGGCTCGCTCGGCGAGCTGGACGGAGAGCTCGGCAACGAACTTCTCGACGACGTGCAGCATGGTGGCGGGGGTGAGCGGGTCGAAGCGAATCCGCGCGTCGAGGCGGTTGCGAAATTCCGGGCTGAAGGTGCTGCGGTATGCGATCTCGTCGTTACCGGACTTGTCGCGGAGCCCGAACCCGACCGGGCTGCGGGCCAGATCGGCGGCGCCAACGTTGCTGGTCATGATCAGGATCGCGTTTCTGAAGTCGGCTTTCTTACCGTTGTTGTCGGTGAGTGTGCCGTGGTCCATCACCTGTAGGAGGACGTTGAAGACGTCCGGGTGCGCCTTCTCCACCTCGTCGAGGAGCAAGACCGCGTGCGGCGTCTTCGCCATCGCCTCGGTGAGCAAGCCGCCCCGGTCGTAGCCCACATATCCCGGAGGCGCGCCGATGAGCCGGGAAACGGTGTGCCGCTCCATGTACTCGCTCATGTCGAACCGAATGAGCTCGATGCCCAGCGTCTTGGCGAGCTGGCGCGCCACCTCGGTCTTGCCGACCCCCGTCGGGCCGGTGAAGAGGTAGGAGCCGATGGGCTTCTCCGGGGGACGGAGACCCGCCCGCGCCAGCTTGATCGCCGTGGCGAGTTCGCTGATCGCGCGGTCTTGACCGAAGACGACGCGCCCGAGATCCTGCTCGAGATCGCGGAGCGCGGCACGGTCGCCCGCGCTCACCTGTCGCGGCGGGATCTGCGCCATGCGCGCGACAACAGCCTCGACGTGCTCGACGTCGACGGTGGCGTCCTCGCCTCGCTCGAGCTTCGCGTCGGCGCCGGCTTCGTCCACGACGTCGATCGCCTTGTCGGGCAGGCGTCGGTCGGTGAGGTGGCGGGCCGCGAGCCGCGCCGAGGCCACCAGGGCCTCGTCGGTGTAGCGCACGCCGTGGAACTCCTCGTACCGGGTGCGGAGCCCCCGGAGGATGAGCGCGGTTTCCTCAGCGCTCGGCTCGAGGACCTCGATCTTCTGGAAGCGGCGCGCGAGCGCGCGATCGCGCTCCAAGTGGCTGCGGTACTCCTCGAACGTGGTGGCGCCGATGCAGCGCAGCTTGCCGCCCGCGAGGGCCGGCTTCAGGAGATTGGCGGCGTCCATCGTGCTGCCCGTCGTCGACCCCGCTCCGACCACGGTGTGCAACTCGTCCACGAAAAGGATGGCCCCGGGCCGGCTCTCGAGCGACTTGAGCACCGCCTTGATTCGGTTCTCGAAGTCCCCGCGGAACTTGGTGCCAGCGAGCAGGGCGCCGAGATCGAGCGCGAAGATGGTGGCGCCTTGCAGGGAAGCTGGGACCTCGCCCGCCTCGAGCCGGGCCGCGAGGCCCTCGACGATGGCCGTTTTGCCCACCCCGGCGTCGCCGACGAACAGGGGGTTGTTCTTGCGCCGTCGCGCCAGGATCTGGATGGCGCGACGGAGTTCGCTCTCGCGACCCACCAACGGTTCGACCTCCCCTGCGGCGGCCCGCTCATTCAGGTTCTGGGCGAAGCGGGTGAGGGGGTCGGTGGAGGCCGCTTCCTGGCCAGGGTCGTCGGGAGCCGGCGCGTCGTCACCGTCGCGGTCGGCGTCGTCGTCACCGTCGCGGTCGGCCGTGTCGTCGGGGTCGCCGCGTCGGGTCACGCCGTGGCTGAGGTACGCCACGACGTCGTAGCGGGTGATGCCGACGTCGGTGAGCGCCTTGACGGCGGCCGAGTCGGGCTCAGAGAAGATGGCCACCAGGACGTGCTCGCCGCCAAGCTCCTCCCGCCCGCTCGACTGCACGTGGAAGGCGGCGCGCTGCAGCACGCGACGGAACCCCCGCGACGGCACGGGCGTGAAGGGCTGCTCGTCCGGGACCGCGGCAATTCCGCGAGCGAGGAAGCGATCCAGCGCCCGCTTCACCGCGTTCACGTCGCCACCCGCGTTGGCCACGATCCGCGCCGTCCCGGCGTCGTGGAGCAGCGCGAGCAGGAGGTGCTCCACCGTCATCAACTCATGTCGCCGTCGCTGCGCCTCGTGAGTGGCCAGCGACAGGGCAATTTCGAGGTCGGTGCTCACTTTCATGGGGGCGAGTCCCCCCCTTCATCACTGCCCTCGGTCGGTTCGGCGGTGCAGCGCAGCGGGTGGCCGCTCTCGCGCGCGAACTCCATGACCTGCTCGGCCTTGGTTTCGGCCACGTCACGGGAAAAATCCCCGACGATCCCGCGGCCACGGTGGTGAACCTCGAGCATGATGCGGGTCGCCTCGGTTTCGCCGAGGTAGAAGAAGCGGGTCAGCACGAGCACGACGAACTCCATCGTCGTGTAGTCGTCGTTGTGCAAGACGACGTGATAGCGACGAGGGCTGCGCGAGGCTGTCCGTTCGACGACGTCGACGTCGCCCTGGTGCTCGGGCCGGGATGACGGTCGCTGGGTTGCCATGGATCCGATGAGCCGTCGCAAGTCTTGGCCGGGTGGGGCGCGCTGTCGAGGGCGCGACGCCGGGGGGGCGTCGTGCAACCACTCGGCGGCTCAGCGCAGCAGGCCGCGGAGATAGCCGAGGAGCGCCTGGGCGGCCTCCGCCAGGCCGTCGACGAGGTCTACTTCTGAGGGATCGGCGCTCGCCGCCGAGATCGCTCCGACCGACGAGGGCCCCGCCGTCGTCGCGCGCGTCCCCGCCAGGCGCTCCTCCTCGCGTCGCCGGGATTCAGCGCGCTCGAGGCCTCCGCCCGCGACGAACGCCAGGACTCGCGGCAACTCTCCTCGGTCGAACCAGAGCCCGTGCCCCGTGCAGACGTCCACGATGACGCCGCTGGTGCGGCCAAAATTGCGGCGGTGCATCAACGCGCGACATTGGGGGCAGGGGATGTAACGCACCGGGCCCTCGAGCGGGGGGCGAGCCGACGGCGGTCCGGCGACGCCGCTCGGTACGACGCGCTGCCGCTCGAGAAGATCTCGAAGCAGGGCGTTTTCCACGAACTGCCCCCCGCAGGTCGGGCAGTCGAAGAGCGCCCCAGGGCCCTGCGGGATCGAGTCGAGCGGGCAGGCGCAGCGCGGACAGGTCAGGGTCGACGCCTCGCCGATCGGCTCGAGGCCGAGGTCACGTCCACACCCAGAGCAATGCGCGGCCTCGGCCACGTTCATGTGGAAGCAAGCGGCACACCGGACGGTTGCCAGCGGTGCCCGGCAGAAGGGACAAGCTCGAGCCGCCTCATCGACCTCGCCCCCACATGCAGGGCACCGAAGCAACCGCGCGACACCCATTCTGCCCTTCCATCTATCACGGGTCCGCCCGGCGTCGTAGACGCCCGGCCGACGCCATCCCGGCAGGAGGGCACTCGTCGCGGCGGTCGAGCCACGACGGGGCGCCCGGCGCTCCGGAGGTCAGGTGGCCGTCTTGGGCGGAGCCTTCGGCTTCGCGGCCTCGGCGTTCTCGGCGGCGCGCTTCGCCTCCCACGCAGCATTCTTGCGAGCGCGGCGCTGGCGTTGCTTCCTCTTCGCTGGCGGATCCTGCGGGGTAGCCATGGTGCGCGGGGTGATAGCGCAGGATTTGGCCCCTGTCGCGAGAAATGGGCGGCAGGCTCAGCGGAGATACCGGGGGGCCTCGCCAGGGCCGGAGAGGTCGACCCAGTAGGACTTCTGCTCTCGAACGTCGAGGTGGATGAAGCTCGAGTTCGGATAGTACCCGACGCCGACGTTCGGGAACGTCAGGACGTAGTCGCGCAGGACCGCGTTGGGGACGCCGGGGACCGAGAAATCCAGCGCCTGGCTGCGTCGGTGGCGGGAATTCAGCGCGTAGGACTCGTTCCGGTAGCCACTGACGACCCGGATCGGGCGCCCGCCGAAGGTGTCGCTCACCTTGACGATGAGCTGGACCAGTCGCTGATCGACACGGGGGTGGTCGCCGTCGGCGCCCATCAGGCGGCAGAAGGCCATCCGCGCGGCGGGGAGGACGGTCCCATTGGGGCCTATCACGTAGCCCTTCCAGGTCTGCTGGTAGCTGACGAGGGTGACGTAGCCCCTGCGCCAGGGCGGCTTGCTGTAGGCGTACCAGGAGGGCTGGCCCCTGCCGGTGGACGGTGCGGCGTCGGAACGCGCCGTGGCGGGGCGGTCCGGGCGTTGCTCGAGGGACAGGGAGGCGCGAGCGCGTGCGGCCACCCTGCCGTCTGAGTCCCCCGGTCCCGGCACCAGGAGCACCTGACCGGGCTTGAGCTTGTCGCTGCGGGCCATCCCGTTCGCGGTGCACAGCGCGTCGATGCTGACGTGATAGCGGGCGGCGACCTTGCCCAGGGTGTGGCCGCTCGCGACCACGTGGCGGCGCGGCGTCGTCGAGGCGGAGGTGCCGCTCGGCGCGGGGGCTGCTGGATTCGGCGGGGTCGCGGGCGGAGTCGCAGCGGGGACATCGGCCGTTCGGTTGGCCGTCGGCCTTTCGGCGGCGGAGGCGCCGTCGGCGGGGATCACGAGCACCTGGCCCGGCCGGATGGGATCCGCCTCATCGATGCCGTTGGCCCGGCAGAGATCCGCCACGGACACCTGGTACCTGCTGGCGATCTTGCCGAGCGTGTGGCCCTCGTAGACGACGTGGGTGCGCTGTGCCCCTCCACCGGCGCCCGGGCGTGTCGACAACGGCGTCCTTGTGGTGGCGCCGCCGGTGGGCCCTCGTTGCTGCTCGCGCCAGCGCCTCGCCTCGTCGCCAGTTTCGTCGTCAGGGCGGGGGATCAGCAGTTGCTGGCCGGGGCGGATGGGATCGGACGGGCGGATGCCGTTCGCGTTGCAGAGGGCCTCGACGGTGACGTTGTAGCGCTTGGCGATCGAACCGAGTCGCTGACCGGAGTACACGGTATGGACGCTGGGCTCCTCCCCCGCCGCCGCCGCATGGGGCAGGACGAGGGCGGACCCGAAGAGCGCGATCGCCAGGAGGAGTACCCGGGGGCGTAGCCGCATCCTGGGGGGAGGCATACCGCGAGCGAACCGGCTGTAAAGGCGGGAGGCGTCGTGCTCACGGGCGGGCCCGATCCACCGGGGGCCCGAGGCTGCGACTCCGCGGGTGAGCGCGCGGAGCCGGCCGGGAGCGCCCGCCACCGAGGGCACGATCGGGGCCGTGGCCAGGCGCGGCTGGGCCTCGGCGGGGCAGACTCTTCGGCTGATGTCCCGTCCCGTCCGGAGCCGACGTTCAGGACGAAAGGTGCCGTTCGAGCAACCGGCCAAGCCGAGGCGCCGCGGCCTCGACGTGCTTCTTCGCGGTGGGCCGCAGGCGGTCGTAGGCCGCCTTGATGGCGCGGTTCTTCGCGTTTTGGGCCCGACGGTCGGTGATCGAAAGGAGGGCGTCCGCGACGCGGCCGCGGTTCGCCTCGAGGTAGCTGCTCGGCTTCTCTCCCTTTTCCGCGGCCTCCGCCGCGATGGGCTCCAGGGCGTCCACGAAGTCGTTGAGCAGGTGGTCCACGACCTCGCGGATGAAGCCCGGTTTCACCCCCTTCACCATGCCGAAGGCCGCCTTGATGGCCATGCCGGTGAGCCCGGACTTCTCCGCGACTTCCTCGTCGAGCACCCGGAGGGCGTCGTCGATCACTTCCGTTCGCTTATTTCCGGAGCTGAGTCTTTCGCGCAGCGTGGGCATCTGTGTTTCCTCGGCTGGGGTGTGGGTCCGGTCGGGGGCGTCGAGTAGCACCCCTGCGCGGGGGAACCAAGCGCTGCGAGCGAGCCGCGGTTCGCCGCCGGGTCGGGATTCGGGTTACCGTAGGGCCCCGCCCCCGGTCGGGCGGAGCCCCCTGAAACGATGCCTCGCGACCTCGACTGCGGAGAACGGCTCGGCCGCTACGACCTGCTCCTCAAGATCGGGCGGGGAGGCATGGCGAGCGTCTGGGTCGCTCACGAGCACGCCCCGCGGTTGGAGGACTCGCGCATCGTTGCCATCAAGGCGATCCACTCGAACCTCGCCGAGGAGCCCGAGTTCGTCGCGATGTTCCTGGACGAGGGGCGCTTGGTGCAGCGCATTCGGCACCCGAACGTCGTTGACCTGTACGAGGTCGGTGAGGTCGACGGGGTGATGTACCTGGCGATGGAGTGGGTCGAGGGAGACTCCCTCCACGCGCTCATCGCGGAGGCCGGAAAGCGCCGGCCGATCCCACCCGAGATGGCCGTCCGGATCATCGCCGACGCGGCGGCGGGGCTCCACGCGGCGCACGAGTTGCGCGACGAGGTTGGCAATCTCCTCGGGGTCGTGCACCGCGACGTCTCCCCGCAGAACATTCTGATCGGGACCAGCGGTCGCGTGAAGCTCGTCGACTTCGGGGTGGCGAAGGCGCGCTCGCGGATCGGCGAGGCGACCGAGATCGGGCACGTGAAGGGGAAGTTCGGGTACATGTCGCCGGAGCAGGCCCTCGCCCGCCCGCTCGACCGCCGGAGCGACGTCTTCGCGCTGGGGATTGTCCTGTACGAGCTCACGACGGGGCGCCGACTCTTCCGCGGTGACAGCGACGCGGACACGCTCGCGCTGGTCGTGCAGGGGGAGATCCCGCCGCTGTCGCGGGTCGTTCCCGGGTACCCGCCCGCGCTCGAGGGGATCGTGATGAAGGCGCTCTCGCGCAGTCGGCGGGAGCGTTTTCAGACCGCCCGTGACCTCCAGCGCGCGCTGGAGAGGTACCTCAAGGACGAGCGGATCGTGGTGCCTCGGGCAGGGATCGCGGGTCTGCTCCGCAAAGTGCTCGGGGAGCGCATCGAGGCGCGGCGTCAGGCCGTTCGGGCGGCCCTTCGGTCCGTCGCTGCCGCGCGGGATGGTCTGGTCCCGGAGGATTCGGCGTTCCGGCCTGCGGACCCGGAGGCCGAACCCATCCCCAGCGGCCTGTCCGACCTCAGCAACGTCGACGCGATGGCCCTCTCGCCGAGCCGCGCGGGCCAGCTCACCGAGCTCACGGGCTCGTTTGTCGGCCCGCTCCCCGAAGCGGTGCGCGCTGAGGCGCGCCGCAGCCGCGCGATTGCTATCGGTGGCATTGCCGTGGGGGTTCTCGGGATGCTGGTGGCGGGCGTTGCACTCGGCCTAGTGGCCGCCGGTCGCTCGCGCAGCGGCGGCCCAGCCGGCTCCGCGGAGCCCCCGGCGACGGCGGCGCGGGCAGTGGCCTCGGCGGCTGCGAGAGCAGCGCCTAGCGCCAGCTCGTCGGCCATTGGGGCCACGGACGACGAGGCGGTCGCCGTGGACTCGCTCACCCCCGAGGCCGCGGATCCGCCGCCGCGCCGTGGTCGTCGCTAGATCCGAAATCGCAGCGATCGCCGCGAAAAATCGACGACCTGGCGTCGCCGGCGACCGGTCGCTAGATTGGTGCCGGCAGCAGCGATGGCCCCGTCGGATCCCCTGACCGCGGCGTTCGAGCTCGCGCCGACGTTGCAGGCCCTGCTTGACCCGGACGGGGTCGTGGTGCTGGCCAGTCGGCGTTTCGTCGGTGCGTTCGGTGCGGACTCGGTCGGTCGGCGAGCGGACGAACTGCTCGTCGGGTCCTCGGAGGGCCTGGTGAGCTTCGTCCGGCGCCTGATCACCAGGCGGTCGAGCTTCCGCATCGATGACCTGCTGTTGCGGACCAATGCCGCCGGCGAGCTTCGCGTCGAGGCGCACGGGCTCCCGGTGCAGGATGGGCGCGCGTTCCTGCTCGCGCTGCTCGATCAGACCGAGCACGTGACGGCCGTAACGGTGCGGGCGCAGCGTGAGCGCGGCGAAACCATTGCGCGCTTCTCCGGGGGGCTCAGCCACGACGTGAACAACATGCTCTCGACCATCGCCGCCACCGCTCAGGCCGGCTTGCAGGACGCCATCGAGGGCGAGGGTGACCCCAGGCGCGACTTCCGGGCGATCATCGACTTCGCCGAGCGTGGCGCTACGCTCGCTCGCTCCCTCCGATCCATCGCGTTCGAGGAAACTGGGAGCTGGCGCCCCGTCGACCTCGCTGAGGAGATCCGCTCCATTGCCGCCGTGCTCAGCCGCGGGTCCTCCGGCGTGCCCATCGTCCTCGATCTCGAGCCGGAGGTTGGGGAGGTGGTCGGTGACCGCGCGAGGCTACACCAGCTGGTCCTCAACCTCATGGTGAACGCGCGCGACGCGACCCGCGTGTGCGGCGGGGGGATCGAGGTGGAGCTCAGGTGCGGCTCCACCGGGGGCGTGCTGCTCGGGGTCGCGGACGCCGGTCGCGGCGTCCCCGAGGCGCTCCGTTTGCGGATCTTTGAGCCCTATTTCACGACGAAAGGGGGCGAGGAGCCAGACGGAGGAGAGGGGTTCGGCACCGGGTTGGGGCTAGCGATCGTGGACGCCGTGGCACGGTCGACGGGTGCGTCGGTCACGGTCGGGAGTAGTCGGTCCGGCGGTGCGCGGTTCCTCGTCGAGTGGCCCGCGACGGCGGTGGTCCACGCGGAGCCGGCGCCGGTCGCCGCCGCCGACACCGGCGTCGCCGCGGTCACGCTGCTCCTGGCGGACGACGAGGCTGCACTCGTCGGGGCGGTGGCGCGGCAGCTCCGACGGGCCGGTCACACGGTGTTCTCGGCGCTCAGCGCGGCCGAGTCGCGCGACCTGTTCGCCCGCTTCGGCGCCGAGCTCGACGTCGCGGTCATCGACGTTCGGCTCGGCGATGGCGACGGGCGCCAACTCGCGGAGGAATTCCGAGCGGCACGTCCCGAGCTGGGAATCGTGCTCATCTCCGCGAGCGGCTCGCGCACGGTGCCGGACCTCGGGCAGCGGGTGCTGCTGCTCGAGAAACCCTTCGACTTCAAGGAGCTGAGGGCCGCAATTGAGCAGGCCCGAAGTCGGCCGGTCAGGTGAAGCTGGCGGGCGACGGAATTCGGCAATAGCCTAGGTGCGATCGGCACCCGCCGTGAATTGCCGCGGTTGCCGGCCGCTTCAACGACGATGTCTTCAAGCACGAACAGAGGCGACAGGGGTGGGCAGGGCGCCGCGGGCAAGCCCCCGCAGGAGCCGCAGCTCGGCGAGAAGATCCTCGTCGTCGACGATCAGCGCAACATGCGCACGACCCTCGCCATGCTGCTGCGTGGGGCGGGGTACGAGGTCGACGAGGCCAGCGACGGGCGTGAGGGGCGGGAGAAGGGCGCCACCGGAGCCTACGACCTGGTCATCACCGACCTTCGCATGGGCGACCATGACGGCATCGACGTACTGCGGTCGATCAAAGAGGCCCAGCCGATGACGGAGGTCATCGTGATGACGGCCTACGGGACCATCGAGAGCGCGGTCGAAGCGATGCGCCTCGGGGCCTTCGACTACATCCAGAAGCCGTTCGGCGAGCAGGAGCTCTTGGTCAAGGTGACCAAGGCCATCGAGAGCCGCCGCCTGCACGGCCAGGTGCGCCTGTTCGCGCAGGAGTTCAAGGAGAGATACCACTTCGAGAACATCATCGGGCGCTCCCAGTCCATTCGTGATGTCCTCTCGAAGGTCGTCAAGATCGCGCCGACCGACGCCATCGTCCTCATCACGGGTGACAGCGGTACAGGGAAGGAGCTCGTGGCGCGTGCCGTGCACGTCAACAGCAAGCGCGCAGAACGCCCGTTTGTGACCGTGAACTGCGCCGCGATCGCCGAGACTTTGCTCGAGAGTGAGCTCTTCGGGCACGCACGGGGCGCGTTCACGGGGGCTGTCAGCGCTCGCAAGGGCCTGTTCGAGGAAGCGGACGGTGGCACGTTCTTCTTCGACGAGATCGCCGAGACGACGCTATCGTTCCAGGCCAAGCTGCTCCGCGCGATCCAAGACGGCGAGATCCGGCGGGTGGGGGAGAACCGCCCGATCAAGGTCAACATCCGCGTCGTGGCGGCCACCAATGTCGATCTGGTCGCCGCGGTCGAGGAACGGCGCTTCCGGCAGGATCTGTACTACCGGCTGAACGTGGCGCGCTTCCACCTGCCGCCGCTACGGGATCGACGGGAGGACATCCCGCTCTTGGCGGACTTCTTTCTCGAGAAATACAACCGCAAGATGGGCACCCGGGCGCGCTTCTCGGACGAGGTGATGGAGCGTCTGCTGGTGCACGAGTACCCCGGCAACGTTCGCGAAATGGAGAACATGGTCGAGCAGGCGGTGGCGCTCTGCTCCGGTGGGGTCATCACGGTCGACGACATCCTCCCCCAGGCGCCGCCGCGGGCAGCGCGGTCGACGGGCAAGACGCTGGCGGACATCGTCGATGAGGCGGAGCGTGAGGCGGTCGAGGCGGCGCTGAAGGCGTTCGATGGCAGCCGGGAGCGGGCGGCGGAGGCGCTCGACATCAGTCCGACCACCCTCTGGCGCAAGATGACTCGCCTCGGCATCACCTACGAGTCCCGGTGAGCCGAGGGTGGTGGCTTGCGGACTGACCTGTTCGACTACGCGCTGCCGGAGGACCGCATCGCCCAGCGCCCGCCGGCGGTGCGAGACGGTGGGCGGCTGCTCGTGCTCCGCGCGGACGGGATCGAGCACCGGAGGGTGGCCGAGCTCCCGAGCTTGATCCCCTCGGGATCGGTCGTGGTGGTCAACGACAGCCGCGTGATCCGGGCCAGGCTCCTGGGGCGGAAGGCGGGCACCGGCGGGAGGGTGGAGGTCCTGCTCCTGGAGCCAGCGCCGGGGGAAGGGTTTGCGGCGGCTTCGCGGTGGATCGCGCTCGGACGTTCCAACCGTCCGCTGCTTCCGGGCACGGTGATCGACGTGGGGCGGCTGCGCATCGTGGTGGAGGAGCGGGGCGAAGGTGGTACGCTGAAGGTGGTCCTTCAGAGCCCGGAGCCGCTCGCGGAGGCGATCGCACGAGAGGGCGCGGTCCCGCTCCCCCCGTACATCCGTCGCCCTGCGGACGCGGCCGATGGGGAGCGATACCAGACCGTCTACGCGCAACACCCGGGGTCGGTCGCGGCCCCCACGGCGGGGCTCCACCTCACCGCCGCCCTGCGGGAGAGCCTCATCGCGCGTGGTGTACGGTGGGGGAGCGTGACGCTCCACGTCGGACTCGGCACCTTTCGACCCGTGGCAGCGGAGGACCTCGACGAGCATCCCATGCACGAGGAGGCCTTCGTGGTGCAGCCCGCGCTCGCCGAGGCCATCGCGGTCACCCGCGCCGCGGGCGGGAAGGTCATCGCCGTTGGGACGACCGTGGTGCGGGCGCTCGAGTCGGCCCGCGACCCCGCTCGTCCGGGGCACGTTCTCGCGGGGAGGGGGCGCTCTCGGTTGCTGATCCAGCCGGGGTATGACTTCTCCGTCGTCGACGGGCTACTCACCAACTTCCACCAGCCGCGCAGCACGCTCCTCGCGCTCGTCGCGGCGTTCGCCGGGCTCACGCGCGTCCGCGAGGCCTATGCCGCCGCGCTGGACTCGGGTTACCGGTTCCTGTCATACGGGGACGCGATGTGGATCCCCGAGCGGGCATGCTGACGTTCGCGACCGTCGCGACGGCCGGTGCGGCACGCGCCGGACTTCTGACGACGCGACGCGGCGTGGTGGAGACGCCTGCCTTCATGCCGGTAGCGACCCGCGCGACCGTGAAGGCTGCCGGTCCCGAGGAGGTGGCGGCGACGGGCGCGCGGATGGTGATCATGAACACCTACCACCTCTGGCTGCGCCCCGGGCCGGAGGTCGTGGCTGCGGTGGGGGGCCTCCACGAGTTCTCGCGCTGGCCGTTCAGCATCGCCACCGACTCCGGGGGGTTCCAGGCCTTCTCGCTGGCGGCGCGCACGCGGGTGTCCGAGGCGGGGTTCGAGTTCGCCTCTCACCTGGACGGGCGGCGCATGCTCCTATCACCGGAGGAGTCGATGCGCGTCCAGGCGGAGCTCGGCTCGGACGTCGCGCTCCAGCTCGACGTCTGTCCGCCCGGGGGGGCGGCGCGTCCCGTGCTGGTGGAAGCCGTCGAGCGCACGACCCGCTGGGCGGAGCGGTGCTTGCTGGCGCGGCGGTCCGGACAGGCCCTCTTCGGGATCGTGCAGGGTGGGACGGACGTGGAGCTCCGACTCGCCCATGCGGAGGCGCTCGGCGCGCTCCCGCTCGATGGGCTCGCGCTCGGGGGCTTCAGTGTCGGCGAACCCCGAGCTATGATGCTGGAGACGCTGGCAGTCGTCGCCCCGCGCCTCGACCCCGCGCGGCCCCGCTACCTCATGGGGGTTGGGACGCCGCTCGACCTGGTTGACGCGATCGGGTGCGGAGTGGATCTCTTCGACTGCGTGCTGCCGACGCGGAACGCACGCAACGGTCAGGCGTTCGTGGCGTCGGGCAAGCTCTCCCTTCGCAATGCACGGTATCGGACGGATCCGCTGCCGCTGGAGCCCGGGTGTCACTGCCCGGCCTGCGAGGGTGGCTTCAGTCGCGCCTACCTGCGCCACCTCTTCCTGGCGGGGGAGATCCTCGCCCACCGTCTGGTGACCCTGCACAACCTCACCCATTATCAGCGGGTCGTGCGCGCGGCGCGGGCTGCCGTGATGGGGGGCGAGTTCGCCGCTTGGGCGGCCAGCTTCCGAGCGACGCTGCGCGCGAGCGAGAACGGCGATCCGGACGCTCCCCCCGCGGCAGGCGCAAATCCTCGGCGTGGGGGCGGAATCGTGGAATAATCGTCCGCCATGGGTGAAGGCGACAATCGGAGGTTCGGCCGTGGTCCCGCGCCGCGAGGGGTCCCGCGTCCGGGCGCCACCGCACCCGCGCCGCCGGTGACGGGGGAGGGGCCGGGCGGCTCGCGGTCGGGTCGGCAGGGGGGCGCTTCGGACATCGATGCGCTGAAGGCACTCAGCGAGCAGTACGGGATCCCGGGCATCGACCTGAGCCAGATCTGCCTGCGCGTCTCCGACCTGGAGCTGCTCCCCGAGGAGATCGCCGAGAAACACCTCATCCTGCCCGTGCTCAGCCGCGATGACCGGCTCTTCGTGGCTATGGCGGATCCGCGGGAGAAGAGGGTCATCGACGAACTCGAGTTCGTCACCGGGAAACGCGTCTTCCCCTACGTTGCTATCGAAACCGTGCTCGCGAGGGTCATCCAAGCCGCCTACGCCGTGAAGGCGCGCGGGGAGGCCTACTACGTCGGGCCGAGCTGTCCGGCGGAGGTGCTCCGCCGGGTCGGGATCGAGCCCGACGGGACCCCGTCGATCCCGCCCCCGGCCGAGGTGTCGGGTCCGCCCAGCACGAGCCTACAGTCGACAGCGATGGTGGTCGATGACGCAGTGGGGCGCGTCTCGGCCGCGGACGAGGTGGAGGACGACGATTTCGGCGACGTCTCCCCCGAGCTCAGCGTCGTCTCCGACCTGATCGAGCCAGTGCCGGTCGGTGCGTCTGGTCAGAAGACCATCCTCGTCGTCGACGACGAGCCGGACATCCGCTCGATGCTCACGCGCCTGCTCCGCTCGCGCGGTTATCGCGTCCTGGAGGCCGAGCGGGGCATGCAGGCGTTGCGCGTCGTCAAGGAGCACACCCTGGATCTCATCGTCCTGGACGCGATGTTGCCGGAGGTGCACGGGTTCGATATCGCTCGCCGCATCAAGGGAAGCCGTCGCTACGGCCACATCCCGATCATCATGGTGAGCGCGGTCTACCGCGGGTGGAGGTACGCGGAGGACCTGAAGGCAAGTTACGGCGTCGATGTCTTCATCGAGAAGCCGTTTCGGATCGCGGACGTCCTGCGCGCGGTCGAGCAATCCCTCGCGACCGGCAAGCCCGCGGCCGAGGCGGCGGCGCCGCGGGAGATCTCGGCTGAGGCCGAAGGGGCGCTCACCGCGGGCGTGGCGGCGTACAAGGCGGGTCGGATCGAGGAGGCGATCGACCATCTGCAGCGCGGGATCACCATTGACCCCCTGGCGTACCGGCTGCACTTTCACCTGGGGTTGCTCTACGGCAAGCAGAACAAGACCTACGAGGCGATCAGCGAGCTCGAGACGGCCCTCGAGATCAATCCGCGCCACTTCCCGGCCGTGAAGAACCTCGCGGTGCTCTATCAGAAGGCAGGATTCCGCAACAAGGCCGCCGAGATGTGGCAGCGCTCGCTCCTTCTGGCACCGGACGAGGACACGCGCCAATCGATCAAGCAGCACCTCCTTCAGCTCCTGTGAGGGCGGTGTCCTCTGGGACGGGCGGCTGCAGCGTTCTCGACCCCAGCTCCTGCCCACGCGCTGGTCCGCATGAAGCTTGCTTGTCCCCACTGCATGACGCTCCATCAGGTCGCCGATGACCGCGTCGGCGGGGACTCGGTGCAGGTGAGATGTCTTAGCTGCGGGGAGCTCATCCGGATCGCGGAGGGCGACGGCTCGGGCGAGGCAGCGGCATCACTGCTGTCCGGCGCGGTCGCGGTAGCCTCGAGCGCACCGTCCCCGTCGCGCGGCCCGCCGCGGTTGCCGCGCTCGTCGCCCCCGATCCCGCGTGCTCCCCGGGTGCCCTCGATAGGCCAGGGGCACGAGCGGCGGGCGGCGGGGGAGTGCGCACCGGGCCGGGGCGCGGCCGCGCGAGGGGCCCTGGCGGACGCCTTCCGCAAGGAGGCGGAGGGTCGCGTGGCCCCATCCCTGGCGGCGCTGGCGACGCCAGCGGAGGGTTGGTTCGTCGGCATGGGTGAGGTCGTCGGGGGGCCGATGACCCTGGCCGACCTCCGGAGCCGGGTGGATCGCGGCGCCGTCGTGCCGGAGTCGCTCGTCTGGCGTGACGGGTCCGAGGAATGGCGACCGCTCGGCACCTACCCGGAGTTGCTCGGGGTGGTCGAGGCCCTCCGCTCGGGATCGGGAGACTCGGGGCGGGGCCCCGTTCCGGACGCCCGGGGCTCGGTGCCGGCGCCCGGCGAGGTTGGCTCGCCCCTCGGCGTGGCGCCGCTCGGGGGCGGGGGGGCGGTGAGTGAGATCCCCGGCGTGCCGCGTGGTCCCACGCGGGGCGTGCTTGTCTCCGCGGCGATCGTGGTGTCACTGTTGCTCGGACTCGGGACGGGCTTCGTCGTGTTCGGTCGCCGACCAGTGACGGAGGCGACCGAGCGGCGACCGGGTTTCGTGCCCGCGCCTGCCGCATCGGTCGTGGGCGCGGCCATCGCGCTCGGCGACGAGGGCAGTGCGAGCGCGCCGAGCGTGTCCGTCGACCCGTCGCCCGCCCCGAGCGGTCCACCCGCGCCGGACCCGGGGCTTGTCCGCGCTACTCGGCGCGGGCTCGAGAGCCTCGCCGGGCCGCGCCTCCCGACGTCGCCGACCTCCGTGGGCGGCGCCACGGACCTGACCCCCGCGGTCGGCGGTCCTCTGGACGCGGGTCAGGTACAACGGACGGTGAGTCGGCAGGCGGGCGCCGTGAGGAGGAGTTGCTGGCAGCCGGCACTCGACCGAAGCCAGGTCGGTGCTCCCTCGGCGGCGCGGGTCGTCTTGACCATCGACGTCCTGCCGAGCGGGAACGTCTCGCGGGTGGCCACGACCCCGGACCCGCCGGGGTATCCGGGGCTCTCCGCATGCATCGCCGGGCGGGTGCGAAGCTGGAAGTTTCCCCCGTCCGGCGGAGCCACTGTCCAGGTCCCGTTCGTCTTCGCCGCTCAGTGATCGACGGCGCCCCAGGCGGTGTCGCGCCCCGCTGCCGATGGACAAAGAAGACACGCCGACACGAGGTCGGCGTGGTCGAGGCGGTCAATAAGCCGGGTTCTGTTCGCGATGCCGGTCACCCGGCGTCACGCGGCGATCATTCCTCTGGGGCTCGCGTCACCGCGAACCTCGAGCAGCCAACCCTGGGACTCGGACGGGCCGTCCTCAAGCGTCCCTATACGCGGCCTTGCTCCAGGTGGGGTTTGCACAACCCCGCTCGTCACCGAGCGAGTGGTGGTCTCTTACACCGCCGTTTCACCCTTACCCGCGTCCCCTGAGGGGGGCGGGCGGTTTCTTCTCTGTTGCACTGTCCTCGGGGTCACCCCCACCGGGCGTTACCCGGCACCTTGCCCTGCGGAGCCCGGACTTTCCTCTCGGACCCGAAGACCCGAGCGAACGCCTTGGCTGCCTCGACGGAGCGCACCCTACCACGGGAAGACTCGGCCGCCAGAGGCGCGCGTGCGCGCTCGACGAAACGGCGGGCGCACAGCCCCAGGTCAAGCGGCCTCGACCTCATCGAGCCACCCGCCGCCGCGGGCACGGTGAAGCTCCGTGATCCGAGCGCGAAGCTTGCGCTTGGCCCGCGCTTCGAGCTGCCGAGCGCGCTCTCGGGAAACCCCCAGTCGACGCCCGATCTCGGCCAGAGAGAGCTCGTCCTCGCCGTCCGCCATCATCCGATTGACCACGATGTAGCGCTCGCGGGGGTCAAGGACACTGATGGCGCAGCGCACGGCGTCGGTGACCTGTTCGCGGACCTCTCCGTCCAGGTAAGCCAGCTCTTGGTCGGATTGTGCCGAGGGCAGGGTGTCCACGAGCGCCGTCATCGAGTCGTCGAAAACCTTGGTGTCGAGCGACACGTCGCGGGCCTCGAGGCGATGCACCATCCGGAGCACCTGCGCGCGGTTCATGTCGAACCGCTGCGCGAGCAACTCGTCCGCCTCCTCGCCTTCGCCGACGAGGTTGGTGATGCGCACCCGCTCGCGCCTGAGCTTGAAGAACATCTTGGAGCGCAAGGCCCCCGACCCCACCCCCACCAAGCTCCAGGAGCGGATGATGTAGTTCAGGATGTAGGCGCGGATCCAGTACGCCGCGTAGGTGACGAAGCGGTTGCCCCGCTCGGGATCGAACTTCTTGAGGGCGTGGACTACGCCGAAGTTGCCCTCCGCGATGAGCTCGGAGAGCGGCAGGCCGTAGCGACGGTACTTGAGGGCGATCGCCACCACGTAACGGAGGTGCCCGCGCACGAGAGCATCTGCGGCTTGGGCGTCCTGGTCGCTACACCACCGACGGGTCAGCTGGAGCTCCACCTCACGCGTGAGCTGAGGCGCCTGCTGCGTCATCGTGATGTATCGAGACAGTGCCGGGTCGATTTCGCGTGCCATATTTACCTTACGTAACGGGACTATTGGGCGCGAGTTTCACCCCTGCCGCCTGTCGTGCCGGGTGAGTCTCATCCGTTCACGAGTCGGGCCGTCGGGACTCTGGAGGAACCGAAGGGCTCAGGGCGAGCTAGCCTAGCCGGCTGGGCCCTCCTGGGCGCTCAGTCGAACCTTGTACGGACAGACTACATCCCGTTACGGAAGGTAACAAGAGGGGCCGCGACAGTGGAGAAAAAACGGCCACCCGGCCGCGTCATTCCTGCCGCGGTCCCGAGCGGGCTGGAACCCGCCGCCCCTCCGATGAGCTCAAGCGTTGAACGAGCTCCCGCAGCCGCAACTACCGGAGACGTTCGGGTTGTTGAACTTGAACCCTGCCCCGTGCGCGCTCTCGACGTAGTCGATCTCGGTCCCGTCCAGGTACTGAAAACTGAGTGGGTCGACGAAGAGCTTCACGCCGAAGGACTCGAAGGCCTCATCCATCGCCGTGGTCTGCTCCTCGAAGTAGAGATCGTACTGGAACCCGGCGCAGCCACCGCCGATGACACGGAGCCGAAGGCCCTGGCCCTCGAGGCCCTCCGACGACGCGATTTCCTTGACCTTGTCTGCTGCCAGCGGGGTGAGCGATATCATCGACCTTCTCCGGCTTCCTCCGGGCCCGGCCCGTCGAGGCCCGGGGAGTATAGTGGTCGAGCCGTCAGTCGCCAGGCCCCACGCGCGGCGACGGCGGGTCGCCCAGGCGGGAAACCACTCCGGACGCGCAGACCAGGGCTACCGTGTGGTCGGGCATCGGCAGGAGCGCGATGGTCTGCTCGCAGCTGACGTCGTCGGCCGATACGACGCGCCCGTCGGGGTCGATCAGCACTGGCCCCCGGTCGGGCCAGGCCACGGCCAGGCGACCGTCGGCGCCGACGAGGGGTGCGGGAGGTTCCGATCGGAGGGTGGGGCGCACGCGCACCCCACCGCCGGGAGCGGCGCCATCGAGGGACCACCGCATCAGCTCGCGTCCGTGCCGATCGTGGGCCAGGACCTGGCCGGTCGAGGTGAGCACCCGCGTCTCGGCATCCCTCGTGAGCGCGGGGGGCGCTGGCAGGGTGAACCCGGTCACCACTAGGCGGATTCGCAGGCTGCCGTCGCGGGGGTCGAGGGAGACGAGCCGGGTCCGGTCGACGACGGCGACGAGCTCTCCCTCCGGCGTGAGGGCGACGGCCCCGTTGACGGGTCCGCCGAAGGAACCGAGCCGGCGCGGAGGGTCGGTGACCCGCCACTGTAGGACGTCCCCCGTCGTGGTCACCACGAGGCGTCGATCGCCGAGGTCGAGCAACGAGACGGGCGCGGAGGGTAGGCTGATTCGGCCCAGAACGTCGCCCTCCAGCGTGACCTCGAGGACGCTGTCGGAAGCGCCGACCAGGACGGTCCCGGTCCCGGTGACGACCAGGTTCGGCATCACCGTCGTCGTTTCGACCGGGAGGCGAAGCCCGGCGCGCAAGGCGCCGGCCGGCGTGAGGAGGACGAGCTCCGCGCGCGAGGTGAGGACCATCCGGGAGCCGTCTGGGGCGATGGCAGGGCTGGTGACGGGAGCGGCGGGGCCGAACGCTCGCGTGTAGGCTCGGGCGCCGCCGGGGTCGAGCTCGGTGATGCCAGCCGTCGAGGCAACGACGACAGAGCCCTCGGCCGTCACGACCGGCGGGTGCCCGATGGTCCCCGGCACGCGAGCCTGCCAGAGGAGCTCGAGCCCGTCGGGGAGTTCGTCGTCGCGCGCACCGCGGCGGTCTGCCGTTTGAACACCCGCGGCAAAGAGCACGTGGGTCGTCGTCGGGTCGCGAGGGCGGGCATCGGTACCGGGGGCGAGAGTGGCCGAAAAACCTGCGATCACGACGGCGGCTGCGCCGCGCCACGCGATCGCGGCGTGCCGGGGTCGACTTGGCGGCGGCATGGGAACGGGCCTCATGGGGCAGGGGGGGGCAGGAGCAAGTCGGCCTCGATCTCCGGGATCGCGGTCGAAGGCGGCGGTCCCGCGACGGTCCGTTCGACGCGACCGTAGACGCGCCAGACCTCGCCTCGGAGCGGGTTCGCTCGGGCACCGTGGACCACCGCCACCAGGCACGGTGGCGCGGCGCAACCCTGGCCGATCGCCGCCAGCAGGGTGGTGCGGTGGCCAGTGACGCGCGCCTCCACGATGGTGGCGTCGAGCCCCACCGCTACGCTCCGCTTGGCCGCGAGGCGCTCGAGGATCTCGGAGTAGGAGCGCGTGACCTGCGCATCCAGCCGCGCCGCCTCCGCGCGGAGGTTGCCCACGCGACGCACGCGGAGCGGCACCAGGCGGGGAGCGTGGCTGGGCGCGTCGGCGCGGATGAAGATGGTCGTCTCACCCTCGGCCGACACGCTCATGAGCTGCGCGAAGCCCCCCGACTCGTCGACCGTGATCGGTCGTCCGCTCACCGTGACGACCCCCCCGGGCTGGGTGCGTCCGGCGAGCCAGAAGTGAGGTCCCTCGAGCACCACGCTGGCCCCCGGCGACTCGACGACCAGCGCGGCGATGGGGGTTCGGACCAGGAGTTCGCCGCTGGCGGGTGCGGCGCGCTTGGGCGTGACCAGGTATGGAATGCTCTTGTCGAGGGTCACGGGGCTCGGGGAGGGGCCGGTGAGCTCCGACAGGACGCTGACGTCCGCCACCCCGCGGCCGTCGGGACCGATCGCCACCGGAGCCCCATTGACGACCACCGCCGCGCCCGCGGCAGCAGCGACGTTCACCCGCAGCACGGGCGGCGACGCGGCGAGCCCGGCGGCGTCAGGGTCGAGGCGGAAATCGACGGGGACCACCAGCTTCACGTCCTCGGAGGTCCCGTCGGGTCGGATCAAGCTCAGCCCGAGTTCGTTCTCCCCCACCTCGAGCTGATCGGGTAGGGCGATGCTGGCGCGGTGCGCGCTGAAGGTGCCGCTCTCGGCTCCGAGGCGCACGGTGGTGCCGTCGACGCAGCGTGTGCAGTCCAACAGGAGCGACTCCGTGCCGTCGGGATCCACCCCCACCGTGGCGCGGACCGGGTGGCGGCCGCGAATCCAGAGGGTCAGCGCCACGCCAGCGACGGACAGCACGAGCAGCACCGCGCCGATAGTTCCCCCGAGCCACCATCCCCGTCGGCGCCGGGACCGTTCGCCCGTGTCGGCACTGATCAGGGTGGGCGCCTGGCTCGGGAACTTCGCCGCCGGGAGCGAGGGCTCGGCGGTTCGCAGCGACCCCGCGACTCCTCCGCGGGCCCTGGGCGCGCGCGGCGCATCGGGCCCCTCCCACGGGCGCGGCCAGAACCCGAAACTCCCGTCTTGCGATCCTGCATCCCGCGGGGAGGGGGGGGGTGGGGTGGGGTAGTTCGGCGGTGGGGCAACGGGGCTGGGCGCGGGGAGGGGATCCGAGATCACGGGCCAGGGCATCGCCGCGGACAGTGCATCGCGGGTGGCGTCCCTCGTCTCGGGAGGTGGCGCGCTGGTTCCGGAGGGAATCGTCACCCGCGGGATCGCTCCCTCGGGGACGGGATCGACGGTTGCGACCGTTCCCCCGATCGCTGCGGGGCGGGGGTGAGCGGGGGCCTCCGCCAACGGGATCGGCAGGGTGGCACCCGGCGAGGCGATCCGGGTCGGGGCCTCGGAGTCCGATGGCAAGCGCGCCGTCGAAGTCCCCGGTGGGCCCGCGGCTCCGGGTCGCGGAGGTGCGGGGGCATTGGGAGCGGGAGCGACGCCCAGCATCGTCTTGCGAGCTTGCAGCGCGGAGGGACGCGGGGCGGCTCCGGGTCGCGGAGGCGCGGGGGCGTTGGGGGCCGGAGCGACGCCCAGCATCGTCTGCTTCATCGGGTTTGGGCGGGCCCTCGGCTCCACGCCCGCGGTGGCCACAGGTTCCGACCCTCCCACCCGGACCAGCGGTGGCGCGGGTGGCGGCTGGCTCGGCGGTCGCGCCGACGACGGAGGAGGGCTGAGGGAGCCCGCTGCGGCTGTCTTCGAGCCGGGCGTGGAGAGCGCGTTGCCACAGGCCGAGCAATCCACGCTCCCGTCTCGATTCCGCGTCCCGCAGGTCGGGCAGGTGAGCATGGCGGCGCACTATACCGCGCTCCGCAGGGTCGCGAGAGCGGATCGAGTTCCTGGGAGCGGTAACGCCTGCGACCTGGCGACGTTCCACGCCAGGTGTTTGTCCCGCGCGACCCGCCTCCGGTATGGGGACCAGCGGAGGCGAATGACGGTCACTTTGCTCGATGTGCTGGCAGCCGGACGGGCGCGGCAGGCTTCGGTCGTGGCCGAAACGGCGGGATCCGTGGTTCTGGCGCTCGCCGACCAAGTCGCGCGCCTACCGCGCCGCCTGAGCGCGGCCGCGATCGAGCTGCTCCCTGAGGGTGGCCTCCGCCTGGATGGCGGCGAGGCGACGAGCGAGGCGGCGAGCGAGCTGGCGTTGCGGCGGTTGCTCCGCTGCTTGCTGGACCTGACTCGGGGAACGGCGCCGAGCCTTTCACGCGTCAGCGCGCGCCCGGTGCGAGGCAACCTCCCGGCGCTCGTCCACGAGCTCGAGGTCGCCCTGGTGCCAGTCAACCGAGCTGCCGGACGCCGTGCGCTGGCGCGCCTCCACCGGGAAACCCTCCGCGCGCTCACCGGGGGGATCCCGGAGTCGGCGGACCAATGGGCACAATCGGTCGCAGAGGCGGTGCGGACCGCGGTCCTGGACGCTGCCGACCCCGCTGGCGTGGCCGGGCCGTCGCCGGAAGGGCCCCGGCTGCCTCCGATCGCCACCGACGTCGGGGAGGGCTCCGCGGTCGTCGAGCGGCGAGAGCCCATCCCGACGGCACCGCCCTCCCCGGTGCAGCTCGACCCGCCCGAGGACCCCTCGGCGCTCCCGCGGTTGGACGACGTCACGGATCGAGTCCCGATGGTTCTCCTCGAGGAGGAGGGGGAGCCGAGGCTCCAGCACACGGTCGCCCTGTCCTTGCCCGTGTCGGCGCCATCGGCTCGTCGCCTCGTCGGCGATCCGGACGAATCGGCGACGGAAACCCGGAGCCCGAACGAGCTCACCGCCCCCTTGCTGGAGCGGACGCCGCAAGCCTTGCGGCGCGGTGGGGGGTCGGGTGCGCCCGCCGTCCTCGAGGACACCTCGGTCTTGCCGTCGGAGGAGATCACCGTGCCCCTGCCGAGCCGAGCCCGTCGGCAGGCAGCGGTGGCGGCTGGTGGCGGCGGGATCGCCGCCGTGGGCGATCTCGAGCCGAGCCTGCCGGCGCTTCCGGACGTCGACGCGGGCGAGCCACCGGGGAACGGGGTTCCCTATGAGCCGATCGAGGTCGCCGTGCCGGACGAAGGCCCGTTCGAGGCAGCGCTCGCCGAAGAGGGGGCCTCGCTCGGCGACGCCAGCACCGAAGGCGGTCCGGACCGGAGCGCGCGGCCTGGCGATGCGTCCGTCGTGGGCAGCGCCGCCGGTCCCGCCGTGCGACCACTGCCGACCGCAGGGGAAACGCCCCGCGCGATCGGGGCTGGCTCCGGTGGGTGCCATGACGGGAGCGGCGCTCCGAGCGGCGTGGCTTCGACCTTGTCCCCCTGGGGGACAAGCGGGGGAGAGATCGAGGATTGGCTCGCCGCGCTGGACGGGCGCTGGGACGACTCGAGGGCTCCGGCGGCGGCTCCGACGCCGGCCGCGGGCGCGGCCCCGCACCTTGCCTTGGGCTGTCCCGCTCTGCCCCACGGCGAGGAGGATTCGGGGAACGGCCGGCCGTTACCCGCGCTCCTGCTCGCGCGCCAGCTCCCGCAGGGTGAGGGGTCGGCGGAGGAGGAGTCCGTCAGCTGGGTTGCTCCTCGCGTGGCGGCGCTGTTCCCCGGCGTGGTGACGGTCGAGCTCGGAACCCCGGTGCCCGCGTCCTCGGATCCGCTGGACGTTGCCGAGCCGAGCCCCCGGGCGCCCGGGAGCCGACCGCCCTGGAGGGTGCGCCCCACCGCCGGGGTCTTCGCGCCCGTGGCAAGCGACGTCGATGACCTGGTGGCTCGGTTCGCGACCGGCGGCTCCGGTGACAGTGCGGTCGCTGACGGTCTGGCCGCCTTCGTCGACACGAATCACAGCCCGGTTCCGGGTCCCGTTCAGCCTTGGCCATCGGCGCTCTCCGTACGACGATCCGGGGCGGAGCCAAAGCTGTCACGAGGAGCTCAGCGCCGAGGCGGCGCCATCGAGCGAGCGCCGACCGCGGCCGCCGGACGCAGCCGCTGAACCGGCGGGGGCACCACGCCGGCGCGGTGCGCGCGGCGGACGAGCTCGTTGACGCGGGCCGGCGGTGTGCGATTCTCTCGGCCATGCACGATCAGAACCTGGCTATCTTGAAGGGGCTCGTGAGCGTCGCCTGGGCGGACGGGCGCGTGGCCGAGGAAGAAGCCGAGGTGATCGAGGCGCTCCTGGGGGCGTTCGAGGCGACGCCCAGCGAGCGGGTCGAGATCCGCAGCTTCGCGCGGACGCCCAAGACGCTCGAGGACATCCCCATCACCGATCTGAGCTTTGACGATCGGCGCCTGCTCTACCAGCACGCGGTGCTGCTCACCTTCATCGACGGTGAGCAGGCCCCGCAGGAGCGCGCTCTGCTTTCCCAGCTGTGCCAGCGCCTGAACATCCCCGAGACAGAGGCGCGTGCCCTCGCGGCCGCTGCCGAGGAGCGCGCCCAGGAGCTTCTCCGACAACTGGAAAGCATTGCCGAGCCTGCCGCTCCGGCTTCCTGAGCGCTGTTCGCGGCTGGCGTGGGGATCGCGCCGACGGTTCGGGGTCGTCGACGCTCCGTGGCGCGCGGCTCAGCCGCTGCCGCGTCCGGGTGCGGGCCGTCCCGAGCGCGACTTGAGGTTCTCGATCTCCTTGAGCAGCGCGATGGGGCTGAACGGCTTGGTGTAGTATGCGGTCGCTCCGGCGGCGGTGGCTCGAGCGCGACTCTCCTCGTCGTCGAGCGCCGTGATGACGATCACCGGGATGGTCTTGGTGGACGGATCGGCGCGGAGGCGACGGCAGACCTCGAAGCCGTCGTACTGGCCGGGGAGCATCAGGTCGAGCAGGACGAGGTCCGGAGGCTGCGTCATCGACACGTCGATGGCCTTCGCGCCCGACGGGACCGCCACGACCTCGAACCCGCGCGCCTGGACCAGCGCTTCGATCATGCGGCGGATGGAGTCCTGATCCTCGACCACGAGAATGCGCACGAGCGCCATGGTAGCCCACAAGGCTGCTCGGCCCAATATCCGCGCGATCCCGGTGCTCCCACGGGGGGAGGGCGAACAGGGCCCGTCCGCTCCGCCTCCGACCCGGGGCCAGCGCCTAACCGGGAGCCGGGACCGTGACCGCGACGGCGAGGCCACCGGCGGGGTCGTCCTGGAGCGAAACCGTGGCGCCAAGGATGGTCGCGACCGCGTCGATCACCAGGAGTGCGACGCCAGCCGGGCGCCCCAACGACGTCGGGTCCACCCGATGCAGCAGCAGGTCCGCGCGCGCGCGCGCGGGCACCGAGGGGCCCGCGTCCCGGCAGCGAAGGAGGAGGCCGCGCGGGGTGGACGCGGCCTCCAGCCAGACGGTGGCTTCGCGGGGGGTCGCGGCGATGGCGTGGTCGATGAGCGACCGGACAAGCAGGGTGAAGATGGCGACCGGGGCGTCGATCGTCCCGGCCATCGCCGCCGCGACCCTCACCTCAACCCCGTTTCGGGCCGCGTGCTCGTCCGCCTCGGTCGCGATCGCGCGGCAGAGGGGGCCGACGTCGATGGTCGTGCGGGCCGTCTCCGGTGGGCAGGTCGCCACCCGGTCCAGCTCCACGGCGAGCTCTCGGATGCTCGAGGCGCGCTGGGCGAGTGAGCGGGGGAGCGCTGAGCTCGGATCGAGCTCGCGACGGAGCTCGGTGACGTCAGCGTTGAGCCCGTCCAGGACGGGACGGATGCGGCGGACGATGGCGGCGCACACGTGGCGCAAACCCTCGAGCTTCGCGCTGCCCGCGGGGCGGGTCGTGGGGTCGTCGCTCGGGGGCGATGCCACGCTGGAAGCGAAGACCTCCGCGAGCTCGCGCGCGTAGGCCTCGCCAAGCAGTCTAGCCTGCTCGAGCTCCCGTCGGAGGGCGTCGACCTCCTGTTGCGCGCTGGCGCCACCCGTCGGCAGATAGAGGACCCGCTGGCAGCACCCCAGCTCGAACCTGCCTCCGAGCCGGAACGCCATTCGGCTCAACCAGCGTCGCTCGATCTCCGCGGTCGCGGACTGGTCCGGGCCGAAGGGAACGCTGATGCGGACGAAGTCACCCTCGCCGCGGATCTCGAGCTCTAGCGCCTCGCCCGGGAGCGCCTCCGCGCCTCCGCTGGTCGGCGACAGCAGCACCTGGAACATGCGCTTCAGGTCGTTCTCATCGGCGAAGACCTCCGTGCCGTGTCCCGGCGCGAACGCCATTCGTGCTTGGGGTGCCAGGGTCCCGACCAGGGAGGCGACGTCGATTCGGGTGCGGCGGTTGGAGGGGGTCTGCTGCTGGAGCGCAGAGATCGCGTTGATCGCGTCGTCGAGTGCGTCCAGGCTCCCGGAGATGGCCGGCCCCCGCACCTCCACGATCGCGCTCGGGATCGGCGCCGTGAGCTGCGTCACCTCCTCGCGGAGGACCCGCGCCGCTCCGCGCGCCTCCTGGGCGAGCAGCCAGGCGAGCTCGGCGCGAGTGAGGCGATCCTCCGTCACGCACCGAAGCATGCCACGGACCTCGAGCGGAGCGCGAGGCAGGACGCCCGCTCATCCCCGGGGGACGCGCGGTTCCGATGGAGGTCGGCGCGGCTCGGCCGTAAGATTCTGGGAATGAAGCGGGCCGAACCCCCGTCCTGGTTCGCGCTCGTTGCGCTCCTTGTCGCCTGCGGCCCGGCAGGGGTGAAGGGCACTCTGCTCGGGGATCGTGGCGATGGGGCCGACGTTGGGTCGGCGGGGAGCGGACCCGTCGCGGGGACCGGCGGAACGGGGGTGGTCGGCGTCGGCGGCGAGCCGGATCCGACCATCGGCGTTCCGTGCACGAGCGACGAGCAGTGTGACGACGAGATCGATTGCACCCAGGACCGTTGCGACGCGTTGCTCGGGCGTTGCCGCCACGAACCGGATGACAGTGCCTGCGAGGACGGCGGGTACTGCAACGGCGTGGAGCGGTGCGCGCCGCGTCTCGGCTGCCTGAACGGTGAGCCCGTCGCCTGCAGCGACGGCGACGCCTGCACCGTGGACGCCTGCGACGAGCCGACGCGGAGTTGCCGTCACGCTCCGCGGGACGTCGATGGCGACGGCGATCCCGACGGCAACTGTGTCCCGGGAGCGGATTGCGACGATCGGGACGCCGCGGTTTCCAGTCGAGTCCCTGAGGTCTGCGCGAATGGCGTCGACGACGACTGCGATGCGACCGTCGATGAGGCCGACTGCAGTCAGGCCGAGCACGACACTTGCGCCGACGCGCTCGAGATCGACTCCGATGGTACTTACCAGATCGCCCTGAGCGGTGCGGTTTCCGACTACGCGGCGAGCTGCGCGGGACACGGCTGGCGCGACGTCGTGGTGGCCTTGGTCCTGGAGGAGGCGCGCGCCGTGGATCTGCGGCTCGAGGGGGCGGGGTCCATGGCGCTCGTCGCCGCGGAGCTCTGCGGCGACGCTGCGGGGGAGCTGCTCTGCGAGGCCGGAGTGCCCTCACTGGCGGGGGGGACTCTGGCCCGAGCCCGACTCCACGACGTCGGGCCCGGCGCGGTGCCCATCACGGTCTTTGGAGCCGGGGTCGAGCCACTGTCGCTCCAGATCGACCTGGGCGATCCGGCGCCCGCACCGGAGAACGAGACCTGCGGCACCGCTCGCGAGATCTCCCTCGGCGTCCCGGTCACGGTGCCGCTGGTCAGCGTGGCGTCGGATCTGGCCAGCGACTGTGACGGTTGGGGGCCCGATCTCGTGTACGCGTTCGAGCTGAGCAGCGTGAGCGACGTCGATGCGTTCGCAGTCGCGGAGGACGGGTCGGCGGAGCCCCTGGTGGCCATCGTCGACGAGCCGTGTGGGGGTCTCGAGGACGAGGTCGTGTGCGCGCGCGGCGTGCCGGCGGTCGCCCGGGCGCGATCGTTGCCACCGGGGCGCCACCTCGTCGCTGTCTCGGCCAGCGCCCCCGCCGATCTCACGCTGCTGGTCGAGGCGCGATCACCGGCACCACCATTGGCGGGGGACACCTGCGCGGACCCGTCGCCGCTCTCGCTGGGCATTCGCCGGCAGGTCGAGCTCCTCGAGGCGGGCGATGACGTCTCGTTGCCGTGCGGCGAGGCGTCGGCGGACGCTGTCTTCGAGATCGACGCTGCGGAGCCGATCGACCTGCTCGCCGTGCTCCGCCTGTCGGTGGGGGAGGTCGGGACGCTGGGGGTGCTCCCCGCCGGTTGCGCGGGGGATGCAGTGAGTTGCGTCAACGGTTCGCGATCGCCGCTGCGGTCGCTCGTTCGCGGGCTCGGCGTCGGCAGCCACGCGCTGGTGGTGGAGAGTCGCCGCGCGCACCCCGTCGAGGTGACGGCGGTGACCCGCCCCGTCGCGACCCCCCTCCTGGTCGCGTTCGCCGAGACCTGCGAGGACGCCGTGGCCATCCCCCCCGGGGGGGGCTCGTTCGTCGGCAGCACCGCGGGGGGGCGCGACGACTACGGCGCCAGCTGCGACGCCGCCGGCGCCGAGGGCGCTCCGGAGCAGATGCTGGCGCTGTCGATTCCGGAGCGGAGTCGGGTCCTCCTCGAGGCCCGTGACAGCGCGTACCCCACTCTGGTCGCCGTGCGTCGGGGCCCGGACTGCCCCGGCGACGAGGTGCCGCTGGCGTGCTCCGCCGGGTACGCCGACGGGCGAAGCTTCCTCGACCTGGTCCTCGAGGCCGGCGAGTACTTCGTGCAGGTCGACGGGTACGCCGGGGCCTCCGGCGCGTGGCGTCTGGACGTGTTTCTGGCCTCCCCGTGACCGCGTTGCCTCGCCGCCCGGCCTCGTTCGAGGGGGCGGCGGTGCGGCGCCCGCCGCGGAGGTTTTCGCGCCGGGCGGCTTGGGCTAATTGACCCCCAAGATGGTGCGCCGGGTCCTGGTGATCGCCCTGAACACGTACCGCGAGGCGGTTCGCGCGCGGATCCTGCTGGGCCTCTTCGCCGCGGCGATCGCCACCGGGGGCTACTCCCTGGTGGTGGGGGCCTACGCGCTTCGCAACAACGTGCGCGTGGTGAGCGATCTCGGTGCGCTGTTCATCTCGGTCTTCAGCGTGGTCACCGCGGTCGTGCTCGCCTCGAGCTCGCTCTATCGGGAGCTCGACCTCAAGACGCTCTTCCCCATCCTCACCCGCCCGATCCGGCGCACGGAATACCTGTGCGGCAAGTTCCTGGGGACCGTGCTCACCCTCGGCGTCTTCATCGCCGCCAACGCCGGCTGCCTGCTGGTTTCGATGGGGGCGATCTCGGGGCGAACGCTGGAGGTCGTCCTGGGCGGGGCGGCCGTGGTGACCGCTGGGTTTGCCGTCGTGGGCGCCGCCGTCCCGCGTGCGCGGAGCTACGTGCCGATACCCTGGGCCGCGGCCATGCTCGCGCTCGGGTGGGTGATGGCGAGCGGCGCGCCGGACGACCGTCGCGTGCTCGTGGGGCTCGCCTTCCTGACCCTCTGCGAGGTGTGCATCGTCACCGCGATCGCGACCGTGTTCGCGTCCTTCTCGTCGCCATTTCTGACCGCCGTCTTTACTTTCGGTGTGTTCCTGGTGGGACGCTCGGCGGACACGCTGGCCAGGCTTCCGGCCAAGGTGTTTGGGGAGGTCATCCACGACGCGGGGGTCGCGCTCGCCAAGGTGGTGCCGAACCTGATGATCTACGTGCCCAACCGGCCGCTGCTCATCGGGCAAATCCGGGACGTGCCGCTGGGGAGCTACCTCGGGACCGCCGCGCTCCACGCGGCGCTCTGGACCGTCACGCTCCTGGCCGTCTCGAGCCTCATCTTCCGGCGTCGCGACTTCTTATGACCCTCGCCCGGTGGCTGCGTCGCGTCGCGCTTGCGCTCGTCATGATGCTCCTGTTTGCGGCGGCGCTGACGGCGCGCCTGGTGGTCGACGGAGAGCGAGCGCTTGCCGCGAGCGAGCGGGCGTTCGATCAGGGTGACGTTCGGGCGGCGACGCTCCACGCCCGCGCCGCCGCGATTGCGTACGTGCCGGGCGCGCCGCACGTGGATGCGGCCTACGCGCGACTGGTGGCGATCGCCACCGGCGCCGAGGCGGTCGGGGATCGGGACGTCGCGGCGGCTGCCTGGCGTGCCGTGCGTGCTGCGGGAGTGGAGACGCGCCATCTCTGGACGGGGCGGGCCACGGAGCTCGCGCGGGCCAACCGGAGCCTCGCCCGGCTCGAGGCGCTGGCGACCGAGCCCCCGACCGTCGCGGCCGCGGAGCCCGTCGCCGAGCGCCTCGCTCGCCTCGAGGCGGAGGCCTCGGCAGCGCTCGACCGCGAGGCCACCCCCCGTGCTCCATGGCTCGTCGTCCTGAGCCTCGCTTTCGCGCTGGCGATCGGGGGCTGCGTCCTGGTCGCGGCGCGCGGGGTAGCTCCCGACGGTGCCCTGGTCCCCTCCGGGTTGCGGTGGGGACTCGCCGCCTTCGCGATCGGCGCCGCTTGCTGGACCCTGGCGGCTCTCGCCGCGTAGCCTCCCGCGGTGACCGCGGAGCCGCCTGACGCCTTCACTGCGACCATCGAGCGGTTTCTCGCGCACCTCGCGGCCGAGCGGCGGGTGTCCCCAAACACCCTGCTGGCATACCGGCGGGATCTCGGTCAGCTCGACGCCTACGCGCGCGATCAGCTCGGTCGTCCGCCCCGGCTCGGGGACCTCACGAGGGTGCTGCTCCGCGGCTGGCTCGCGCGCCTGGCGCGGGATCGCTCGCCGGTGACCCTGGCCCGGAAGATCGCCGCCGTGCGCACCTGGTGTCGCTTCCTGGTGCGCCGAGGGGAGGTAGCGGACGACCCCACCGCCCTGCTCGGAACCCCTCGGATCCACCGGAAGTTCCCCGTCTTCCTGGCCGCTGAGCCCGCCGGCCAGCTGGTCGAGGCGCCGACGAAGGACGGAACCACCGTCACGCCGGGGGAGACGCGCGCGGCCTTGCTTCGGGATCGGGCCATGTTCGAGCTCCTCTACGGCTCCGGGCTTCGGGTGGGTGAGCTGGTGGCACTCGACCTCGATGACCTCTCGGCGGATCTGGCCGAGGTGCGTGTCCTCGGCAAGGGTCGGAAGGAACGGGTGGTGCCGGTGGGCTCGGCGTCCGCCCGTGCGCTCGAAGAGTACCTCCCCTTTCGCGCCGAGCTCGCTCACCCGACGCAGGGCATCATCGACGCGGATGCGGTGTTCGTCAGCCGGCGCGGAGTTCGCCTCGGGGTGCGTCGGGTGCAGGTCCTGGTGCAGCGCTACGGCGCTTTCGCCGTCAACAGGCCCGACCTGCACCCGCATGCGCTGCGGCACAGCTGCGCGACGCACCTGCTCGAGGGGGGCGCGGATCTGCGCGCGATTCAGGAGCTGCTCGGTCACCAGAGCCTCTCTACGACCCAGCGATACACGCACCTCTCCCTCGAACGGTTGCTCGAAGCCTACGACGCAGCCCACCCGCTCGCGCGCCGCCGTCGAGCCGCCGGGTGACGGGCCGCGTTCGCCTCTGGCGCTGGCGGGTCCCCCGGGCGCTTGCCCTGGCCAGCGGTGCCGCCTAGATCGAGTCCCGTGGCTGACGGTCCCCAGCGTGCTGCCGAGGTCGACGGACCGTCGCTCGCGGGGGACCCGCCCTCCCAGGTCGGTGCTGGGCCCGAGCCCTCCGCGCCGGCGGTGTGGTTGCGCTTGCTGGCGGCCGGGATCGCCGGGGCGGCGGTCGCGGGGTTCCTCGGCGCCGGGCTGGAGGCGAGCTGGGCGCGTGCTGCGAGCGCCCCGATGCCGGCGTGGGGCGCGGTGTGGTTGGCGGTCTGGGGGCTCCTGGCGCCGGTCGCGCTGATCGTGGGGGTCGCCACAGCCGTCATCGTCTGTTTCCTCCACGGCTCGTCGCTCCCCTCGCTCGGGGGACTGCGCGGGGCGCTCGCCGCGGGTTCAATCGAGCAGCGGGCGCGCCGGAGCGGGTTGGTCCTCCTCGGCCCGCTCGCCGGGGTCCTGTTCCTCGTGCTCCTCGGGAGGATCGCGCTCGCGGCGCTCGTCGGACCCGAGCCGGCGCCCGCGGCGGGAGCGCTGGTGGCGATCGGCGCCGCTTTGGGCTCGCTTGCGCTCGGGAGCCTGACGCTGGCCGCCGCCCCCTGGGCAGGGGCGCGTCTCGTCCGCCTCGGCGTCGGGCCGACGGCAGCGGCGCTCGCGGGGCTCCTGCTCGCGGCTGGCCCGCTGATCTACGGTGTGACGGCGGGTGATATCGGCGGAGCCGGCGGGCCCCTCGCCCTGTTCGGCGTGCTGCGGCGCGAGGAGCTCGATCTGCGCGCGCCGGGGCTCCTGCTCGGCATGATCGTTGCTTCCTACCTGGCCGCCGCCTGGCTCGGGCGGGTGTCGCCGTTGGTCGGGTTGCTCGTCGGGACCCTCCCCCTGCTCGTCACCGTCCGCGCGAGCGGACCCGGCCTCGCCGAGCGTTCGGTCGCGCTCGCCGTCGAGCGCTCGGCGCCGATGGCTCGGGTTTCTCTCGCCCTGGCGCGTCGATGGACCGATGGCGACGGGGACGGCGCCTCGCCGTGGTTTGGTGGCGGCGACTGCGACGACACTGACGCGGCCGTGGGCCCCGGCGCCGACGACGTGCCCGCTAACGGGATCGACGAGGACTGTTCGGGGGCGGACGCGGAGGTGGTGGAGTTGGTCGCTGCGGCGGCCCCGGCGCCGCCCACCGAGGCCGAGTGGATCGACGCGCACCTCCCGCGGGATCTCAACGTCATGGTCCTTTCCATCGATGCCCTGCGGTGGGACGCGGTCGGCTTCATGGGCTACCGGCGGGGAACGACGCCAAACCTGGATCGACTGGCCCAGGAGAGCGTCGTCTTCGAGCGGACCTACTCGCTCGCGTCTTACACGGGCAAGAGCATCCCGCCGATGATGATCGGCAAGTACACCAGCGAGACCCACCGTGGCTGGGCCCACTTCAACCGCATCGATGAGCGGGACACGCTGGTCTGGGAGCGCCTCCAGCGCGCGGGGGTGCGCACCCTGAGCGTGCAGGGGTACTGGTACTTTTTCCGGAAGGGCATCGGCTTCGAGCGTGGGTGGGACGTGCTCGACGGGAGCGTGGCGCCCAGCATGGGCTATTCGGAGGAGGACCGGACCAGCACCAGCGACGCGCTCGCGGATCGCACCATCGCGGTCCTCGAGGAGGCGGCGCGTGACGGGCGCCGATTTTTCTTCTGGACGCACTACGTCGACACCCACGCGGACTACGTGCCGCACGAGGGCTTCGACTTCGGTCGTTCACAGCGCGACCGATACGACGGAGAGCTCGCCTTCATCGATCACCACATCGGGCGTGTGATCGACCACGTCCGACGGGGCCCGCTCGGGGCGCGAACGGCGATCGTGGTCACCTCCGACCACGGGGAGGCCTTCGGCGAACACGGGATGATCCGCCATGGCTTCGAGCTTTGGGAGCCGCTCGTCCGGGTTCCGATGCTGATCCACCTTCCGGGGGCCTCGCCGCGTCGGGTCACCGTGGCACGGAGCCTGATCGACCTCTCCCCCACGCTCCTCGCGCTCTTTCGGGTGCCAGCGCCGACGGGCGAGGGCGACGACTTCCTGAGCGGGCAGTCGCTGGTCGTGGACGTCCTCGCTCCGCCTGGGCACGTCCCCCAGGAGCGGATCGTCTTCGTCGACATGGCGGCGGGCCCCAACAACGCGGACCGTCAGGCGTTCATCGAGCGTGGGCTGAAGCTGGTGGCGAGCAACGGACGCCCGCTCGGGCTCTTCGATCTGGGCACGGACCCAGACGAGGCGCACGACCTGCTCGACGACTCCTCGCTTCGCGAGCCCGTGATGGCGCGCTTCCAGGCGTTTCGGCGCGGGCTGCGCGTGGTCGAAGTGAAGCCGGTGCCGCGCTGAACGCTGGTTGGCACGCCCGGGCGACCCGAGCCGGCGCGGCGTCCGGTCGGGGACCTGGACGGTGGCCACGGAGCGCGGGCGCGGCGACCGCAGAGGGTTCTCCGGGTGCGATGGGTCGGCTAGAGTCTGCACGCAGTGGAGGTCTTCTACCTCGAGTGGCGCGGCGTGCGGGTGCGCATCCGCGAAGGCGATACGGTCATCGGCCGCGGCTCGGACTGCGAGCTGCACGTCGACGATCCGACGGCGTCGCGGCGTCACACGCTCGTCCGTCGCAAGGGCGAGCGGATCACGGTCACCGACCTGGGCAGCCGCAACGGGACCTTCGTCGACGCCGACCGTCTGCTCACGGCGCGGGAGCTGCGCGGCGGCGAGCGGCTGCTCATCGGGGAGACGCTCTTCGAGGTGCTCGTGGTGCCAGAGATGCAGGGGCTGCCGCGCAGCGAACTCTCACTGGGCATTGGCCCCGGGGTCGCGCCTTCACTCGCCGTCGTCGAGCGGGAGCCGCACCCGTTCGCGCGGGAGCACGACGTGACCGCACCCCACCTCGGCACCATCGAGGTGCTGGAGGCGCTGATCAGTGGCCCGCACGCGCGGGAGGAACCGCAGGCGCTGGCGGCGATGGTGGAGAATTCGGTCGAGCGGCTCCTGGCTGCGGTCGGGCGGCGCGACGAGGAGCTGGACTCCGGGGCGAAGCGGCGGCTCGCTGCGGTCCTCGACGAGGTGGAGGGGTGGTTCGCCGACGGTTCGTTCGGGCCCATCGCCCGTTCGCTGCGTCGCCGGATCGGCTAAAAAGAGGCCCGCCCACGGCGCCGCGGCCGGGCGGGGCCTGCTCAGAGTGCCGGTGAGGCCATCTCGGCTGCCTGTGCCAGTAGGCCCGGCAGGCCGCCCGTGTGCAGAAAGAGCACGCGCCGCGGTTTGGGATCCAAGCGGGCGAGCCCGAAGAGGGCCTTGCCGGTGTAGACCGGATCGAGCACGAGGCCCGTGCGGCGGGCCACCAGCAGGATGAACTGGCGCTGCTCCTCACTCGCGACCCCGTACTCCGGTCCTCGCGCGTCCTCGCAGACGCGCCACGGCGCGGGGGCGCCGAGGTCGGGTGCGAGGGCGCGGGCCTCGTCGATGACCCGGTCGATGATGGCCTCGAACGTCGGTCGATCTCCGCCGACGGCCATCGCGATGACCTCCCCGGCGACGTCATGGGCGCGCGCACCGAGCGCCACGCCGGCGGCCGTGCCCCCCGAGCCGCAGGCATGCACCACGGCGTCGAATCGGGTCAATCCCCCGGCGAGGCCGTGAGCGAGCTGCTCGCGGACCTCGCGCATGGCCAGCGCGTACCCCATTGCGCCGCGGCCATTCGAGCCGCCCTCCGGGATCACGTAGGGGCGCTGTCCGGCTGCGCTCAGCGCGTCAGCCGCCGCCTGCATCACTCGGTCACGATCGGCGTACTGCGCCGGGGTGATGAAGCGCACCTCGGCCCCCGCCATCCGCTCGAGGAGCAGGTTTCCGGTGGTGGGGGGCGGCGCGGTTGGATCGGAGGTGCGCAGGAACAGGAGCGAGCGCAGGCCCAGTTCGGCGGCGAGCAGCGCGGTGGCGCGCGTGTGGTTCGACTGCTCCCCTCCGCAGGTCAGGATCGTCGTGGCTCCCTCCCGCTGGGCGTCGGCGAGGAGCCACTCGAGCTTTCTGATCTTGTTCCCGGCGGCAGCGCCGCTGGTCATGTCGTCACGCTTGACCCACACCTCGGCGCCGACGATCCGGTCGAGCTCCGGGTGGTGGGTCAAGGGCGTGGGGAGGTGGGCGAGGTGGAGGCGAGGGAGGGTCACGGCGCCGGTAGCGTAACTCTAGTTCGCCTCGGACACAGCGTGCCGTTCCCCTCTCAGGGCGCGGCCGGGAAGAACGGGCAGCTGAGGTCCTCGAGGCAGTGGTGCGAGGCGGGGTGCGAGAGCGGGTACGGATCCTGGCCTCCGGTGGCCAGGAACCGTGCGATGAGGTGCAGGAGGTACTGGTCCGTGTCGAACGCCGCGCAGTCATCGCGCACGCGCACGCGGTCGCGGCCCTGGGCGGCCAGGTACGGGAACAAGAGCGTCAACGTCGGCTTGTCCGTTGCCCAAGCGCCGAAGTCCTCCACCTGGGGAGCTCCCACCAGGCGTGGCTCCCACGCCGCTTCGACGCTCTCCTGCGCCGCTGACGCCGAGAGGCGGGCGAGGCGCAGGGGGGGGGCGCCCTCGAGCGCGCCGTCGCGCGCGCGCCCCTCGTCCAGGGCGTCCGGATCGGCGAGCGAACGGGCGCAGTCGGCCTCGGAGAGCTCGGGGAGGCGGCAGGCGCCGCCGACGTCGAGGTCGCAGACACGATTCGCCGTGCAATCGTCGTCCGTGGCACACGGCGGGTGACACTCCGCCGCCTCGGCGACCGAGAGCTCGTCGTTGCCGCAGGGGCCGGTGGGGGGGGTGCGAGCGAGCCGCGGCAGCGCCTCTAGGACTGCGCTCGCCACCAATCGCTGATGCGGTGTCGCGTCTCCCAGCGCGGCGTAGAGCGCCTCGGGTGTGGTGTGGTCGGCGAGTTCGGGGAGCACCTCTGCCGCCGTCGGCTCGAGGAAGGGGACCACGCCGGCGGCGCGCGCGATCGCCACCTGCACGTCGACCGGGACCTCAAAGGAGCCGACGGGCGCGAGGAACAGGGCTGCCGTCGAAGCCCGCGTGTCCGGGCTCGTGCGCGACAGGGGCGAGAGCCCGAGGTGGGGTGCGAACGCCGCCGGATCTCCCGACGCTGTGACGTGTCGGGCCAGATCCATCCAGCGCCGGAACCGCGGCGACTGCCGCACGAGCCCAGCGCCCGCGGTGAGCGCACGCAGCGGGTCTCCAGCGGCGATGAGGCGGCCCCTGAATGCTGTGCAGCCCTGCCGAGCGCTGCAGAGCACGACGCCCTGGCCATCGGTCGTCCCGCTCGGGATCGGGCCGGCGCCCCATTCGTACACGGTGGCAATGCGCGGGGCGTCCGGCGCCACCTCGCAGCCGGCGTCGGGATCGTAGGTGGCGACCGCGTCTGGCCGATCGTAGAGCGCGACGTGGAGTCGATCGTTCACGTCGGTGGGGATGCCGAGCCGGAAGCGACCGGATGGAGCGATCCGCGCGCAGCGGCGCTCGAGCGTCTCGACGTTGGTGACGATGACCGCGCCGCCCGCCTTCGCCACTGAGGTGCCGGCGAGATCCACACACGCGAACTCGAGGTCGAGCTCCCGATCCTCGTCGACGGCGGTGAGGCGCAATGAGAGCTCAGTGGGGCGGCACGCGGTCGCGGCCGGGTCGAGCTCCGTGACGGGGACACCGAGGATGGCTGGGCCGAGCCAGCCCCCGGTGAACGCGAGGAATGCGGCCGGATCCCCGGTGCGCAGCCAGGGGTCCACGAGTGTGCCGGGGGCGCCCATCGCCGTGAGCGCCGGGACCTCCGGGGTCAGGGGACCCGCGAGCACAGCCGCTGCGCCGCCGAGGGAGCGCCCGAGGATGGATACCTGTGCCGTCGGGCCGCCAATGTCACGGGTGCCGTCCGCGTCGAAGTCACCGGACGTCGGGTCCGTGTCGGGGGCGCTCGCGCGGAGCGCGCGGACGAGCGCGACGAGATCGAGCGCGGTCTGGCGGACGATGTCTCGCCCATGAGCGGGGTGGCCGTTTCGGGCATCGCGGCCGACGTCGTCGGTGCGGTCGCCGTCTCCATCGAGATCGCGCGTCCGGGTCGCGAGCGCCGCGGTGAGCCCGCGGGCGTGGCACGTCGGCAGCAGGAGCGCCTGGAGGAGCGCCGCGGCGGTGGGGTCGGGGCCGTGTCCGGTGGCGGTGAAGGCCACGGTCGCCAGCCCCTGCGCGGCCAGGGCGCCGGCGACCGGGAGCGCCTCCAGCGCGAAGCCGCCGTAGCCGTGCGCGTACACCACCGCGTCGAAGGGCTGCGAGGTCACGCCCTCGACCGCTCGTGGGACGAAGACCCAGGCGGTGACCCGGTCGCGGTACGGAGGGAGATCGCCCTTGACCCGGTCCGGGTCGAAGGCCGCTCCGGGCGCAGTACCGTCGGGGCCGCCGGCGAGCAGGTACGGTGCGTCGAGCTCGACGATAGCGACGTGCGAAACCCAAGCCAGCGACGCCGCCAGCGACGCCCGTTGCTCCTGGGTCTGCACGCCGAGCAGGACGGGCGCGACAATCCTGACGCGCTCCCGGAGCACGTCGCCGTCGATCGCGTTCGGGCGAGCCACGTGGGGGGCGCAGGCGGGATCATCCGCCCAGTCCGCGGGGTCCGGCTCGCCGCCCTGGAGGTCCGCCTGCGGCACGGGTCCTACCAGCGCGGTAGGGGTCAGCGCGGGCGGAAACTGTTGGGCCAGGTTTCGGAGCTCGCCGCGCCCGGCGAGGCCCTCCGCCAGCCGGGTGAGGTCGTCGATGATCGGCGCTGTGGTGAACGACCACGTGAACGCGACGCGCGCGAGCCCGGTCCCCGCGAGCTCGCCGAAGCGGGCGGTCGCCGTGGGATCCGCGAACAGCGCGGCGACTGCCTCGGCGGTGGAGCGCTGGGCGGGGTGGAAGACGGTGTCGAATGGCGACCGCACGGGGCTTCCGCCGGGATCGACGAGGCGATCCGTCACCACCACCGCGTAGCGGCCGCCGCCGCGCAGGGGTACCAGCGGACGGAGCACGAGGGTGTCACCGTCGCGTTCGTAGAAGGGGACGACGTTGTCGGCGAGACAGCGATCGCGGGCGTCGTCCTCCGGCGTACCTGGCTCGCCCGGGGCGAGCTGCTGGCACGCCTGGGGGTCGAACAGGTTGGGGACATCCAGCAACCCATCGGCATCGCCGTCGATGGCGGGCGCGTAGGTGGTGCGGGTGAGGTCCGGGAGGCCGGAGACGGGATCAACGCGCTCGTCGACGGTTTCGAGCTCGAGGCTCGGCTCGCGGCGTCGCGGGTCGGTGCTCGCGAACACCCGCTCGTCGCGGACCAGCACCCCGCTCGCGCCAGCACCGAGGTCGAGCGGCAGCGGCACTCCGCGCGCCAGATCCACCAGGTACACGGCGTCGTCGGCGAAGTCGAAGGTGTCGCCGTGGCGAGCGAGCAGGGCGTCCAGATCGAGCGAGGCCTCGCCGGGGTCGGCGCTCGTTCGGGTGAACGGCACCGTGATCGGCGCGGTGACGCCGAACCCCGGGAGGCGGTTCAGGTCCTCGAGCAGCTCGCGCTGTAGGGTGGTGGGAGCGGGGAGGGTGACGTTGAGACGCAGCCCGGTCGGGCTGGCGGGGTCCGGCACGGTGCAGAGGTCGTTGGGGAACGGGAGGCGGCCGGGACCGCGGACGAGGTCGTGGAGCAGGCCGGGGCCGTCACCGGGGGGCGTCGTCCCGAAGCCGCCCGGGGTGTGCTCGTCCGCGCAACCACCCACCAGGAGCGCGCCGAGCACGCCTCGCGCCGCTAACGACAGCAACCGACCGGGGAGGTGCCAGGTAGACATCTAGTACTGGACTCCAAAGCGCCCCAGGACCGAAACTAGGGTGGGGTTGCGGCGACCGGTCGCGTCGGCGAAGGCGTAACCTGGCAGCAGCGCGGCACCCTCGGCGCCGAGCTGGAGACACAGCCCAGTCGACAGCGGAATGCGGAGCTCGACCCCGGCGTCGAGCTCCAGTCCGAGGTCGCGGGCCTCGGGGGCGCCGCCGTCGAAGTTGACGGGGCGTCCGTCTCGGTAGAGCTGCACTGGGTCGACGACGTCGGCGGTGGATTGCGCGATCACGGCCCCGACCTCGAGGTCGAGATCGCGGAGCGGACGCACCACGACGACGGGGGCGAGGTAGGTGGCGCCGGCGACGCTGCCGTCGGTGGCGAGCCCCCGCCCCTCGGGGCGCGGGCTCGGCCCGAGGCTCCCGTCCTCGGCGATGTTCGCCGACCGGGCTGTCTTCCAGGCCAGGACCTCGCTGAAGATCAGCGACCCAACGCGGTGCCCGGGCGCGAAGCGGAAGCGGCGGTCGACGCCGTCGTAGGGGTCGGCGTCACCCGAGGCGCGCCCCCACTCGAGTTCCGCCACGAAGCGTCCAAAGGTCGAGTCAGGCTCGCCGTCCAGGACCACCGCGCCCGCCCGAACGGCGATGCCGTGCGCGCGGACCTCCATCGAGTCGATGCCTCGGCCCTCGCCGCCCGGGACGTCGAGCGCCCACGCGCCGTGGTTCAGTGCCACCTCGAGCTCGCCGAAGAGCATCCCGAGGTCGCCAGCGAGCGGCGCGGCGGCGCGCGCCGTGGCGTTGGCGGTGAGCAGGGTGAGCTCCCGGCTCGCGTCCGGGTCGAGGGAGGCCTCGAGCGGAGAGCGCTGCCGGCGTCCGACGAGCCGAACTCCGAAGCCCGTGTCGCGATCGATACCGTGCTCGATCGCGATCACGCCGCGCCAGGCCACGTCGCGGTCGCGGAGGTCGGCGAGCGGGTCCATCATCACCAGCTCGCCGGCGGCTTCGACCGCCCAGGTGGAGCGTTGCCCGCCGGGACGGAGGGCGATCGACACCCGCTCGACGCGGGTGCCCGCGACCGTGTCGCCGAAGCGCGGGGGGTGGTCGCCGTCGTGATCCACGAGCCCGAGCCCCCAGTGCACCGGCTGCTGCCCGGCGCGCAAGGCGAGGGTCGGGCTCGACCAGGCGAGGAAGAGCCAGCGCAACTCTGCCCGCAGCGGCTGCAGATCATCCCATGGCTCGCGGGCAGCATTCACGAACCGGTTCGGTGGACCGGCGATCATCCCGTGGGGCACGTCGGCCTGCGCGACCAAGCGGAAGGCCGTGCCCACCTGGAGCACGGGCGTCAGGCGCAACCAGTGCGTGAGGCGTGCTCCCTGGTCCAGCCGCCGCGTCGAGGGGTCCTCGCCGTGGCGGGGCAGCACGACCTGTGTCTGGGAGCGGAGCCGGACCTGGTACTCGCCGTGGGCGGCGAGGCGCACGACCCCTGGCTCCGGTGCTGCCTCGGGCACGCGCCCCGTCTCGAGGATCCAGGACGGCTCGAGCCGGCGTCGCGGCGCGAGCGCCAGCGGCGTGGCGGCGGGTCTTGGCGTCGCCGCTCCGGGCGAAGCGGGGGGCGGGACGCTCGGTGGGGTCGGCGCCGCCTGCACTGGCGCGGGGTCGTCTCCGGCGGCCGCGGCGGGCCCCGGCGCCAGCGCGAGCAGCGCCGCGGTCCACGGCAGCGTGGCGCTGGCCGCACTCCATCGCGGAGCGGTGGTGGGGCGCACGGCGCGGCCGCGCCGCCCGCTGCCGCCAAACCCCATGCGCCCTGGTGTGACGGCCGCCTGCACGCGCCCAGTCTAGCGGGTGCCGCGCTCCCGCTCCACGGCGGCGGGCGCCGGACAACAGCGACGCCAGCGGTCCCGGCGGTGGGACCTGGGGGAGAACCCCCGGGCACGGAGGGAGGGAGGGGTGGGCGCAGCAGGGATCGAACCTGCGACTTCATCCGTGTGAAGGATGCACTCTACCGCTGAGTTATGCGCCCGCTCGCGCTCGGTTGGTCCGATGTGGCCGCGGCGCGTGGGCGCCCCCGAGCGAAGCTCGGGCGGCTTCTAGCGCGGGCCTGCTCGCCATGCAAGCCTCGGCGAGCCTTGGCTCGCCCGCGGATGCCGGGGTGCTATACGCTCTCCCCGTCATGGCGGCTTCGGAACCTGGGCACTCGCCCGACGACGCGGGCAGCGCCCACCGGCGCGATCACGTCGCGGGGATCCTCATCCTATCGGTGGCGTTTCTCGCGGCGCTGTCCATCTCCTGGTGGGCCAAGGTCGAATCGACGCCCCAGGTGAGCGTGCCGCCGGACCCGCCGACGACCGCGGGGGTGCTGGGCTTCCCGGACCGTGTCGAGCCGGTCGCCAACCTCGGCGCCGCCCGCCGACTGACCTCGCGCCGCCTGCTCCGCGGCATCGTCGCGGACGGGGTGCGATCGGACGGGACCGTCGACGTGACGACGCGGGGGCGGGTTCGCTACTCGTTCCAGAGCGCTCCGGGCGAGGGCGCCCAACCGCCGCGCGAGCCGGACACCCTGCCCCGGCGGCTCTACTGCGGGAAGCAGTCGGTCGAGATTGGCGCTAGCGGGATCGGGGCCGAGCCCGATCAGACCATGGTTTCCTGCGCCTCCGCCCCCGACGAGGGGCTGCCGGAGCCCCGGTGCACGCCCCAGCAGGTCTGGGCACAGGCCGTTCAACGCGGCGTTCCCACCGAGGAGCCGGCTCGCATCGAGTACTTCCGGGCTCGCGGGGGCCCCGCGTGGCGCTTCGTGTACGCGGGGCAGAACCCGGTGCACCGGTTCGTGCTGGACGGCGACTGCGCGCGCGTGCTCCGGGACGAGGAGGCGATTGGCGCACGGCGCTGAGCCAGCAGCGCGCCGTTGGGTCCACTCAGGCGCCGTCGGGGGCTGACGGGACCGACAGCCCCACCGCGGAGTAGAGCCGCGCCCAGACCGCGGTGACGAGCGCCGGGTCGCGCACAGACACGCCGAGCACGGGCCGCCCGAGGGCGCGTCGGAGGCGGTCAATGGCGAGTCGGCGCTGGCTTGCCGGGAGCTTGTCGAGCTTGGTCGCCACGGCCAGCACCGTCAGGGGGCGTCGCGACACGCGCGGCGGCTCCCCGAGCAGCGCGATCAGTCCCTGCTCCTCCGGCTCGGCGTCCCGGCGCGCGTCCACCAGCACCGTTACCGCGCAGAGCGTCGGGCGCTCGCCGAGGTAGCCCTCGACGAGCCCCGCCCAGGCGGAGCGCTCCGTCTTGGAGCGGCGGGCGAAGCCGTACCCAGGCAGGTCGACGAGGTTGACCACGGCGCCACCGGCGAGTTTGACCTCGAAGAACGAGATCAGTCGCGTGCAGCCCGGGGTGCGGCTGGTGCGGGCGAGGCCGTGGCGGCCCATGAGCGCGTTGAGCAGGCTGCTCTTGCCGACGTTGGAGCGGCCCGCGAAGGCGATCTCGATCCCGACCGGGGGCGGGAGCTGGCTCACCGTGGAGGCGCTGGCGACGTAGCGTGCCTCGACGATGCGGGGCGCGGCGGGGGAGGGTTTCGACATGGGGCGCGGGGGCGACTCCGACGGTGGACGGCGAAGCCCGGTCAGCGGCGCCCGCGGAGGCGACGGAGCAAGGGCTCGGTGAGGGTGAATAGCTCAGCGCTCCCGAGCAGGCGAGCGGTCAGGAGGAAACCGAGACCGAAGGCGGCAGTCGCCACCAGCCCGGGGGCCAGTCGGGCGAGCCCGCTGCCGGCGAGCCACGGCCTCATCGCCGCGGCGAGCAGCAGGGCGAGCGCGATCGCCGCTCCGGACGCGATCACGGTTCGGAGCAGCGACGGCAGGATTTCCCGGAGCCCCCGGTGGGGCAGGTGGCGCCGGACCAGCCACCACAGCAGGACGAACTGGACCGCGCTGGCGCCGGTGATCGCCGCGCTGACGCCGACGTGGCCCCAGGGCCCGCGCAGCGCGAGCGCGAGCGCGACGAAGACGCTGAGATCGACCGCGGACACGATGACCGGGGATCGGGTGTCGCCCACCGCGTAGAAGACGCCGACCAGCTGACGGACGCCGGCGACGAGCCAGATGCCAAGCCCCTGGGCGAAGAGCGCCCGCGCCGTCTCGGTCGCGTCGGTGGACGAGAAATGTCCGCGCTGGAAGATCGCGATCACGAGCGGCTCGGAGAGCCCCACGAACAGCACCGTCGCGGGGACGGCGACGAACAACGCCATGCGCATCCCGAACGCGAAGGTCTTGGCGAGCTCCTCCCGCTCCCCGCGGGCGGCGAGCAGGGCGAGGCTGGGGAGGGTCGCGCTCTGCAGCGCCATCACGAAGATCCCTTGCGGGAAGTCGCAGAGCCGCAGGGCGAAGGTGAAGTAGCTCTGCGCGCCCACCCCGAGCTCCGACAGGAAGCGCCGCGCGAGGATGACGTCGACGTAGTAGACGCCGAGGCCGATCAGCACCGGGCCCATGCGGGACAGCACCTCGCGCACCCCGGGGTGGAGCAGCTCGAGCGACGGGCGCTCGAGGTAGCCGATGGCCCGGAGGCTAGGCCACTGGGCGACGACCTGCAGCGCGCCGCCGAGCAGCACGCCGGCCGCGAGTGCCAGGGTGCGCTCCTGGCCGCGGGCGCCGAGCCACCCCGGCAGCAGCAGGGCGCAGGCGATGAACGCGACGTTGAGCAGGCCCGGTGCGAACGAGGTGACGACGAACCGCCGGTGGGAGTTGAGGGCCGCGACCCCGAGCGCCGCCGTCCCCATGAAGAAGATATAGGGGAACACCCAGCGAGTGAGCGTGACCGTCCGCTCGAACTGACCGGGATGCGCGCGGTAGCCGGCGGCGAAGAGCTCTACCAGCCACGGCGCGCCCAGGATCCCGAGCCCGGTGACGATCAGCAGCACGCCGACGGAGAGCCCGCGCACCGCGCGGAAGAAGCGGCGGGCCTCGGCCTCGCCTTGCCGCTCCCGGACCTCGGTGAGCACGGGGAGCACGGCGGTTTGAACGGCCCCCTCCGCGAGCAGCTGGCGAAGGACGTTGGGGATGGTGAAGGCGATGAAGAAGGCGTCGGTGGCAGCTCGCGAGAACGCCGCCGCGAGCACCTGCTCCCGCACCAGCCCGAGGACCCGGCTGGCCAGCGTCCCCAGCGCGACGATGGCGGCCCGGCCGGTGATCTGCCGCCGCTCGACCTCCCCCACCGAGCTCTCCGGCACCGTCGCCACCCCCGCCGTGTAGCGCCTCTGGCGTTGATATCGCGAGTTTTTCGCCGGTCCTACTCGATCCCGACGTGAGCCGACAGGGCGGCCTCTACCAGGCCGAGCGCCAGGGCCGCGTCCTCGTCGACGACCTGGCGTGAAGCGCCGCGTGCCACGGCGGCGAGCCGCCGGCGCGCGATTCCGGACAGGAGCAGCGGGGCGCCGCCGCACGATCGACAGACCAGGCCGCCGCGCCGCGGGTCGACCAGCGCGGCCTGGCCTTCGGGGCAGGCACCGCCGCACGCGACGCAGCGCTCGAGGTCGAGCGCCCACCCGCAGCAGCCCAGCAGCTCGAGGCCGAACGCGGCGAGGCGCGCACCGGCGCTGGTGGTGGCGTTGGCGCCGGCGAGATCGTCGAGCAGAGCCTGCGTCGCGCTCCACAGGGACGGCTCGCGGACACGCGGGGGAGTCACGTCCCGAACCCAGCCGAGCGCGCGACCCGCGATCTGCATCCGCCCGAGGTCCGCAAGCAGCCCGCTGCGGACGGTCGAGATGCTGGCCTCGGCCAGCACCATCAGCTCACTCGCGGGCCGTTCCTCGAGGCGAAGCTGCAGCGTGTGGAGCGCCTCCAACGCCCCGCCGAACCGTCGCTGACTCTTGCGGGCTGCTCGTGCGATCGCGCTCACGCGACCGAGCTTCTCGGTGAGGAAAGTGACCACGAGATCGCTCTCGCCGACGGGGACGCGGCGGAGGAGCAGCGCCGACGTGACGTGGGCGACGGGGGCGGCGCGGGTTCGGCTCAACTGGACGCGGCGCGGGCCGCACCCGCGAGGTGGCCGTGGTCGAGGGAGAGCTCCTGCGGCATCCCGTCGCCGCGCGGCTTGAGCACGATGCTCAGCGCGAGTGTGAAGAGGATCAGGAGCAACACGAACGCGATGGCGACGCCATAGCGACGGCCTCGCGCGGGCGTGATCGGGCTGCTGAGCGGCAGGGGCGTGACCCACGCCACCCGGCGGCTCGCCGTGTAGCGCGCGAGGACGTCGTCCGCGGAGAGGCCGACGGCGCGCGCGTAGGCGACCAGGAAGCCGCGCACGAAGACCTCGCCGGGGAGCTCGTCGAAGCGATCCGATTCGATGCGTTCGATGCTCTGGGTAGGGACCCTGGTGGCGCGCGCGACCTCCTCCACGCTCATCCGCTGCTCCTCGCGGCGACGGCGGAGGTATTGGCCGATCGTGTCCATGACGGGGACCCCGAGACTACTTGAGCCCTTGCAGCATGGAACTGCATTCTTCGCCCTCGGGGTTGTTCGCCGCGAGCTCGACGCAGTGCTCGAGGTCCTGCCTCGCGGCCTCCGCGTCGCCCATCCGCGCCAGGACACGACCCCGGGCCAGGTAGGCGGTCTGCAGGGCCTGGCATGCCGGATCCTCGGTCTGAACGGCGCGGGTCAGCGCCTCGACCGCCCGCGTCGGGTCCCCCTTCTTCTCGTAGGCGAGGCCGAGGCGGTAGTTTCCCACGCAGAACATCGGCTGGGCGGCGATGCTTCGCTCGAGCGCGTCGATCGCCTTGTCGGTCTGCCCGAGCTCGAGGTAGGCCCAGCCGAGGTTTCCCCAGGCGTTTTCCGGGGTCGAGTAGACCATGTCCGCCGTCAGAGGTTTGAGGACCTCGACCGCCTGGGCGTACCGGCTCCGGTGAATGAGGATCACCCCTAGGGTGTTCCGGGCAGCGCGGAAATCCTCGTCCAGCTCGAGGGCGCGTCGCGCCTCGGCCTCGGCGGCCTCGAGGCGGCACTCCTCGTTCGGCCGGCTGCAGAAGTCCAGATAGAGCAGCGCCACCAGGTGGGCCGCGTCGGCGTTGCGGCGGTCGAGGTCCACCGCACGCAGCGCGTGTTGGAGCGCCTCGCGAGGGTTGTTCTGGCGGAGCCAGAGATCGCTCGCCAGGTCGTACTCCGCCTCGGACAGCTTTTGCTGATCCGCCGAAGGCGCACGGGCGTGGCCCGCGGAGCAGCCGGCGAGCAGGATCGGGCCTGTGGCTAACAGCCAGCGAACACGGAGCAGCAGGCGGCACCTCCGAGCGCCGGGGGGCGCTCCTCGCGAGCGGCTGCCCCGGTAACCGTTCGGATCCACAGGAAAATACCGGCAAACCGGGCGCTCCGGGGGGTCGCTCGGCCTGTGGTTCGAACTCGGGCTGTCCACCGTGCCTCACCCCGGCGGCGCTCCGAGGTGCGGGTGCACCTCGAGTCCGCTTCCGTTCGCTCGCGCTTACCCTGGGGACCGGACCCCGTCAACGCGGGCTCGGCGTCGCTGCTGCGACAATCCCGCTCACCCTTGCCCGCGAGGGGCGAGGCCCGACCAGACCGGACGAGCGATCCGGTCCTCTTGCTCGTAGAGGCCGAGCCGATCGCGGAGCGCCGGGAGGTCAGTCAGCTCGAGATGCTCTTCGTGGACGGTCACGTATCCAGCGTCCTGGATCTCCTGGACCGAGCGCTTCACCGCCGGCACGTCGAGGCCCGTCCTCGCCGCCAGGTCTAGCGGGGTCAGCTCGAGCGAAACCTGCCCATTCGTCACCCCAGCCGGTAGGGACTGCTCTGCCAGTCGCAGCAGAGCGAGGATCACCCGGGCCCGGGGATCGCGCACCATCAGGACCTCGACCTGATCCTCCCCGTCCTGAAGCCGTCGTGCGAGCTGCTGCAGGACCCTGGCGCAGAGCGCGGGGTCGCCGGCGAGGCTCTGGGCCAGCGTGGGTCGGTCGAAGGCGAGGGCGGAGCCCGGATCGATCGCCACCGCGGTCGCGACGTGGCAGGCCCCCGGGATCAGGGCGGCCTCCCCGCAGAGCTCGCCCGGCTTCAGCGTGCAGAGGCCCCGCTCCTCCGCGCCCACCCGCTTGAGGAGGCGAACACGCCCCGCGGAGAGCAGGAAGACCTCTTTGGCCGGCTGACCCTCTGTGAAGAGGACCTCGCCCGCCGAAAAAGGGCGACTGTGGTCGGCGAGGGGACCCAGAAGACCGGGGGCCGGCGTGTCGCTGCTGGTCATGCTCCTCCGGCACGCTCCGGTCGGTCGGGGGTTTCCGGACCGTCCGCGGCGACGAGGTCGAGCGAGAGCCGGCGTGCCAGCGAGTCGGGCGGCTCGGCTGGCAACAGGGCGTCCGGCTCCCTCACGTAGAGAGGTTGCGGCCCCAAGGGGGACGGCTCGGTGGCGAGCGCGAGCATGGCGACCCATCGAGCATCGGGCAGATCCGCGTCGCTCGCCACGTACCGCACGGGTCCGGACCCCGGCTCGCCGGCGCCGGCCCGTCCCGACGCGGCGTCGATCCCGAGTTCGCTCACGACCTCTCCGAGGACCACGAGCGGGCCTTCCCCGAGCAGGTCGGCTAGCAGCGGGGCGAACCGCTCTCGCGGCATCACCAGGGGTTCCGACGCGGCGCGGGCCTCGGGGGAGTAGACCGCGACGAAGATCGCGCCGCGACGCGCGTCGAGGCACGCGAGGCGTCGGCCGGGGATGGCTTGGGGCACCGCCATGGCCATGGCGGCGAGCGATGGGACCCCGACCACCGGGACGGCCAGCCCGAGCGCGATCCCCTGGGCAAGCGCCATCCCCACCCGAACCCCGGTGAAAGAACCGGGCCCGACCCCCACCGCCAGTCGGTCGAGCGTGGCTGGCGACCAGCCGGACTCCCTCAACAGCTCGGACACGAGGGGCAGTAGCCGCTCGGCGTGCGCATTCGGCTGCTCGTGCGACCGGTGAGCGACCAGGCGACCGTCTTCCACGAGCGCCGCCGAGCCCCGGCGGGTGGAGGTCTCGATGCCGAGGACTCGCACGGCAGCTCCCTCTATCATGAAACCCGGCTCTCGCACACGCGCCGCGCCGCGGAGCTCTTGCATTGCTCGGCGAAGCGAGTAAGTTGCGCCTTCCTGCCGCGAGGCGGGACGGTTCGGGGCGTAGCGCAGCCTGGTTAGCGCACTTGACTGGGGGTCAAGGGGTCGGCAGTTCGAATCTGCCCGCCCCGACCGGTTCTTCTCGAGGGGGGGCGCAACGCGGGGAGCCCCGCCGGGACTCACCGAGGTCGCCAGCGCGTGCGTCCGGCGAGCGGGGGGGAGCCGCGCTGCGATCGCGGGGGTCGTTCGTGGGTTCGGCCGAGCCGTAAGAGATGCGCGAGGGACCCCCTCGCTCCCGGGCGCGCCGCACTCCGGCCGTGCGCTCGGGGGGCTGGTCGCGTACCCTTTGGCAACGGCGATCTGCCGTTGGGCCCGCGGGTCGCGGGCGGTCGAACGCGGCCGTCCTCCCACCGGGGCGCGCGATCTGGCGCGGCGAATCGGCGCCGAATGGTCGCGAGACATGGCATGGATGCGGCATTTTCGGGAGCGAACCTCGGCGATGGGGTTCTTGCCGATCGGCCCGCGCTCCGCAGGGAATCCGTCACCAGAGCAGGGGTCAGCAAAAAATGAGGATAGTCGCGCTTCTTGTGGGCTCGGTCGGTCTGTCGTTCCTGGCGTTCGCCTGCGGGGGCGAGCCCGAGGGGGCTCGGACGGGAGCCGGGGGCACCGCGCTCGGAGCCACCGGTGGGGGTGGGACTGGCAGCGGGGGGCTGGGCGGGGCGATGTCCGGTGGCGCTCCCACAACCGGCGGGACGGCGGGGCTCGGAGGCTCCTCCGGGGGCCTGACGGGAGGGACGGCCGGTCTTGGTGGCCTGGCCGGCGGCTCGGCTTTGGGCGGCGCGGCGGGGACGGGAGGGGCCCCCTCGGGCGGCAGCCCGAGCTCGGGCGGCACTCCGACTGGGGGTGCGGGGGGGACGGGGGGGGCTCCGTCGGGCGGTATCTCCGGCACGGGCGGCGCCCAAACCGGGGGCGCGCCGGGTACCGGTGGCGTGTTTGCCACGGGTGGCGGCCCAACCGGCGGGACGTCAGGCATCGGTGGTGGTTCGACGGGGGGAACGCCGGGCACCGGCGGCGCGTCGACCGGCGGCGAGCCCGGCACCGGCGGCGCGCTCCCGGTCGCTGAGCCCGAGCTCGTGACCTCCGGTCTGAACGACTACTGGCAGGAGGGAGAGCTCACGGAGCTCGCCACCGCGACCGCGGACATCAGTGTGAGCCCGTCGACCCGCCACCAGCGGTGGGATGGCTTCGGCGGAACCTTCAACGAGGTGGGGTGGGAGGTCCTGCTGTTGCTCGACGCGGGCGAGCGGGAGCGCGCGATACGAATGCTCTTCGACGCGGTGGAGGGAGCCCGGTTCGCCTATGGCCGGATCCCTATCGGCGCCAGCGACTACGCGCTCAGTCGCTACACGCTCTGCGAGCAGGCCGACGACTTCTCCATGGCGACCTTCTCGATCGCTCGGGATCACGACCACCTGATCCCGTACCTCCAAGCCGCGCTCGCCGTGAGGCCGGAGTTGCGCCTTTGGGCCAGCCCCTGGTCGCCGCCCGCCTGGATGAAGGACAACAACTCCATCGACGGCGGGAACATGCGGAGCGAGCCGGAGATCCTGGAGGCCCACGCTCTTTATCTCGCGCGCTTCGTGGAGGAGTACGAGGCCGCGGGGCTCGACATCGAGATGGTGATGCCGCAGAACGAGCCCGGCTACGAGACACGGTACCCGAGCTGCCTGTGGACGCCGACGCTGCTCCGCGACTACCTGCGCGATTACCTGGCACCCACCTTTGCGGAGCGGAGCGTGCCCGCCGAGATCTGGCTCGGCACCATGTCCGCCCCGGAGGATGCCGAGCACGTGCAGACCGCCATGGCCGACTCGACGTTGAGCGGCAGCGTCATCAAGGGGATCGGCCTGCAGTGGAACCTCGTCGGCTCGGTGGGCTCCTGGGCCTCGCAGTACCGGCTGCCCATCATGCAGACCGAGCACAAGTGCGGCAATTACCCCTGGGAGACGGCGACCTTTAACCCGACATCTCCCCCCAACGATCACGCCTACGCGGAGGAGAGCTGGGGGCTCATCGCCGAGTGGATCAAGGCTGGCGTCAATACGTACAGCGCGTGGAATATGGTGCTCGACACGCAGGGCCAGAACTTGGACGTTCAGCGGCCCTGGCCGCAGAACGCGCTCCTGACGGTCGATCGGGGGTCGCGGGTGTTGACCGCGACCCCGGCGTACTACGTCTTCCGTCACCTCTCGCAGTACGTCGACCCGGGGGCTACCCGGATCGGGACGACGGGCAGCTTCACCGACGCGCTGGCCTTCGAGAACCCCGACGGCAGCGTCGTCACCATCCTGCACAACTCCGGCGGCTCGCCGCGGCAGACGACGCTTGGGCTGGGCACGGCGACCGTACAGTTCACCATCCCCGCCCGGGGCTGGGCGACGGTGAACTGGCAGGGAGCGTAGACGTGCGGGGGGCTGCGTCCGGCGCCGCGGGGCCTCAGGGCAAGATGGCCGGTGAGGGGCTCCCAGTGTAGACGGCGTTGCAGCGAGGCCGGGTCACGTCGCTGGGGCAGGTGAGGCCCTGGTAGTGGCTCAGCGAGCTAGTGGGAGCGGCGTAGCCGCTGGGCACCTGCAGGTCGGCGAAGGTACGGAAGTACTGCAGGCAGGCGTCCCGCCACCAGCGGGCCTCCCAATGCTGGATCTCCAAGAACTCGTCGACTTCGTCGAACCGCTGCCCATCGATCCGTCCCGCCACGGCGCTCCAGGACTCGCGCATGGCGTTCACCTGGTCGACGCCGAGGCTGTAGCGGTGCACCAGCTCCTCCCAGAGCGTGCGTCCCGAGCTCATCGTCTCCTGCCAGCCGACGTGATGGAAGAACAGGAGCAGCTCGTCGGGCACGGTGGTCCGACTGGCGAGCTGGTCGCGCACCGCGGCGGCGTACTGCTCCACGGCGTTGCTGCCGGATGCGGTGCGATCGAAGCCGATCCCCTGCGCGTCTGCGCGGTGATAGTAGACGGGGTTCCACTCCGGCCGGCTCAGGTCGTCCACCCAGGGTCCGGGGCCGTAGTGATGATCGGAGGCCATGATGTGCGCGAGCCCGAGCGGTGTCATGTAGTTCACCACCGCCTCCCGGGAGCCCATCATCATTTCGGCCACCGGGGCGACGACCGCCGGATCGTTGGAGAGGGTCTGGCGGATCCATTCCTCGGCGACCGCCTCCGCCGAGACGTCCGGATCCCAGGCCATCCGCCCGTACACGTACCAGTTGGCCTGGTTGAAGTGGGAGCCGGTCCAGTTGGTGTCGGAGCCGACGTTGGCCACGCCTGCGATCGCGCTCGTCGTGTGTCCGTGGAGCGAACCGTCGATGACCCGAGCCACGGTGGAGCCCGTTCCGCTGACTCGGGTGTCCGCCTGCAGCACCTCCTCGTACAGCGGGCCGAGGTAGGCCAGGTGGGTGTCCTGGCCCAGGTACTCCTTGGTGACCTGGAGCTCGAGGACCAGCGGCGTCTGGCTCATGGCCCCGAAGAGCGGTGAGAAGGGCTCGCGCGGCTGAAAATCGAGGGGACCGTTCTTCACCTGCACCAGGACGTTGTCCGCGAAGCGGCCGTCGAGGGGCATGAACTCGTCGTAGGCCTGGCGGATGCGGTCGACGGGGCTGGTGTCCGAGTAGACAAAGGCGCGCCACATCACGATGCCCCCGTGGGGGCCCACCGCTTCGGCCAGCACGTTGGCCCCATCGGCGTGGCTCCGCCCGTAGTCCTGCGGGCCCGGCTGGCCCTCGGAGTTGGCCTTGACGAGAAACCCGCCAAAATCCGGGATCCGGTCGTAGATCTCGGCCGCCTTGGTCTGCCACCACTGCTGCACGCTCGCGTTTGCCGGATCGGCCGTGCCAAGACCACCGATCTCCATGGGCGCACTGAAGCGAGCCGTGAGGTAGACGGCGATGCCGTAGGGACGGAAGACGTCGGCCAGCGCCGCTACCTTGGCCAGGTAGTCGGGGGTGAGGACCTGCGCGTTCGCGTTCACGTTGGTGAGCACGGTGCCGTTGATGCCGATGGAGGCGCTGGCGCGAGCGTAGTCGGTGTAGCGCGGCGAGAGCGTGCCGGGCAGGGCGCCCCAGTCCCACAGCGATCGGCCCGCGTACCCGCGTTCGACGCTGCGATCGAGGTTGTCCCAGTGGTTGAGGATGCGCCGCTGGATCCTTGGCGCGGAGCTCAGGGCCAGATCGCCGATGGCCCGGTGGCTCTGCAGGTGTCGCAGGAGGGCGAAGCTGCCGTAGAGCACCCCCAGGTCGGAGTTCGCGGCGACGACGATCACGCTCTGACCCTGGGCCTGGGTCGCCTCCACCAGGTAACCCGACTCGCCCAGCGGGGCCAGTCGCTCGGCCAGCGGCAACGACGCCACGAGGGTCGAGGAGGTTGGGGTCCCGATCACGATCCCCCCGGCGCCCTGCAGCGTTTCGGCGACGGGCACGGTGAGCCCGGTCAGACCGCTGATGCCTCGCACCAGCTCGGACTCGGCGATCGTCAGGGTGGAGGAGTCGCTGGTTGCTACCAAGTGGGTGAGGACCGCGCGGTACTCAGCGAGGCGCCCCGAGATAGGAACCTCGGGATAGCGCAGCCACAGCAGCGACCCATCCTCGTTCGGCAGCGAGTCGGGCAGGGGGTACTCCTCCTCGCCAGCGGTGCCGCCGCTGCCGCCATCACCGCTCGTGCCAGCTCCCCCGGTGGTTTCGGCTCCCCCCGTGGTGCCGCCGTCGCCCGTGGTGCCGCCGCCGCCCGTGGTGCCGCCGCCGCCCGTGGTGCCGCCGCCGCCGGTTGACGCTCCGCCGAGGGCGCCGCCCGTGCCCCCGGAACCACCCGTGCCCCCGGGGTCCTCGACGCAAGCGCCGGCGACGCAGCTCTGTCCGGACGCGCACGCGACCTCGCAGGCGCCGCAGTGCGCGGGGCTGGTCGTGGTGTCGAGGCAGCTGGTGCCGCAGAGGCTCAGACCCGGGGGACAGGTGCAGGCACCGTCCTGACAGCTCTGTCCGGTCGCGCAGGCGACCCCGCAGCCCCCACAGTTTGCCGCATCTGTCAGCGTGTCCACGCAGCTGGTCCCGCAAGCGACTTGTCCTGTCGCGCAGGTGTCGCCGCAGGTGCCCGCCGAGCAGACCTGTCCGGATGCGCACGCTCGCCCGCAGGCCCCGCAGTTGTCGCCGTCGCCCTGCAGGTTGACGCACTCGGCGCCGCAGAGTTGGCTTCCCTGCGGGCAGGCGCAGACGCCGCTGAGGCAGGCCATGCCCGTCGCGCAGGCGTGCCCGCAAGCCCCACAGTGGGCCGGGTCTTCGGTCAGCGAGACGCAGGCCCCCGCGCAGTCGGTCTGGCCGAGAGAACAGCTGCTGGGCTGCCCGCCAGTGCCTTCCCCCCCGGAGGGAGTCTCCTTGCCGCCACCGCAGGCCGCGAGCAGCGCTGAGAGCCACCAAGATTGCGCCCAGAGTTTTCGAACGTTCACGGTGTTGCCGCACGATAGCATCGCCAGAGCGCTGGCGCCGTCCATGCCGGCGCTGGTGATTGACCGCCCCATTCGAGCGCGTGGGTCGCGGGTCCGGTGGCGCGGCGCCGCACTCGACGACGCCGAGGCGCGAGGCGGGCCGGTTCGGTATCCCGCCGGTAGGGGACCCCGCGTCAGTCCTCGTCGCCTTGCCGGTCGAGCTCCCGCTGGACGCGGCGCAGGTTCGCGCCGTAGACGCGGTTGGTCGGGTCGAGGCGAAGGGCCACCTCGAGTTCGTCGAGGGCGGCGCGAAAGTCACCCCTTAGGGCGAGCTCGAGGCCGCGCTCGAAGGCGTCCACCGCGCCACCGGTCGTCTCGACGGCCTCTGCCGGGATCGAGCGCCGTTGCTCCACCACCTGGTCCCAGAAGTGCCGCGCGCCCGGGGGCGCCGCGGAGGGCGAGGCGAGCCGCCCATCGCGTTCCCCTTCGACCCCATCGCGCGCACGCTCGCTGGGCCGGTGCGTGGCGGCACGACGCGCGGCGGCGGCGGCGCGGTCCCAGACCTGACCGGGGTCGACGGGGCGTGCCGCGACGTCCTCGTCGCTCTGCGCAACGGGCGCGGCCGTGGCTTCCGTCGGCGGGGCGGCGTCGAGGCGCCTCGGCGGGGGCGTGCGGCTGCCGTAGGGTCGCCCCGTCGGCTCCGAGCGCGCGCTCGGCGGCGGCTCGGCGTCCGCGGGGGCGACGACGCCACAGACCTGCTGCGCCACGTGCCGGCGATCCGGACGGAGGCCAGCCCAGGCCATGTAGTCGACGATGGCGTCGCGGAGCTCCGCTGCGGAGCCGAAGCGGGCGCCTGGATCGCGCGCGATGGCCGTGGTGACGATCTCCTCGAGCGGCTGCGTCACCCAGGGCGCGACGATGCTCGGAGGGACCGGATCCCGGCTCTCGTCCAGCAGCTCGTGGAGGAGGTTCTCCTCGTCCGCGGCCTCGAACGGGCGCCGACCGGTGAGCGCCTCGTACAGGAGGATGCCGACCGAGTAGACATCCGCGCGGGTAACGTCGGCTGGGGTGGTGGGGGCGGCGGCGATGCGTTCCGGAGCGACGTAGGCGAACGTGCGATTGAGCGGCCCCGAGGCGCTCGCCGTCGGCACGGCGTTGGGGAGGCCGAGGCCGAACGCGCAGAGCTTGGTGTCGCCGGCGAAGGACACCACGACGTTGTCGGGAGTCACCGTCTGGCGCAGCGTCCTCAGGGGAACGTGGTGCTTTGCGCAGCGCTGGTGCAGGTGAGCGAGGCCGTCGCTGACGACGCGCGCGACGTCCAGGGTGAACCAGATCGGTGGGACGCGGTTGAGCGAGCCGGCCCGGTGCTGGATTTGGCGGAGCGTGCGCCCGGAGACGAACTCCGAGACGAGGTAGTACCGCCCGTTCTCCCCCGCGATCTCGATCAGGCGGGCCAGGTGCGGGTGATCGCACGTGGTCGCGACGGCGGCCTCCGACAGGGCGCTGCTCATGCGGGTGCCGTCCTGGGCGATGTCCTCGGGGACGATCCGCAAGAGCACGGGCGCGCCGGCCGTCTCGGGTTCGACCACCTTGGCGAGCCACAGCTCGTGCCCGTCTCCGGCGGGCACCGGTGCCACCAGCGAATAGCGCCCGAGGCGACCACCGGCGGCCAGTGATTCGGCGATCATGGTGGTTGCCCGCTGGGGGTTGGCGCGAACGAACGAGGTGACCATCGCAGCGTCGGCGAGGGACCGGCCGGCGCCCGAGCCCCCTTCGGGGCGCCGTCGAGGCCGCCACGCGGAGCTCGGCTGGCAAGCGTACCGCGGAACACGGCGGCGTCACGGCGAGAACGCTCGTACCCCTTGGCGGGGAAGGATCGGCGGTCGGGGCATCCCGCGGGGGTGTCGATTTCCGACGGGAGGACATGACGCGGCGTGACGCGGGGGGGGCCCCCGGCGCTTGCCCACTTACTGATGTGACGGCGGCGCGTTGTCCGTCAGGCATTCCATGACTCCCTGGGTCGGGTTGGCGGGTGATACGATCCCCGTGGATCACCCCCAGGGGTGGTCAGGGCGGACCATTCGCGCGGCGCGCGCCGCGCTCGAGGATCCACGTTGACCTCACTCCACCCACGGCCGACGCGCTGCTTCACGCTGCGCTCCCCCACCGGGGAACGGACGTGGTGGGTCGCGTCGTTCGCGGTGCGCGCGGGCCGAGGGGCGTCGTCTCGGGCGGGGTGGACGGAAGTGGGGAGGTCGCCGTGACGGACCTCACGCCGGGAGCCCGGGTCGGTCGCTACGTGCTGCGTGTTCGCCTTGCGATCGGCGGCATGGCGGAGGTATGGACGGCGAGCGTCGCGGGGTCAGCCGTCGAGGTGCCCGAGGTCGTGCTGAAGGTCATGTTGCCCGCGATCGCCGCCGAGCCGGAGTTCGTCGCCATGTTCGATGAAGAGGCCCGGCTCGCCGCTGCGGTCGCGCACCCGCACGTGGTGCGGGTCCTCGAGCATGGGGTCTGGTCGGGGCGGCGCTACCTGGTGCTGGAGCGGGTGCACGGCCACACGCTCCGCGAGCTTCTCGACGAGGGCCGGCGTCGCCGCAAGGTGATCCCCCCCTGGTTCGCCTGCCATGTCGCGATCGAGACGTGCGCGGCCCTCGGCAGCGCCCACCGCGCGGTCGACGGCGCTGGACGGCCCCTGCGCCTGGTGCACCGGGACGTCACGCCCGAGAACGTGATGGTGACCGACGAGGGGGCGGCCAAGGTGCTCGACTTCGGGCTCGCTCGGGCGGCGCGTTCGGTGTCGAGCCTGCGCCCCGGCGTGCTCGCCGGGAAGTACGCCTACCTCGCGCCGGAGCAGATCGCCGGCTCGCTCGGCGGCGACGAGGAGGACCACCGCGCGGACGTCTACTCGATGGGGGTGGTGCTGTACGAACTCGTCGCGGGCCGCCCGCCGTTCGTCGCGGAGAACGACGTGGCCCTGCTCCGGACCATCATGGACGGGGACGCACCGCCGCTGCTCTCGGCGATCGCGCCTTGGGTGCCGGTGTCGCTGGAGGTCATCGTCGAGCGTGCCCTGCGACGCGACCGGACGGCGCGCTTCCAGGACGCGGCGGAGTTGGCCGAGGCGCTCGAGGCGCACCTGGCGGAGGTGGGGCAGTACCCGACGCGGCGCCATGCGGCCGCGTTCGTCGCAGGGATCTTCCCCGCAGCCGCGCGCGCGCGGTCTGCCGGTGCGCCGCAGGACCTGGGCGCGGCGGGGGCCGTGACCGGTGCGACCCCGGCGGTGGCGGCCTTCGAGTCCGCGCTGTTGCACGTCCGCGCCCGGGATTGGGCGGCGGCGTGCGTGGATCTCGAGCGCGCGGTGGCGCTCGACCCGCGCAACCGGACCTACCAGAGTAACCTCAGGCGGCTCCGGCGGCAGGCGGGGGGGAACCCTGGGTCCCACCGCTGAGCCCCCGAGCCAAGGAGGAAATGCGCATGATCGCGACCGGACGAAGCGGCGAGCTGGAGGGGCTCCTGGTGCTCATGGGATCGCTCTCGCACGGGCTGGAGGCCGTGCTCGGGCGGGGTGCCGCGACGGTGACCTTCCGCGCCGGTCGGACCGTGGGGCTCAAGGCCGTCGTCCGCGAGCAGACCACGGACGTCGAGCGGGCGCTGGTGTTGGTCGGCGAGGAGATGCGCGCCGCCGGGGTCGTGTGGCCCTTCGAGCTGTGGAAGCCCGAGGCGGAGCCAAGCTTCTTCTACGTCAAGGACGGCAAGCGGGCGGCCAAGCTCGTGTTCAACAACTGCATGGTGCGCTGCTCGCTGTTCCGGTACGGCCACGAGCAGAAGCAGTCGCTCTGTCAGATGAACCACGGCCTCTTCTGCGGTTACCTGCAGAAGATCCTGGGAAAGCGGGTCGACCTCGAGGTCCTGCACGCGGGCGAGAACGCCTGCCTCAAGGAGCTCGTCATCCACGAGTAGGAGGGGCCACGGTGGGAAGCGAAAAGGTCACGGTTTCGTTCGAGTGGCTCTCCGGGTGCTCGGGGTGCGAGCTCGCGATAGTGGATCTGCACGAGCGGCTGCTCCAGGTGCTCGAGGCGATTTCAATCGTTCGTCTCCCCATCCTGATGGATCGGAAGGACTACCCGGCGGCCAAGCTCGGGATCGTCACCGGGGCGCTCCGGACGGAGCACGACGTCGAGTGCGCGCATCGGATGCGCGAGTCCTGCGATGCGATCCTGGCGTTCGGGGTCTGCGCCGTCTACGGCGGTCCGCAGGGTTCGGGGTACGCGCACTCGCTCGGCGAGATCGAGGACACGGTCTTTCGGGCGAACCCCACCACGCGCACGACCCTGGTGCCCGACCGCGGCGTGCCGCGGCTCCTGCCCGAGCTCCTCCCCGTCGACGCGGAGATCCAGGTCGACTTTTACCTGCCCGGGTGCCCTCCGAATTCGTACTACGTCGCCGAGGCGTTGACAGCCATCGTGAGCGGGGCTCCGCCCGAGTTCGGCGCTCACAACGTCTGCTTCCGGTGTCGTCGGAGGATGGAGCGGTCGGAGGTGGGCGTGCTCCGGCGCCTGCACGAGGTGGACCTGAGGGACGACGTCTGCCTACTTTCGCAGGGCGTGCTCTGCATGGGGAGCGCGACGCTCGACCGTTGTCTCGCTCCTTGCCCGCAGCGGGGGGCCGCCTGCACCGGGTGCGCGGGGCCCTCGGAGCACGTCATCCTGGAGCCGAACCGCGACCTGCGCACCGAGATCGCCGACCGGATGGCCCGGTTGACGCAGATCCCGCGTGAGGACGTGGTGCGCGAGATCGAGCGGCACGCCAAGACCTATTACGCCTACGCCATGGCCTCGCCGGTCTTCCGGCAGAAGCCAACGTTCCTCCTCCGTCGCTGGATTCGGGAGGCGAAGGCCTAGTCATGGGACGCACCATCGAGATCAACCCGGTGACCCGCATCGAGGGGCACGCGAGGGTGTCGCTGGAGCTCGACGACGCGGGGAAGGTGTCGGCGGCGACGCTGCACGTCCTCGAATTCCGCGGATTCGAGCGCTTCGTGGAGGGCATGCAGGTCGAGCTGATGCCGACGCTCACCACGCGGATCTGCGGGACCTGCCCGCATGCGCACCACCTGGCCGCGGCCAAGGCGGTCGACCGGGTGTTCGGGGTCACGCCCCCGCGGGCAGCCGTGCTGCTCCGGGAGCTGTTGAACTGCGGGAGCATGATCCACTCGCACGCCATCCACTTCTTCGCGCTCGCCGGGCCCGATCTCCTGCTCGGGATCGGCGCCCCGCCGGAGCAGCGGAGCGTGGTGGCGCTGCTCGACCTTGCGCCGGAGCTGGCGCGGCAGGCGCTAGAGCTCCGGAGCCTCGGCCAGCGCATCGTCGAGCTGGTGGGCGGCCGGGGAACGCATCCGGTCACCTGCGTGGCGGGCGGGATGTCGGCCGGGATCGATGGAGAGGCGCGCGAGAAGCTGCAGCGGATGGCGGCGCGGGCGCTGGAGCTCTCGCGGATCGCGCTCGAGGCCGGCAAGGGGGCGCTGGCACGGGATGCGGATCTGCTCCGGGCGCTGCCCCTCGCGGTGGCGGACCTGGGTACGGTGAACCAAGGGCGGCTTGACCTGTACGATGGCGTGCTCCGCCTGCGGCGTGCGGACGGCACTCGCGCCCTCGAGTTTTCGGCCGAGAGCTACCGCGAGCACCTCTACGAGGAGGCGCTCCCCCACACCTACGCCAAGCAGACCTGGTTTCAGGATCCAGCGGGGTCACCGATCCCCTACCGCGTGGGTCCGCTCGCCCGCCTCAACGTCGTGGACTCGATCGAAACGCCGCTCGCCCAGGCGGAGCTCGAGGCGCTGCGGGCCAGTTTTGGCGATCCTTGCCACGAGACGGTGCTCGCGCACCACGCCCGGTTGATCGAGATTGTGCACCACGCGGAGAAGGCGGTCGCGCTCCTCGCCGATGACGAGATCCAGTCGCCGCACGTGCGGAACAAGCCGACGGGGACGCCGCGGCCGGCCGTGGCGCACGTCGAGGCCCCCCGGGGGGTCCTGATCCACGACTACGACGTGGACGCCAACGGCATCGTCCGGCACGCCAATTTCCTGGTGGCGACCCAGCAGAACCTGTCGTCGATCAACGCCTCGCTGCGGGCCGCCGCCGAGCGCTTCGTGGAGCGGCCGGAGCCGGAGCTGCTGAACGGGATCGAGTTCGCGATTCGCTGCTACGATCCGTGCCTCTCCTGCTCCACCCACCAGGTGGGCAAGATGCCCCTCGAGCTGGAATTCGTGCAGCGCGGGCGCGTGGTGCGCCGCGCCCGGAGGTCGTGATGCCCCACCTAGACATCGACGCCAAGGGGTGCCGGTACTGCTCGCTCTGCAAGGACGTCTGCCCGACCGACGTCTTCGAGCTCGACGAGGTGGCCGGGGTGGCGTGGGCGGCTCGGGCCGGGGACTGCATCGGCTGCGCCTCGTGCGAGTACGTCTGCCCGTCTCGCTGCCTGACCCTGAGCGACGTGGTCCGGCAGCGCCCGTTCTACCGCATCGAGGGGGACGCGGCGCTGGTGGCGCGGTTTCTACAGCGGGCGCCGGCCTCGACGGCGCTCACGCCGGACGACCTGGACGAGGCCCTGCGCGACGTGGGGGTGCGTCTGAGCGCCCTCGGCGACTCGGTGGTCGAGACCATGGGGCGGGGGCTACGCGCCGTCGGACGACGGAGCGGGAAGCTCGCGGCCGAGCACCTGCCGGAGATGTACGAGGGGCGCGATCTCGACGACGTCCTGCGGCGAATGCAGCGCCGGTTCGCCGGGAGCTTCTCCTTCCGCGCCACCGTCGCACCAGGGTCCGACGCGGTCGCGATCGACTTCGAGGCATGCGCGATCGAGCGCGTGGTCCGGGGGCGGGGCCAGCAGCCCGGGGAGGCCGTGCTCTGCGTGCTCTTCCACGAGTACTGGGCTGGCCTCCTGAGCGAGTTTGCGGGTCAGAGCTACGCGGTGGAGGCAGCGGACCCGGGGAGAGCCTGCTCGCTGAGGTTGGTGGTGCGTGGGTGACCCAGAGTAGGAGGTAAGGAGAACATGGCGTCGAGAACAGAGAAGATCCAGGACGTACTGCGCGGACTGCGGTCTGCTTCCCCCGACATCATCGGGGCTTCGCTGGTGAGCATCGACGGGTTCGTGATCGCGTCGGTCTTGCCCGCGGAGATCGACGAGGAGCTCGTCTCCGGCATGGCGGCGGCCATGCTGGGCGTGGGCGAGCGGATCTCGACCGAGCTGATGGGCTCCACGATGGAGCAGACCTATGTCAGGAGCGAGAAGGGCTACGTGGTGTTGAACGCCGTGGGCGGTGAGTCCGTCCTCGTCGTGCTGACGACCAAGGACGCCAAGCTCGGCCTCGTGTTCATCGAGCTCAAGCGCCGCTGCGCCGAACTCGTCAAGACGCTATGACGGGTCACCGGATCGCGTTGGCGCTCCTCCTCTTGGTGGGCATGGCCGCGTGGGCTGGGGTCAACCTCGTCATCGCCCCCGCCCTGGTCGGGCAGGCGGTGCGGGACCGCGCCGGCGCTGCGCGCGGGGCCGAGGTCGACGCGGACGTTGACGGGACCGCGCGGCCTCTGGACGGCCCCACGGCGAGCCCATCTTCGCCGGCGAGCGGGTTGACGCCCGCGCCGGTACCGAGCGTCGCCGGGTCGACCGTCATCGAGGTGACTGCGCGCACGTCGGCGGACGCGGCGGCCGTCGCGGACGCTACGGAGGGTTCGGCGACGGCGAGCGCGTCGACGGAGCCGGCGGTGCGGCTGCCCTTCGCGGCACGCTCACCGAACTTCGAGCCGGGCACGCGGACGGCGATCTTCGATCTGGTGCGGCGCCTGAAGGGTGAGCCCGAGCGGCGGACCCGCCTGGTTGGGCGCGGCGATCCGGAGTCCGACGGGGCGGCGGCGGAGTCGCTAGCGCGGCGCCGCGCGGAAGGGGTACGGGAGTTCATGGTGACCCTCGGGATCCCGGCGGAGCGGCTGGCGGTGGAGGTGGCGCCGGTAGCAGCAGCGCCGAGCGATGGGGCCGCGGGCGAGACCCGCACGGTGGACGTATTCCTCGAGTAGGAGAGGCCATGTTCGACAATCCCCTGGTTGCCATGGTCGTCCTCAGCACCACCGGCTCGGTGGCGTTCTTCGGCGCCGGGTACAGCGCCGGGCGGTTGCGGTCGCTCGGTCGCGGCGCGCAGAGCGAGCGCGAGGCGGCCGAGCGGCGCTCGGAGTTGGAGGCGCGCTTACAGACGCTCGAGGGTGAGCTTGCCAGCGCGGGCGAGCGTTGTCGCGAGGCGGAGGACGCGCTCGCTCAAGAACGGGCGCGGGCGACGGCCACGGCGGTCCGCGTGCAGGCGCTCGAGGCGGAGGCCCGGGCGCACTCCGCGGAGGTCGGCGGGCTCCGCGGGCAGCTTGCCGACCTCGAGGGGGCCGCGCGGGCGCAGGGGGCGAGGGCCGATCGCGCGGAGCGGGCCACGGCAGCGGCCCCGGGCCGTGCCGGGGCGGGGCCGCGCGAGCCGCTGGAGCGGCTGGAGCAGGAGCTGCAGAAGGCCCAGCGCGACCAGCAGAAGGCGCGGCAGGAGCTGCAGAACGTCCAGCAGGAGCTCCACAAGGTGCGGGCCGAGCCGTCGAAGGCCCAGCACGAGCTGCTGCAGGTCCGTCAGGAGCTACAGAAGGCGCGGCAGGAGCTGATGGCCGAGCGGTCGGCGCGCACCAAGCAAGACGCGGGTGCGAAGGCAAAGGTCGAGCAGAGCGCGCTGCGGGACGCGGAGCTCGCCCGCCGCAGCGGTCGCATCGAGGCGCTGGAGGCGGAGCAGTCCCGGCGGGACGAGCGGATCCGCGCGCTCGAGCGCGAGCTCGGCGCCCGCGAGGTAGCGCCGGCGTCCTCTCCGAACGCGGAGCTGCTCGCGGAGCTGGCACGCCTGCAGGCCCGCTGCCAGGAGCTCGAGGTCGCGGCGATCGCGCCGCGAGCCGCTCGGGCCCCCGCGCAGCCGGAGGCGGGCGCGGCCGCAGTCGTCGAAGCCGAGCGCGCGGCGCGCCGGCGGGAGCTGGAGGAGCTCGAGAGCCTGCGCCGTGCTCGGGGCGAGCTCACGGCCGAGCTCGAGACGCGGCGGGCGGAGGCACGGCGCCTCGCCGACGACCTCGTTGCGCTGCAGCAGCGACTCAACGAGGCGGTGAGTGAGCGGGAGGACCTCGAGGCGCGGCAGGCGGGCGCCGCCGCCTACGTGCGTCGGGCGCAGGAGGAGGCGAAGCGCACCTCGGAACGCGCGGCCCAGCTCCAAGCCGAGCTCGTGGATCTACGCAGCATCCCCCCCTCGATCCCGGCACCAGCCCGCCTGGGGGAGCTCGAGCGGGAGGTGTCCCTGCTGCGGAGCGCGACCGCCACCGCGGGGCGGGAAGAAACCCGGGAGCTGCGCCTACAAATCACTCAGCTCGAACCGCGGGCGGCCGCTGCCGACCGGTTCGAGGCCGAGAACGCTACCCTGCGGGATCGGGTCGACGAGCTCACGCTCGAGGTTGCCGAGACGCCGGAGCTCCGCCAGCAGATCGTTGCCCTCGAGGCGCGGCTGTTCGCGCTGGGTGAGCGTCCGGCAGCCTCGCGGGCGGCACCCCCGTCCGAGGGCGCGCTGGGGGCGGGCCCGGTCAGCACCGCGGCGGAGCTCGCCGAACTCGCCGCGTCCCCAACGGTCCGGTGCGTCACGCTGGCGGACGGGCACGGGCTGCAGGTGGCTGCGGCCGGTGAACCCGAGGTTCAGGAGGGGCTCGCCGCGGTCACCGGCCTGGCGGGGCGCCTGGCGGCGCAGGCGGTGCAGATCCTGCCCCTCGCGGAGGTGACCGACGTGACCTTCCGCGACCGAAACGCCCTTGTCGTCAGCTGTCGCCTGTTCGACTGTCACGGTGACCCGATGGCGCTCGCGACGCTGGGGACCGGCGTGCCCCCGGCGGGGCAGCTCGACCGGGTCATCACCGCGGTGTTGCGCGCGCTGGGGCAGCCCGACGCGGAGCCCGGCGTCGCCGGTTGAGCGTGACATCGGCGTCGCGCGGGAGCCTCGAGTGCGTCGGATCATCTGTCTCGGGAACGAGCTCGCCGGTGACGACGGAGTCGGCCTCCGAGTCGGGCGGGAACTCGCGCGGCGACCGCTACCGGCGGGCGTCGCGGTCGACCTGATGGCGGCCGTCAGCCTCGACCTGCTCGACCTCGTCCTCGGCGCAGAGTCGTTGATCTTCGTGGATGCGACGAGCACCGGCGAGCGCCCGGGGAGCGTGCGGCGGCTCTCCCTCGCCGAGGTCGCGTCGCTCGCGACCACCCCCTACTGCTGCCACTCCCTCGGGCTGCCCGATCTGATGCGGCTCGCCGCTCGCCTCGCGCCCGACGCGGGGACCCCGCCTGTGACCCTGGTGGGGATCGAGGCGGCGGTGATCGACCGCTTCGGGATCGCGCTCAGCCCGCCGGTGGAGGCGGCGGTGCCCCTGGCCATCTCCATGGTCCTCGAAATCCTCGGCGAGGCGGCGGCGCGCGGGGGGCGGGCCGGAGCGGCTGCGGATGAGCCGCCGGGGCAACCGCAACGCCCGTGACCGGCTTCCTGTGGTTCCGCCCGGCCGGGCGCCGGCGACCCCCTTCCGGTGCCGCGGGTAGGGCCCCAGGTTGGGGGGACATCACCATGGTCGGTCATCGGCGTCGCCCGATCCCGGGCGAGGAACTCGTCATCCTCGTGGCACTCCTGCTGCTCGGGTCTTCCTGCCAGCGGGCTCCGGACGGTCACGGCCCGCAGCCCCGGCCGGGGCTGACCGACCCCGGCGGCGTCTCGGCGTCGCCCGACCGAAGCGGAGCCACCATGCAGCGAAGCTACTCGAAGCCTCCCGACGCGGAGCTCCGGCGGCGCCTCTCGCCGGTCGCCTACGAGGTGACGCAGCGCGGCGCCACGGAGCCGCCGTTCCAAAACGCCTTTTTCGATCATCACGAGGCGGGCTTGTTCGTGGACGTCGTTACCGGCGAGCCGCTCTTCAGCTCCCGGGACAAGTTCGACTCGGGGACGGGCTGGCCGAGCTTCACGCGCCCCGTCGAGGCCGGAAGGGTCACGGAGCACGTGGACCGCTCGCACGGCATGGAGCGGACGGAGGCACGATCCCGCGCGGGGGGCTCGCACCTCGGCCACGTCTTCGACGACGGGCCGGCCCCGCTGGGACGGCGCTACTGTATCAACTCCGCCGCGCTGCGCTTCATCCCCGTCGCGCGGCTCGCGGCGGAGGGCTACGGCGATTACGCCGCGCGCTTCGCCGGACCGGAGGCGGCGCCGATCGTGGACCGAAAAAACGCTTGCGCCGAGCCGACCTCCGGGCGCTCGGCCTCGGGTGAGGAGCCCGCCTGTGCGCCGACGCTCGCCACGGCGATCCTTGCCGGCGGGTGCTTCTGGGGGATGGAGGAGATCCTGCGCGCGATCCCGGGGGTCGTCGACACCGAGGTGGGCTACACGGGCGGCAGCGCTCCCGCGCCCACCTACGACGCGGTGAAGACCGGGCGCACGGGGCACGCCGAGGCGGTGAGGATCACCTTCGATCCAGCCCGGCTCGCCTACGTGACCCTGCTCGAGGAGTGGTTCTTCCGCATGCACGATCCGACCACCGAGGACCGGCAGGGCAACGACCGCGGCTCGCAGTACCGCTCGGCGATCTTCGCGCTGGATGCGGAGCAACGGCGCGTCGCCGAGGCAGTCCGGGCGCGCGTCGACGCGAGCGGGCGCTGGCCGCGCCCCGTCGTCACCCAGATCACCGACGCCGGGCCGTTCACCCCCGCCGAGGGGTACCATCAGGACTACCTCCAGCGGAACCCCGGTGGGTACTCCTGCCACTACCTCCGAGATTGAGCCGGTGGCGCGCGCGCTTCAGCGGTCCTTCACGCAGCTGTAGGGGCCGACCAGATAAGCGGCGCGGGTGCAGGTCACCTGGACGGTCGCGGAGCCGCACTGGAACCCGTAGCGCTGCAGGATAGGGTAGCGCGCCCCCTGCGACGGCGTCCGCGGTTCGTCATCCCCGCAGGCGATCGCACTCGCCCGTCGCCTGAGGTCGGCGTCGTCGCTCCACACGTTGAACAGACCCGCGATCGAGGCGCTGACGATCAGCGTCGAGATGAGCGGTCGGACGTATCGCTTCGCTTCCGTTGCCATGGAGACTCCCCACGCCCTACCTGGTCAGGCGCTCCCTTGCCCGACCTCGAGCTCGTAGAATGGCGCCGGCCGATCCTTGGGCCACCAGAGGCCAGCGCCGACGTTGATCAGGTGCTTGAGGAGGATCCCTCGGTAGTAGGAGCCGTTGCGGACGTGGACGTCCGTATCCGTGCGCTCGAGGTCGCAGTGCTCCCGGAGATCGGCGCGCGTCGTGATCTCGAAGTAGACCAAGCCCTTGGCCATGGCCGCGATGTTGGCCACCGCCGGGGCGACGTCGGGGTCGGGGAGGTACTGCAGGACACCCTGACAGAGGATGAGGTCGTACTTCTTCCGGTCGCGCCAGCGGGCGATGTCCCGCTCCTGCCAGCCAAAGCGCTTGCACATCGCCTTGGACACCTCGGTCCCCGTGTAGCGCACGGACGGCGCATTGGCGGTGAGCCAGCGCTGCCAGTGCCCCACGCCGGCGCCGATGTCGAGGACGCTCTCGATAGTGAGCTGGTTCCAGGTTGCGAAGCCGAAGAGGAACTGGGCCAGCGCCGCGTGACCCACCTCGTCGTACACGCGGGTTTCCGGGTCCTCGTAGAAGCGCCGGTAGTAGGCGGCGTCGAAGCGCCCGAAACGGTCCATGGCGGCAGTCTAGCAACAGACGCGCTCCAGATCGGAACGGTACGACCGCTATCCGTCCCGCCGGCCAGGGACAACTGCTCGTAATTGCAGCGGTACCCGCCCAGGGTCGTCCGGGGGGCGTGGACCCGGCCGGCCAAGGTCTGGCCCGCGCCGCGGCCCGCCGGACGGGGGTCGGGAGGCGAGCGCGCCGTGTTATATGCCGAGGCGATGACCCCGAACGAGATGAACGTCCTCAAATCGCTCGTCGTCGTGGCCTGGGCGGACGGCACCGTCGCCGCACCGGAGAAGAGCGTGATCGAGGGGCTCCTCGGCGCCTTCGACGCCACCGTGGCCGAGGAGCGCGAGGTGCTCGACTTCGCGAACCAGCGGCGCACGCTGCTGGCCGACATCCCGCTCGCGGCGCTCGACCGCGAGGATCGCGAGCTGCTGCTCGCCAACGCTGCCCTGCTGACCCACGCCGATGGCGTGCAGACGGCGAGTGAGAAGGCCATCCTCGAGAAGTTGGTGCAGATGCTCGATCTCGGGGCCGACGACACGGCCGCCATCATCGAGGGCGCCAGGGACGGGGCGCTGGAACTCGGATCGAAGGTGCTGGACGATGCGGAGTGAACGAACGAGCGTAGTCTTGGTCGCCGCCGGGATCTTGCTGATGGCCTGCGGCCGTCGGGTCCCGGAGCCGGGGGCCGACGCCTGGAAGAGCGCGCCCACGGAGCCCAGCGTCAAACCCCCCGTGGTGACCGAACTCATCCGGGAGGATCAGGCGCCCGGCAGCGGCGCGGCGGCGAAGACGGGCGACCGAGTGAAGGTGCACTACACGGGTCGCCTCCTCACCGGGCAGAAGTTCGACAGCTCCCGCGATCGGGACGAGCCTTTTGCGTTCACGCTCGGTCGCGGCGAGGTGATCAAGGGGTGGGACGAGGGGGTCGTTGGCATGAAGCCCGGCGGCAAGCGCAAGCTCACCATCCCGGCGGACAAGGCCTACGGCGCCGTCGGGAGCCCGCCCAAGATCCCGCCGAACTCGCCGCTCGAGTTCGAGATCGAGCTCATCGAGATCGTCGATTAGCGCGGCGATCGGGGCAGCGGTGGCAGCGACCGCGTCCGCGCGGGCGTCGTGGCGACCTCCGGGCGGCGGCGCCGGGCGCCGTCACAGGCCCAGGAAGAAATCCCAGGCGAAGTCGCTGGCCTCGGGGGGCCACATGTGGCCGCCGGGGTGGGTGCAGAGCAGGACCGGGTTGCCGGCGGAGCAGCCCTGATACTCGACGCAGAGGTCGGACAGCGGGCTCGTCGTGGTCGTGGCGTCGCAGCCGTTCTCGCGGGTCCAGAGGTCGATCTCGCCCTGGGCGTCCGTCTCGCAGGGGTTATACGAGTCCGTAGCGCCGCAGATCACCATCACCGCCACGTCGCCCGTGCAAGAGTCCTGCCAGCTCATGCCCGAGGCCGGGGCGATGGCGCGAAAGACGTCGCCGCGGAGGCAGCCGAGCCGGTTCGCCATGATGGCGCCGGAGCTCACGCCGAGCACGACGATGCGATCGGTGTCAACGCAGTAGGTGCTCGACAGCTCGTCGATCATCGCGTCGAAGAACGGAAAATCGTGGCCGTCCCGATCGAAGTCCCAGGCGACGGAGCCGAGGCTCTCGTCCAGGATCGAGTCGGGGTAAACGAAGATCGCGCGGTGGTTCGTCTCGAGGCGGAAGGCCGACTGCGCTCCCTTGCCGTCGCCGCCGACGCCGTTGAGGGCGAAGACGAGAGGCAGCGGCTCGCCCGCGGCGGCGTCCGTGGGCACGCTGAGGCGGTAGGTGCGCGTGAGCCCGCCCACGGTGAGCGTGGCGTCGATGGCCGAGCCAGTGGGGGCGGCCGCCGTGCTCGAGCAGCCGCTCGAGGGGGTGCTCGGCCCCGAGCCGCCGGTAGCGGGCGGGCTGCCGCCGGTCGCGTCTCCGCCCGAGGCAGGAGAACTGCCGCCGGTGGGAACGCCGCCCGTTGCCGGGAGCAAACCGCCGGTGGCCGGGGCGCTGCCGCCGGTAGGGGCCCCGCCCGTTGCCGGGAGCAGGCCGCCGGTGGCCGGGGCGCTGCCGCCGGTAGGGGCCCCGCCGGTCGCCGGGAGCAGGCCGCCGGTGCCCGGAGTCGCACCGCCCGTCCCCGGGGTCGCGCCGCCGGTGCCCGGGGTCGCGCCGCCAGTCGCTGGGAGCAGACCGCCGGTGGCTGGGGCGCTTCCGCCGGTGGTAGCGCCGCCGGTGCCCGGGGTCGCGCCGCCGGTGCCTGGGGTCGCGCCGCCGGTGCCTGGGGTCGCGCCGCCGGTGCTGGCTCCCCCCGCGCCGCGGGCGCTTGTTTCCGACTCGTCACCGCAACCCCCGACCAGGCCGGCGAGCAGCAGCGTCGTCGCGCACGAAACCAGTAGATGCGTTCTCATCGGAGCTTTCCCGGGCTCGCGGCAGCCAGCGCGTCTCGCGGCACACGGGTTCCATAGGATACCCGATGGGGGCGCGTCCTGATCACGCCAACCCTCCGGGCGCTGAGCCGTTCGGAGCGCGGCGGGCGAGTCCCCTCCGAACCGCTCCAGAGCACCGAGCAGGTTGCCAATGGCAACAGCGCCGCTGACGACGCACCCCCTCGGGGTGAGGGTGCGTCGTCAGCGGCGCTTGGGGCGAGATCTGCTCCCGGTTCGGTACCCCACGCCCTCACCCACCCAGCGGTGGCTGGGTGGGACCCGGAGGACGCGGGTCCCTAGGTCGTTGATTCTTCGCAGCAATCAACCTGATTGCTGCTCTAGGTCGTCGCGCCCGCGTAGGGGATGGTCGACAGATCCGCCATGATGGCGGCGAAGTCGTCGAAGGTGAGCGCCTGCTGAGCGTCGCTCTTCGCCTGCTTCGGGTCGGGGTGGACCTCGATCATGATCCCGTGCGCGCCGACCGCTTTGGCAGCGCGACAGAGCGGACGGATCCAGCGCCGCACGCCGACGCCGTGGCTCGGATCCACCAGCACGGGCAGGTGGCTGCGCTCGCGGAGCACCGGCACGGCGGAAAGATCTAGGGTGTTGCGGGTGGCCGTCTCGAAGGTGCGGATGCCGCGCTCGCACAGGATGACGTTGGGGTTGCCCTCGGCCAGGATGTACTCGGCCGCTCCGAGGAGCTCGTCGAGGCTCGCCGAGAGGCCGCGCTTGAGCACGACGGGCTGGGGTTGCCGGCCGACCGCGCGCAGGAGATCGAAGTTCTGCATGTTGCGGGCGCCGATCTGGAGCACGTCGCTTTCGCGCGAGAGGCGCTCGACCTGATCGATGCTCATCGCCTCGGTCACGATGGGCACGCCCGTCGCGCGGCCGGCCTCGGCGAGCAGGCTCACGCCCTCCCAGCCGAGGCCCTGGAAGGCATACGGGTTGGTGCGCGGCTTGAACGCGCCGCCGCGCAGGGCGCGGGCCCCGCTGGCGACGACCGCGCGGGCGGTGGCGAGGATCTGCTCGCGCGACTCCACCGAGCAGGGCCCGGCGATCACCAGGAAGTCTTCGCCGCCGATCTCAACGCCGTGACCGAGCGGGACGCGCGTTCCTCGCGGCCGGTTCGCGCGCGCGACCTTGGGGTAGGCCGCGGCGGCGGCGTTCGACGGGGGCGGCTCGACGCAGGCGGCGGGCGCGGCGGGCGCCGGCGCGGGCGGCGGCCGGCCGAGCTCCCCCGCGCCGTAGGAGCCGAGGATCGTCAGGCTCAGCGCCTCCGCACGGAGCTCGTCGAGCGCCCGGGTCACCCGCGGCTCGGCGACGTCGCCCTCGAGGTCGACGTAGAACACTGCCTCCCAGGCCCGGCCGAGCCGCGGCCGCGACTCGAGCTTGGCGAGGTTGATGCGCGCGCCCGCGAGGATCCCGAGGCAGCGGGCGAGGGCGCCCTCCTCGTGGCGCGTCGAGAGCAAGAGCGAGGTCTTGCGCCGTGCACCGAGCGCACGCAAGCTGGCAAGCTCTTCGCGGTCGCCGGCGGCCGTGAACAGCAGGAACCGAGTGAAGTTGTCGGGGTGGTCGGCGACGGAGGCGGCGAGCTCGACCAGGCCGTAGAGCGCCGCGGCCTCCTCGGGCGCGATCGCCGCGTGCGAGCGATCCTGGGCCGCCGCGACGTCGCGCGCGGCCAGCCCCGTGTCCTCGGCCGGGATCACGCGGGCGCCGGCCAGCGTGGCGAGGAAGCGGCCGCATTCGCCGAGCACGAGCGGGTGGGCGTACACCTCGCGGATCTCTGCCAGCGTCGCCCCGGGCAGCCCGAGCAGGCGGTGATCCATGCGCCAGTCGAGCTCGACCAGCGGCACCAGATCGTACTGGGCGACCAGATCGTAGCCGTCGCGGACCGTGCCCGCGATGGCGTTGTCCACCGGCAAGAGCCCCACGTCGGCGCGGCCGCTCACCACGGCGCCGGCCACTTCGCGGAAGGTCGGCGCGCCGACGAGCTCTGCCTCGAGGCCCTGCTCGGCGAAGAACGTCGCGAGCGCGACGGCCGAGTGGGCCCCCGCGATGCCCTGGAACGCGGCCCTGAGGATCATGGTCGGCGGATCCTGAGGGGAAAGCGGGCCAAGCGCCAGGGGTAGGGGAGCGATGAGGGGGTTGCTCTCCCGCGCGTCCCCGAGGGGCCGCCGGGCGGCCTACTCGAGGATGCCCTCCAGCCGCTCGATCATGGCCCGCGCCGCCGGGGCGTAGCCCCAGTCCGGATGGGTGCGATCCTCGCCGGTGACGGACGCGCAGATCGACGCTGGCACCGCCAGGGGTCCCACCGCGCGCAGCACCTCGAGCTGGCGGAGGCTGGGATAGGCCTTGCCCCAGTACTGGGTGGTGACGGACGCGGTCGACCCCGAGACCTGGCAGAGGGGATTGGTCGGGAGGTTCTGATCCGTCTCCCTGCAGTCGCAGCCGACCGTGACGTCGTCCGTACAGACCTTCGGCTCGGCGAGCGGGTAGGTGCAGGCGAACTGGAGGTCGTCTGGGTTGGTGAGGGTCCGCTCGTGGCCGTTGACGGGGCTGGTGGCGCCCGCGGCCTCGGCCGGCTCGGGGGCGAGGCCGGTCACCGGGCTCGGGCCGAGCGCCGTGCGGGGCGCGATCGACTCGACCATGAACGGATCGAGCGGCGGCACCAGGGTGGTGACGTCGCCGACGATGGCGGGCCAGAGCCCCTCGTCGTGCAGTTCCGTCGCGCTCCGGTAGGTCAGCGGCTCACCCTCGGCGCCGGGCGCGGCGAGCAGTTGCCAGGGCACGCCAACCACGCCGACCAGGGTCACCAGCGACGGATCGCGACCCCCGGCGAACAGGGGGTTGTCGATCTCGGCGCCGTCGCCGTCGCGCACGATGGTGGGGCTGGTGAGGGCGCGGACGTAGCGCTCCGTGGGGTAGAGCAGGTCGAGGCCGAAGCGCCGCTTCTGGTCGAAGCAGCGGAGGTTCGCGTGGTCCTCGGTGAACCCGTAGCTCCCGAGCAGGCAGGTGGCGTCGTCGGCCAGGGGCGTGCAGCCCTCCGGTGGCTCGACCTCGGCGAGGGCGCAGGACCGGCAGCAGGGATCGTTCGGATCCTCGGCGCAGGCCGCGGTGCCGCGGGGGAGCCGGGTGCTCGGGTCCAGGCCCCCGACGATGTAGCCCGGTCCGAAGTCGATGACGCTGCAGTCGTTTTCGTCGCCGAGCATCACGATGGCGAGGGCCGAGGTCGGCCGGAGGAAGGCGGCGCGCTGCTCGAGCAGGGTCGTGTTGAGGCCGGTGCGGACACTCTGGTTGTTCTCGTACACCACCGCGAGGGGCGGCTCGGGGTCGACGAGGAAGCGGTACCAGGACTCGAGCGGCGCCTCGTAGCCGCAGCCGGTGTCGCCGGCGGCGGCGACCAGCGCGGCCACATCGGCGGCGAACCCCGCGGGATCGCTCTGGCCGGGCGGAACCCCGAGGCCCTGGGGATCCCACTTGAGGAAGCCCTGGTCCTGGTAGGTCGTCGCCCCGCGCAGCGGCCCGATGAGCTCCCCGCGGTCGTCCTTCTCCGGCACGTAGTTCGAGCCCTCGGCCGGGCTGCAGATGTAGCCCCCGTGGTTGCCGAGGCTGCTGCTGACCACGCCGACGTGCAGATCGTCCACGGGCAGGATCTCGCGCGCCGAGCCGTCGGGGCAGGCCTCGTCTGGCGTGGCGGGCTGGGCCGCGGTCTGGCCCTCGGCATCGACGCAGGGTGGGTTGATGAGGCGCAGCACCACGGCCGGGATGGCCTCGGCAAAGAGCGCCTGCTTGTCGGCCATGCTGAGCGAGTTGTCGATGACCAGGAGCAGATCGAGCTCGGTGCTCACGGAGGGGTCGTCGCCCGGGTCGAAGACGCCGCCCGTGCCCTCGCCGCCCGAGGCGCTACCCCCGGTGGCCGCCCCGCCGGTGGGGATGCCGCCGAGGCCGTCCCCGCCGGTCGCCGCGCCGCCGGTGCCGCTGCCGCCCGCGGGCGCCCCGGCCGAGCCCCCCGAGGGGGTGCCGCCGCTGTCCCCGCTGCCGCCCCCCGTGGTGGTCCCGGCCGAGCCCCCCGAGGGGGCGCCGCCGCTGCCGCCGATCTCGCCCCCGGAGCCGCCCGCGTCGTCTCCCGCGGAGCCCCCCGTGTCGGCATCGCCGTTGCCGCCGGAGCCCCCGGTCACTTCTCCGCCCGTCTCACCGGCGCCGTCGCCGCCCTCGCCGCCGCCCGGGGCGGTCGCGCCCGTGCCGGGCTCGTCGTCGCCGCCCGTCTTCTCGCCGCCGGCTGCGGGGGAGCCCTCCGGATCGGCCTCCTCCTTGCCTCCGCAGGCAAAGAGCCCCGCGGCGAGGGCCGCGAGGGCGAGCCCGCGGAGCGCGGGCCAAGGGGCGCTGAAGTGTGGGCGGTGAAGCATGGTCGGGAAGCCTCCTCCAGATTCAGGCGAATCATACGACGCCGCGCGCCGGAGTTCCCCCGCCCGCAGCCTTCTTCCCGGTTCGACCGAGAAGCGGGAGGGCCCGACGCTGCTCGCGCCGGACCCGTCGCCGCGCTCCGACTTCGCGCCGTCAGCGCACGACGCCCCCCAGTGGCCCGCGCAGTCGGTCCAGCATCGACTCCGTCACGGGGTTGTAGCCGTAGCTCGGGTCGCTGGGGTCGTCCGTCACCCGGGGGCAGATCGAGGCGGGCACCGCGAGCGGGCCGAGCCGCCGCATCACCTCGAGCTGGCGCAGCCCCGGGTAGGCCTTGGCGGAGTACTGAGTGGTCCCCATTGCTGTCGAGCCGGGGGCCTGACAGAGCGGCTTGGTCGCGAGGTTGAGGTCACTCTCCCTGCAGTCGCAGCCTCCGGTCACCTCGTTGACGCACGTGCGCGGGTAGTCGAGTTGATAGGTGCACGCGTACTGCAGATCGCCGCCGTCGGTGACGACGTACTCGTGGCCGTTGACGGGGCTCGCTCCGGCGGCGGCGTCGGGATTCTCGGGGGCGAGGCCCGTCACCGGGCTCGGTTCGAGGTCGGTGCGGGGCTCGATCGACTCGACCATGAACGGATCGAGCGGCGGCTCGTGGGTGGCGGGGCGGCCGACGATGGCCGGCCAGAGCCCCTCGGCGTGGAGCTGCGCCGCCGGCTTGAAGCGGAGCGGGAGGTCCTCGGACTGCGAGCGGGCGAGGAGCTGCCAGGGCACGCCGACGATCCCGACCAGGGTGACGAGCGATGGGTCGCGGCCCCTGGCGAAGAGGGGGTTCTCGACCTCGGCGTGGTCGCGGTCGCGCACGATGGTGGGACGGGTGAGCCCGCGGACGTAGCGCTCCGTCGGGTAGAGCAGGTCCAGGCCGAAGCGCCGCTTCTGCTCGAAGCAGCGGAGGTTCTCGTGGTCCTCCGCCCCGGCTAATGGAGTGGTGGTGGGCGGGCAGCCCGGATCGGCGTTGAGCGGCGCGCAGCCGTCGGGCGGCTCGGCCTCGCTGAGCGCGCAGCTCCGGCAGCAGGGGTCGTTCGGGTCCGAGGCGCAGGCGGCGGTCGCACGAGGCAGCTTGCCTCCCGCCGTCACCCCAGCGACGTACATGCCGGGCCCCTCGTCGAGCACGGAGCAGTCGTTCTCGTCCGTCAGCATCACGATGGTGAGGGCGGAGTCCGGCCGCAGGAACGCCTCCCGCTGCGCGAGCAGGGTCGAGTTGATGCCGTCGCGCACGCTCTCGGAGGTGTTGTTGAGCACCTGGATTGGCGGCTCTGGGTCGACGAGGAAGCGGTACATCGCCTCGAGCGGCGCCTCGTAGCCGCAGCCGCTCTCTCCCGCCGCCATCAACACGCTCTCCAAGTCGCTGACGAGCGTGGCGAGGTTGTCGGACGTGCCTGACAATGGGTTTGGGCGCGTATCCCAGGCGAGGAAGCCGCGCTGCTCGTAGGTAGCAAGGCCGCGGAGTTCCGCGATGAGCTCGCCCCGATCGTCCTTTGCAGGGACGAACGTCGACCCCTCGGCAGCGGTGCAGGCAATCCCGCCGTGCCCGCCGAGGCTCGAGCTGATGACGCCGATGTGCATGTCCTGAACGGGGCTGAAGTCCTCCACGGTGCCGGCGGGGCACTGCCCCCCGTCTTTCGGCGTCAGACCGCCGGCCAGGCCCCTGCATTGCGGATCGAGAAGTCGCTCCACCAGCTTCGGGACGGCTTCACGCAGGAGCTGTTGCTTGTCGGCCATGCTGATCGAGTTGTCGATCACGAAGAGCAGGTCGAGTTGGTCGCTCCGGGCCTGGGCCTCGGGTTCGAAGACGTCCGGGAGTTCGTCGCTCGCCGGCGCCCCCGCGTCGCTCGCCGGCGCCCCCGCGTTGCCCGTCGTGCCCCCGGTCTCCGCGGCCCCGCCGCCGGGATCGGAGTCTGCGCCGCCCTCGCCGGAGTTCGCGCCGCCCTCCTCGGTCGGCGACGACTCGGTGCCGCCCGTCGACGGATCGCTGGTGACATCCCCGAGCGAGGTCGGCTCGCCGCAGGCGGCGAGGCCAAGCGCGCCCAGCGCCGCGCCGAGGACGGACAGCCCGGCGCGAAGGCGCGCGCGCGGGTGGTGGCGGACGGTGAATGGACCGGTGGCGTGGAGGCGTCGCATGTCTCCCTCTCCCTTCAGGAAATGGGGCCGGATGGGCCTAGGGTGGATCGCCGAAGCTCGCCGCGCTCGACGGGATGTCGGGCGTGGCCGCGGGTGGTGCGGGGGGCGCCGTCGAGGACGGCGCGGTGGCGTCGCCACGCGCGGGCGGTGACGTCTGGGCGAGGAGAGCGCGCGCCCGCGCGGCGTGGGGGCTCTGCGGGTGGCGCGCGAGGTAGGCCCGGGCGGCCGCGCTGGTGGCCGCGCCGTCGCCGCGCGCGGCCACCGCTTCGAGCGCCAGGAGGTCCGCCTCGGGGACCAGCGTGCCGGCCGCAAACCGCGCCCGGTAGGCTGCGAGCTGGCGTTCGGCCCTGGGCCCGTCGCCGACGCGCAGGGCGGCGCGGATCCCGTCGATGGCGGCGATCTCTTCCGCGACCGTGCTGCGCGGCGCCGAGACGGTCGTGACCGGCGCCGGCCCGGCCGTCTCGGTCACCGCGGCGCGCGCCGCCGGGGGACCTCGGTGCTCCACCGGGCTCTCGGTCGCTGGCGCGGTGCGTTCGATGACGGCTGCCGCAGGCGCGGGGCGCTCCCGGGGCGCGACGAACGGGGCGCTGGCCTCGCTCACCAGGGCCGTCGTCCCGAGCCCGACGAGCAGGCCCGCGCCGAGCCACTTGCTCACCGTCGCGACCCCGAGCGCGGTGGCGCTGCCCGCGGCCGCTCCGGTCGCGCCGGCGAGCGCGGCTCCAGGGGCCGCCACCCCGCTGGTCGCGGCGCTGCCGTCGAACGCGATCGCACCGGTGCCGGTCGCACCCGCCGCGCCGGTGCCGGCCGCGTGCGCGGTGCTCGCCGTCAGGCCGATCGCGGCGGCCGTGCCCGCGAGCCCCGCGACGCCCAAGGTGTCGAGGAGGCGCTCGCGTGCACCGGGCGCAGGGCGGTCCTCACCCGCCGAGCCGAGCAGGTCTCGCTCGAAGTCGTCGCCGTCTTGGCGCAGCCGCAACGGGTCCATCACGGGTCTCCTCTGCTACCCCGGAGGGCGAAATCCTGCCGAGCGCGCAGCCGCTGCGCCGCGGCCCGGAAGGCCTCGCGCGCCCGGCGGAGGCGGGACGTTGCCGTGCCGAGCTTGAGCGCGCAGAGTTCGGCGATCTCCGGGACGGAGAGCTCCTCGAGTTCGAAGAGGACGAACACGGCGCGCTCGTCGAGCGACAGCTCGTCCAGCACCTGGTCGAGCGTCGCGCGAGCCTCCGAGAGGGCGGCGAGCTCCTCCGGGCTCGGCGGCGTGCGCGACGAGTCGCCGAGCGCCTCGAAGGCCTCGAGGTGCGCCGAGCAACGGCGCGCCGTGCGGCGGTAGAGGGCCACCACCCGCAGCGCGGTGCCGAAGAGAAACGGGCGCTCGCGGTCGGGCTCGACGTCGTCGAGGCGGCGAGCCACGATGAAGAACACCTCCTGCGCGGCGTCGTCCGCGTCCGCGGGCTGCAGCCCCAGGCGGCGGAGGCTGCGCCAGACGAAGTCGAAGTGCGCGGTCACCAATCCATGCAGGCGCTGGGCCTGTGCCTCGGCCGTCGTCCCCGCCCGCACGGAGCCGGAGGCGCGCGTCGCCCGGTCGGCTTGTTCGGCGGCGAGTCCGTCCGTCATTCGTCTGGATCATGACCGGCCAGTGACGGGGCGATCGGGAAAACGACGGCCGGGCCGCCGAGGCCAAGTTCGGGACCGAACCTGGAACACCGGCGGCGCCGCGGCCGCGCCGTCACCGTACCCGTCACCAGCGGGCGCCGACGCCCGCGGCGGCGACGTAGCTCAGGGCGGGGATGTCGAGCACGGGGTAGGGCTCGGGCTCGCCGGCGAACTGGAAGCCAGTCCCGGAGAGGAGCGGGACCACTGCGCCCACCTCGAGCCGGAGGAGCAGCCGGCGGATCGGCGTGAGGTCGGCGCGGGCGAGGCCCGTCGCGTCGAGCCAGGGGATGGTGGCGCTGTGCTCGCCCTCGAGCGGCGCCGAGGCCCGCGCGTGGGGGCTGCCGTGGAGCGCCCCGGCGCCGAGCCCGAGACAGGGTCCCACCGTGAGCCAGCGCTCCTGCAGGAGCCCGAGCGGGCAGAGGCCGGCGCGAGCGGCGACCCAGGTGAGCTCCGTGGTGGCCAGCGCCGTCGCCGCCTTGGCGCGTCCCGTCGCGAGGGAGAGCCCCGCGGTCGGCGCCGAGCGGCCTCGGGCGAGGGCGAGGTCGGCGAAGGCGCGGAGGACGGGCATTGGCTCCGTTTGCTCCGGCGCCGGGGCGCCGAAGAGCTCGAGCGCGACGCCGGTGGCAAGCCTCGGCGGCGCCGTCCCCGAGTCCCCTGGCGAGCGCGGGGGCGGTGGCTGCGGAGCGCGGCGGCGTCGCGCGCGGGCCTGGGTCGGCGCCGCTCGCGGCGCGTCGGCCGGCGCGACGGGCCCCGCCGGCACCGCCGGCGGCGCCGAGGGCTCGCCGGCGGCCGGGGAGGGATCCGGGGTGGCCCCGAGCCTCTCTTCGACCGCGGCGACGGTTTCGCTGGCCAGCGGCGTGGTGACGGCCATCGGATCGACGGTGAGGGCGACCACCAGCGCGAGCGCGTCGACCACCTCGGCGCAGGAGACGGCGGTGACCACGCGCTCGGTCCCGTCGTCGCCGGTCGGCGCGAGCCACAGGCGTCCTCGGTAGCCCGCCACCTGCGCCTCGATCGTCACCTCCACCCGCAGGGTGGCGTCCCCGACCGTCGTCACCTCGACCCGCGCCGTGCGCGCGAGCACGCGCGCCACGAAGCCGGAGCGCGCCGGACAGGGCGAGGGGGCCTCGTACGCGGCGATCCGCAGGGCGGGGCCCTCGGCTGCGCGGGCCGCCCCTGCGTTGGCAAGCACAGCGCCGGCCAGCACCGCGGCGGCGGCGACGCGCGCCGTTCTTCGCGCCATCGAGCCGCGCCCCGAGGCCCCGCGTCGCCGTCTCACGCGGCGTCGTTACCACAAGGCGCGCGCGACCAGAAGCGCGCGGCGCTCGTCGACCGCGGCGCGCCGGGAGCAACCAGCCTAGAGGGCCGCGACCCGCGCGAGACCCTCCAGCCGCTGCAGGGCGAACCGCTCGGCGGGCGAGAGCGTGTCCTTTCTGGCCTGGAGCATCCGGACGTATTCGTCCAGGAGCGCGCGGTGCACGCCGGGAAGGCGTCGCATCACGCCGAAGAGGCGATCGATCGCGGGGAGCGGCAGGGGCCGACGTTCAGCGATGAAAATATGCAAGGGGACCGCCACCCACCGGGGATCGAGGGTTGCCTCGGCCAACAGCGTTGCCAGCTCCGCGGCCAAGTGGGCCACCTCGCGCGAGAGCCGCTGCCCGCGCTGCGCGCCTTCGGCCAGGTGCTGCAGGGGCCCGGCCAGGAGCCGCGCCGCTTCCTCGCCTCGCCCCAGGCCCAGCGCCTTGGTCGCGACGGGACCGACGATCTCGAGGACGTGCGCCTGGCGGGTCGCCTCGTCCTCATCGGGGCGAGAGGATGGGATCGGCGCCCCGGCTGGATGGGTGGCTTGCCCCGCACCAGCCTGGCCCGTGCGCTGCGCCTCGAGATCGACGTAGACCGTCTCTAGCGCCAGCGTCTGCGCACGCCGAAGCTCGCTCCGCTGCTTGAACGCGCGCTCGCGGGACACGCCGACGAGCTCGAAGTCGACGTCGCCGACGCGGAACCGATCGCCAGGGCCGAGCTCGGCAGGTTCGGTCAGCGGTCGTCCGTTGACGAGCACCCCGTTGCGGCTGCCCAGATCGCGGAGCTGCACCCGCGCCCCCGTCACCTGCAGCGCCGCGTGACGCCGCGACACCAGGGGGTGATCGAGGATGAGGTGGGCCTCGGCGCCGCGCCCGATGACGGTCAGCCCCTCGAACAGGTCGACCTCCTCCGTCATGCCCGGCGAGGTGACGATCAACACGTAGGGAGACAGCGCGACCTGGTCACCGCCCGATGCCGGGGGCTCGATCTGACCGCTCGCGGCCGGGGAGTGCTCCTTGGACACGGGGCTCGGGGTGCCGTTCGCTCTTCGGGTGGCTCTCGAACACCGGGGGCGCCGAGAACCTCTGTTGAAAACCCAACCACCCCGATACTACAGCATCCAGAGGCACGCCGTCAGGGGGCTCGACGGGAGCCACCGGGAAACCGGCGGGATCGCGAGGGATTGCGCCCTGGTGGCTCAAGGCGCACGCGGATAGCTGCCGAGCACCTTGACGAAGGCGCAGGCTTGCGCGAGCCGCTCGAGAGCGCGCGCGACGGGGGCGTCCGAGCGGTGGCCAACGACGTCGGTGAAGAAGACGTACTGCCAGCGCTCGCCGCCCGGCCGCGGGCGTGATTCGATCCGCGTCATGTTCAGCCCCTCCGCGTGGAGGATCTCGAGGACGTGCTTGAGCGCTCCCCGCTCGTGCGGGGTGCCGAAGACCAGCGTCGTCTTGTCGTCGCCAGTGGGTTCTGCGTCGGTCGCGCCGATCACGACGAACCGGGTGGAGTTGTCGCTGCGGTCCTGGATCCCCTCGCGCAGGACCCGGAGCCCGTAGATCTCGGCCGCCAGACGGGTGGCGATCGCCGCTGCGGCCGGGTCGTTGGCCGCCTCGCGCGCCGCGTTTGCGGTGGAGGTGGAGGCCACGAGCTGCGCGTTGGGCAGGTTGCGCGCGAGCCACTGCCGGCATTGGGGGAGCGCCTGAGGGTGCGAGTAGACGCGTTCGATGACCGCGAGATCCTCGTTCTGCCCCACCAGGGACTGGGTGACGTCGACCACCAGCTCGCTCCGGATCGAGAGCGACGACTCGAGCAGGCTGTCGAGGGTGTACCCGACGCCACCCTCCGTCGAATTCTCGATGGGGACGACGCCGACCTCGGCGCTTCGCCGGGTGACCGCGTCGAAGACGGCCGGGATCGTCGCCGCGCTCACGTAGCGGGCCGCGAGCCCGAACACGGCCTGCGCGGCCGCGTGCGAGTGCGTCCCGGGCGGCCCCAGGTAGGCGACCTCGAGCTCGGCGTGGACCGACAGGCAGGCGCTCAGGACCTCGCGGAACAGCGGTCGCACCGCCCGGGCCGGAAAGACTGCCCCGGGGCGCTCCGTCTGCGCTTGCTCGAGCCGCGCGAGCACCTGCTGCTCCCGGCGCGGATCGTGGAGGGGCAGCCCGCGGCTCCGCTTCTCCGTGAAGGCCTCGGCGACCACCCGCGCGCGCTCCTCGAGCAGCTCGAGGAGACGGTCGTCGAGCGCATCGATGCGGCGGCGGAGATCCTCGAGCTCCATGGGTTCGGCTAGCCCACGAGGTCGTTCAGTGCCTGGAGCTTCATCGCCAGGCCGAGGTCGCCCTCGACCTTGAGGCGCTCGGAGAAGAACAGCTCCTGCGCGGTCACGCGGCGCTCGCGCATCGCCACGTAGTCCTCGGCACTCATCACGATGGTGCAGGCCGCTGCCCCATCGCCGGCGGTGACCGAGGGGGTCGCCTCGAGGCGGAAGAGGTAGGTCCCACCGCCTTCCCCGGTGAGCACGAACTTGTAGACGGCCCCGATCTCCGCCGCGAGCTTGGCGTTCGCCACCAGCTTGGCCCTTGCGTCGTCGATGAGCTCCTGCACCGTGGCCATGCGCGATCCCTCCTTGTGGGCGGCGCGCCGCGGGGGGCTGCGGCCTCGCCGGAAAGGACCGCTTCATATCGTGTGCCAGCAGGCCGGATCAAGGCGTCGTCGCCGTCCCGCGCGCGCCGTTGGCGGGTGAGGCTGGCCTCGCCCCGGGGGGGGCGGCGGGGAGCACTCCTGGGTCGCCGGCGGGCGTCGCCGATTTCTGGGCCGTTTGCCCGGCGTTTGGCATGGACCCTCCTTGATGGAAGATCCCCACGAGGTGGTGGCCTGGGCCAGGGGTTGGGCTCGGAGGGCGGGGGTCGCCCTGGCGGCGCTCGGCGTGGTGGCGCTCCCGGCTTGTGAGCGCAGCGCCGAGATCCTGGGAAAGGAGGCTCCGGCTGCGGCCAAGGCCAAGCCGGAGAACGGTGGCGTCAAGGTGGAGGCCGACCCCTGGGAGCTCGTGCCGGTTCCGCCCGCCGACGGTCCGCGGCTCGCGCCGGTGGCGATGAAGGTGCCGATCCAACCCCGGCCGGACAGCCATGCCGAGGCGATCGGGTATTTGCGCGTTGGCGCGCGGGTCGCGCGCTCCGAGCGGCCCGTGAGCCACGAAGGGTGTCCCGACGGCTGGTACGCCGTTCGCCCGGTGGGGTTCGTGTGTGCGGGCAAGGACGCGACCATCAAGCTCGACCACCCGGTGGCGCGCGCGATCCAGGTCGAGCCCGACCGTTCGCAGCCCATGCCCTACAAGTACGCCTTCGCGCGGGCGATCGGGCCCAACTACCTCCGGATCCCGACCAAGGCCGAGCAGCTCCAGTACGAGATGAGGCTCGAGCGGCACCTCAGGAGCTACCAGAAGCTCAAGGACAAGTGGGACGCCCTCACCGTGGGTGCCAACGACGTCCCGCTGGACGAACGGGGCTACGCGAAGGGGGCCATCCCGGACCACGCTCGACCGATGGACATGAGCGTGCGCTACGGCGGCAACGGCAACGACTCGGTGCCCTGGTGGCTCGCGGACGGCGAGCGGCGCATCCCGAACCTGTCGAGCTATCAGGCGCCGCCCTACGCGGTGATCGCCGACCGCTTCAAGCGGCACGCAGGGATGGCGTTGATCGGGACCTTCGTGGCGGGCGAGGCCGCGCAGGGGCGGCGCTTCGCCATCTCCACCGACGCGCGCCTGCTGCCCGCCGACAAGCTCAAGGCCGACTCGGGGTCGCCGTTCCACGGGGCCTCGCTGCGCGACGTCGGGTTGCCGGTCGCGTTCGCGCGCAAGGCGGGTGCGACGTACTGGAAGCTCGAGGACGGCCGCCTCCGCGCGGGGGAGCGCCTCCGCTGGCGCGAGTTGATCCCGCTGACCGGGACCGTCCGGGAGATCCAGGGCACGCGGATGGTCGAGACGCGCGACAAGCGCTGGCTGCGGTCGAGCGATCTGAAGACCGCCGCGAAGCCGAGCACGCTCCCCTCTTGGGCTCGCAAGGGGGTCCGCTGGATCGACGTCTCCATCGTCAGCCAGACGCTCGTCCTGTGGGAGGGAGACGAGCCGGTCTACGCCACGCTCGTCTCCACCGGCAAGGACGGCCTGGGTGACCCCAAGACGACGCTGAGTACGCCGCAGGGCACCTTCCGGATCTTCGAGAAGCACGTCACGACGACCATGGACTCGGACGTCGCCGATCACGAGTTCGAGCTCCGGGACGTCCCCTGGGTCATGTACTTCAAGGGCGGCTACGCGCTGCATGGCGCCTACTGGCACGACGACTTCGGGCACGTCCGCTCGCACGGCTGCATCAACCTGGCGCCGATCGACGCGCGCTTTGTCTTCCTGTGGGCGGCGCCGGAGGTGCCCGAGCACTGGCACGCGGCCTTCCGGTCGGACGCCGTCGGCGAGGGGACCATTCTGTCCATCCACCGGTGAGCGCGGCTCGCCGCGGGCGTCAGGGATCCGCGAACGGAGGTGTCAGCGGAGCGACACCTGCTGCGCGACGGGGACGGGGTCCCCGAGGAAGGGCGCGATCCTCACTCGTTCGAAGATCCGGGCGACGCAGTCGCCCACCGGCGACCCCGCGAGCGGACCGCGAGGGTCGACCTTGGTGACCTGACCCGACGAGGCGAAGGTGGCGATCACCATCCCGCCGAGGACGCGCGTGGCGGGGTCGTAGCAGACCCGCGCGGACTCGGCGGCGATGGCCAGCGCAGCGACCGCCTCGCGGCGGTCGAACGGCTCGGTCGCCACCGGCGCTGCGCTCGCCGAGCTCGGCGGCCCGGCGGAGGCCGACGGGCGAGGGGGGGGCGCCACGGCGGTTGTGGTGGTCGTCGCGATGAGGGGCGGGGGCGGCGCCGGGAAGAGCGCGGGGACGACCCCGGGAAGCCCAGGGAAGGCGGCAACCAGGAGGCTGCGATCGTAAAGGTAGACGCTGACCAAAGCCAGTAGGGCGGCGAGCACGACGAGCAGCGCCGAGCGCCTGAGCAACGCCCGGCGCTTCGCCCGGCGTCGGCTGGGCGCGAACAGATCGTCGTCGAGATCGTCGGTCGATGCCGCTGGCGGTCGAGGCTGGGGCCGCGACGAGGGTGGTGGCGGCAAGCCGGGCGTCGCGCTCATGCGCGAGGACGACGCCGGGGCGGGCTCGGAGCCGGCCCCGGGTGGCAAGCTCGAACGGGAGGAGCGCGCCGTGGTCGGGACACCCCCCACCGGTGGTGGCGGGATCACCGCGGGCGGTAGCGGGATGCGCGACTCGCTCGACGAGCGCAGGGGGGAGCCCGAGGGCGCGGGGCGCCCCTCCGTGGTACGCGCCGCGGGGGCCGGGGGTCGCTGCGAAGGACGGGACGGCAACTCCGCGGGCGGCGGGGGCTGGCTGGTGCCGCGGGACCAGTTCGGGTGAGAGGGCTGCTGTTGCGTTGCTGGCGCACCCGCCGCGGGCAGCGGTGCGCGCGCCGCCATCGCCGGCGTCCCGGCAGCGGGGAGGGGGACCCGTGGCGTCGACACCGCCGAGGCGCCGACCGCGCCCGCCCAGCGCGGTGCGCCCGGCGTCGTGGCGCGGACCGTGGCGCTCCCGTCGGGGAGCCGTGGCTGCGCCTCCCAGCGGGAGTCCGCCTCCTCGCCCGAGTTGGGTGCGATGAGGATCGAGGCCTGCCGATCGCGGGCGGCGAGCTCCGAGGGGAGTCGGGCCACGCCGAGCTCCGGGTCATCGTCGTCGTCGTAGTCGGCCGCATGGGCGGCAAAGGTCCGCGGATCGCCGGTCACGGTTCGCTCGTCCTCCGACGAGTCGTCGCCCTCCGACCCCCAACCGTCGTCGAGAAAGTGCGCCAGCGCCGTGCCGCGGGGCACGGCGACGGTCGCTTCGTCGTCGAACTCCTCGCTCTCGTCGGTCCGCGGGCGCAGGCCGTGGACGAAGCCTCCCTGGGAGACGTACCCGACGACCGTGGCCTCGTCGGCGTCGAATCCGCCGGGCGAGGACGAGCCCTCGGCTCCGGCGGTGGGCTGGAGGCCGCGGGCCGCCAGCGCAGCCGCGAGCTCCGGGAAATCGAAGGCCGTCCGGTACTCCGTCGCGCCCGTCCGCCAGACCGCGGTTCGGGAGTGGATGGCCCCGATGGCGTAGAGCTCGACCAGCTGCCGCGCCGACATCTGGGTCGCGTCGCGGTCGTTGACCATCACCACCCAGACCGGGTCCATCGTGGGATCCGGTCGCTCCTCCGGGAGCGCCGTGCCGTCCACGACGAACGGCCTGCCGCAGTGCCTGCACACCATGCGCAGCCGGCGGCCGCGAATCTTCGCGTCCGGCACCACGTACTTGGCCGGGCAGCTAGGGCACGAGACGTTCATCGCAGCGGGCGGGAGGGCGGCGACCGCTCCGGACCCGAGGGGGAGAATCGGTGGCCGGCGGGGGGCACTATAGCCGCCCCGGCGCACGTTCGCGCGGGATTCTCGCCTTGGTGTCGGCGGCGGGCTCTCCGGCCGGGAGGACCGGGCCACCGAAGGCGGCGCCGATCGGCGCGCGGGAGCCCGGACCACGACCCTCGCCGACGCCGTTGGCAATCCGGTCGGTGCTCTGGGCGGCGTCCGGGGCTCAGCGTGGTGGCGAGACACGGCACCAGACGCGCACGACGACGGTGCCCTTGACGGTCCACGGTGTCACGTCGATGCGATCGACCGCGTCGAGGGACGCGACGGGCAGCCGGTGCGCGAGGTGCTCACGCACGAAGTCGCGGCGCACGCGCTCCGAGGCCAGACGGGACAGGTCGCCGCGCACGACGAAGGTGACCATTTCGTGGATCTCGAACGCCTCGCCGCCGCTCGGGACGACGCCAGCCGCTGCGGGGGGGGCGCCGGTCCGGCCTCGTGCCGCGACCTCACCGCTGCGGGTGCTGCCCGTCGGGGACGGGCCGGGCGGCGTCGTCGCCTCGAGCGTCTCGACGGTGGTTGGGCGCACGCCGTCCGCGAGGGGCCGCGCCTCGTCGAATCCGAGCGTGCGGCGCCGCGGTCGGGTGGGGGGCAACAGCTCCGCCGCGATCGCCGCCAGCGTCTCCCGACCGGCCAAGGACTGCCCGACCTCGATCTCCGGCGCGTCGTCGTCGCGGACGGTCACGAGCTCGGCCGTGATGGCCGCCAGCGTCTGCCGGCCCACGACCGCGTAGCTCGTCGCAACCTCGGGCGCGGACCCCCGCGGCGCTCGCGCGACCCGCGGTGGGGGGGAGCCGGGCCGACGCTGACCAGCCTCGTCCCCGGGCGGGGTGCTCCCACCGGGCGGCGGGCTGGCGTTTGGATCGCGGGTCAACTTGGCACCACCCCAAAGCATCTCACGAGCGACACCGCTTCCGCCAGCCCGGCGGCGCGTCACGGGGACGAGCGCCGTCTCGGCACGCCGCTCGGTACGCGGCTCAGTAGGCCTCGGGGAAGGGCAGGGTGCTCGAGCCCATCAGGTGCGCGTCGATGGCGTGCGCCGCGCCTCGACCCTCGGCGATCGCCCAGACCACCAGGCTCTGTCCGCGCCGGCAGTCGCCGGCCGCGAAGACGCCGGGGACGTTGGTCGCGAACCGCCCGTACTCTGCCCGGTAGCTCGAGCGCGCATCGAGCTCCACCCCGAGCGCCGCGGCCGGCTCGGGCTGGGGGCCGAGGAAGCCCATCGCCAGCAGCACCAGATCCGCCTCGACCACCCGCTCGCTGCCAGGGATCTCGGCCATCGTCGCCGGTCCGGTGCCGTCCCGCCGCCATGCGACGCGAACGGTGCGCACCGCCCCGACGCGGCCCCGCCCATCGTCCAAGAATTCCTTGGCGAGAACGCCGAACTCCCGCGGATCCGCGCCCCAGCGCGCAGCGGCCTCCGCGTGCCCGTAGTCCACCCGCAGGATGCGCGGCCAGGTCGGCCAGGGGTTGTCCGCTCCGCGCCGGGGCGGCGGCTCGGGCATCAACTCCAGGTTCGTCACGCTGCGGCATCCGTGGCGGATCGCGGTGGCGATGCAGTCCGTCCCGGTGTCCCCGCCGCCGAGGACGACGACACGCCGGTCGGCGGCGCTGATGAAGTCGCCGTCCTGGTGCCCCGAGTCGAGGAGGCTCCGGGTGTTTGCCGCCAGGAACTCCATCGCGAAGTGGACGCCCTCCAGCCGCCGCCCCGGGACCGCCAGATCGCGGGGTTGCGTGGCGCCGCAGGCGAGGAGCAGCGCGTCGAACTCCTCGTGGAGCCGCCCGGCATCGACGTTGACGCCGACGTGGGCCCGCGTCGCGAAATGGATCCCCTGGGCGCGCAGGAGGTTCAGGCGCCGCTCGACGACGTCTTTGTCGAGCTTCATGTTGGGGATCCCATAGGTCAACAGTCCACCAAGACGGTCGTCGCGCTCGAACACGGTGACGCGGTGGCCGACCTTGTTGAGCTGGTCGGCGGCGGCGAGGCCCGCCGGTCCGGAGCCGACGATGCCGACGTGCTTGCCGGTCCGGCGCTCCGGCGGGCGGGGCAGGATCCACCCCTCGGCGAACCCGCGGTCTGCGATCGCGCACTCGATGTTCTTGATGGTGACCGGCGGCTCGTTGATCCCGAGCGTGCACGATCCCTCGCAGGGCGCGGGGCAGACGCGCCCGGTCCACTCCGGGAAGTTGTTGGTCTGGTGCAGGCGGTCGAGCGCTTCGCGCCAGCGCCCCCGGTAAACGAGGTCGTTCCACTCCGGGATCAGGTTGTCGATCGGACAGCCGTGGCTCGACTGACAGAACGGAACTCCGCAGTCCATGCACCGCGCGCCCTGGCGGCGGAGCTGCTCGTCCGGCGCGACGAGCTGGAACTCGCGGTGGTGTCGGATGCGCTCGAGGGGCACGTCACAGGGAGCGGTTTCCCGTGGAAACTCCTGGAAGCCAGTCGTCTTTCCCATCTCCGTATCCTCGTCGGCAGGACTACTGCGCGGCGTGGCTGCCGCCCACGACGTCCTCGAGTTCCTCGTCGTGTCGCATGCGCTCCTCGAGGACGCGCTTGTAGTCGATCGGGAAGACCTTGACGAACTGCCCGAGGCAGTCGTCCCAGTGCTCGAGCACGTGTCGAGCGACGGTGGATCCGGTGTAGCCGCGGTGGGTGCTGATGAGGTCCCGGAGCTCCAGGATGTCGTCGCGGGTTTCCACCTCCTCGAGCAGCACGGTGCCGAGATTGCAGGTGTGTGGCAGCTGCCGGTCGCGGTCCCAGACGTAGGCGATCCCGCCCGACATGCCGGCGGCAAAATTGCGCCCGAAGGGCCCCAGGACGACCACGCGCCCGCCGGTCATGTACTCACAGCCGTGGTCGCCGACGCCCTCCACTACGGCACGCGCGCCGGAATTGCGCACGCCGAAGCGCTCTGCGGCGCGGCCCCGTATGAAGGCGAAGCCGCCCGTCGCCCCGTAGAGCGCCACGTTGCCGACGATCACGCTGTCCTCGGGGGTGAACCCCGCTTGCCGCGGCGGATAGACGATGAGCTTGCCGCCCGAGAGCCCTTTGCCCACGTAGTCGTTGGCGTCGCCCTCGAGCTCGATGGTGACGCCGCGCACCGACCAGGCGCCGAGGGATTGTCCGGCGCTGCCGCGGAGCACGAGGTGGACCGTGTCGTCCGGGAGGCCGAGCTCACCCCATCGCTTCGAGATCTCGTGGCTCAGCGTGGTCCCCACCACGCGGTTGACGTTGCGGATGTCGGTTTCGATCCGGACTCGGTCGGCGGCCTCGATCGCGGGCTTGGCCCGCAGGATGAGCTCGCGGTCGAGCGCCCTCGTCAGCCCGTGATCCTGCGCCCTGGCGCAGACCACGCCGACGTCGGGGTGGGGTGGCTCGGCCGGGGCCAGCAGCGCTCCCAGGTCGACGGAGCGGGATTTCCAGCCGCCGGCCGCGCGGTCCTGCTCGAGCAGGTCGGCGCGACCGACCAGTTCGTCGAGGGTGCGGACCCCGAGCTCGGCCATGAGCTCACGGACCTCCTCGGCCACCAAGAACAGGTAGTTTACCAGGTGCTCGGGCTGGCCCGCGAACTTCTTCCGGAGCGCCCGGTCCTGGGTCGCGACGCCGACCGGGCAGGTGTTGAGGTGGCATTTCCGCATCATCACGCAGCCGAGCGTGATCAGCGGTACCGTCGCGAACCCGAACTCCTCGGCGCCGAGACAGGCGGCGATCACGACGTCTCGGCCGGTCTTGAGCTGGCCGTCCGTCTCCAGCCGCACGCGGGAACGCAGATCGTTCAGCACCAGCGTCTGATGGGTTTCGGCGAGGCCGAGCTCCCAGGGGAGTCCCGCGTGCTTGATGGAAGTGAGCGGGGAAGCGCCGGTGCCGCCGTCGTGCCCGCTGATGAGGATGTGGTCGGCGTGGGCCTTGGCCACGCCGGCGGCGATGGTGCCCACGCCGACCTCGCTCACCAGCTTCACGCTGATCTTGGCCAAGGGGTTGGCGTTCTTCAGATCGTGGATGAGCTGAGCCAGATCTTCGATGGAGTAGATGTCGTGGTGCGGCGGGGGGCTGATGAGGCCCACGCCGGGGGTCGAGTAGCGGGTCTTGGCGATGGTGCGGTCGACCTTGTGCCCGGGCAGCTCCCCGCCTTCGCCGGGCTTGGCGCCCTGGGCCATCTTGATCTGGAGCTCGTCGGCGTTGGTCAGATAGTGGCTGGTCACGCCGAAGCGACCGGACGCGATCTGCTTGATGGCGCTGCGGGCGCTGTCGCCGCTGGGCATCCGCTTGAAGCGGGCGGGATCCTCGCCGCCCTCGCCGGTGTTGCTCTTGCCACCGAGACGATTGAGCGCGATGGCGATGGTCTCGTGCGCCTCGCGGGAGATGGACCCGTAGCTCATGGCTCCGGTGCGGAATCGCTTCACGATCTCCTTGGCCGGCTCGACCTCGGCGAGCGGGATCGGCCCCGACGCTCCCGGGCGGAGGCGGATCAGGCTCCGCAGCGTGCAGCGAGAGTGCTCGTCTTGGTTGACGAGCCGAGAGAACTCCGCGTAGGCCTCGCGGCTGTTGCTCCGGGCCGCGAGCTGCACGGTCGCGATGGTGCGCGGATTGATCATGTGGTGCTCGCCGTTCGCACGCCAGTGGAACTGGCCGTCGTTCGGCAGCGCAGCCAGCCGCGCAGAGCTGCGATCCGGGTAGGCGACGCCGTGACGCAGGAGGGCCTCGCGGGCCAGGACGTCGAACCCGACGCCGGAGATGCGGCTCGGCGTCCCGGCGAAGCAGCGGTCGATCACGGCCTCTCCGAGCCCAATCGCCTCGAAGATCTGCGCCCCTTTGTAGGACGCCAGGGTGCTGATCCCCATCTTGGCCATCACCTTCAGCATCCCCTTGGCCACACCCTTGCGGTACGCCTCGACGATCTCCGCGTCGGAGTCGTACCCCGGGAGGGCCTGCTCGGCGCGAGCCTGCCAGAGGCTCTCGAAGGCGAGGTAGGGGTTGATCCCGTCGGCGCCGTAGCCGACGAGCAGGCAGTGGTGGTGGACCTCGCGCGCCTCGCCGCTCTCGATCAGGACGCCGATGCGCGTGCGCTTGGCTGCGCGGATCAGGTGGTGGTGCACGGCGCCACACGCCAGGAGGGCGCTCACCGGGACCCGCTGCGGGCCGACCTCGCGATCGCTCAGCACGATCAGGGACGCGCCGGCGTCGACGGCGGTTTCGGCCTCGGCAACGATGCGGTCGAGCGCTCGCTCCAGGCCCGAGGTGCCGTCCTCGACCGGGTAGGTGACGTCAATGACCCGGGTCGTCCACCCGCGCGTCGCGATGTGCTTGAGCGCGGCGAGCTGCTCATTGCTGAGGATGGGGTGGGGAACAAGGAGCCGGCGGGCGTGTTCCTTGCCCGTCGCGAGGAGGTTGAGCTCAGGCCCGACGTAGCACTCGAGGCTCATGATGATCTCCTCGCGGATCGAGTCGATCGGAGGGTTGGTCACCTGCGCAAAGAGCTGCTTGAAGTAGTCGTAGATCAGGCGGGGCTGTTCGCTCAGCACCGCGAGGGCCGCGTCGTTGCCCATCGAACCGACCGGGTCGCGCTTCTGCGTCACCAGCGGCAGCAGCATGAACTGCAGCGTCTCGGTGGTGTAGCCGAAGGCGAGGGAGCGCTCGAGCAGCGTCTGCGGGTCGAACCCGTGGGGCTGGATCGCGGTCTTGAGATCGCCGAGCTGGAGGCGCTGGGACACCAGCCACTGGGCGTAGGGCCGCCGCTTCGCCAGGTCGGACTTGATCTCGTCGTCAGGGACCAGGCGGCCCGCCTCGAAGTCCACCAAGAACATCCGCCCCGGCTGGAGGCGGCCCTTCGCCTTGACGCGCGCGGGATCGATCGGGAGCACCCCGACCTCGGAGGCCATGACGACGCGGTCGTCCGTGGTCAGGTAGTAGCGGCTCGGACGGAGGCCGTTGCGGTCGAGGACGGCGCCGATGACCTTGCCGTCGGTGAACACGACCGACGCCGGGCCGTCCCAGGGCTCCATCACGCAGGACTTGTACTCGTAGAAGGCGCGCTTCTCTGGCGCCATGGCGGGATCGTTCTGCCAGGCCTCGGGGATCATCATGATGACGGCCTCCGGGAGGCTCCGGCCCGCCAGCATCAGGAGCTCGAGCACGTTGTCGAGGGTGCCGGAGTCGGAGCAGTCCGGCTCGACGATGGGGTAGAGCTGCGCGAGGTCGTCCCCGAACAGATCGCTCTGGAATACCCCCTGGCGCGCGACCATCCGGTTCACGTTGCCGCGAAGGGTGTTGATCTCCCCGTTGTGACTGGTGAAGCGGTTGGGTTGGGCGCGGTCCCAGGAGGGGAAGGTGTTGGTGGCGAAGCGGGAATGGACCATCGCCAGGTGGGAGGCGTAGTCCGGCGCCGTCAGATCGGGGAAGTAGACCGCCAGCTGGTCGGGCGTGAGCATCCCCTTGTAGACGAGGACTCGACTCGACAGGCTTGGGACGTGGAACAGGTGCCGCTCGCGGAGATCCGCCGCGGCGCGGACCTCGTGGCTGGCGCGCTTGCGGACGAGGTAGAGGCGCCGCTCGAACGCGTCGCCGGCGACGTCGGCGACGGCTCCCACCAGGAGCATCTCGATGTGCGGCTCCGCCGCGCGAGCGGAGGGGCCAAGGTCGGCACCGTCGGCGTCGGTTGGCACCGGGCGCCAGCCGAGCAGCAGCTGCCCTTGCTCGGCGATCAGGCGCTCGACGATGGCTTTGGCGCGTGCGCGCTCTTCGGGCGCACGCGGCAGGAAGACGAGCCCGGCGGCGTAGCGACCCGCTTCCGGCAGCGTCACGCCCAGCGCCTCGCGCGCGACACGGTGGAGGAAGTCGTCGGGCAGCGCGGTGAGGATGCCCGCGCCGTCCCCGGTGTTCGGCTCGCACCCACGTGCGCCGCGGTGGTCCATGTTGCAGAGCACGCGGGTGGCATCGACCACGATCTGGTGGCTCTTCTCGCCCTTCAGGTGCGCCACGAAGCCGACGCCGCAGGCGTCGTGCTCGAGCGCCGGGTCGTAGAGCCCCGACTTGCCGGGGCGCTGGGTGCGGGCCATGGTTTGTTTCCTGTGTGTTTCCGGGAGGCTGGCTCCGGTCGGTTGCGCGCGTATACCTGGCAGAGCGTGCCCGGATGTCAACAGCGGGGTGCGCGTTGGGGTCCGGCGCCAGCGGCGACGCCGGCTCGCGGCCGGCGGCGCGTTGTGGCGGCGATCGGGGGCTGGTAGGGCAGCGTGATGGAGCGAGGCCTCGGAGTCCGCCAGCTCGCGCTCCCCGCCCTCTTCTGGGTGGCGCTGGCCACCGGGTGTCCCGGCCAGGACCGCCCGGGCGCGGCGGCTGCTAGCGCCTCTTCGTCGGCCCCCTCGGCGTCCGCGGGCCCCGCCTGCCCCGGGGGGCAGAGCGAGGATCCGCCGATGCGGGATCTCGACCGAGCCCTGGTCGCGTTTGGGGAGAAGCGCTACCGGGACGCGCAGTCGCAGCTCGACGCGCTCGGCGAGCGATACCCGAGGAGCGCGACCTCCCGCGTGTGGCGAGCGGAAGCGACGCTCTACGAGGGCAAGCTCGAAGACGGGGTGGACGCGTATCGAGACGCCGCGTCGCGTGCGCTCACCCATTACCGCGCTGCGGCGGAGTTGCACGAGGCGGGCTGCGCGCTGTTGGCGTCCGATCACTACTACCTCCGGATGGGTGCGGCCTATGCGCACCTCCGCCTCGGTGCTCCGAACCCGGCCTTGCGCGAGCTCGAGGCGGCGCGCGCCCTGTGGCCGGACAGCGCCGAGGTGCCGTACACGATCGCGCGGGCGGAGTGCGCTCGTGGCCAGGTGGACGCGTGCGTGGCCGCCTTCACGACGACGCTCGAGCTCGCTCGGGACCGACGGCGGCCCATGTTCCTGCGCACCCATCGGTCCGTGGCCGACTGGGTGTCTCGCTCGCGGACGCAGAGCGAGTTCGGTCCGCTCCGGGCGGATCCTCGCTATCAGCGGCTGCTGGCGCAGCCGTGGGTGTCCTCGGGGTGAGCGGCTCGAGGGGCGGAGCGGCGCGGGCCACGAGCGCGGCTCTGGGCGGCAGGTCGGCCCATGGGCTCGGGAGGGGGAAGTCCCCGGGTCGGCGCCGCGGGACTACAAGGGCGCCATGGTGCACTCGCCGGAGAACTGGACGCCCTTGTCCATGTAGATCTCCGGGGAGTGGAGGCGGCCCGAGACGCGGGCGGGGACGTAGAGCTCGATGGCCTGGGCCGCCCGTATGGTCCCGGTCACGGTCCCTCCCTTGACGATCACCGTCCCGACCTCGATCTCGGCCTCGACCTCCGCGCCCTCGCCGATCACGAGGACGTCGGCGGAGCGAATCTCCCCTTGGAAGCAGCCGTCGATGCGGACGCGCCCCTCGAAGTGGAGCTTGCCCTCGAAGCGGGTGCCGCGGCCGAGCAGCGCGGTGATCTCGGTCGCGGGGAGGAGCGGATCCATGGCCGCCCATCCTACCGTGGGCGGTGGAGAGGAGAAGGGCCTGCGTGAGCGCCGAGGCGCCGGTCTGACCAGAGCCGCGGGCGGCCGCCCGCCGTCGCGCCCCGGAAAGAGGCGTGCGCCCGACGGGGGCCCGGAAACGGCCGCGTTCTTTCCCGAAGGCCTCGGGCGTGCTCCAATATTCGCATGCGGAGAGGGCGACTGGCGATCCTGTTGGCGGCGGTCGCGCTGGTGCGTCCGGCGGCGGCCCAGGAGGACGGTGCGGAGCCCGGGGCGGGGAAGGTGCCGGAGGGGCTCGCGGGACCGAGCGCAAGAGCTCGCGGCGCGGCCGCACCGGCACCCGCCGGAGCGGCGACTGGGGACGCCCCCACCCCCGGGAAGTCCGAGGCTCCGACCGGACGGGCCGGTGAGGCTGCCGAGGAGCCAAAGGGGGCGGTGGGCGGCTACTCGTGGTCGGACAAGCCGCGAGCGCGGGCCAAGGCGCGGCCGCGGGCGGCCACGGGCATCAAGCACTACCCGCCGGGGACCCCCATCGCGACGTACCCCGGCTTCCAGATGCTCGCCGGGGGTCGAAGCCTCGTCTGGGTGTCGGTGAGCCGGGCCGTTCCCGTGCGCGTGGAGCGCGCCGCGGGGCGGGTGGTCTACTCGCTCGAGGGGGCGAGGGTGGAGGTGCGAAACAACACCAACGCCCTGGTCACCACGCACTTCGTGACGCCGGTGGCCCGTGTCCAGCTGTTGCCGACGGCGACCGGGATGCAGCTCGTGGTGGAGCTCCGGGAGCCGGTCGAATTGGCGCACACGGTGAGCTCGGGGCCGCGGGGGACGATGATCCTGCTCGTGGAGGCGCCGGCCTCGGCGATGGCGACCCCGATGACGACGGGAGTCGCGCCGGTGGCGGCGGAGGAACCCGCCGAGCGGGGGAGCGCGGGGGCGGGGTCCGTCTCCGGTTCCGGGGAGGACCAGGCGTCCGCGTCGGCGAGTGCGAGTGCGAGTGCGAGTGCGAGTGCGAGTGCGAGTGCGAGTGCGAGCGTGAAGGTGGGTAAGGGAGAGCGCAAGCGGCGCAAGAAGCGGCGGTGACGCTTCCATCTCGGCACGGTGCCCCCGCTCAGCGGGGACGTCACGAGCCGGAGCGAGTCGGGCGGCGATCGTGCGACGCCCCCGCGGGCCATGATCGCGGGCTCGGATCGTCCGTGATACGCTCTGCACCATGGCGGCTCCTGCGGCGCCGGACGACTGGGCCGAGAGTCCGCTACGGGGTACGACCGTCCTGGTTGCCGACGACGACCGCCTGACCCGGCGGCTCGTCAGGGAAGCGCTCGAGCGCCAGGGCTGCACGGTAGAAACCTGTGAGGACGGCCAGGCGGCGGTCGAGCGGGCCGGGCAGGGGGGGATCGATTTGGTGCTGCTCGACGTCTTGATGCCGAAGCTGACCGGGCTCGAGGCCTGCCGGCTGCTCAAGGCGATGACCGGCGACTCGTTCCTGCCCGTGGTGCTGGTCACCGTGAAGACAGACACGGCGAGCCGTGTGGAGGGGTTGAAGCTCGGGGCGGACGACTACGTCTGCAAGCCGTTCGACGAGGCGGAGCTGGTGGCGCGGCTGGCGGCGATGATGCGGATCAAACGCCTGCACGACCACGTCGTCGAGGCGCGCGCGCAGCTCGAGCGACTCTCCGTGCAAGACGAGCTCACGGGGCTCTACAATTACCGCTACCTGAGCGCGCGGATCGGTGAGGAATTCAAGCGGGCGGAGCGGTATCACGATCCGATGGCGTGCTTCGTCCTGGACATCGACCACCTCGCCGTCATCAACGAACGCGGTGGGCGGGTCCTCGGCGACCGTGTCCTGTGCGGCGTCGCCGAGGTGACTCGGCGGAGCCTGCGCGACGTCGACGTGGTGGCTCGTTTCGGTGGTGACGAGCTGCTTGCCGTGCTGCCGAGCACTCACTTCGCTGGCTCGGTCACAGCGGCCGAGCGGATCTGGCATGGCATCAACGAGCGGTTGCTCTCGGGTGACTTTGGCAGGGAGGTCCCCGTCTCGGTTTCGATCGGGATCGCGCTCTATCCATCGCGAGACGTCAAGACCAAGGAGGCGCTGCTCAGGGCGGCCGATGCTGCGCTCTACGAAGCCAAGCGAGACGGCGGCAACCGCATCTGCGTCTTTCAGCAGCAAGGGTGCGTCTACGCGCCCTCGCGGAAAGGACGGAGCGGGTCGGAGCGCCCCCCGGGGGACGGATCCGAGCCGACCGGGCATGACGGGGCATGAGCGACTCCCCGGGGGGCGGGAGAGCTCGGCGGACGGAGGAGCCCGCGCCGCCACTTGCCTCGCGCTGCCGATCTCCTACCCTTCGGGCCGATGCGCCCCCTCGGTCCGGCTTTGCTCGGCCTCTCCCTGGCCCTGGGGGCCCGCGGCGCCATCGGTCGCCCGGTCGGCTCGGAGCCGTCCGCGGTCAGCGGGGCGATCACCCCGGCGCCGCGTCGGGGCTACGATCTCGAGCGTTGCCTGGTCCTCGCCGAGCGGAACTTCCCCAAGATCCAGGAGGCACGGGCGAAGCTCGGTAAGAAGCGGGCCGAGCGGGTGAGGTCCCGTTCCCAACCTTACGACGATTTCGACGCCAGCGCGGGCATCGCCCTCGCGCCTTCCGTCGGCGGCACCAGCATTTACAGCCGGAACACGGACGTCGCGATCGACTCCGACATGGCGCTCGCCTGGCAGGTCGGAGTGAGCGGCGCGATCCCGCTGTTCACGTTCGGCAAGATCGCTAGCGCCTGGGAGGCCGCGGACGCGAACGTCGCCGTCGGGCAACAGGAGCTCGCCAAGGCAAAACAGGAGGTGATGCTGGACGTTCGGCGCGCCTACTACGGGCTACAGTTCGCGCGCGACGCGCTGCTGCTGGCCCGGGACGCGGAGCGGCGCCTCGACAAGTTCGTTCGATCGCTGGAGCGCCGGGTGGCTGAGGGGGAGGGCGACGAGATCGCGCTCCTGAAGATGAAGGTGCAGCGCGCCGAGCTCACGGCGCGGCAGAGCGAGGCGCGCAAGCACGAGGCGACCGCGCTCGCTGGCCTCCGGTTCCTGACGGGGGTCACTGAGGGTTTTGACATCCCGGACGAGCCGCTGACGCGCCTGCCGCACCGGCTCGGACCGCTCGCGCGCTACCTCGAGGCCGCGCGGCTCAATCGCCCTGAGGTGAACATGGCCCGGGCCGGGATCCTGGCGCGACGCGCCCAGGTCCGCATGGAGGAGGCGCGCGCGTATCCCGACGTGGCGCTCGCCGCGAGCTGGAAGTGGGCCCGCGCGCCCGAGCGCACCGACCAGCGGAACCCCTTCGTCTCCGACGGTGCCAACGTGCTCGGGTTCGGCGTCGGGTTGGGGCTGAAGTGGAACCTCGACTTCATGTCCACATCGGCGCGCCTCGCCGCGGCGCGAGCGGAGCTCGAGGTGGCCCGAGCGAGCGAGCGCTTCGCTCTCGGCGGGGTCGGGGCCGAGGTCGAGGGGGCCTACGCGGAGGCCGCGGACGCGGCCCGGCGTTTGGAGGCCTATGTCGACGCGACGCGGTACGCGAAGCAGTGGCTGGTCAAGGTGCAGCAGGGGATCGACGTCGGGACCTTCGACGACGACGATCTGGTCGACCCTGCCAAGGAGTACGCGCAGCAGCGCCTCAGCGTCATGGCAGCGACCTACGACTTCAACGTTTCCATGGCGCGGCTGGCACTGGCCACCGGGTGGGATCTGGTGGCGGGCGCCAGGTCGTCGCGGTGACCCGCCGGATCAGCCGCCGAACGTGCGCTTGCGCGTCTCCTGCTCGTCCAGCTTCTTCTCGATGCTCTGGAGGCCGTTCTCGATCGCCTCGTTCACCATCTGGACGATCACCGGCAGCGCTCCCTTGAGCGCCTCGTAGTACCGCTGCCGCTCGGTGGAGTGGATGATCGCGGGCGGGTAGTCGGACCGCAGCAGGACGAGGTTCATCAGGAGACGCGCCACCTTGCCGCTGTCGACGGCGAACGGGAAGACCCGCACCAGGTCGAAGTGCATCCGCGCGGCGATCCGCACCGGGTGACGGATCTTCTTAGGCTCGGGGCCGTTGAGCCAGTCGATGACCTGCCGCACGCGGTAGTTGATCTTGTCCGGCGTCGCATACTCGTGGAAGTAGAGCCGGTGCTGGGGGATGTCCTTCCGGTACTTGACCGACTTCAGATCCCCCTCCTCCGGGTGCAGAATGAGGTAGATTTTTCGGACCGTGTCCACGGTGATGGGCGTGCGCCGCTTCTCGGCCAGGTCGCGGACGTAGTCGATGGCGGCCTTGTGCCGCCGGATCTCCTCACAGACAGGCTGGAGGCTCGAGTCGGGGACCACCGCGATGTTCGGATCGATCGCGGTCTTGAGCTCCTGGAAGGTGTAGACGACCCCCTCCATCGCGCTGTCGTGGTAGATCCACGACATCTCGAAGCTCTCGCGGTACGCGCGCTGGAAATCGTCCTCCGAACGCCCGAGCCGATCGAGGATGCTGGCGTAGCGGGGCGCGACGTTGTCCGGGGACGGCAGCGTCCCGGCGGCGGCCGCCGCGGCCTCGGAGGCGGGAGCCGCCGGGAGCGCGTCGAGGGCAGGGGAGGGGAGTGGCGTGGGGGGGGGGAGTGGCGTGGGGTATGGCGGCGTCGGCGTCGCCAACGTGGGGGCTAGCTCCGCGTCGGTCGACACTGGATCCCCATCGGCGAACAACGCCTCCGCCGGGGTCGGTGGCGCTCGCAGCGCGTCCGCACGCTCCGCGAGGAGCGCCTCGACGCGACGGGTCGTCCCCGATTGATCCGGAATCGCGCTCGCGCGATACAGGCGGGCGGTGGCGCCGCGGCCCCCGAGCCCGCCCGCTCGCTGGGCCTGCCGGTTGGCCCTTGCGATCTTGCCCTCAAGGGCACGCCGAGCCGCCTCGCGCTCGGCGCGGAGGCGTTCGCGCTCCGCGAGCTTGGCGCGGCGGAATTCTTCCCGCTCTTTCTCCTTGCGGGTGCGCTCCTCCTCCTTGGCCCGCCGCTCCTCGTCGCGGGCGCGGTCCCGCTCGGCCTGCTGGTGCAGTCGCTCTTCTTCGCGGGCCTTCTTGGCAGCCTCGCGCTCCGCCACCTTCGCCGCGGCCTGACGGCGCCGCTCTTCTTCGCGGGCCTTCTTGGCGGCCTCGCGCTCCGCTGCTGCTTTTGCTTGCCGGGCCCGCTGGGCGGCCTCGCGCTCCGCAAGCTGGCGCGCCCGCTCCTTGGCGAGGCGAGCCTTCTCCTTGGAGGCCTGGGCGCGTTCCCGCTCTCGTTCCTTGGCGAGGCGAGCCTTCTCTTTGGCGGCTTGGGCGCGCTCCCGCTCCCGCTCCTTGGCGAGGCGAGCCTTCTCCTTGGCGGCAGCGGCCTTCTGGCGCTGCTGCTCGCGCGAGAGGCGTTCCCGCTCCTTGGCCGCGGCGACCTTGGCCTGGGCGCGCTCCCGGGTAAGGCGGGCACGCTCGCGGGCCACCCGAGCCTTCTCCTGGGCCAGCCGCTCCCGCTCCTTCTTGGCCTTGGCCTTCAGTTCGGCTAGCCGCTCGCGCTCCCGAGCCGTGTTCGCCCGGGTCTGGGACTTACTTTCTCCGCCGGGACGCCTCGGTGGGGAGAGGGGACGAGCCTGGCGACCCCGCACGGGCGCTGTGGGTTTGGTGGCCGATCGTGCTCGGGTCGGTGCACGCGACGTCCCCGACCGCGCCTTCGTCGCGGCGGCCCCGCGCGCCGACGGCTTCGACCGTCGAGCGCGCGCTGCCGCCTTGCTCTTGGCGACGGCGCCCTTGGCGGAATGCGCCCCGGACTTGCGCGTCGCCGTCGCCTTCGCGGTCACCTTGCGAACGGCAGCCGCAGCCTTGGGCGGCGCCTTGGAGGCTGCCTTGCGTCCCGGTGGCTTCTTTCCGCTGGCCTTGCGCCCGACCGGTCGCTTGGTCTTCGCGGTCGCCTTCCTGGCACTCCCAGCCTTGGACGGGGCCGAGCGCGCGCTGCCACCCCGCGTCGGGGCAGATTTGGCACCGCGTCCCGACTTGGTCGGGGAACGGCGCTGGTTTTTGGTGCGGGCCGCCATTTTAAAAAGGGTGGAGAGCATCCCCGCCACCCCCCGACTGCGCACCCTGCGACACACCCCCGATGGTGCGCCGGTCCGGCGGCTGACCTGTGGCGGAGCCGACTCTCCCGGTAGTTCTCGGCCAGAGAGGCTAGTCAAGCGAGCCGTGGCGCGTCAAGGGCGCAACGGAAGCGGCCCCGTGTTCGGCCCGCGCCAACGGCCCTGGACAGCGGCCGCGTCGGCGCCAGCCAGGGAGCCGGACCACCGAGGGGAACCCGTCGCCGAGCGGGAAAGATCAGGTGGCGTCGGGGGGAAAGTGGTCGGGGAAGAGCTCGCTGTTCTCCAGGACACCGGTGCGTGGCGTGAGCACCTCCACCCCGTCCCCAGTGACCAGGAGGGTGTGCTCGAACTGGGCGGAGAGCGACCCGTCGGCCGTTACCGCGGTCCAGTCGTCGTCCAGGATCTCCACGTCCGGCCCGCCAAGGTTGATCATGGGCTCGATCGTGAACGTCATCCCAGGACGGAGGCGAAGACCCTTCCCCGGCACGCCGACGTGGCTCACCTTGGGTTCTTCGTGGAAATCGCGGCCGATGCCGTGTCCCACGAACGCGGTGACCACCGAACAGCCCCTCGCCTCGGCGAAACGCTGAATTGCGGCTCCGATGTCCCCAAGGCGGCCGCCAGGCCTGACCGCGCGGATGCCGATTTCGAGGCAACGGCGCGACACCTCGGTCACGTGGACTGCCTCCGGGCCCGGGTTGCCGACGTAGAACGTCGCCGACGTGTCGCCGTAATATCCCTGGAAGATGTGCGTCACGTCCACGTTGATGATGTCCCCCTCGCACAGGATCTCGTCCCGGCTCGGGATGCCATGACAGACGACCTCGTTGCGTGACGTGCAGACGCTGCGAGGAAATCCCCGATAATTCAGCGGGGCTGGTCGAGCACCCTTGGCGAGGGTGTCGGCATGCACGAAGTCGTTGATCTCCTGGGTGGAAATGCCAGGGCGGATGAGCGCGCCGACCCTGCTGAGGGTGTCCGCCGCGAGGCGGCCCACCTCTCGCATGATGGCGATCTCACGCGGGGATTTGATCTCCACGGACTGGGCGCGTAGGTGCATCATCGTTGATCGCGGGGTGGCCGACGGGCTGGCGGCTCGGCGACCCGGAGGATGGCGGCGCGGACCGCCGGTGTATCTGGCTCGGCTCGCCAATGGATCGTCTCAGTCGTGTCGGTGTCGTAGCGGCGGAAAAGCAGTATGAGCGGCGTGCCCACCAGTGTCGTCTCCGCGCTGACGACCTGGGCGTGGGACGGGCTGCTCGGCGAGATGGTCAAGGTGAGCGGGTCGGACCAGGGGAGCCCCGCCAGCGGCTCACCCGTCGGATGAACGGCGAGCGCGAAGCTCTGCCTGGGTGGCGTTCCCTGGCGGCTCACGGTTCGCACCTCGACCGGCAGGACGCATTCGGCTCGGTCGACCCGCTCCGCGAGCTTCTCCTGCGAGCTCGGGAGGACGAGCGCTGAGGTCGGGAAGACGTCGGGGCCAAAGGTGTCGTCAAGGAGGGTGGCGTCTTCGGGGCCGTACGCGGCCGATCCGATCGGGTCGGCGGCCTCCGCGGCGGGGCGAGCGCAACCGGCGGTCGCCGCCACCAGCGACAGGGCACCTGCCGTGCGCCGTCGCCACTCGCGCGGCGTCGCCCGCGACCCACTCCCGCTTGCCCGTTCCATCAGCCGCCGATCGAGAAGTATTGACGAAACGGCCGAGACAGGCGAACAGGGCGGAGCGCGATCGCGAACGGGCCGGCTGGTCCGGGAGCGGGGCGCCGAGCCGGAGGCTCCGGGTGTCCGCAGTCCAAGCTCGCCGGTGATACCTCATGGGCTCGTTCACGTCGAGTCGAGCCCGCCGCATCGGGACGCGGACCCCAGGCGGCGCGACGGGGTGATGACCCGGCGTTGGAGGAACAGATCATGATGGCGTGGCGACTCACGGCGGTGGCGATGATGGCGGCTTTGGTCGGTGCTTGCGGCGGCAAGGGATCGACGGCCAAGACCAGTGACGACGCGGTCGAGGACCAGGGTTGCCCAGACGAGGACCCGTTCTGCGACGAGTCCGAGGGTGGCGGGACGAGCGCAGGCTCCGACTCCGGTGGCGAGGGGACGGGTGCTGCGGATGAGGAGGGCGGCTCCGGGACCGGCGGCGGGACCTCGCCGTTCGGTGCCGCCTCCCCGGAATCGCCCAAGTCTCGCGAGTTCGAGCGGGTCATCGCGGTTTCTCGACCGAAGCCTCCCCCCGCGGCAGCGGACCCCAAGGATCCGAAGGCGGCCAAGCCCGCCGCGCCGGCCAAGCCCGCCAAGCCCGAGCCCGGGAAGCTCTTGCTTCATCCCGCGGGGATGGCCTTCGGCATGAGCAGCGAGCAGATCGCGAAGCTCTATGACCGCGCCTTCGACAAGGCCTACCTCGAGCTCTTCAAGACCACACCGATCGGGCCCCAGACGGACGCGCTCGAGAACGAGCTCACCGAGAAGAAGGCGGCGCTCCGCCGCTCGCACCTCGAGTTCGGGAGCCTCCCCACCGGGATGGACAACTCGGCGTTGAAGACGGAGTACACCTACAACAACGACGAAAGCATGAGCCGGATCGATCTCGAGAACGGGATCGTTCGGCACTTCTTCTTCTTTGGCGACCGGCTCTGGAAGATCTACGACGAGCACAGCCTCGGCGCTGGAAAGCCGCTCGGGACTAGCTTCGACACCGCGGTCGGTTACGTCGAGGAGAAGCTCGGCGTGAAGGGGAAGCGGCTTGCTGCCGACTTCGGCGCCGGCCGCAACTACGACACGGCCGAGTGGAGCGACGGGACCGTCTTGCTGCGCCTGGTCAACCGGGATCCCACCGTGGCCGTCGTCTTCATCGACGAGAGCGTCGAGAAGAAGCTGCCCACGCTGCGCAAGAACCGGAAGGGCGATCCGACGGCCGTCGACGCGTCGGTCCGCGACGCTACGCGCCCGCCGCCCCCACCGCCGGCCGCCCCGAAGAAGAAGTGATCTCGACGGCTCGCAGGGCTGAGCGCTGGAGAGTGGCGTCAGCCCTGGATGAGCTTGGCGCCCGTCGGGATCAGGGCTCCCCAGGTCACGACCACCCGGGCCTCGGGGGCGATGGCCCGGACTGCGGGCTCGAGAATGTGGCGGGAAACGAGGGCGTTGCCGGGGCACCCGGCGAACCGGCCCGCGAGGTGGAGCTCCACGGCCTCGTCGCCCGCCGACACCAAGTAGAGCCGGCCCCCGTCGGCCTCGACGAGCGGGGCGAGCACCCGTTCCACCACGTCGAGGATCGCGTCGCGTGGGGTCGCCATCGACCGACAAGCTACCACGCCCCTTGACCGGACCGCGAGACATCCTCTACGTTCCCTCCCCCCCGAGCCGGCGTGGCCGGGCTTCAGTCGGTTGGGTCCGCGTCCCGCGGAGCCCTGCTGGCGCTGGTCGCTGCGGGTGCTAGCGTCTCGGGCCTCGGGCGTCCCCCCAACGGAAACCAACGAAGAAAATGGCCGTTCACATTCGTCTCGCTCGCCACGGATCCAAGAAGCACCCGCACTATCGCGTCGTCGTTACCGACCAGCGAAACTCTCGCGACGGCAGCTTCATCGAGAGCATCGGGACCTACGATCCGGCAGCCGATCCGGGCGTGCTGAAGGTGGACGGAGCGCGTCTCGCGCACTGGACGAAGCAGGGCGCGCTTCCGTCGCCGACGCTCGCGCGGCTGCTGAAGCGGAAGCCTGCCCCGGTGCCCGCGGGCGCCTGACGTCGGGTGTCCCGGCCGCGCCTCAGTGAGGCGCCGCCCCCCCATCGCCCTTGACCCACCCGGACTTCCCTCCCCATGGCTCTCAAGCAACTCATCGCCGTCATCGCGCAGGCGCTCGTCGATGACCCCGAGGCCGTCGAGGTCGCCGAGATCGACGGTGGCCACAGCACTCTCATCGAGCTCCGGGTCGCCAAGGGCGACGTCGGGAAGGTGATTGGAAAGGACGGTCGCACGGCCCAATCGATGCGGACCATCCTGACGGCGGCCTCGACCAAGGCTGGCCGGCGTGTCCACCTCGACATCGTGGACTGAGGACTCGTCGGGTTGACGCGATCCTCCCTCGCCGTCGGTCGCATTGCCCGGCCCCACGGCGTGCGTGGCGAGTTCAAGGTGCAGCTCTTCTGGTCGGACAGCACTTCGCTGCTGGCGGTCAAGGAGGTGTCGCTCGTGCCGGTCGGGGGGGAGCCGCGCACCTTCGCCGTCGAGGCGGTGCGGCCCACGCCGCGGGCCCAGCTCCTCAAGGTGGCGGGCATCGATGACCTCACCGCCGCTGCGGCCTGGCGTGGTGCGGAGGTGAGGGTGGAGCGGGCGCAGCTGCCGCCGCTCGAGCCGGGCGCGTACTATCTTGCGGACCTGGTCGGCGCGCGTGTCATCGGCCCCGGCGGGGAGGTTGGCGTCGTGGTCGAGCTGCGGCCGTATCCGACCGTGGACTGCATCGTCATCGAGGACGCGACCGGGCGGCGGCGCGAGCAGCCGCTGGTTGAGCCCTGGCTCCGCGATGTCGACGCCGCGGCGGGCGTGATCGAACTGGCGAGCCTGGATGGGTTTCTGGACTGATCGCGGGGAGGGCGAGTGCACATCGGCATCGTCACGCTCTTCCCGGAGTTGTTCGCGCAGTTCCTCGAGACGAGCTTCGTGAAGCGGGCCCGCGACCTCGGACGGGTTGTCGTGCACCTCGAGCAACTCCGTGAGCACGGGCTCGGGCGGCACCGGAGCGTGGACGACACGCCGTACGGTGGCGGCTCCGGGATGGTGATGCGCCCCGATTGCCTGGTGGCTGCCATGGAGAGCGCCGAGGCGGCGTTGGGGGGGCGTGCCCTTCGCGTTCTGCTCACACCGCAGGGCGAGCGCTTCCGGCAGCCTCACGCCCAGGAGCTGTCGGAGCGCGAGCGGCTGCTGTTGGTCTGCGGCCGCTACGAGGGCTTCGACGAGCGGGTCCGGGCCTTCGTGGATCGCGAGCTGTCCCTGGGCGATTTCGTCCTCACCGGCGGGGAGGTGGTCGCGATGGCGGTGGTCGAGGCCTGCACGCGGCTCTTGCCCGATGTGCTCGGGAACGCCGCGTCGCCGCTCGAGGAGTCGTTCAGCGCCGCCTGGGGCGGTGGGCTCGAGTACCCGCAGTACACCCGCCCGGCGGTGTTCCGTGGCCTCGACGTCCCCGAGGTCTTGACGAGCGGAAACCACGCGCGGATCGCGGAGTGGCGGCGAGCGCGTGCCCAGGAGCGCACGGCTGCGCGGCGCCCCGACCTGGGTGGCCGTCCGCCGGGGGCGGAGGGGCCGTGAGGGACGTCTGTGCGGTGCTGCTGCACTACCCGGTGCTCGACCGCGAGCGCCGCATCGTTACCACTGCGATCACCAACCTCGACCTCCACGACATTGCGCGCAGCGCGCACGCCTTCGGGCTCCGGCGCTTCTACGTCGCGCACCCGGTGCAGGCTCAGCGGACGCTGGCGGACCGGGTGCGGAGCCACTGGACCGAGGGCAGCGGCGCCCTGCGGATCCCCGATCGAGTGGCCCCCCTGACCGGGCTGATGGTGGTGGAGTCCCTCGAGGCCGCGGTGCGAGATCTCGGCGGCGACGGGGGCGTCGAGCTCTGGACGACGAGCGGTTCCCCGGCCGTGACGCCGGGGCTCTCCTTTGCGGACGGACGCGATCGCCTTCGAACAGAGGGCCCACCCGTGCTGATCGCGTTCGGGACGGGCTGGGGCCTGGCCGACAGCCTTCACGAGCAGGCGCGCTTCCGGCTCGACCCCATCCGCTCGGCGCGGGCCGACGGCTTCAATCACCTCTCGGTGCGCGCGGCTGCCGCCATCGTCTTCGACCGGCTCCTGGGCGGAGGAGGGGTCTCGTGACGACGCCTCGGTGCGGGCGCCTCAAGGGGCTGACCCCGGCGAGTGCTCGCGGTGCGGCGGGGCCGGTGGCGGCGGGTGTTCGCCGCCGATGGATTCTCCCCGCTCCCCCGCGGCCTGGCCGTCGGTGGTGGTCAAGGGGCGAGCTTTGCGGCAGAGCGTGAGGGAAGAAGGCGGAGCGCAAGATGGAGCTCAAAGTCGGTGAGACGGGTTTTAGGGGTCCAATCGAGCGGTACGCTGCCAAGCTCGACCTCCTGGAGGTGAGAGCGGAGCCGGGCGTGCTGCCGCGCTCGTCCACCTTGCGCGCCTACCGCCGGGCGGTTCCGGAAGGGTTCACGTTCAGCGTGCTACTGCCTCGCGTCATCGGCGAGCTCGAGCCGGGCGAGGCGTTCGAGGCGGCGCTCAAGCGCGCGCTCGAGGCGGCCGAGATCCTCCAGGCACGCTTCATCGTGCTGCAGACCCGTCCCAGCGCGACGCCCAGTCGACGCACCGAGCGGCGCATCGCGGAGCTCGTGGAGCGGCTGGTCCAACAGGGGCAGCAGGTCGCTTGGGAGCCGCGCGGCCTCTGGGATCCGGAACAGCAGATCGCGCTGGCATCGCGGCTCGGGCTTGTCCTGGTGCGGGACCTGCGGCGGAGCGAGGCGCCGCCGGGGCCTGTGGTCTACTCGAGGCTCCTTGGACTCGGGACGGGCGCGCGATTGAGCTTGGATGCCGCGGAGATCGTCGCCGCACGCCTGGTGGGCAGCGAGCAGGGCTACGTCATCGTGGAAGGGTCGGGGGCAGCGCGAGGCGCCGCGGTGATCCGCGAGCGCCTCGCCGACCCGGAGTTCTTGGAGGACGTGAAGACCGGACGGATAGCGGGGACGTCTTTCGACCTTGCGGATCTGGACGAGGACGAGGACGGGGACGAGGACGAGGACGAGGACGAGGACGAGGACGGGGACGAGGACGGGGACGAGGACGAGGACGGGGACGAGGACGGGGACGAGGACGGGGACGAGGACGGGGACGGGGACGAGGACGGGGACGAGGACGGGGACGAGGACGACGAGGACGACGAGGACGACGAGGACGACGAGGACGACGAGGACG
>CAYZQO010000004.1:121163-145188 GCA_964480725.1 uncultured Polyangiaceae bacterium | reverse complement strand
GGTTCCGGTTCCGGTTCCGGTTCCGGTTCCGGTTCCGGTTCCGGTTCCGCTGCCGCTGTCCGTTCCCGCGTCCCCGGTGGCCGTCGTGCCGCCGTCAACGGGCTCGGCCGCCTGCTCACCGGACCCGTCGGTTCCGGCGCACCCGGCGCTGGCGCAGGCCGCCACCAACCAGACCACGTACCCTACCGTGCGCAGACCTCTCATGGCATCTCCCGGACCCCCGGCTCGTACCACGTGCGCCAAGGTCCCTACGGCCCGGCGTCGATCGCGATGGATCCCGACGTGAGCGAGCCGGAGCTGGCGGTGAGCGTGATGCGCCCGGGTGCCGTCGTGGACCGGACGATGGCCAGGGCCTTGCCGCTGAACGCGGACCGCGAGGTGCCCTGATAGGGCTCGTGGCTGATCGCGTCGCCGTTGTCCACGCCCGCGAGCCGGCCGGGGCCATCCACCGTGAAGTCGATCCGGTCGGTTGCGCGCGGGACGACGACCCCCTCCGCATCGACGACCGCCACCTCCACGAAGGCGAGATCCCGGCCGTCGGCGGCGATCGACGCCCGATCGACGGTGAGCGCCAGGGCCGCCGGATCGCCGGCCGTCCGCACCTCGTCGGTCGCGACGACGGCGCCGCCCTTGACGGCGTCTGCCCGCAGGGTTCCGGCCGCGAACGGGACGGACCACTCGAGGCGCCCCTCGGCTCGGTTCACGGCCTTCGAGCCCAGGGAGTCCCCGTTGAGGAAGAGCTCGACGCTGTCCGCGTTGCTGTAGGCGAACACCCGCACCGCTGACCCGTCGCGCCAGCTCGTCCAATCCATGGGCACCAGGTGCACCATGGGCGGGCCATCGTAGTTCCAGCGGCTCTGGTAGAAGTAGAAGATGTCCTTGGGGAAGTTGGCCGTGTCGATGGCGCCGAAGTAGGAGCTCTTGGCGGGCCACTCGTATGGGGTCGGCTCGCCGATGTAGTCGATGCCGGTCCAGATGAACTCCCCGGCGATGAAGTCACGCGTGTTGACGTCGCGCCACGAGTCCTCTGCGCTCTGCCCCCAGCCGACCACGTTGTTGTCGTACGACGAGCACTGCGTGTTGCTGTTGTCGTAGATCCCCCGGCTCCGCACCGCCGAGGAGGTCTCGCTGCCGAGGAGCTTCCAGGTCGGGTGGCTCGCGTGCTGCGAATCGTAGAGCCCCGGGTTGTAGTTGAGCCCCACGATGTCCTCGATGCCGGCCGTGCCCTCGTCGTAGGACCACTGCGCGAAGGCCTGGCCGATCACGCGCGTATCGTCCTGGGCACGGACCGCGTCCATCAGCTGCTGGGCCACGGCCTGGTCGGCGGCCTGCGGCACCTCGTTGCCGATGCTCCAGATGATGATGCTCGGGTGGTTGCGGTCCCGAGTCACCATGTCCCCGATGTCGAGGTCGGCCCACTCGCGGAAGAAGCGCGCGTAGTCGTGCTCTGTCTTGGCGCCGTACCACATGTCGAAGGCCTCATCCATGATGAGGATGCCCATCCGATCGGCGAGATCGAGCAGCTCCGGCGCGGGCGGGTTGTGCGAGGTGCGCACCGCGTTGGTGCCCATCTGCTTCAAGAGCTCGAAACGGCGCTCCATGGCGCGGGTGTTCACGGCCGCGCCCAGGGCGCCCAGATCGTGGTGCAGGCACACGCCGTTCAGCTTCATCCGCTGGCCGTTCAACGAGAAGCCTTGGTTCGCGTCGAAGGCGAAGGTCCGGATGCCGAGCGGGGTGGTGTAGGTGTCGACGACGGCGCCATCGACCGACACCGTCGTCACGACCGAGTACATCGTCGGCGACGAGGTCGACCAGAGCTGGGGCTCGGCCACCGTCGCGCTCGCTTCCACGTCGGCGATCGTTCCGGCCGCGATGGACTCGGTCGTCGCCGCGGTCGCGGCGATCTCCGCGCCCGCGGCGTCGCGGATCGAGCTCGCGATCGTCACCGACTGGCTGGCGTCGGACTCGTTCTGGACCGCGACGACGACGCGCACGGTGGCGCTCGCCGCCGAAACCTCGGGCGTGGTCACCTGCGTGCCGGTGTACGCGACCCGAACGGGGCTTACGGTCTTGAGCCAGACGTGGCGATAGATGCCGCTGCCGGAGTACCAGCGGCTGCTCGGGAGCTCATTGTTGACGCGCACGGCGAGGACGTTCTCCCCGCCGAAGGTCGCGTCGTCGGTGAGGTCACACTCGAAGGAGGCGTACCCGTAGGGTCGGGCGCAGACCTCAGTGCCGTTGAGCCAGACGGTGCTGTCCATGTAGACGCCGTCGAACTGGACGAAGACCCGCTGTCCCGTGCTCTCGGCGGGCAGCGAGAAGGTCTTGCGGTACCAGCCGAGGCCCCCGTCGAGGTACCCACCGCCCGCGCCGGCCGGCGAGTTCTCGTTGAACGGCAGGGAGATGCTCCAGTCGTGCGGCACGTCGAGCGCCGTCCAGGAGGCATCGTCGAAGCCCGGCTGCTCGGCGCCGCTCGCGTCGCCCAGGTGAAACCGCCAATCCGTGTCCAGGCTCACCGTGGTCGCGCGGGCCCCGTCGTACGTGTTGGTGAACGACGTCGGCACCGTGACCGCGCCGCCCGTTCCGACCTCACCACCGGTACCTGCTGCGCCGGTGCCCGCACCGCCGCTGCTCGCGCCCGCGCCGCCGCCGATCGCGCCACCGGTGCCCGGAGCGGAGCCACCGCTGGCGCCCGTGCTCGACCCGCCGGTGCCCCCCGTCGGCGGCGTGCCGCCGGTGCCCGCGCCACCGGTGACGGGCGGGGAGCCGCCGGTCGCGCCGGTCGCCAGTCCGCCGGTGCTGCTGCCGCCGGCGGGAGCCCCGCCGCTCGGAGCGCCACCCGTGCCGCCGACGCCCGCGAGGCCGCCGGTGCCACCCGTGCCTCCCGTCGCCGCCGCTCCACCCGTTACCGGCGGCGTGGTGCCGCCCGCGCCGCCGGAACCCCCCGTCAGCGCGGGCGTGCCGCCCGCGCCGGCGGACGCCGGATCGTCATCGTTTCCCCCGCACCCGGTGGCGAGGGGGAGGCAGGCGAGCGCTACAACGTAGAGCGAGAGAAGACGCATTTCATCCTCCGACCAAGAGAGATGCCGCCCCTCCGGCAGTCGTGCGGAGCACGCTCGCCGTTGGTGACCTCCAGGCACTCTGCTCGACCGCGCGACAGGAGGGGAGGGGCGGGCCGGGTCCCCCGTCGCCTGGAAGGCCGCGATCGGGGGGGGGCGCTCCGTTTCCCCCCCCCTGTGGATCGGCAGGTGACGTCGTCGTGCGGGCTCTGAAGCAGGCCAGGATCTCCCCATGCAAACGGGATGGCTTCTCCGCGAGTGTCGGGGGCAGCGCTCGGGTCGACGGTGCGCTGTGCGGCAATGGGGTTCCCCCCCGATCTGGAAGATTGGACCTGACTGAGGCGAAAGACTCACACCTGCCGCGGGACGCTGGGAACCATCATCCTGTCGGGAACGGCCCTCGTCCGGGCATCGCGACGCGTCGTGGGCCCGCGAATGCTCTCGGCCTCTGCGCTCACGGTGGTCCTATGCCCAGATTGACCAATCCCACGCGCTGGATCCTCGCGTCGAGTCTCGGATCCGCCCTCCTCCTCTCGGCGTGCGGACCGGACAGCGGTCCAGCAGACGAAACCGCGAGCGGTGGCGACTCAGCCGCCCAGGTCGGCGGGTTCGGCGTCTCCGGTGGCAGCCCGAGCGGCGGTGCCGGCGGCAGTCCGAGCGGCGGCTCCGGTGGCAGGCTGAGCGGTGGCTCCGGTGCGGATCCGAGCGGCGGCTCCGGCGGCAGCCCGAGCGGCGGTGCCGGCGGCACCGCGACCGGCGGCGTGGTCACCGCGACTGGCGGCACGAGCTCGAGCGGAGGGGGGCTCTTCGGCACCGGCGGGACCGGTGTCGGTGCGAGCGGGGGTGCGGGCGGCCTCGGCATCGGTGGTGCTCCCGGCGGCGGTGGTGAGGCCGTCACGGGCGGCACGGGAGGGACCGCGAACGGCGGCACCGCTGGCGAGGGGCCGGTCGGTACCGGTGGCGCCGCCGGTGGTGGGGCCGACGTGTGTCCCGCGCCGCAGGTCCAGGCCTGCCTCTACGTGTCACCGTCGGGGAGCGACGACGCCGTGGGGAGCGCGAGCGAGCCATTCCTGACGCTCACCCGTGCTCGCGACGAAGTGCGCACGCTCAACGCGGACATGACCGGTGACATCTTCGTCTACCTGCGCGGCGGCGACCACCGGATCACGAGCCCGCTCACCCTCGGGCCCGAGGACTCCGGCACCAATGACCACCGGATCATCTACCAGGCGTACCCCGGCGAGACGCCCGTGCTCAACGGTGCGACGCGGGTCACGGGGTGGGCCCCCCACGAAGGCCGCATCTACCGGGCCTCGCTCGAGCGGAGCACCAAGCTACGGAACCTCACCGTGAACGACACGAGGGCGTCCATGGCCAGCAAGACCGCCGCCGCGAGCGGCGGGTACGGGACCCACTCCGTGACCGCGGGTCAGGCGCCCTGGGCCTGGACCAGCGGCAGCGGTAGCGACGGCGTTCAGTACCGGGCGAGCGACGTCCCGGCGATCGCCAACAACCAGGACGATCTCGAGATCGTCAACGGCACGACCTGGAACGAGAACGTCGCCTGCGTCCGCGGCGTGGAGACGACCGCCGACGGCCAGCGGGGGCTGCTGCTCCAGCAACCCTACGGGGTCATCGCCCAGCTGCCGGGCTGGAACGCCGGCTTCAGCGTCACGGGCACTCACACGCTCTTGAACGCGTACGAATTCCTGAGCGAACCGGGCCAGTTCTTCTTCGACAAGACCGCGCAGACTCTCTACTACATCCCCCGGCCGGGTGAGGACATGGCGACCGCGGACGTGGAGGTCCCGGTGGCACAGACGCTGGTCGATATCGCGGGGACGTCGCGGGCCGACCGGGTCCGCAACCTCACCTTCCGCGGGCTCACCTTCGCGCACACGGACTACGGCCTCTACCAACTCGAGGGCTCCTGCGGGAAGGCGTCGGTGCAGGGCGCTACGATCTACATCGCCTTCGGCAACGGTGACTGGCACGCGTCCAAGTACGAGATCATCGACACGCTGCCCGCGATGTTCAGCGTGAGCAGCGCGGAGTCGATCGAGCTACTCGACAACGTCTTCAAGCACAGCGGCAGCGAGGGGATCGCGATGCACAATGACGTCGTCGGCGCCCGCATCGTCGGCAACTACGTCACCGACATGGCCGGGAGCGGCGTCACCATGGGCCATCCGCAGCACGTGTACCTGGGCGACGAGGGGACCCACGCGCGGTACTCCGCCGACGTGGAGGGCATCTGCACCGACAACGTGATCGCCAACAATTTCTTCTACGACGTGAGCACGGCGCCGGGCTTCGGCGGCCACGCGGCGATCACGGCGTTCTTCGTCGACACGCTCAGCATCGTCCACAACCAGATCCACACGACCGCGTACAACGGCATCAACCTCGGGTGGGGCTGGCGCAACTTCCAGGACTCGACGACGAGTCGGGACAACACGGTCAGCTTCAACCGGCTCTACAACCTCATGACCCGGCTTCACGACAGCGGGGCCATCTACACCATCGGGCAGAACCCGGGGACGACCATCGACCAGAACTACGTCAAGGGGATCCCGCCCGCCACCTCCGGGCCCACCTACGGGCTCCACAACGACGAGGGCAGCGCCTACATCACCGAGAACGACAACGTCCTCGACATCGATCCCGGGGTGAAATACACCATCAACTGCGAGGATTTCGGCGAGAAACACGATCTGACCATCCTCCGGACCTACGCGACGGTAAACAAGATGGGGGTCGACCCGCCGAGCAGCCAGATCGATCCCCCAGTGGCGGTTCCCGACGCGGTGTGGCCCCTGACTCAGTATGGCTACTGCCTGAACGCGGGGATCGAGGAGGCCTATCGGGGCATCATCCCGAGCGCGCTGGTGGCCCTGCCCGACTACGTCTTCCCGGCGAGCTGCGGGGTGCCGAGCGACACCGGCGCCGTCGACATCAGGAGCAGCGGCGACCCGGCCAATTCGGTGTGGCTCGCCCCGGCCGGGACCTCGACCTTCCTCGAGGGGGCGACCATGACCCGGGCCCCGGGGGACGCGACCTCGATCGCCGTGCCCGCGTCGGCCGGGACCTACCGGCTCTTCGTGGTGGACGCGCAGGGTCAGCGGCTCGGCGAGTCCGCGGCGCAGCTCCGGGTCGGCGGCGGCTAGGGCGGCATCCGGTTCGACGGGCGCGGGCCCGTTCGCGCTCGGGTCCGCTCGATGTGCGCGGGGGCCCGCCACCACCGCGGGGACGACCCGCCAGTCCCGTAACGTGGTACGCTTTCGACGAAGCCCGTTCGACCCATGAACTCCCAGCTGCTGATCGACGCGCTCGTGCGTCAGTCGATGGTCCTCATCGCCCAGATCTCGACCGCCGAAGGAGTGCGCTCGCCGCTGTCACACATCGCGAACGAGGTGTTCGTGAGCCTCGTTCACGAGCTGGAGAGCCAGGGCCTCGGCAAGCGGGTGATCGCCGACATGTTCGGTCTGGCCGAGCGCTCCTACCGGTACAAGGTCCAGCGCCTGAGGGAGTCCGTCACCTCGCGCGGGGTCACCCTGTGGGGCGCTCTGTACGCGTTCCTGTCCGAGCGTGACTCGGCCACGCGCAGCGAGATCCTCGCGCGTTTCGATCTCGACGAGGAGATCACCGTGCGGAGCATCCTCAACGATCTCGTCGAGAGCGGGCTCGTCGCCCGGATCGGGCGGGGGCGGGAGACGAGCTACCGCGTCGCCACCGAGGAGGAGCTGGAGGAGTTCGGGGCGTCGGTCACGGAGGACTCTGGCGAGGCCAGTGAGGCCCTCGTTTGGTTGCACGTCGCGCGCGAAGGTCCCCTCCGCCTCGACCAGCTCGCGGAGCGGGTGCCGATCCCCGCGACGGCGCTCGAGGAGGCGCTCCAGCACCTGGTTTCGAGCGGGCGGATCCGCGTGGAGTCCAGTCCGGAGGGCGACCGATACACCACCGAACAGTGCCTGATCCCCGTGGGCGAGTCGGCCGGTTGGGAGGCCGCGGTCATCGACCACCACCGAGCGGTGCTCGCCGCATTGGCGGCGAAGGTCGTGACCGGGCCGCGCGCTTCCACCTCCAAGGACGAGGTGGGCGGCACTACGCTGCGTTTCGACCTGTGGCCCGGGCACCCGCGGGACGAGGAGGTGCGGGGCCTCCTCGTCGAGATGCGCGGGCGGATCATCGACTTGTGGGACGAGGTCGAGGCACACAACCGCGCGCACCCCGAGGAGGCGACGCATCACGTTACGTTCTATTGTGGGCAGTACGTGACCAACGAAAAGGAAGACCTGTGAGGCTAGACGGAAGGTTGGGGGGAGCGCGAGCTGCCGCGGTGGTGGCCCTCGCGATGGTGGCCGCTTGCGGTGGCCCGCAGACGGGTACCCAGACCAACTGGCTGCGTGCCTGTCAGACCGACGAGCAGTGTGGCGCTGCACTCCAGTGCCTTTGCGGGACGTGCACGCTCGCCTGTGACGAGAACGGTTCGACCTGCGCGGACCTCGCCGGGGCCGTGTGCGCCCCGGCCGCCGACCAGGGCGCCGTGGCGCTCTGTGACGGCAGCGCGCCCCCGACGACGGGGTTGTGCCTCCCGCGCTGCGCGGATGGGGGCTGCCCGACGGGGACCGCCTGCGTGGCCGACGTCTGCGCGCCGCTCCGCGAGGCGACCGAGGTGGTGACCGTGGACCCCTCGGCACGGCATCAAACCTTGGTCGGGTTCGGGGCGGGGGTCGGCTGGCTCACCGACGAGATCGCGGCGCACCCGGCCGCGGCCGCCCTCTTCGACGCGGTGTTCACCGAGTCGGGGCTCGACGCCGTCCGGCTCTTCAATCGGTACGACGACTACGGCACCAGCGATCTCTCCACCTCGGTGGCGATCATGAGCGCTGCCACCGAGCGACTCGGCGCGCCGCCGACCCTGCTCCTGACCTCGACGAGCCCACCGGCCTCGCTCAAGGCCAACGGCTCCGAGCTGTGCAGCGCCAACCCCGACACCTGCACCCTCGCCAAGCTCGCCGACGGTAGCTTCGACTACGCGGGCTTCGCCGAGCACTGGCGGGCGGTGGTGGAGGCGTACGCCGCGGCGGGGATCGAGCCCGACTACATCAGCATTCAAAACGACCCGGAGTGGCTGCCCCCAGCGGAGCGCGAGGTCGACGCATGCCGGTTCCTCGCCACCGAGGGCACGGCGACGGTCGACGTGGACGGCACCGAGGTAGAGGTCGAGTATCCCGGGTACCTCGAGGCCGTGGTGGCCGTGAAGGAGGCGCTCGCGGGACTCCCCTCCGCGCCGCTGACCACGGGGCCCGACACGCGGACCGTCGAGGGCACGCTGAGCTTCGCCGCCGACGACGAACTGGCCGGCATCGACGTGATCGCTCACCACCTGTACGAGACGGATCCGAGCGCTGTCGAGCGGGAGCCCTTGCGTGCGCTGAGTGATCTCGGGCAACGCAACGGGAAGCCGATCTTTCAGACTGAGGCGCAGGCCGAGGGCCTGGGCACGGCGATACTCCTTTGCGAGGCGCTGAACACGCTCGGCGCCTCGATGTATCTCCAGAACGACCTCGCGGTGTCGGCGCAGCTGGGGATCCCCAACCCGACCGCCCTCATCGCCCTGACCGAGACGGGCTTCGAGCTGCAGGACCCCTATCACGCGATGCGCCATTTCTCCCACGACACCGAGCCCGGGTGGGTGCGGGTCGACGCCAGGTCCGACCCGGGGAGCGTGCTCGCCACCGCGTGGTCGTCGCCCGACGGGGACGCGCTCACGGTGGTGCTCGTGAACCCCGGCGCGACGGGGGCTGCGGTGGAGATCGCGTTCGAAGAGGCGCCGTCGAGCGCGCAGGTGAGCCGCACCGTGTTCCCCGGCGTCGAGCGCTCGCGGGAGCTCGGCGCGTTGCCGCCGAACGGCGTGGTCGCGGTGCCGGGGCAGTCCGTGGTGACGGTTTCGGCTCGTCACTAGAGCGGCAATCCGCGCCAAGGGCCGCCGGATAAATTTACCCGGCAGATATTGACAGCCGGGCCGCGACCGGGTGAGATGGGCCCCCATGGACGGCGACTTCACCGCGTTCTTCGGCACCACCTGCCTCTCCTCCGGCCCACTCCCCGAGCTCTTGCGTGCCGCCAAGGCGCACCTCGACGGTGGGGGCCCGGAGCCGCTGCTCATCTTCAACGAGGAGACGGGGCAGCAGGTGGACTTCGACTTCCGAGGGACGCCGGACGAGGTCCTCGCTCGCGCCCTGCCGCCGCCCCGCTCCGGACCGGGGCGGCCGCGGCTCGGCGTCGTCAGTCGCGAGGTATCGCTCTTGCCGCGCCACTGGGAGTGGCTCGAGCAGCAGCCGCAGGGGATCTCGGCCGCGCTGCGCCGCCTGGTCGACGAGGCCCGCAAGAAGGCCCCGGGGGAGCAGCGGGGCCGCCTCGTTCGGGACGCGCTCGGCCGCGTGATGTGGTCGGTAGCGGGCAACCTGCCCGACTTCGAAGAGGCCACGCGGGCGCTATTTTCACGGCGCGACGGGGACCTCACGGCCCTCATCCGGGACTGGCCTCCGAGCGTGCGCGACTACGTCGAGCGGCGGCTCGGCGAGGCCACCGAGCTCGAGCGAGAGGGGTAGCGTCGGGTCCGGCTGGGGCCCCCGCTGGGGACGGACCGAGCGAGAACGCGGCTACGCGGCTCGGGGTTCGAGCGGGAGCTCCAGCCGCCGCTTCGCTCCGCTCACCCCGCGGACGACGGATCCGGCGGGAACGCGGTTTCGCAGCCAGAACGAACCAAGGTGAGCCGACTCGGTCTTTTTTCGTCTCAGCGAGGGATGGCCCAGGCCATTGCCCAACCTGAGAAGCAATTCGCTCGGGCGCGTTGCGTCATCGGAAAGGTGACGTCGTCGAAGAGGTCGGCTAGATCCGGGCGGAGTCCTGGAATGGAGAGTGGGAAAGGAGACCTGATGATGACGGGATCAAGAAAGCGCTGGCTGCTCGGCGCGAGCGCGCCGGCGGTGCTGCTGCTGTCGGTAACGAACGCCTGGGCCCAAGAGGTCGCGGAGGGCGTCATGGCACAGGACGCCGCGTCCAGCGGCTCCACCGAGGTGGCCAAGGAGGGCTTCGCCACCGCCGCCGTGGAGGAACCCGAGGCGTCGAAGGACGCGACCGAGCTCAACCTCTCGGCAGGGGCGCAGTTCGCGTCCGGCAACTCGCGCTCGGTCGCCATGACCGGAGCGGGCAACTTCCGCGCTCGGCGCGCCTCGAACCAGCTGACCATGGCGGTCGCTGGCAACTACGCGCGCTCCGCGGTGGAGCCCGGCGAGGACATGGAGACGGCGGCGGCCAACCTGCAGGGCAACACGCGGTACGATCGGTTCCTGGCCGGCGGCCTGGCGGCCTTCCTCTCGCTCTCCGCCCGCAACGATCGCTTCCAGGGTTTGGACCTGCGCCTCAACGTGGACCCGGGCCTCGCCTATTACTTCATCGATCAGGCGAGCCAGCAGCTCCGCGGTGAGGCTGGCTACGACTTCCAGTACGACTTCCGCCACGGAGAGACCCTCCGCGACGCCCGCCTGGAAGGGATCGACCTCGAGCGCACCGAGTCCCGGCACAGCATGCGCCTGTTCGCGGGCTACCAGAACTCGCTCAGCGAGGCCGTCTCCTTCCAGACGGGCCTCGAGTACCTCCAGGGGCTGCAAGAGACGGAGTACTGGCGCCTGAACTGGGACGTCGGCCTGTCGTCGTCGATCAATGACGCGCTCTCGCTCGCCGCGACGTTCAGCCTCCGCTATGACCACGAGCCCCTCCCGGGGATCGAAGAGCTCGACACGGTGACCGCTCTCAGCCTCGTCTACCGGCTGATGTGAGCCTTCTTCCAGGAGAGACTACGATGAAATCGCTGAAGTCATCGCTTCTTCCGCTCCTCTGCGGCGTGCTCGTCGCGCCGCACGCCGCCGCTCAGGCCGCCGCCTCCGGTGGGGTCGACGTCTCCGCCGCCGGAGCGAGCGCCGACACGTCGACCGCCGCCGCGGCGCCGGCCGCCGACGCCCCGGCCGCAGACGCCACCGTCGACGCCACGGCGCCGGCGGTCGACGCCACCGCCACGCCGACGGTCGACGCCACCCTCGCGCCCGAGCCCGTCGCCGCCCCCGCGGCCGCCCCCGCTCGGGAGCCCTACATGAAGCGCTATCGGCCCAAGAACAACCTGGTCGAGATCGGCGTCTTCGGCGGCATGATGTTCCCGTCGGACGATCACGGGCTGTTCGACGAGCGGCGCGAGCACGTGCCCTACGCCGACGTGGCCGGCGAGATCGGCCTGCGCCTCGCCTACTTCCCGCTCAGCTTCCTCGGCGTCGAGATCGAGGGTGCCGGGTTGCCGGCGGGCACCGATCCCGGCAAGGCGGGGCTGTGGACCGCTCGCGCTCACGGCGTTCTGCAGCTGCCGAGCGCGAGCATCGTCCCCTTCCTGTTGCTCGGTGGCGGCGTGCTCGGCGCTAGCAGCGACGCGATGGGGTCCGATCGTGACGCCTCCACGCACTTCGGCGGTGGTGTGAAGATCCCCTTCGACGACTTCCTCTCGTTGCGCGTCGACCTCCGGGACACCCTCATCCCGAAGTACGCAGAGGAAGCCCAGGTGCACAACGCCGAGCTGCTCTTCGGGCTCAGCTTCACCTTCGATCGGCACCCGGCGAAGAAGCCCGCCGGGGACAAGGACGGCGATGGCGTCCTCGACGACACGGACTCCTGCCCGGACGCCGCGGGGCCGGCGCCCACGGGGTGCCCGCCGCCGCCCGACCAGGACTGCGACGGCGTGCCCGACGCCGACGATCGTTGCCCCGAGGAGCACGGCAAGGACGGCGCGGGCTGCCCGGTGCCGCCGGCGTGCCCCGCCTGCGAGGCGCCCAACCCCGACCCCGACGGGGACGGCATCATCGCGCCAGCGGACAAGTGCCCCACCGCGGCCGAGACGAAGAACGGTTTCCAGGACGCCGACGGTTGCCCGGACGAGATCCCCGAGGAGGTCAAGAAGTTCACGGGGACCATGGAGGGCATCACGTTCGAGTTCGCGAGCGCCGTGATCGCGCCGGCCTCCTACCCGGTGCTGGACGGGGCCGCGAAGACGCTGGTGGACTACCCGGATCTGCGCGTCCTCATCACGGGCCACACCGACAACGTCGGCGCGCGTGACACCAACGTGAAGCTCTCGGAGCGGCGGGCCGAGTCCGTGAAGACGTACCTGGTGGGCAAGGGCGTCGCCGCGGATCGCATCGAAACCCGGGGCGCCGGCCCCGACGAACCGGTGGCGGACAACGCTACCCCGGCCGGTCGCACGCAGAACCGTCGGATCGAGTTCAAGATCCTGATGAAGTGACCCCAGCCGGACGGACGCCGGGGTGCCGCCGCTCTCCCCGAGCGGCGGCGGCCGGCGTCCGCACGCGTCTGGAGCATCAATCGGGTTGATTGCTGCGAAGAGTCAACGAACTAGGGACCCGCGTCCTCCGGGTCCCACCCAGCCACCGCTGGGTGGGTGAGGGCGTGGGGTACCGAACCGGGAGCAGAGCTCGCCCCCGGCGCGTCAGCCGCGAAGCCCGGCCGTCAGGAGCGGGACGAGCGCGCGCAGAGCCGCGCTCCGGTGAGAGCGGGCGTTCTTGGCCTCCGCGGTGAGCTCGGCGCTCGTTAGGCCGACGTCCGGGAGGTAGAGGAGGGGATCGTAGCCGAACCCACCGGTGCCGCGGGGCGTGTCCGTGACGACCCCCTCGTAGGTGCCTCGCGCCTCGGCGACGATGCTGCCGTCGGGGTCGGCGACGCAGACCGCGCAGACGAAGCGAGCGGCGCGCTCTGCCAAGGGGACGTCGCGCAGCGCAGCCAGGAGCTGGTCGTTGTTGGCCCGGTCGCGCTCGTCCCGCGTCCCGACGGCGCCGGCGTAGCGCGCCGAGAGCACCCCGGGGGCACCGCCGAGCGCGTCCACTGCGAGGCCGGAGTCCTCCGCCAGGCATCGCTCCCCGAGGGCGCGAGCGTAGCCGACCGCCTTGAGGCGCGCGTTGCCCTCGAACGTGTCCGCGTCCTCCACGGGCTCGGGCACCGGGGGGACCGAGTCGAGCCCTTCGACCGTGATCCCGGCGGGTTCGAGGATCGCCCGCGCCTCGCGGAGCTTATGGGGGTTGCTGGTGGCAAAGCGAAGCCGCATCGCCGCCTGCTACCACGACCCCGACCGGGTGTCGTGCGGGCGGGGGTCGAGCCCCCCCATCGAGGGCGGGGCGCCGCGCCTCGCGGGGCCGTCACCGCGCCGGCGGCTCGGGGTAGGTGAGACCGAACCCGAAGGGAAACAGCGGGTCGTACGCGCCGTCGCCCACGTTGATCGGGATCTGGCCGCTGGTGCGCGGCCAGGTGTGGCTGAGGCGTCCCGTCGGGGGGACGACGCCGAACAGGACGTCCGCTACGCCATCGCCCTCGGTGCCCGGCAGCCAGACCACGAGCACGGCGTCGGCGAGGTCGATCACGAGGTCGAGCGGCAGGGGGCGCCCGGTGACCAGCACGACGACCACCTTGCCGCCCCCGCGCTTGGCGTTGCGGACGGCGGTCACGTCGTCCGCGTCGAGCGCGAGCTGGGTCCGGTAACCGGCGGCCTCGGCGTACGGGGTTTCGCCGATCACGACGACGGCGGTTTCCCTGGCTGAGGCGCCGCGGCCGTCGACGGCGAAGCGCAGGCGGCGCCGTCCCACGACCTTCTGGATCGAACGCCGGATCGTGGTCCCGTCGGTGATGGCGCCGCTGCCCCCCGAAAGGCCCAGCGTCCAGCCCCCGCACTGGTGGCCGAGGTCGTCGGCGTTCTTGCCGGCGACGAAGACGTTCGCCGTCCGGGCGAGCGGGAGCGTGCCGTCGTTCTTGAGCAGGACCGCGGAGCGCGCGACGGCCTCCCGTGCCAGGGCGCGGTGCCGCGGCGAGCCCACCACCGACGGGGGAGGGCGCGGGTGGGCTTCCGGCTCGAACATGCCGAGCTCGCACTTGACGGCGAGGATGCGGGTGACGGCGTCGTCGATGCGGGCTTCCGGGATGCGATCGGGCACCAGGGCGCCGAGTGTCTCGATGAAGCCCTCGTAGGACCGGGGTGCCATCACCATGTCGACACCGGCGTTGACGGCGCTCGCCACCCGTTCCGCCTCCGCGCCGGGGAGCGCGTCGATGGCTCCCCAGTTGGAGACGACGAAGCCGCCGAACTTGAGCTCCCCCTTGAGGACGTTGGAAATGAGCTCGTGGTTCTGGTGCATCAGGCGGCCGTTCACGCGGTGACCAGCGACCATGATGCTCCCCACGCGCGCCTCCACTGCGGCGGCATACGGGGCCAGGTGCAAGGCGCGGAGCTGCGTCTCCGGCAGCTCCGCGTTGCCGCGATCCTCGCCGTTGACCGTGCCGCCGTCGGCGAGGAAGTGCTTCGCGCACGCGAGCACCGGGTGCGCTACCGAGCCCGGAGGGCTGCCCTGCAGGCCACGGATGCTCGCCGCCGTCAGCTCCCCCACCAGCCGCGGATCCTCGCCGAAGGCCTCGTAAACGCGGCCCCAGCGCTCGTCGCGCGCCACGGCCGCCATCGGCGCGAAGGTCCAGTCGACCCCCGTCGCGGCCATGGCCTCGGCCGTCGCGGCCGCGACCTGCTCGACGAGGCTCGGATCACCCGTGCAGCCCAGACCGACAGCGTGCGGGAACACCACGGCGCCGAGCACGTTGTTGTGCCCGTGCACGGCGTCCGTGCCGTAGAGGAGCGGGACACGGAGCCCGCCCCGCGCCGCAGCCTCGTGGAACCGCGCTGCCGTGTCGCGCCATTTTGCCGGCGTCGGCTCGGTCGGCAAGGACTCGGCGCTGGTGAGCACGGCGCTGACCTTCAGTGCGGGGAGGTCCCCGTGCGAGAGCTGGCCCGTGTCCGGGAGCGTCATCGCCGCCGCCTTCTCGGCGAGCGTCATCCTCGCCAGTATCTCCGCCGCCCGCGCTCGGCAGGACGCGGTCGGCCAGGTGGCGTCGCTGGGGGCAGGGGGCGTCCCGGCGCGCGGAGGGGCCGCCGTCGGCGGCGCACAGCTGAAGAGTGCGATCACGCTACCGGCGACCAGGCCACGGAGGCCGCTCCCAGGGGTCACGGCACGACTCTAACACCCCCGCGTCATGGGGCGCGATCGCCACCGTTGACCCTGTGGCGCCCCAGCGGGCGCCGACGTGGCGGGCGACGGCGTTGCGCACCCGGGGGAGGCGCCCTACACTGAATGTCGATGTCGAGTCGTGACGGCTCCTGGGGGTCGGTCGTCGGTGAGGCCCTCGGGCTCGTGCCGCTGGTCGGTCGCGTCGTCCGTGAGCGCGTCGGCGAGCTGGTGGACGAGAGTCGCACGGGCCTTTCAGAGGCGCTCCGCGAGGTGAAGGACCAGCTGAACCGGGAGCTCGACGAGCGTCAGGGCGACGGGCCCGCGGCGGGTGTCCCCGGCGCGGCGGCTGGCGCGGGCAGCGACGGGGCGGCCGTGGCCGATCATCGGGCCGAACCCGGGTCGCCCGAGCGCCGCTCGGACGGTCAATCCTGAACGGTGGGCCAGCGTCGCGGGGGAAAGACCGCTGAATCCCCGACCCGAACTTGGTAGCGTGGGCCGGGTGCAACGCACCGCCTCGGTTCGAAAGGAGCAACGCATGGCGTCTTCCCAGCGACTCGCGCCGTTCGGCGCTTCGATGCTGCTCGGTGGGCTCGCGGTCCTCGGGTTCGGCACGGAGGCGCGGGCCCAGAGCATCATCGAGCGGCCCGGTGACCACCCCGCGTACGGGGTGGAGCTCGACCCGCACCTCGTCCTCCAGTACGGCTACACCCCGGCCTGGTTCGACGAGGGGATCGGCGTTGGTTTCCGCGCGAGCATCCCCTTTCTCGACGGCCCCATCCCCACCATCAACAACAGCATGGCCATCACCTTCGGGGGAGACTGGGCCTACTTCGGGGACGACGACTGCTACGACTACTACAACGCCTACTACTGGGACGATCCGCCGGACTATCTCCGCTGGGGCGACCATGGCTGCCACGGTCACGCCTTCACGTTCCCGGTCGCCCTGCAGTGGAACTTCTGGCTCACCGACATCATCAGCGTCTTCGGGGAGCCGGGGCTCGCGGTCGGGTACCGGCGGTGGGAGTCGATCTGCCGCTACCGCGACACCTGGGCGGACTGCGACGACGACGACGTCGAGTTCCTTCCCTTCGTCATGTGGGCCGGAGGGCGGTTCCTCTTCGGCGAGCGCGTGGGGATGACGGTGCGGCTCGGCTACCCGTCGGTGAACATCGGCGCGACCTTCCTGCTCTGATCCCACCCCGGGGTTTGGGCGGCGGCGCGAGTTACGCGCCGTCCGGCACCGCGTCCCGGTCGAGCGCGACCGCCGGGTCAAAGCGCATGACTGCGAGCGTTGGGCCCGCGGGAAGGGGTCGTCGCCGGCGCTCGAACTCCTGCCAGGAGTCAGCGCCGAGCGGGACGGGGTCGTCTCTCCAGAGGCGCGCGCCGCCAGCGAGCCCCTGAATGCTGCCGAAGACCCGCACGCTGCCGGGCAGCGCGTCGGACAGGTACCGGGCGTTTCCGCCGCCGACGTACAGGGCGTCGAAGTTCCAGGTGCGCTCGAGTTCGGCCACGACCCGGAGAATGCGTTTGCGCCAGCGGTGCTTGCCGACTCGGTGCAGCGCGCGCTTGCCGACTCGATCCTCGTAGGTCCGGTCGCGCTCGAACGGGTGATGGCCGAGCTCCAGGTTCGGTACCAAATGCCCGCTGGTGAAGAGGGCCGACCCCAGCCCGGTGCCGAGGGTTAGGACCAGCTCGACCCCCTCCCCCGAAATCACGCCGTACCCTTGCATGTCGGCGTCGTTGACCACACGGGCGGGCGCCTCGGTCAGCTCCTCGATCGCGCCCTGGAGGTCGAAGCCGTGCCACAACGGGGAGCCGAGGTTGGGCGCTGTCCGCACGACCCCGTGGAGCACGACGCCGGGGAACCCGACGCTGACCCGATCGAACGGGAGCTGCGTGGCCATCATCTCCCCGATCAGCCGGAGCAGGGCGCGGGGCGATGCGGGTCGCGGCGTCCGCCGTCGTAGGCGCGGCCCCAGCGGGAGGCCCTCGGCGTCGAGCACGAGGAGCTTGGTGCCCGTGCCCCCGATGTCGATGGCGAGGGTTCGCGGTCCCGGCGCCTCCTCAACCGTGATGGCCGTCGTGGTGGGCGCCATGCGTCGTGGACCCCCGACGGCGTCGTCGCTACTCCGTGGGCAGGAGCTGCTCGAGGATGATCTCGGTCGCCACCAGGATCGCGTTCTTCTCACCCTTGGGGGCCATCTCCTCCGGTTCGAGCAGGCGCGCGACGAGCAGCCGGGGATCGTCCGGGGATCGGCGCACCGAGACGCGAAGGGCCCCGAGCGCCGTTGGGCTCGTGGCGCGGTTGGTCTTGGCCGGGACGCCGTCGGCACGCATCAGATCGGAGAGGGCATCGGTCGCCGGCGGGCGCTGCGCCCTGGCGGGAGGTGGCGCCGCAAGGGGCGCCGATTTGGGTGCCGTACCAGGCCCGCTAGCCGGAGGGGTCACAGGGACGGCCTCGGGGGGCGATGGCGTGATCTGCGGTCCCGGTGGGGGGCTTACGGGCGGAGGGCGGGAGGCGGAGGGGGGTGGGGGGCGACTCATGCTCGGAGGCGGGGGCGGCGAGGGAAACGACCGGGGCCCCGCGCGCCCCTGGAGGGCGGCAGCGACGCTGGGATCGATGTCGCCGATCTTCGTCGGCTGGGGTCGGCTGCTCGAAGGGCGGACGGCACCACGTTCGGAGCCCGAGGAGAGATCGGCCGCCGTGCGTGCGAGCGCGAGCGCTCGCGTGTCGTCGCCGGCCTCTTCGGCCGACTCGGCTGCTCGTCGCAGCCAGCGAATCGCGTCCTGGGTGTCCCCTCGCTTCCACAGCGTCGATGCCGTCTCGAGCGCGAGGACCACGTCCTCTCCGTCCTCCGGGGCAGGGGCGGGAAGGGCCATGCTCGGTTCCGCCATGGGTCGATGAGTAACATTCACGGCCCACGTCCGACATACGATTCTCTGCCGCCACCGGCGTTAGGCCCTCGACGACGGAACCGGTACGGCGCGGCTCGGTGCATACGCAGTCGGCCCACGCTGGTGTTCATCTGGCTTCGAGCACCTCGGTTGCATCCTTGCCGTGCAAGAGGAAAGAACCTGGTACGACCGGAGCGGCCCGGGTGAGGGGGCGTCGGTCGGCGTGCGCCGCCGGTCGCCCTAGCCGCCGCGCGCTCTCGCATTTTCTGCGATCCTCCGGCGGGCAAACGCCGTAAGATACCCGGGGTCGGGGAAGGACCGCCGCGATGGGGGACAACACGATGCGGGAGGGCGATGCTTTGGGTGAGCGGGCGACGGAGCGCGCGCCGCGGCGAGCGAGCGCCGCCAAGGCGCGCGATTCGCTGTCCCCGTCGAGCGGGGCCTACAGCGTCAAGGCTCCCGGGGAGGGCACCACGATCACGACCGGCCGACCGCCGCCCGGGCCCGTCTCGGCTTCCGGGGTCGTTCGCGCCGTCGCCGAGCTCAAGCAGCGACCGCTCGCGGCGCTGACGTTGGCGGCCGACCGGCGTGTGCTCGCGACCAACGAGACGGCGCGGTGCCTGCTCGAGCTCGACGTCGGGCTCGATCTGGACGAGGGGCGGGTCCGCTGCACGGACTCGCAGAAGGCCGCGCGTTTCGCCAAAGCCGTGCACGACGCCGCGCGCGCCCAGTCGCTCGGGCGTGTCGTTACCGACGTGATCGAGCTCGGCGTGCCGGGGACGGTCGGGTGGCTGGACGTGGTGGTGGCTTCCCCGCGGGATCCTCGGCAGGGAGCGGTCGCGCTCGTCGTCGTGCGCTGTCGCGGCTGAGGCCGCCCGGCCCGGTTCAGCAGGGGGAGGGCCGCCGCTGCGGTGGGCGCGACCGCCGCGCGTCCCACGAGCAGTGCACCACCAGCCGCGCGACCCGCGGAGCGTCGGATTCGGCTCGTCCCGGCGTCGCGGGAGGGCGGACGACGCGCATGGAGCGAAGTCGCGCTTCCGCGCGCTCGAGGAGTCCCCGGAGCTCCGTTGGGAAGTACTGGCGCTCCGCGAGCAGCGCCGAGCGGTCGCCGTCGAGGGCCCGGATCAAGACCTGCTCGAGCGTCCGGTACTCGGCGTCGGGTCCGGGATCGCTGAGCACGCGGAGATCGGGGAGTGCGACGTCGAGGCGGGCCAGGCCGCCCGGCGTGAGGTGCTCCCGCACCCGCGCGAGGAAGGCGCGGACGTCCTCGCGGTCGTACAGGTGCTGGAAGGTGCCGTCCGCGACGAGCACGACGGGGAACCGCTCGCCGACGACGAGGTCGCGCATGTCCCCGTGGATGATCTCGACGCGGCCCCGCACCTCGCGCCGTTCCCGGCCGAGTTGCGCGGACAATCGATCGAGCATGGCCGCGGATCGATCCACGCCGGTGACGCTCATACCGGCGCGGGCGAGCGCCAGGGTGATCCGCCCCGTGCCGCATCCATACTCGAGCACGCGGCGTCCCACGCGCTGCACCGCGCGGACGTGCACCCGCGGCGGCAGCGACCGCGGCACCAGCTCCGCGAGCGCTCGCTCCGGGTTCGCGTAGGCGAGCACGGCCCCGGGGCGGAGGGTGCGCGGAAGGCGGGGGCCCACGAGGCGGACGCTAGCACGGGCCGTCGGGCGTGAGTCCGCGTGGTTGACCGCCGCGCGGGGGCGTGCGATTCCCGGTCAGGGTTCGGCCGGTCCTCGGGACCGGCCTTCCGCGGCCATGCGACGGACGCTCTATCGGTGGCGGTGTCAGCACGCGGGCTGGGTGGCGACGCTCGCTGCGCTCGTGGGCTGCGTGCGCGCCACGGGGGCCTCACCATTGGCGTCTCCCGCACCGACGCCGGGGTCCGCCGCGAGCGTCAGCACCGTGACCGTGACGCCCCTGGACGCGCCGGGACCCCTCGACCGCTCGGCGCTCGCGCAGATCGACCAGGCCATCGAGGAGCTTTACCTTGCCGGTCGGGAGACCGACGCGGAGGCCAAGCTCAAGGGGGTCTACCAGGCCTGCGCGGCTCGCTGCAGCCCCGGCGTGAGGGCGCGCGCCTGGATGTACATCGGCGTCATCTGGGGTAACGGGACGACGCAGCGGGAGCGCGCCCGAGAGGCCTTCCGGTTCGCGTTGACGCTCGACCCGGAGCTCACCCTCGACGAGGCCCTCGCCAGTCCCGGGACGCGGCGCTCGTTCGAGCTGGAGCAGGCCGCAGTGAACGCCGTCTCCCCGGCCCCCGACGGGGAGCCCTAGCGCACCCATCGGTGCGCCAAGGGCGCCGGGGACGAGCGCTGCTGCCCGCTCGTTGCTCCAGGTCGTTGATCTTCCGCGGCAATCAAACCGACGGCCGCTCCAGGGTCGTCATCAGCCCCGTCGAGGGCGTGGTTCTTCGTCAGCGCGAGGGCGGGCCGAACCGCGGGCGACCGTCGTTCTCCGAGCGCGGCTCCTGTGTTACAGTCGTTTCGTGGCGTGGCAGCAGAAGGCGGGGCAGGAGCGGCGTCAGTACGTGCGTGTGCGGCCGACCGCCGATTACGAGGTCCGAGCCGAGCTTCACACCGGTGAGATCACGGAAGGGATGCTGCTCGTCGATCTGAGCGTCGGCGGCGTCAAGCTGCTCCTGTCCTCGACCATCGAGTCGTTGCCCGTCGGCGGCGAGGTGATGATCCGGCTCCAGGCCCCGCGTGACCCCCCCTGCGAGATCCGCGCCGCGCTGCGGTACCGCTCGGTCGCGCTCGGCACCTGCGGCCTTCAGTTCATCGAGCCGAACGAGGCGGCCCTGCGCCTGCTGCGCCACGCCGTGGGCGACTTGCTCGAGCGCGGCTCGCTCGCCTGAGGCGCACCCGACTCCTCGCGGTAGATCACCCGACCCAGCGTCGAGCGTTCTCGAACAGGCGCAGCCAGGGTGACGGCTCGGCGTCCAGGTCGCGCGGGAACCAGGAGAGCTGGACCGTGCGAAACACCCGCTCCGGGTGGGGCATCATCAGCGTGACCCGCCCGTCGGCGGTGGTCAGGCCAGTGACGCCGCCCGGGGAGCCGTTCGGGTTCTCCGGGTAGTGCTCCGTCGCGTGGCCATGGTGGTCGACGTAGCGGAGGCACACCGCGCGATCGACCAGGCGCGCGTTCGCCTCCGTCTCGCTGAGGCCGGCGCAGCCCTCGCCGTGTGCGACCGCGATGGGCAGCCGCGAGCCGGCCATGCCTCGGAGCAGCACCGAGGGGCTGTCGAGGATCTCGACCAGCGACAGCCGCGCCTCGAACTGCTCGGAGCGGTTGCGGACGAAGCGGGGGAAGTGAGCGGCGCCGGGGATGAGTTCCTTGAGCGCCGCGAGCATCTGGCAGCCGTTGCAGACGCCGAGCGTGAAGGTGTCCGGGCGCTCGAAGAACCGCGCCAAGGTCGCGCGTGCGCGCGCGTGGTACCGGATCGACTTGGCCCAGCCCTGGCCCGCACCCAGGACGTCCCCGTAGGAGAAGCCCCCGCAGGCGACCAGCCCCCGGCAATCGGCGAGATCCACTCGCCCCTCGAGGATGTCCGTCATGTGCACGTCGATCGCCGCGAAGCCGGCGCGGTCGAAGGCCGCGGCCATCTCGATCTGACCGTTGACCCCCTGTTCTCGCAGGATCGCCACCCGCGGGCGCGCCGCGGCCGGCGTCGAGGGCCCCGGGGGCGACGGCGGTTCGGAGGGGTCGAAGGTGAGGACGACGGAGAGCCCCGGATCGGTGGCGTCCGATAGCAGCTCCTGCTCCATCGCCACCGACTCGGGGTCGTCGCGCAGCCCCTGCATGGCGATGGTGGTTTCTGACCAGATCCGCCGCCACTCGGTCCGGGTGGCGCCCAGGATCTCCCGGTCGCCGAGGGTGAAGACGACCCGGTCGTCCCCGCGGAGCGCCCCCACCCGCCGGCAGTGACGACCGCGGGCGAGGCCGTGTGCTTCGAGCCGCTCGAGCACCGCCTCGACGTCGCCCGCGCGGACCTGCAGCAGCGCCCCGAGCTCCTCGGAGAACAGGGCGGCGAGCGTGTCCCCACCGAGGCCGTCGAGCTCGATCTCGAGCCCGATGCCGCTGGCGAAGGCCATCTCGCAGGCGGTCACGAAGAGGCCGCCGTCGCTGCGATCGTGGTACGCGAGCAGCAGCCCCGCGGCGTGGAGCGCCTGGATGGCGGCGAAGGTGCCGCCGAGGAGCGCGGGGTCGTCCACGTCGGGGGGGGTATCGCCGACCGCCGAGTACACCTGCGCGAGCGCCGAGGCGCCGAGGCGGTTCTGTCCGGCGCCGAGGTCGACGAGAAGGAGCGCTGTGGCCTCGCCGTTCGTGACCAGCTCCGGCGTGCAGACCCGACGCGCGTCGGGCACCCGCGCGAAGGCGGTGACGACGAGCGACAGGGGGGCGACGACGCTCCGCCGTCCGCCGTCCCACACCGTGCGCATGCTCAGGCTGTCCTTGCCGACGGGGATGGTGAGCCGGAGCGCGGGACCGAGCTCGAGCCCCACGGCGCGGACCGCCGCGTAGAGCGCGGCGTCCTCACCGGGGTGGCCGGCGGCCGCCATCCAGTTGGCACTGAGCTTCACCCGTTCGAGCCCCTCGACCGCTACGGAGGCGAGGTTGGTCAGGGCCTCCCCGACGGCCATGCGGGCGCTCGCGGCCGCGTCGAGCAGGGCAACCGGGGCGCGCTCACCCATCGTCATCGCCTCGCCGCAGAACCCGTCGTAGTCCGCGAGCGTGACCGCCGCGTCGGCGACGGGCACCTGCCACCTGCCGACCATCTGATCTCGCGCCACCAGTCCGGTCACCGTGCGATCGCCAATGGTGACCAGGAAGGTCTTGTCGCCGACCGCCGGCAGGCGCAGCACGCGCTCGGCCGCCTCGCGCAGCTCGACGCCCTCGAGCCGCAGCGGCGCGCGGGCGGGCGGGCGCGTGGTCACGTCTCGGGTCATGCGGGGAGGCTTGCCGAAGAGGACGTCGACCGGCAGATCGATCGGGGTGTCGGTGAGGTCACGGTCCGTGAGCCGCAGCCGCTCCTCGGCGGTGGCCTCGCCGACCACGGCGACCGGGCACCGCTCCCGGGCCGCGATGGCGAGGAAACGCGGCAGCCGTTCGGGGACGATCGCCGCGACGTAGCGCTCCTGGGCCTCGTTCGACCAGATCTCGAGCGGTGACAGCTCGGGCTCGGCGCTGGGGATGGCCCGGAGCTCGAAGGTCGCCCCCCGATCGCTGTCGTGGACGAGCTCGGGCAGGGCGTTCGACAGGCCACCCGCGCCGACGTCGTGGATGGACAGGATCGGGGATGACTCACCGAGGGCGTTGGCGCGATCGATCACCTCCTGGCAGCGGCGCTGCATCTCCGGGTTGTCGCGCTGCACCGAGGCGAAATCGAGGTCGGACGAGCTCGCTCCCTGGGCCATCGACGAGGCCGCGCCGCCGCCGAGGCCGATGAGCATCGCCGGCCCGCCGAGGACCAGGAGCGGCGCGCCGGGCGGGATCGGCAGCTTCTCGACGTGCGCCGGACGCACGGCGCCGAAGCCGCCAGCGATCATGATCGGCTTGTGGTACCCACGGACCTCCTCGCCCGCGGTCGTCGTCACCCGCTGCTCGTAGGTGCGGAAGTAGCCGGCGAGGTTGGGGCGGCCGAACTCGTTGTTGAAGGCGGCGCCGCCGAGGGGGCCGTCGATCATGATCTCGAGCGCGCTCACGATCCGGTCTGGCTTACCGATGGGGCTCGCCTCCCAGGGGCGCTCGAGCCCCGGCAGGTGGAGGTTCGACACCGAGAAACCGGTGAGTCCCGCCTTGGGCTTGGCGCCGCGACCGGTGGCCCCCTCGTCGCGGATCTCGCCGCCGGCACCCGTCGCGGCGCCGGGGAAGGGCGAGATCGCAGTCGGGTGGTTATGGGTCTCGACCTTGGCGAGGATGTGGGTTTCCTCGTCGTGGTAGCGGAA
>CAYZQO010000004.1:14014-121153 GCA_964480725.1 uncultured Polyangiaceae bacterium | reverse complement strand
TGCGTCTCCACCTTGATCTGGACGTGGATCGGCTCCCGGTGACGGACGTACTCGCCCGTCTCGGGATCCGGGAAGAAGCGCGCGCCCTCGAAGCCCTCCATCACGGCGGCGTTGTCGCGGTAGGCGCCGAGCACGCCGGTCGACTCCACGGCGTACGTGTTCTGGATCATGTCGAACAGGGTGTGGCCCTGCGGTACGCCGTCGATGACGAAGCGGGCGCGGAAGATCTTGTGCCGGCAATGCTCGCTGTTCGCCTGGGCGAACATCATCAGCTCGGTGTCGGTGGGATCCCGGCCGAGCTCCTGGAAGGCGGCCAGCAGGTAGTCGATCTCGTCGTCGGCGAGGGCGAGGCCGAGCTCGACGTTGGCCGCGGTCAGGGCGGCGCGACCACCGGCGAGGACCCCGATCCGCCGGAGGGGCCGCGGCGCGCCGCGCGCGAAGAGCCGCTCCGCTTCCTCGAGGCGATCGAGCACGGCCTGCGTCATCCGATCGTGAAGCTCCCGATCGAGCGCCAGGCGCGCGGCCGCGTCGAGGGGCTGCTCGCCGTTCAGCTCGAGCGCGTAGGCGGTGCCGCGCTCGATCCGCTCCACCGCGTCGAGCCCGCAGGTGCGGGCGATGTCGGTGGCCTTCGAGGACCAGGGCGAGATGGTGCCTGGGCGCGGGACGACCAGGCGGAGCAGGCCGGGCGAGGGCGCTGAGCCCGGGGGCGGCTCGAGCAGGCCCTCGAGCACCCCACTCTCGGGCGGTGTCAGATCGCGCCGCACGGAGACGAAGTGAACGTGCGCGGCGTGCACCGCCTCGACTGCAGGGACGATCGCCTGCAGGCGCGCGAGCAGCCGGGTCAGGCGGAAGGGGGAGAGGGCAGGGGCGCCGCGAAGGATGAGCATCGACTCGGACGCGCGGCAGCGGGCCGACGCGGAGCCCCACTCTTTCGCACGCCGCCTTCGGGGGCAAGCCAGGTCACAGCGATCCGAGGCGGAAGGTCGGTCTGCTCGCCGGGCCGCCGCGCCGGTCGCCGCTCGCTCGCGACCTGGTTGCGCGAGGGCGCGCTGGGCGTCACCCTGGTCCCGCAAGATGCGCACGTCGTTCCCGTGGATCAGGGGGCTGGGGCTGGGGTTGGGGCTGGCGGTCGCGGGCTGCGGCGACCCCGACGGTGGGGCCCCGGCCGTGCCCGCAGGGAGTGGCGGGGGCGGAGCGGCGGCGGGCGGCAGCGGCGGGGTCGGCACGGTAACGGGTGGGAGCGGCGGAGGCAGCGCGACGGGGGGCGGGTCCAGCGTGAGCCTCCCGCCGGCGGTGACCTGCCCGGCCACCAGCACGCCCTGCAACCCGACCGTCCTCGACTCGGGGATCCCCTCGCCTGGCACCTTCCAGGTGCGCGACGGCTACCTCTACTGGCGCAACACGCTGGCCGCCGAGTCTGGCACCAACCGCGATGCCAATTCCGTGCTGCGCGTGCGCCTCCCGGACGGAGCGCCGGAGGTGGTGACCGCCCTCGACGGCGGCAGCCTCATTTCCATCGCGGTCGACGCGACGCATGTCTACCTCGCCGATCTCGGGCGCGGGGTGGCGCGGGTGCCAGTCGGCGGGGGCGCGCCCGAGTACCTGACGGACGCGGGTGCGGTCGTCGTCACGCTCGACGAGACGCACGTGTACTTCTCCCTTGGGCAGAGCAACGGCGCGGTGGCGCGGGTGCCCAAGGCGGGTGGCGCGGCGCAGAACCTCGCTTTGGCCTCATCGCCGACGCACGTGGCCGTGGACGCCACGCACCTGTACTGGGTGGACCGCGCCGGATCGCTCCTCGCGCTCTCGCGGGTGCCCAAGGCCGGCGGGGACGCGGAGATCCTGGTGCCAGAAATTCCGGGGCTGCCTGAGCGGGTGATCGTCATCGGGGACGAGGTGTTCCTGCCCGTCGACTGGCCCGAGGGGACGACGGGGCCGCGGGGCGCGATCCTGCGGATCCCCAAGGCGGGCGGCGCGGTCCAGGAGATCACCTCCCACGCGCACCCCTTCGGCTCGATGGGCGTCGACGCCGATAGCTTCTACGTCGGGACCTGCCCCGGCGTGGCCGGCGAGGCTGCGGTGCTCCGGATCCCACGCACTGGCGGTAGCGGGACCGAGATAGCCCGCGGCGGGCTCTGCTACGTCGGCGTCGCCGTGGACGCCACACGGGCGTATTTCGGCGAGTGGGGCGCGGCCAAGCACCAGGCGACGGGCGACGGTAGCGTCCTGGCCGCCGACAAGTGCGGCTGCCCGTAGCGTCGCGCGGGGCCTGGAGGCGCGGTAGTAAGGCCGCGCCGCGCGCGCCGGCGGTGCGCCTCAACCGGCGGGCGCCTCCGGGGTGACCTCCCGCTCGATCCACGCGAGGAAGTCGGGATTGCCGTCGACGATGGGGAGCGCCACGACGCAGGGGCAAGAGTAGCCGTGGAGCGACCGGACCGCCTCGATCAGCGCCGGCAGGCGGGCGGCCGAGGTCTTGGCGATCAGTACGGCCTCCTCCGCGGTCTCGACCGCGCCCTGCCACCAGTAGATCGAGCTCATACCGTCGAGCACGTTGGCGCAGGCGGCCAGGCGCCGTTCGACCAGCGCGCGCCCGATGCGCAGCGCCTCGTCGCGGTCGGGCGCCGTCACGTAGACGAGTCGGGGCGTGGAAGGCTCGGACAAGGGGACCTCACGAGGGCTCGAGGACGGGGCCTATCGTCGCCGCTCATCGTCGGCGGCGATCGCGAAGAACTCCTCGCCGAGCGGGTGTCCGTGCGGATCCGTCACCGCGACGCGCAGGAGCCACGGTCCCGGTCCCGTTTGGGGTGACACGGTGGTGCGGAGGACGCCGCCCGACGCGTGCCAGGTCACCGGCAGCGTCTCGGGGCCGAGGAAGACGCGTGGCTCCGGCGTCGGGGACATCGCCGCGGGCGCCCCCCGGTCGTCGTGGAGCCGGACCTCGACGGTGACCGGGGTGGTCGGCCAACGCGCGTGGCGCGGTCCGATGGTGACGGTCGCCGCCATGCGGTGAGGGACGAGGTCGAGCGACGTGGTGGCCTCGCCGCCCCTCACCCGGAGGCGGACGCGCGTCGGCTCGTCCCGGAAGAGCTCGACCCGCGAGCCCGCTCTGACCCAGGTTTCTCCGGCGCCGTAGGTGAGCTCGAGGTCCGCGGGTCCGCTGAGCCCGATCGCCTGGCCACGGTGGAGCCGGACGCGGCCGGGCGCCTCGAGGACCGCGCCGGGGGGCAGGTTCAGGCTCACCACCGCGAGCCCGAGCTCGGAAGAGGGGGAGCCCACGAGGCCCTCGGAGTCCACCCCGGTCACCGTCGCTCGGTACGAGCCGGCGGGGAGCAGGACCGGCGCCGGGAGCGCCGGCGAGGCCGACCCCATCACCTGGAACGGGCGGGTGTCACCCTCGCGCTGGAGCAGGACCCGGTAGCTTTGCGCCTCTCGCGCCGTGGTCCAGGTCAGATCGCTCACCCCTGCGGCGGCGCTCGGCGTGAGCCAGAGGCGCGCGCCGGTGAGCCATCGCGGCTCCTCCGGCAGGCCGCGCTCGAACCCCACCGGGTGAGCCGGGTCGACCGTGCGCACCCGGCCGGGACCGAGCGGGCTCCAGCGCGACCCCGCGCCAGCGAGGACGGTCCCCCGACGACTCGCGACCGCGGTGCGCCGAGCCTTGGCGAGGACGGTCATGCGACCCTCGAGCAGGATGCCGCCGAGCCGCTCGGGGACGGTCACCAGCACGGCGGGACCGGTTGGGCGAGCGGTGGCGGAGTCGACGTCCACCTTGCCGGAGCGCAGGAGGACGACGTGGGCCGGTCGGGTCTTGCCGCCGACCAGCTCGACGTCCGTGGTCGGCAGCAGGCGGACCTCCGTGCTCGGCTCGAGCGTCAGGCGGGCCCCGCCGTGAAGCTCCAGGACGGCCCCCTCGGGCCCGGCAATCGCCAGGTTTCCCAGCCGCTTCGCGGCGCCCGCCACCAGCACGCCGCGTTCGGGCGTCCCGGCGCGGGCGGGTCCGAGCGTCCCCACGACGAGCACTAGCGCCAGGCGGCCGAGCAGGCGCAGCTTCATCCCGCCGTGAGTAGCGGGGATCGCTCGGGTGGGTGAAGTTTCCCGCGATCGGACCGCCGCCGCGCGGGGAACCGCTGCGGCGGCTCAGCGGCAGATCAGCAGCACGAGCGACCGCCCCTGGACCGGGTAGGACTCGCCGCCGCTGATGGTGCCACGCTGGGGGGGGCCAGCGGTGACGGTGTCGAGGACGACGTCCCAGCTCTTCCCCTCGCCGAACGAGGGCACGACGAACGGCACCGCCTCGTGGTGCGCGTTGAGGAAGACCAGGAGCACGTCGTCGTGCACGACCTCGCCCTCCGCGGACCACTCGGCCATGGCCCGGCCGTTGAGGAGCATGCCAAGGCTGCGCACGTAGGCGGCGCTCCACTCGTGGTCGCTCATCTCCTCGCCGTTCGGGCGCAGCCAGACGATGTCGCGGATGTCCGCCCCGTGGACGCGCCGCCCGTGGAAGAACCGCCGCCGCCGCAGGACCGGGTGCGCGGAGCGGATCCGCACCAGGCGCCGGGTGAACTCCAGCATCTCCCGGCTTCGGTCGTCGAGCGACCAGCTGACGTACGAGAGCTCGTTGTCCTGACAGTACGCGTTGTTGTTGCCGCGCTGCGTCCGGCCTCGCTCGTCGCCGCCGAGGATCATGGGCACTCCTTGCGAGAGCAGCAGGGTCGCCATGAAGTTGCGCGCCTGCCGCGCCCGCAACGCGAGCACTTGCGCGTCGTCGGTAGGCCCTTCTGCCCCGCAGTTCCAGCTGTTGTTGTGATCCTCGCCGTCACGGCTCTCCTCGCCGTTCGCCTCGTTGTGCTTGTGGTCGTAGCTGACCAGATCGTGCAGGGTGAAGCCGTCGTGCGCGGTCACGAAGTTGACGCTCGCGTAGGGGCGCCGTCCGTTGTGCTCGTACAGATCGCTCGAGCCGCTCAGGCGCGACGCGAGCTCCCCCACTTGCGCCTCGTCGCCCCGCCAGAATCGGCGCACGGAGTCGCGGTATCGCCCGTTCCACTCGGACCACTGAACCGGGAATTTGCCGACGTGGTAGCCGCCGGGTCCGACATCCCACGGCTCGGCGATGAGCTTGACCTGGGAGAGGACCGGATCCTGGCTGATCACGTCGAAGAACGCGCTCAGGCGGTCGGCGTCGTGCAGCCCGCGCATCAGCGCCGCGGCGAGGTCGAAGCGGAAACCATCGACGTGCATCTCCAGCACCCAGTACCGGAGGCTATCCATGATGAGCTGCAGCGTCCGGGGGCTGAGGACGTTGAGGGTGTTGCCGCAGCCCGTGAAGTCCTTGTAGATGCGCGGATTCTCGGGCTCGACGCGGTAGTAGGTGAGGTTGTCGAGGCCGCGCAGCCCGAGGGTCGGGCCGAGGTGGTCGCCCTCGGCGGTGTGGTTGTAGACGACGTCGAGGATCACCTCGATGCCAGCGGCGTGGAGGGCCTTCACCATCGCCTTGAATTCGCGCACCTGTTCGCCCGGGTGCTGCTGTCCGAGGCGGCTGTAGCGGATGTCGGGTGCGAGGTACGCTAGAGTGTTGTAGCCCCAGTAGTTGACCAGGCCGCGCTTGACGAGCGAGTGCTCGTTGACGTGCTGGTGGACGGGGAGCAGCTCCACGGCGGTGACGCCGAGGGACTTCAGGTGGCTGATCACCGCGGGGGTGGCGAGCGCCGAGTAGGTCCCGCGCATCGTCTCCGGGAGTCCCGGGTGGAGCTGGGTCATCCCCTTGACGTGGAGCTCGTAGATGATCGACTTGTGGAGCGGCGTGTTCGGTCGTCGATCGCCCTCCCAGGGGAAGGTCGGGTCGATGACGACGCAGCGTGGGACGAAGGGCGCGCTGTCCCGAGTGTCGATCGCCAGGTCCCGGTCGGGGTGTTGGACGTCGTAGCCGTAGATCGCGTCGTCCCACTGTACGACGCCGCTCAGCGCCTTCGCGTAGGGGTCGACCAGCAGTTTGTTCGAATTGAAGCGCAGACCTCGCTCGGGCCGGTACGGGCCGTGCGCGCGGTAGCCGTACAGCTGCCCCGGCATCAGGTGCGGGATGTAGACGTGCCAGATATCGTCCGTCTGCTCCGGCATGTCGATCCGGGCCGACGCATGGATCGCGTCGGGGGAGTCGAAGAGGCAGAGCTCCACGCGCGTCGCGTGCCGGGAGTAGAGGGAGAAGTTGACCCCCTGGCCGTCCCAGGTGGCGCCGAGGGGGTAGGGTGAGCCCGGTCGGATCGTGGTCAGCGTGGCCGGGGCCTGGTCGTCGTCGCTGTGGACCACCCCCGCCTGCGCCGGCAAGAAGTGCTGGGGCCAGCGGGTGTGTCGGTCCACGCGCGCACCGCGCAGATCGGAGCGGGACAGATCGGCCCCGTCCAGATCGGCGCCGCGCAGATCAGCGCCGGACAGACGCGTGTCACGGAGCGTCGCGCCGCGCAGGTCGGCCTTCTCGAGGCTCGCCTGACTGAGGTCGGCGTGGGCGAGGTCGGCCCGGCGCAGGGTCGCGCCCTGCAGGTCGGCGCTGCGGAGGCGGGCGTGGACGAGGACGGCGTCGTCGAGCACCCCGCGCACGAGCGCGGCGTTGTCGAGCACCGCCTCGGTGAGGTCGGCGCGCTCGAGGTGAGCTCCGATGAGCGTGGCATGGTCGAGCGGGGCGCGCACCAGGCGGGTCCCCGCGAGGTTGCTCTCGCGCAGTTCGACGCCGCGCAGGTTCGCCTCGTCGAGGGTGGCCTCCTGGAGGGTGGCGCGGTCGAGGCGTGCGCCCGCGAGGTTCGCTCGCACCAGCGAGGCGTGGGCAAGGTTCGCGCCGACGAGAGAGGCGCGGGCGAGGTTTGCCTCCTCGAGCGAGCAGCCCTCGAGGTTCGACCCGTCGAGGTTCGCCTCCTCGAGGTTCGCCTTGCCGAGGTTGGCGTCGACCAGGGAGCACTCGCGGCAGCGGACGGCGCCAAGGTCGGCTCCGCGCAGATCGAGTTTGGAGAGGTCGAGGCCCGACAGATCGCGACCGCGGAGGCCACTGCTCGCCTCTTGGAGCAGCGCTGCGAGGACTCCATCTCGGTCTAGGTCGGCCATCTCGTCAACGCTCCGGCGGGGACCCTATCAGCGTCAGCCGGGGTCGAGAAGGTGGCGTCCAGCGCGCACCGGTCGGTCCGCCGGCGCTGCTCGTGGCGTTCGGCCCCTTGTCGATCGAGCGTGATCGAACGGTGCGGAACCGATCGCGGCTGGGGTGAGGTTGTGGAAAAGCTATCGGTCAACTTGTGCGTCGGGTGGGTGACGGCGCGGGAGCGCGCTCGACCAACGGGGATGATGCTCGGGAGCCGAGCTCGCCCGGTGCGGCGCGGCTTCTCTCGGCCCCGTGCGTGTGATAGCCACCGTCACCATGTCGTGCGAAGCCTTCGGTCCCGTCTCTGCGCGCCACGCGATCGAGCGGTGCCCGCGGCTGCTCGTCGTGGACGACGCCGAGGTGAGCACGCGCAGCGTCACGCGCGTCTTGCGGCTCGCGCGGCCGCGCTGGGAGGTGACGGCGCTCGGCACCGCGACGGAGGCGGCGCGCGAGCTCGGGCGCGGCGATTACGACCTGCTGATGGTGGATCTCGCGCTGCCCGGGCTGCCCGGGACCGCGCTGCTCGAGGTTGCGCGCCTGCGTCATCCGGGGGTCGCGCGGGTCGTCTTCGCGCGGCTGGGTGACGGCACGGAGCGGCACCCGGAGGTCCGCGGCGCCGACGCCGTGCTCGCCCGCCCTGCCACCCCGGACGAGCTCGTGAGCGCGCTCGCGCTCGCCCTGCGGACGTCGGCGACGCGGCGTACCGTGCCGCCTCGCGCGGGCGAGCGACTCGCGGGCTGACGCGCTCGGGCCGTCGCGCGACCGCGTCGCGCCCCGAATCAACGGCTGGCGGTGTCTCGGGCGAACGCCCGCGTCGCCGCGGACCTCGACGCGAGCTGCGACCTCGCCGGCCGCGTGGGGCCGCCCCCGCCGAGCACGGGAGGGGGCGTCGGCGGCACGGAGCGATCCATGGCGGGCGTTCCCCACGCCGGCTCCAGCAGATCGCGCACGATCTCGCCGAGCAGGGACACCTGCGCGCAGTGGGCCTCCTCGTAGCGCCCGTCGAAGCCCCAGACGTGCAGGCCCGCTTCGTCGGCCGCCGTGAGCTGCTGTGCCAGCCCAAGCTCACGCCGTCGGATCCTGCGTCCCAGCCCCAGCTCCGCGAGCAGGAGGTTGGCTGTGCGCCGCACGCTCGCGTAGCCCGTGGGGACGACGTTGGCGTGCGTGAGCACCAGCACCTTCTCACCGCGGACCGCCGCGGCGGCGAAGTCGAAGACCGCACTCACGGTGCCGCGATGGATGGCGCCGAGCGAGCCGTCGTCCGGCCCCGGCCAGCGCGGATTCTTCCCCGCGTGGAGCCCATCGAGGAGGACGACGGCGTCGATGTCCTCCGCCCCGTTGGTGGCCAGGATCTGGTTTACCGCCCCGTACCCCGCGCTCCAGGCGGACAGCGCGAGGTGCCGGATGTGGGCGCGCTCGTCGCCCGCGTGGTCCCGGAGCGCCGAAGTGATGCCCTCACGGAGGTGCGTCCAGGCGTCGCGTTGCACGAAGGCCTGCTGGTACGGGCCGCTCCCCACCCCTTTGTCCACGGCGGCGAAGACCACTCCGCCGACCACCTGCACGAAGGCCTTGCGCGCCGGATCGCCGCCGTGGAAGTGCAACACCACGTCGTAGCCGAGATCGTCGGTGTGGCCACCCCGCTGAGGGATCGCCACGCGGGCACCCGCGACCTTGCGGTAGGGGGCGTAGGGGCCCAGCCCGAGCGGGTCGGGCGCGTAGCACTCACCGAAGCCGGCGTTGCGGTCCGCAGCCGTGATCGGTAGCGCTTCGAGGCGCGGCGGGCTCACTGGGGTCACGGTGATCCCCGGCGATGCGGTTCTCGGCGATGCAGCCCCCGAAGATGCGAGACGTCCCTCAATGATCTCCGGTGCTTGAACGATCGCCGGCGGGCTCGCTCGGGGCCGGGTGAAGAACCCGGCGAAACCGCCGGCGACGCCCGCGGTGACCAGGGCGGCGCCTGCGATGGCCGCCACCCATTGGCGACCGAGGTGGGCCGGCTGCCGCCCCGCGGGCTTGGAGAGGCCTCGCACGTCGCCGACCAGCAATCACCGCCCGCCCTCCATTGGTCAAGAAAACGGCCCGGCAGTGTCGGCTAGAGCACCGATCAGGTTGCCAATGGCAACAGCGCCGCTGAAGACGCACCCCCTCAGGGCGAGGGTGCGTCTTCAGCGGCGCCTGGGGCGAGATCTGCTCCCGGTTCGGCACCCCACGCCCTCACCCACCCAGCGGTGGCTGGGAGGGACCCGGAGGACGCGGGTCCCTAGGTCGTTGATTCTTCGCAGCAATCAACCTGATTGCTGCTCTGGCCCTCCTCCGCGAAGAAGCTGAAGGCCTTGTGGTTTGCCTCGGCCGTGCTGCAGCCCGTTGCCTCGAAGACATGCTGGCGGGCGAGGAGGCGACCGGGCTCGCTCGCATCGAAATGGTGCACCAGGGTCCGCGTCGATGACTCTCCGGTCGCGGGCCGGTAGTCCCTCCAGCTGGAGGAGAGCGTCGGGTTCTACTGCGGAAGGGTGCGAGGAGGGACTGAGCAAGGGGCGTGCCACGCCCGCCTTGCGCTGACCGTAGCCCTCCTTGGGTCTGGGGCGGGGATTGCGCCAGCGCTGTTCCACTCGGCGGACGCGGCTACCCCGATCATCAGGGCAGCCACGGCGCCGCCACGGTGGGGGTCGCTGGCGTGCCGGCCTCGAAGCCTGGTACTGTTCCCCGGCGAACCGGAGCGGCGCGTCGCGCCGCGCCGGGAGAACCCGGCCCGATCTTGGATCCGTGACGCGCTCCACCCCATCGACCGCACCCCCGATCGGCACGGGTTCGCCGCTCTCGGCGACGAGGCCGTCCTCGCCGGAGGGCAAGCGCAGGGAGCAAGGCAGCGACGCGTTCCAGGACAACGCCGTCGATCCAGGTCCCCCGTCCGAGGTCGAGCGCTCGGCGGATTTGCCCCCCGCCTCGGCGGACGAGGGGCGCTATTGGTCCCCCCCGGTCATCTCCGTCGGGCGGTACGATCTGGTGCGGCAACTCGGCCTCGGGGGCATGGGCGCCGTGTACGAGGGGGTCCACCGGGATCTGCGCAAGCGGGCCGCCATCAAGCTCCTGCACCCCCAGCTGGCCCAGTCCCGTGAGGTGCGCACGCGCTTTCTCCGCGAGGGACAGGCGGCGTCCCGCGTGCGCCACCCCAACGTCGTGGACGTGTACGACGTGGGGGTCGAAGGCGACGTCCCCTTCCTGGTGATGGAGCTGCTCGTGGGCGAGAGCCTCGCAGTCTTGCTTCGCCGCTACCAGCGGCTCCCGCCCGAGCGCGTGGTGGATCTGCTGGTGCCCGTCGTCGTCGCGCTCGCCGCCGCTCACGACCTGGGCGTCATCCACCGTGATCTGAAGCCCGAGAACGTCTTCCTTTGCCGTGAGCGCGGGGGCGTTCGCCCCAAGGTGCTCGACTTCGGGATCTCGAAGATCATCGACGTCGAGGTCGGGGGTCGGCTGACCGGCACCGAGGCGTTCCTGGGGACCCCGTTCTACATGTCGCCCGAGCAGGCGCAGAACGTCGCCGAGATCGACGGGCGCACGGACCAGTACTCGCTCGGCGTGCTGATGTACGAGGCCCTCACGGGGCGACGACCCTTCGAGGCGAGCACGCTCTACGCGCTGATGAGCGCCATCGTGGCCGGTCGGTGCGAGCCACTGCGCTCGCTCGAGCCTGCGGTCCCCGAGGCGCTCGCGGCCGTCGTCGCCCGTGCGATGGCGCCGCTAGCGGAGGCCCGCTACCCGGACGTGCGGGCGCTCGGCGCCGACCTGCTGCCCTTCGCGGGCGAGCGGGTGCGCATGCTCTACGCACAGGAGATCACCGCGCCCGAGCTCGTCCGCCAGACGAGCAGCCGTGACCTGCCCGTGCTCGACGACGGCGTCGATGTCCTGCGCCCTGCCGCGGCCACCCTCGACCGCGGCCAGCCTGCCGCGCGGCCCCGGGCGTCGTCGGGGCGTTGGCTCTGGGTGGCCGTGGTCGGGGGGGCATTGCCCGTGCTCGCCGTCGCCGTGCTACTCGCGGTGCGTCCAGGCGTCTCCGCCTCGCGCGCGGCCGCTTCGGCCGGTGTCGTCGGCGCGGCGGCTCTTCCCGTGGTCGAGGCGGCGATCGAGGTCGCGCCGACGCCCGTCGACGACCGCAGGGTCGAGCTGCCCGCGGCCGGGGCGGTCAGCGCGGCGGCCTCCGCGTCGAGCTCCGCACCGGTCGGGCCACGGGTGGTTCCGCGGCCGGCGGTCCCGGCGAGCGCTCCCCCGTCCCCGCCAGGCCTCGCGCCGCTGTGAGGCCCCGGGTCGTTGCACTCGGTAGGCAAGGTGAAGACGGTGCGCAAGCGGATCTGGCTCCTGGCACTGTGGCTCGGCGCGTCGGCCGCGCTCCTGCCTTCGCCGGTCCGCGCTGACGCCGCGGCCGAGGCGCGCTTCCACGACGAGCGCGCGCGGTCGGCGTTTGCCGCCCGCGACTACGAGACCGCGCTCGCCGAGTTCTTCGTCGTGCGGCGCCTCATCCCGAACCCGCGCGTCGACTTCAACGTGGCGCTCTGCTTCGAGCGCCTGGGCCGAGAGGCGGAGGCGTTCACGCATTTCGACGGGTTCCTCGCCGACGCGAGCTCGCGGGCCCCGGAGCTCAGCGAGCTCCGCAGCTACGCCGAGGCGGCCGTGGCGCGCATTGCGCCCCGGGTGGCGTTGCTCGAGATCATCACGACGCCGCCCGGTGCCACCATCTATCTCGATCGGCGCGAGCTCGGCGCCTACGGCCGGTCCCCCTGCCGCCTCGCCGTCGCCCCGGGCGAGCACCGGGTCAGGGTCGAGCTCGACGGACACCGGCCGCAGGAAACCGGGATCGTGGCCCTCGTCGGCGATCGGCGCACGATCGCGCTCGCCCCCGAACGAGTCGTCGGTCGCCTCGAGGTCACCGCCGTCGGCCCGGGGCAGGTGCGGGTGCTCGACCCGCGCGGCGTCACCGTCGCGCGCGGCCCCGCGCCGCTCCGCGCGGAGCTGCCACCGGGGCCCTACGAGATCGAGGTGACGGCCGCCGGGCACCAGCCGTGGCGCGGCGTCGCCCTGGTGGCGGCGGAGGACGTGGTGCGGCGCCAGGCGGTGCCCCTGCCGTCCCCGGACGCCCTCGGCGATCTGGCGGTGACCTCGAACGTGCCGGGCGCGATGATCGCGCTCGACGGCCGTCCCGCCGGGTTCTCGCCCGTCGTGCTCACGGGCCTGGCCCCGGGCGAGCACCGGCTCCACGTCAGCAGCGAGGAGCTGGTGCCCTGGGCCGGCCCCGTCGCCGTCAACGCCGGCGAGCGGACCTGGGTCACCGTGAGCCTCGACGAGCCGGCGAGCACCGTGCGCTCGCCGCTCACTTGGGCGTTCGGGGGCGTCGCCATTGCCACTGGGCTCGTCGGTGCGACCATGGCGGTCGTCGCCGCGGACCGGCGCGCGGAGTTCGGCGACGCCGCGGAGGAGGAACGGGCCGCGATCCGCGAGGCCGGCCGCTCCGCGAACCTGACGGCGGACGTTCTGCTCGGCGTCAGCGCGGCGTCGCTCGCCACGGCGGTGATCCTCTACGTTCGCACGGCGCGGTCGCGCGGCGGGCAGTCCGAGGCGTCGATCGCGAGGGACGCGCGATGAGGCCCCTCGCCTGGCGGCAGCAGGCGGTCCGGCGGTGGGGCCGCGTCCTGCTCGGCCTCGCCGTCGCCCTGGCGGCGATCGTGGGCTCGGGCGCGGTGATGGCCCAGGCCGCTCACGAAACCCTCTTCTTCGACGGCTTGGCGCGGCGAGCCTACGCCCGCCAAGACTACGGGGAGGCGCTCCGTTGGTTCCTGCTCGCTCGGGAGACGGCGTCGGGCGCCGGGATGGCCTACAACGTCGCCGTCTCCGCCGACCTCGCCGGGGAGCCCGAGCTCGCCTACTCGAGCCTGGTCGACTACCTGGCCTTCGACGATCCCGACGCGGAGCGGCGGCGAGACGCGACCGATCGGTTGTCGCGCCTCCGGCGGCAGCTCGCGGTGGTTCGGGTCGAGACCGAACCGCCCGGCGCGGAGGTGTTCGTGGATCGACGTGACCTCGGCCGCTTCGGCCGCAGCCCGCGCGAGATCGCCGTCTTGCCCGGTGCGAGGACGCTCGAGCTCGACCTGCACGGGTTCGAGCCCGCCCGCGTGGAGCTCGCCGCCATCCGCGGGCAGGACACCACGGTCCGCGTCGTCCTCGTGGCCCGGCGTGGCGAGCTCGTCGTGACCGCGCGGCCCGCGGCGACCGTCCTCACGCTCGAGGCCGCCGACGGGCGGCGCGCGGCGCTGCGCGCGGGTGAGGTGGCGGCGCTGCCCGTCGGAACCTACTGGCTCGGCGCGGCCGCTCCTCGGTACGCGAGCGCCTCGCGGCGGATCGAGATCGCGCCCGCAGAGCGGGTCGAGCTGGCTATCGCCCTCGACCGGATCCCGGTCCCGACCGGCGGGCTCCTGGTGGCGTCGGGTCGGTTGGCGGCCACGCTGTACGTCGACGGACGCCCTCGCGCGGTGACGCCGGCGCGGCTGGACGGGCTGACCGTCGGGCAACACGAAGTCGAATTGCGCGCGGCCGGGCACCTGCCCTGGCAGCGAACGGTCCGGATCGAGGCCGGGGAGACGACCTACCTGAACGCGACACCACGACCCGCTCCCCGGCGATCCGGGGAACGAGCGAGGCGCGGGGCGGGGCGGGTCAACCCCGCGGCCCCGGCCGGCGCTACCGTGGCTCCTTGAGCATCACCAGCAGCATCTTGAACGCTGTCACCGCCTGCACCCCGTGGGGAACGTCGGCGGGCATCCGCACCAGATCGCCGGCCCGGGCGAGCACCGGCGCGCCGCCGATGGTGAGCACTGCCTCTCCCTCGAGGACGAGGACATGGGCGTCGAACGGCGCCGAGTGCTCACTGAGGCCCTGACCCGCGTCGAACGCGAACACGGTCAGGTTGCCGCTCGCGCCCTTGGCGATGGTGCGGCTGACGACCGCACCGGAGCCGTAGGCGACGAGCTCCGCCAGGGCGTGGGCCGCCGCGGGCTCGATCTCTCCGGGGTGGGATTGGGTCATGCTGGGGCTCCTCCTCGTCATGGGTCAGGCTTCGTCGAGCAAACGCTTCTGGCCGGTCAGGCCCTGGAGCCGGGTCACGTCCTGTACCACCTCCAGGCAGCCGAGGTACCGACCCTCGGGGTCGCGTACCGGGAAGTAGCGGATGAGGACCTTGCGGGGGCCCAGATCGATCCAGAACTCCGCCTCGTTTCGCGTGCCGGACTTGAAGTCCGCCAGGATGGCGTTCACCCGGTGCACGCTCTTCTGGGGGTGGCACTGCTGGACCTTGAGGCCGATCGCGCCGCGGGTGCGTGGGAAGATTTTGTCGTGGTGCTCGTGGCTGAAGTAGCGGACCGTGTCGTCGGCATCCACGAAGGAGAGCTCCACCGGCAGCGTGTCGAGCAGGGCCGCCATCACCTCGGGGGCGAGCGCGTAGGAGAGCGGCTCGAGGCCGGCGACCCCGCAGATCTCGTCGGCGAGGCGATAGTAGCGGGTGCGGGTGTCCGGGCCGAGCGCGGCCTCCGTCGCCTCGATGCCGGCGAGCACACGAGCGTCGTCCTCGGGCTGCATCAACCGGCGCACCATCGGGTAGAGGATGTCTGTCTCCTTCCAGAAATGACCCTTGAGCAAGATGGCGTAAGCCTCGACCTTCGCGCCGAGCTCCGGGAGCACCGCGGCGTCTCCCCCGACGTAACGGTCGACGAGCGGCCCGATCTCGGCGAGGAGCGTCCGGGACTGCTCATGCTCCATCAGCATCACCGCGAGCGGCCCGCCCGTCCGCGGGATGCCGCGCGCCTCGGCCAGCGGGAAGAGGTGGTCCTCCTCCTTCTTGTTGTGACAGCCGTCGACGTACTCGGTCGCGTAGGCCCAAAACTTCGTAATCAGGCGCACGCTCGGTGGCTCGGGTGCGGCAAGCGCCCGGGCAATCGCGTCGAACACGCGTTCGGTCGTCTGGTGATCGTCGATCAGGATCTCGGCCCAGGTCTTGCTCGTCATCGTCATCGACTCTCTTGGGTGGGTCGCGGCGTCAACCGTGGGACGGACCGGGGTTTCGCGCCTTGACGCGGGTCAAGCGGCGCTCCGGATCTGGGACCGCTCCCCCGGCTTTGGGGGCCGTCCGCGGCGGCTTCCCCTCGGCGCGCCGCCCCTCCGGCCGTCTCGGTGGTGACGGACGCGGTGGGCGACCTACTCGAACTCCGCCGGTGGCAGCCCGCGCGCGACCTCCTCGAGCGCACCCCGCGCGAGGATCCGGATGCGCTGACCCTCGCCAGTGGCGATGAGGCCGCTGTCTTGCAGCCGGCGCAGCGTGCGGCTCAGGGTTTCGCTGGTGAGGTTGAGGCGGCTCGCGAGGTCGCGCTTGAGGATCCCCAGCTGGAAGAAGCCGTCCCCCGCGCTCCCGCTCGCCTCGAGCAGGTGCCGCGCGACGCGGCTGGTGGCGTCACGCAGGACGATGTCCTCGAGCAGACCGACGAGCTCCTTCACCCACCCGGCCATGCCCGTCAGAAGCTGCAAGCAGAGCGCGTGGTTCTCCTGCAGCGCGGCCTGGAGCTCGCGCGCCGGGACGACCGCGCAGACCGTGTCCCGCACGGCCTCGGCCGCGGCGGGCGCCGGTGAGCCCACGATGGCGGCGACCTCACCGAACGTGGTGCCGGGCTCCGAGACGTGCAGGACGTGCTCCTTGCCGTTCGGAGCCACGCGATAGACCCGAACCGCCCCGGTCCCGACGCAGTACAGGCCTGGGCAGGGCCCGCCCTGGTCGAAGATCCGCGTGCCCCGCTCGAAGGAGCGCACCGACGCCCGCTGCTGGAGGAGCGCCAAGGATTCGGGCGACAGGCGCGCGAAGATCCGGCAGCGCCTGAAGATCGCCTCGGCGGCGTTGGCGACGGGGGGCATGGCGCGCCGACCGTGCCCGACGCGGCACCGACCGGCAACCGCACCCTGCCGTACCGAGGACCTCCGTGGACGGTGAGCCCCGGGACGCCGTCGCTCTTGACATGTCGCTGCGGGCGACACATCGCTCCGATCTCGCGTCGCTCAGGCCGCAAGCGCCTGCTCGCGGCGGTTCCCGCAACGGGGCTGGCGGTGCCCTCGAAGCCCTCGACATCCTTTGAAGATCCGGCTTTCTTTGCCGGTGCGGGCCGCGGGCCGATCTTCTCGTCGTCGCGCCGAGGCCGCTTGACGGGGTCCGTGCTGGGTGTCATTGAACTGCCGTTCATAAGCGTGAACGGCCGTTCGTGTCCTCATCAGCTCCGATGGCGGACCGGCCGCTCGCCTCCCCGCGGCGGCCCCCGGCCGCAACGGCCGTTCCCCTCCCGTCGCTCCTCCCGGCCCCCGCTCTCGCTAGCGCGGTGCTCGCTCTGCGCGACGGCCCCTGCGCGCCCGCATCGTCCATGGCCCGCTCTTCTCCGAGCTCCCCCTCTCTACGCCACCTCGCGCAGGAGCAGGCGCGCGCCACCGTGCACGGCGCGATTGTCTCGGCGGCGAAGCGGCTGGTCGAGCGGGTGGGCCTGCGCGACTTCAAGATGGTCGAGCTCGCTGCCGAGGCGGGGGTCGCCGTGGGGACGCTCTACAACTACTTCCCGTCGCGTGAGGCGGTGCTCCGGGACCTGGTCGCCGAAGGGCTGGCCGAATTCCATGCCCACCTCGGAGTGCCGTTCGCCGCCCCCGACCCGGTGGGCCGCCTCGCGGAGCTCGTCCGGCGAACCTTTGGCTTCATCGACGAGCGCGGCGCGGCCTTGGCCGACCTCGTCCGGCTGGCCATCGAGCAGGAGTCGCCCCTGCGGACGCTCGCGCGGGAGGAAGTCCGTGAGACGTCGCGCGCGTTCCGTGATCTGCTCATGGCCGAACTCGAAGCCGGCGCGCGGGCGGGGGCGATCCGCCGCGATCTTCCCCCGGCTGAGCTCGCCCTCGCACTGCTCGGGCTCGTCAACATCACCCTCGTCTTTTGGATTGAGTCCGGTCGCGGCCACTCGCTGGTGGCGCGCACGGAGTCGCTGCTCGATCTCTTCCTGAACGGAGCTACCCCCCGATGAAGCGCGTTCTGTTACTCCCGTGCGTCCTGTTGCTGCCGGTCCTCGCGGGCTGCGAGACGAGCCAGGCGAGCTCGCTGCCGCCCCCGACGGGGGCGGGCGCCGCTCCGTTGCCGTCGGTGGCGAGCCGGGTCGCCGCGCTCGCTAGCGCTGCCCCCCCCGAGCGGGCGCTCTTCGTCACCGGCACCGCTCGGGCCCGACAGGAGGCCAAGCTCGGGCCCCTCTCCTCGGGCGTCATTCAGGCGATGATGGTCGAGGAGGGCGACCGGGTGAAGAAGGGACAGGTCCTGTTCCGGTTGCGCTCTTCCGCCCAGGATCTCGGCGTGCGGCAGGCTGAGGCCGCCCTCGCCACCGCGGAGGTGGCCAAGTCGAGCGCCCAGACGGAGCTCCAGCGCACCCAGGCCCTCAGCGATTCCGGGAGCATCGCCCCGGCCGTGCTCGATCAGATCCAGGCGCGCTACGACGCCGCCGTCGCGCAGGCCATCCAGGCGCAGGCGGCCATCAACAGCGCGCGGCAGGCCTCCGCCGACACCACCGTCACTGCCCCGTTCGATGGCATCATCGCCTCCCGGCGGGCGAACGTCGGGGAGACGGTGACCATGATGCCGCCGACCGTGGTGCTCGTCGTGCAGGACATCGACGCGCTCGAGGTGCGGGCGAACCTCCCCGAGTCGGCGCTCGCGACCCTGCACCAGGGTAGCCCCGTGCAGGTCCGCTTCCCCGCCGTCGACGTCACCCGCGAGGTGAGCGTCACCCGTGTGAACCCCAGCGTCGATCCGATGACGCGGACCATCGAGGTGGTCGCGGAGGTGCCGAACCCGGACCACGCGCTCAAGGCCGGCATGCTCGTCGAGTGCGACTTCCGGCCGCCCCCGGCGGCGCCCGCCGGAGCCGACGCCTCGCCGGCGTCCGCCCCGAGCGGGGCCGCGTCGAGTACGGGGCCGCGCGCGGCAGGGAGCGCCGGCAGATGAACCTCGCCGACCTGTCCATCCGGCGACCGGTGGTCGCCGTCATGATGATCGCGGCGCTCGTCGTCTTCGGGGTGCTGAGCTACCCCAAGCTCGGCATCGATCTCTGGCCGAAGGTGGAGTTCCCCGTCGTCGCGGTGGTGGTCGTCTACCCCGGCGCCGACCCGGAGACGATGGAGACCAAGGTCGCCGACCCCATCGAGGAGGAGATCAACACCCTCGGAGGGATTCGCCAGCTCCGGTCCATCAACCTCGAAGGCGTGACCCAGGTCATCGCGATGTTCGAGCTCGAGGTCGACGTCGCCGGCGCACTGCAGGACATCCGTGACCGGGTGGCCCGCATCGAGAACGACCTGCCGGACGGCATCGAGCCCCCGATCGTGCAGAGCTTCGACATGGACGCGGTGCCGGTGATCTCCGTTGCCGTCTCCGGTGATCTTGGCGACCGGGAGCTGACTGACGTCGCGGACGACGTCGTCAAGGCACGCCTTCAGCGCATCGACGGGGTCGGCGGGGTGGACCTGTTGGGCGGTCGACAGCGGGAGATCCAGGTGCTGGTCGACCCGAACCAGCTCGCCGGCGTGGGGCTCACTGTGACCGACCTGGTGGGTGCCATCAAGGCGCAGAACCTGGAGATCCCCGCCGGCTCGATCGACGTGGGCGCCGAGCAGCTCACGGTCAAGACTCGGGGGGAGGTCCGGAGCGCGGCCGAGATCGGCGCCATCTTGCTCCCCGGGACCGCCGTCCCCCTGCGTGTCCGGGACGTGGCCAAGGTCGTGGACGGCGTGGAGGAGGCCGAGTCCTGGGCTTCGCTCGACGGTCAGAAGGTCGTGTCCTTGGTGGTGCGCAAACAGTCGGGGAGCAACACGGTGGCGGTGGCCGAGGCCGTGCGCGTCGCGGTGGACGAGCTGCGGCCGGTGGTCGCGGCACGGGGCGTGACCTTGGCGGTGCCGAAGGACAACTCGACCTTCATCGCCCAGTCGATTCACGATGTGGAGTTCGACCTGGTGTTCGGCGGCCTGCTCGCCATCGCCATCATCTACCTGATGCTGATGGACATGCGCGCGACCCTGATCAGCGCGCTCGCCCTTCCCACCAGCGTCATCGCCACCTTCGCCTTCGTCCAAGTGATGGGCTTCACCCTGAACAACCTGACGACGTTGGCGCTGAGCCTCTCGATCGGCATCCTGATCGACGATGCCATCGTCGTCATCGAGAACATCTACCGCCACCTGGAGCAGGGCAAGACCGCGATGCAGGCGGCGCAGGACGGTACCCGAGAGATCTTCCTCGCCGTGCTCGCGATGACCTCGTCGATCCTGGCCGTGTTCATCCCGGTGGCGACGATGCAGGGGATGATCGGCCGGTTCTTCTACGAGTTTGGGCTCACGGTCGCCTTCGCCGTCGCCACTTCGATGCTGGTGTCCTTCACGCTGACCCCGATGCTCGCCTCCCGGTTTCTGAAGGCGGTGCACGGCAAGCGCCACAATTTCGTGTCGCGCGCGGTCGACGCGGCGATGGACGCGACTGAGAGCGCCTACGGTCGCCTGGTGGCCTGGTCGCTGCGGCACCGGCTCGCCACCCTGGGGGTGGCAGCGGTCGCCCTCGCCGGAGCAATGGTGGTGGCCGGGCAGGTGCCGAGGGAGCTCATGCCCGCCTCCGATCGCAGCGAGTTCACCATCAACGTGGAGACGCCGACCGGCACCAACCTCGACGCCACCAGCGAAGTGGTCGCCAAGCTCGCGGCGGACCTCCAGCAGAACGCGCCGGGCCTGAAGACGGTGCTGGCCTCGGTCGGTGGCGGCAACCAGGGCCAGGCGAACAAGGGAACGCTCGACGTCGCCCTGGTGCCCACCTCGGCGCGGGACTTCTCCCAGGAAGAGCTGATGAGCTGGATTCGGACCCGCTACGCGCCCTTCGAGGCGGCGGACGTCACGCTCGGCGAGACGCCGCTGTTCGGCGGCACCGGCCAGAAGACCCAGCAGGTCCAGTTCAATGTCCGCGGCGACGACCTGGCCGAGCTCGCGACCGTCGGGGAGGCGCTGGCGGAGCGCATGCGCGCTGACGGCCATTTCGTCGATGTCGAAACCAGCTTCCGGAGCGGCAAGCCGGAGATCTCGGTGGAGATCGACCGCGAGCGGGCGGCCTCCCTCGGCGTGAGCGTGGCGGGCATCGCCACCACCCTGCGCACCCTGGTCGCCGGGGACGCGGTCAGCGAGCTGAAGGATGGCGCTGACGTCTACGACATCACCGTTCGCCTGAACGACGAGTACCGGAGGAACGTGGCCGCGCTGCCGAACCTCAAGGTGGGGGCGCGGGACGGGATGGGACGTCCGATCCTCGTCGATCTCGCCAACGTCGTGCGGACCGACCGGGCCGAGGGGCCCAGCCAGATCGACCGGGAAGATCGGCAGCGGCAGGTGACGATCTACGCCAACCTCGAGGGGATGGCGCTGGAGCCGGGGATGGACCGGGTGGAGGCGCTGGCGAAGGAGGTGGTGCCGCCCACCCTGCAGACCAGCTGGAGCGGGATGGCAGAGTTCATGGAAGAGGCCTTTGGCGACATGAACTCCGCCCTGGTCCTCGCGATCCTGCTCGTCTACATGATCCTCGCCTCTCAGTTCAACAGCTTCGTTCAACCCATCACCATCATGTTGAGCCTCCCGCTCGCCGTGGTGGGCGCCTTCGGGGCGCTCTACCTGACCGGTGGCACCCTCAGCATGCTCAGCATGATCGGCGTCATCATGTTGATGGGCCTGGTGACCAAGAACGCGATCCTGTTGGTGGACTTCGCCAATCAGCGTCGCGAGCAGGGGCTCGAGCGGGACGCGGCGCTGGTCGAGGCGGGCAAGCTTCGGCTGCGACCCATCCTGATGACCACCGCGGCGATGGTCTTCGGCATGCTGCCGGTCGCCATCGGGCTGAGCGAGGGCGGGGAGATGCGAGCCCCAATGGCGGTCTGCGTCATCGGTGGTCTGCTCACCTCCACCCTGCTCACCCTCGTCGTGATCCCAGTGGTCTATGCCCTCATTGACGGCGTGGTAGAGAGCCCTGCCGTGCGCCGGATCGAGCGGTTCATCTTCCGGTCTGCGGCCACGGCGGAGTCCGGGCATTGACCGAGCCGCCGAACCCGCGGCAGAAGGCGCCGTCAGCGGCCCGTCTTCCCAACGCCAGCCCCCTTGTCCACGGAGAATCAGCCCCCATGAAGCGCCGACTCGTCGCGACCCTTCTTCTCGCGGTGCTCACCGAAGCCGGGGCCGCTGCCGCGCAGCCTGCGGCGGCTCCCGCGCCCCCGGCCCCCGCGGCGGCGGCGCCGGCGGCGGCCACCTCGGAGACGCCCGGGAGCTTCACGCTGCGCGAGGCGCCCACGGGCGGCCTTGTCACCGGCAAGGATGCGCTCCGCGTCGAGCCGGGTGGACTCACCTCGACCGAAGTCGCGAAGCGGGCCGTCGCGGAGAGCCCCGATGCGAAGGTCGCCGAGGCCAGGGTCCGCGCCGCGGCCGCGAAGGTGGACAAGACGGTGGTGATGTTCCTGCCGCGGCTCTCGGTGACCGCGAAGTACATGCGCACCTCGCCGAGCGAGGTCAACTTCGGCGGGGGCGCGATGGTCGGGGCGCTGAACGAGGGCCCGATCCTGGTCGCGGACTGCCCGGTCCCGGGCATGGAGGGGCAGCAGTGCGCGGTCGACTCGGCGGGGCTCCCGCTCGGCGCCACCCCGTTCGAGATCGCGACCTACAACAACCACTACAGCCTCTCCGCCTCGCTCGCGGTGCCGATCTCGGACTATGTCCTGCGGCTCTCGAACGCCCTCGATGCGACCAAGGTGTACGAGTCGTCGACACGGATCGGGCTCCGCGCCGCGCGGCTCGCCACTGCCGCCAACGCCAAGGTGGCGTATTACAACTGGCTCCGGGCGGTCGCCGCCGTGGCGGTGGCCGAGAGCTCGCTGACGCGCACCCAGGCGCTCCTCGGCGACACCAAGACCGCGTTCACGCTGGGCGCGGCCACCCGCGCCGACGTGATGCGGCTCGAGGCGCTGGTGGCCGGCACCGAGCAGATGATCACCGAGTCCCGGGGCTTCCGGAGCGTCGCCGCCGAGCAGCTCGCCACCTTGATGGCCGAGCCCACCCGGGACTACCGCGTCGGAGAGGACGTGCTCTCGGGGGCCGCGCCGGCCTTGCCGGCCGGGACCTCCGAGGCGCTGGTCGCCGAGGCCATGCGGCAGCGGCTGGAGGTGCAGGCGCTCGACGCGGCCGCGCGCGCGATCGACCGGGGGGTGCGCGCCTCGCGGGTGTCGCAGTACCCGCGGCTCGACGCCTTCGGGCAGTTCGACTACGCGCGCCCCAACTCGACGTACTTTCCCTCGACCGACGAGTGGAAGCACAACTGGGCGGTGGGGCTGTCGCTCAGCTACACGCTGAACGATCCGCTCGACAGCCGGGCCTCGATCGCCGAGTTCGCGGCTCAGCAGGCCGAGATCGAGGCGAACCGCCTGGCGCTGGAGCGAGGGCTGCGGCTCGAGGTCACCTCCAGCCTGATCGGCGCCCAGAACGCGCGCTCCGCGGTGGAGACGGCCCGGCGGGGCGCGGAGGCAGCCGGGGAAGCCTACCGCGTGAGCCGGGAGCTCTACCGCGCGGGCCGGGCCACCACGACGGATCTCATCAACGCCGAGGGTGAGCTGGTGGCGGCCTCGCTCCGCGAGGTGAACGCCCTGCTCGACGTGAAGGTGGCCGACGTGAAGCTCGAGCACGCGCTCGGGCGGGACGCCCCCCGAAAGTAGCTCAGTACTGATCGATCCGGAGGCCTGGGCGCATCAACATCGTCGCGTCGTCGACGGCGGTGCCGCGGAGATCGAGCGTCTTGAGCGCCGTGAGCCCCCGGAGGGCGCTCACGTCCTTCACCTGGGTGTTTTTCAGCACCAGGACCGTCAGCTTCTCGAGCTTGGCGAGGGGGGTGACGTCCGACACCGGCGTGTCGTCGAGCAGTAGCTCGCTGAGCTGGGTCATCCCAGCGAGCGGGGTCAGATCGCGCACCGCCGTGTGGGCGAGGTCCATGCGATCCATCTTGGTCATGCCCGCGAGCGGGGTCAGATCCTCGATGGGGTTCAAGGAGGCGCGCAGGCTCTCGAGCGAGGTGGCCTTGGCGAGTGGGGACAGGTCCACGATCTTGCCGCGACCGAGGAAGAGCTCCTTCAACCCGGTCATGCGACCGAAGAGGCAGACGTCGAGCTCCTCGAGCTCGAGCTGCGAGAGGTTCAGCGAGCGGATCCGGGCGAGCTCCGCCATCGTCACCGGGCCCGCTGCCCGCGGCACCTTGCGGCGGACCTCGGCCTCGAGCTCGGGGTTGGTGAAGGTCACGTTCGCGGTCTTCGGGCAGTCCTCCAGCCGGGGCGGTGGCCGCCGCTTGGGGACCGGCGCGGCGACGCTTGCCGTCGGGGTGGCTGCGGGGGCGCTCTTGACGACGGCCGCGGACGCGTTCGCCTGGGGTGTCGGCGTGGGCTCGCTCTTGCAGCCGGGGCCGGCGCCAGTGAAGGCCACGAGCCCCACAAAGAGCGCGCCGCCGGCGAGCGCTCGGCGGGGCGGGCAACCAGGGGAGGGGCGGGAGGGAGTCGTGCGCATGGCGAGGGCCATGCTACCAGAGCCGTGCCCCGAGGGCGGCGCGACCTGGGCCGGTGTGGGGCAAGTGGCACTATAGAGTGCCCGTTGCCGGGGTGCGCCGCCGCGGATAGCGTGGATCGGGTGGTGAAGGACCCGAGCAGCGCAGCCGAGGCGGAGTCGAGCGCCCCGCGGCCCCTCCTGCTCGCCGGGATCGTGTTCACCGTGGCGGTCGCGGTCTTCGCGCCCGCGCTCGACGGGCCGTGGCTCTTCGACGATCACCCGCTGATCGTCGAGAACCCGTTCGTGCACGACCTGTCGCACTGGACCCGGTGGTTCACCCACTCCTTCTGGTCCACCTCCTGGGCGGACGCGCCCGCAGTGGATACGCGCAACTTCTGGCGTCCCCTCGTGCTCGCGAGCTATGCGCTCGACTGGGCGCTCGGCAGCGGATCTCCGGTCGTCTTCCACGCGACCAACCTGCTCTGCCACGGGACCGCCTCCGCGCTGGCCTTCCTCGCGCTCCGGCGCTGGATCGGTGCGACCTGGCCGGCGCTGTTCGCCGCCCTGCTCTGGGCGATCCACCCGACGAAGAGCGAGTCCGTCGCGTGGATCGCCGGCCGTCCCGATCTCCTGCTCGGCTTGGGCGTGCTCCTCGCGCTCGCCGGCGTTTCCGCGCGGCTCGAGCGGCGGCCCTGGGGGTGGTCGCTCGAGCTATTCGGCGCGCTCGTTGCCTACGGCAGCAAGGAACACGCGGTCGTACTCCCGCTGCTCGCTGCGATCGAGGTGTGCGCGCACGCGGGGTGGCCCGCTCCGCGTCGGTTGCCGCGACGGGAGCTGATGACGCACGTTGGACCGCAGCTCCTGCTCGCCCTCGCCTACGTCGCGTGGCGACAGTGGTGGCTACCGATGCGGAGTGGGGGTGGCGACTGGCCGGGGCTTTGGGGTCGACTCGGGATCGTGCTGGAAACCTACGGTCGGTACGGAGTGATGGCTGTGTGGCCCCAGGATCTGTCCTTCGGCAGCTCGCTCATCCGCTACGCGGGCGGCGCCCGCGTGGTCGACGCCGGCTTCGCGATGATGGGGGCGCTCTGGCTCACCGCGTGCGCGGCGGGGGCGCTGCGCTGGCGCCATCGGACCGAGTGGATCGTCGGGGCACTGGCCCTACCGCTGCTGCTCGTTCCGGTGAGCAACGCCGTGGCGGTCGTGAACATTGTCGTCGCGTCGCCCCGGCTCGTCTGCCTGCCGCTGCTTGGGCTCGCGCTCCTCGTAGGGCTGGTCCTCGACGCTGTGGGTACGGCACGTCGTCGCATCGGGCTGTCGGTCGCCGCGCTCATCGTCGCGCTACTCAGCGCGCGCTCGGTAATTCGCGCCCTGGACTTCACCGACGCAAGGCGCTTCTGGACCTACGAGATCGAGTGCAATCCCCGCTACCTCCCCGCGCTCGAGTTCTTCGTCGTGGAAGAGCTCCGCGCTTCGCGGCCGAGGATTGCCTTGTCGCTCGCCGAGCACGCCCACCGCGGGGCAGCCGCCACGGCGGGGCAGTCGGGGGCGGGGGCCGTGCTCACGCACGCTTTCGAGTCCCTGCTCATCATCACACCCGATCTCGATCGCTCGCGCCTTGGGGCGCTGCGACGGTTCGTGGTCGAGCTTCGCGCGGGCCAGGATGGGAGTCTTGTTGGGTCCGACGGCGCCGTGACGTTCTGGGTCCCGGCGCACTCCGATACGGCGAGGGAGCTCGCGCGGCACCCGATGACCCTGGCGGCGCTGGAGGCGCGTCTCGCGAGCCGCCTCGATGACGACGCCCACGCGCTCGCGCTGGTGCGCGAGGTCGCTGCGCGTTGCCCCGACTGTAACGAGCAGCGTGTCCTCGTCCCCGTCGCCGCCCGCGCCGAGGACTTCGCGCTCGCAGCGACGCTCGTGCGCAACCTCGAGCGCACCCAAGGTGCGACCGCTGTCGCCGACGTCGCCGAGTACCTCGCGGACGCCGAGCGGCGTCACGCCCAGGCCGCCAGCGCGCCGCCCACCGCCCGGATGGCGCTGCGCGCCTGGTTCTTCGCTGGCGTCGGCGCCTGGGGGCGCGCACACGAGGTGGCCCGGCCCGCGCTCGCCGACCCCGCGCTCGCCCCGGCCGACGGTGTGAAGGTCGCCGAGCTGGCCTTCCGCGCGGGGGATCTGGCGACGGCGCGTGCGCTCCTCGAACGCTGGGAGGCGCTCCCGGTCATCGAGGCACGTCTCACGGAGTGGGCGCTCGACATGGGCTGGATCGATCGACCCCGGCCGCCCGAGGCCGCACTGCCACCCGCGCTGGCGGCCGTGGTGGGCTCGCCGTGAGCGGGGTCGGGCGCGCCGCGCCGCCGGCCTCGCGGCGCGCAGTGGACGTCGCCGCCGGCGCCGGGTAGGGGGCGAGGACCGTGCAACTCGCTGCGCCACGCGCCGGTTGGCTCCCCGCGATCACGACGGCTTGCGCGCGGCTGGAGCGCGATCTCCAGCGGGAGCTGCCGCTCGGGTCCGACGTGGAGACTCGGCTCGCGGCGCTGCTCGACCGGGTCATCGAATGGGGCCAGCGCCTGGACCTTACCGCGGCGCGCAATCCGCAGGAGCTCGTGGAGCAGTACCTCGCGGACGCGCTGGTGATCGCTGCGCTCGAGCCCGTCACCCCGACCGCCTCCTGGATCGACGTCGGCAGCGGCGGCGGAGCGCCGGGGTTGGTGGTCGCCCTGCTCCGTCCCGACGCCGCCTTCACCCTCGTCGAGCCCCGGACGAAGCGAGCCGCGTTCCTGCGGATCGCGGCCGGCGGAGTCGGCGTCAGGCTAGCGGCGGTCGAACGCCAGCGCAGTGAGGCGCTCCCCGCCGGGGCGTGGCGCGTGGCCCTGTCTCGGGCCACTCTGGCCCCCGACCGCTGGCTCGCGGAGGGGGCGCGGCTCTCCCACGGCACGGTGTGGGTTCTGCTCGCTCGCGGCGAGCCACCCGTCGTTGCGGGAACGCAGCCCACCCTGGACGTCCGCTACCGGCTCCCCTTCACGGAGGCGGAGCGGCGAGCGGTCCGGTATGAGGTGATGGGACGCTGAGGTGCCGCGAGCGCCAATCGTGGCGCTCAACCGACCGCGCCGCCGCCGCCGGGACTCGTCCCCGCGACGGGGGCGCCCGCGCTGCCCGCGGCCGGGCTGCCCGCGCTGCCCGCGGCGCCGCCGTTGGCGCTGCCCGCGCTTGCACCCGCCGCGCCCGCCGCGCCCGCCGTTGCACCGGCTGCCCCTGCGACACCGCCGGTCACGCCGCCTGCCACGCCCGCCGTGCCGCCGTCGGTGGTGGCACCCGCCGTGCCGCCCGTGGTGGCTCCTGCCGCGCCGCCTGAGGTGGTCCCTGCCACGCCGCCCGAGCTGGCCCCTGCCGCGCCGCCCGTGGTGGCACCCGCCGCACCGCCCGTGGCGGCTCCTGCCGCGCCGCCCGTGGGCGCGATGCCGCCGGTGCCGCCCGTAGGCTCCGTGCCGCCGGTGCCGCCCGTGGGCTCCGTCCCACCGTCGCCACCCTCGGCGCCGCTACCACCACTCTCCGTGCCACCGGTGCCGCCCGTGCCGCCCGCCGGAGCGACCTCCCCGCCTTCCCCACCGTTACTGCCGCCGACGGCCGTCCCCGCGGCCCCTTCGTCCTGACCGATCTTGGAGCGATCGACGTCGGTGATCAGCGTACAGGCTGCGGTCAGCATCGGAACGACGGCGATCGCGAGCAACAGGTGGCGGAGGTGGAGCATGGCAAGTCCTTCCAGTGTGGCGCGCGGCCCTCGCGCGCCGCCCGCAAGTGTGTCCCGTGGTAACGCCGCCGAGCAAGCCCTATGAGGCCGCCCGCGGGACGAACTCGTCGCGCCCGCCGCCCCTCCAGGCTGCTCGGCCGAGGGGTCTGCCCTGCCCTTCGCCGCCCCGACCGGACCTGCTAGGCTCCGGCCGATGGCTAGGGTCCGGCCGATGGCAGAGCGCGCGCCGATGGCGAAGCGCGGCTGGGCGTGGCTGGGGCTCGCCGGCGCGCTCGGCTGGCCCGCGACCGCCGGCGCGCAGGCGCCGCCGGCGGGCTCTGGGCTAGAGGCTGGAGGCCTGGCGCCGCCCGGGGGCGGTGCGGCGGACCCCATCGCGCCGCCACCGCCCACCGAGCGGGACCTGGCCGCCGCCGAGGCACGAGACTCCGGGCGCGGACTCCAGATGTTCTGGCTCGACGCCGAGGCGGGGTTCACGCTGCTCGGGCTCCAGACCTTCAAGGCCGACGGCCTCGTCGACCCCGCGGTCGTCGAAACCCAGCAGGGTGGGCTCATGCTCGGCGGGGGCCTAGGGGTGCGGCTTGTCTTCATCACCCTCGGACCGCGTTTCCGGTTCGGCACCTTCGGCGAGTGGCAGGTCTGGACGCTGGATGGGGAGGTCGGGCTGCGGATCCCCTTCGGCAGGGTCGAGCCCTACTTCCTCCTCTCCGGTGGCTACGCCTCGGTAGGGGCCCTGAACGTGCACGACGGTGTCGACAGCGGTGACGTCGAGATTCGCGGCTGGGACCTGCGGGCGGGAGGGGGCGCCGACCTGTACCTGAGCCGGGCCTTCACGCTCGGGGGCCGGGTCACCGGCGACGCCCTTTTCCTGAGGCGGCCGGGGGTCGAACCCGACGCGTTGCGCCAGGTCGCTCCCGGCGCCGACTCCGCGCGGCTGGAGGCCGTCTACGGCAAGGACGGAGCCAGCATCGGGGCCGCCCTCACCGCGTCGGCTGTGGTCGGGCTGCACTTCTGAGCCCGCTCGGCCCACTCGGCTCCGCGCACCCGAGAGAGGTGGCCGTCGTCGATGAACCCCTGGTCCCTGGTCATCGCCGTCCCGCTGGGGCTCATTGCGCCCGCGATGGCGGCGCTGATCTGGCGCCGGGTGAGCCTGCGACGGTCGCTCGCGCCGCGCCATGCCTGGGTAGTGGCCGCGGTCGGGCTGCTCGGTGGCGTCGTCGCGACGAGGCTCGTGGACGCGATGCTCGCCCTCACCGGTTTCTCGATCGATCCGGGTCACGCGAACGTGCTCGGCGCCCTGCTCGCCACGCTGCTCTTCGTCGCGCCCCTCGAGCATGGGCTGGCCGTGCTCAGCCTGATGTGGTTAGTGCGCCGCCGTGTGATCGACGGCCCGCACCTGGGCGTCCTCTACGCCGCCTGTGCGGGCGCCGGCTTCGCTCTGGCCACGACGGCCCATTACCTGGTGACGGGGCCGCTCGAGCCGATCCGGGTCGTTCGGGCTGGGCTCGGCGCCCCAGCTCACGTCTTCTTCGCCGGCGTCTGGGGCTTCGCGCTCGGCAGCGGGCACGGGGCCCGTCGAGGCCGCTGGTTCCCCGCGGCGTGGGTCGCCGCGGCCGCGCTCCACGGGGTCTACTCGCTGGTCGTCTTCGGCCTCCCGCCGGGGGCCCTCGTCGCGGTCGCCCCGCTCGTGCTCATCATGGCTGGCACGGCGTGGGTCGGGCTCCGCGATGCTGGTCTGCTCCCGTCGTCGAACCGGTCGCTGCTCGGCGGCATCGAGCCGCCCTCGATCGAGGCCGTGCGTCGCGCCTTCAGTCACCGCGATCGTCCGCTCATGCCCCACTGGATCGCGCTCGCCACGCTGGTGACCCTCGGGCTCATGCTCACCCTGCTCGCCGGCTCCGTCCTCCTCGGGCACCGGATCGGGGTCGACTTCGCCCTGGCGGAGCAAGGCGACTTCCGCGCCACGGCGCCGCTCACCCTGCTCGGCGCGGGCGTGCTCGTGGCCTTCCCGACCGCGGGCTTCCTCGTCGCGCGCGCCACCGGCACGACCAGCGTGCTCGAGCCAGCGCTCGGCGCTCTGGTCGCCGTTGCGCTCACCGTCGCCGGCCTCAGCATGACCGCGCCGATCACCGTCGTGTTCGCGCTCGCGGCGGCGCCGGTGGCGCTCGCGCTCGCCTGCGTCGGCGCCTGGCTCGGCCTTTCCTCGTGAGGCCCCTCGCCGCGAACGCCGCTGCCGGCGGCGACGGCGGCTACCGCGGCCCGGCTCGGCTGGCGATGATCTGTCGGTAATGGACGGCGAGGAAGCCGAGTGCCTCGAGGCTGTACGGTTCGGCGGCGGCTCCCCCATAGTCCACCGCGCGCCACGCGGTCCGCACGCCGAACGACACCACCGTCGTGCGGTGCAGTTGGTGAGTCGCCGAGGCCTGCGCCGACACCGAGGATTCCGCCTGCCTGCCGGTGCCAGCGGTCCGTCGGAGACCGGTGAAGGCCGACGCGCCCACGGAGTAGGACCAGGGGGTGTCGCGCGCGTTGACGCCGACCTGGACGCCCACGGCCTCGCGCGGCTGGCCCGTGAAAGGGTCGAGGGTGGAGGTCAGCGTCACCGACACCGTGCCTGTGGTGCGGAGCGTCCCGACGGACCCGAGGAACGACTGCGCACTGCCGGTGGCCGTCGGGCTGGTCAGCCAGTCCCCGCCGTCGTCCAGGTAGACGGCGAGCCCCGCGCCCACCGTGGTCGAGGCGGTGGGCGAGAGCGCATGACCCCAGGTCATCAGACCGTTGCCGAACGAGTAGTCCAGCCCGGGGTCGTACTCGGTCTGCCCCACGCTGGTGGTGAGCGAGAGGGAGTCGACCCGGGAGAGCGTCAGCGCCTGCGACAGGTGGAGCGAGCCGGTTTCGGAGGTGGGAAAGGTCGCCGATTCGGCGTCTCCCACCAGCTCCTGACGAGACCAACCGGCGCCGACGGACAGCCGGTAGCGCCGCGTGACGGCGTGGGTGAGCTGCGTCTGCGCGCTGGTCCCGAGGACGCCCAGGCGCGCCGTGGTCACCGTGCGGGCCTCCTCGGACTCGAGGATCTCCGCCAGGTCGATGTAATCGACCTCACCGTAACTGACCGCGGCCGAGTTCTGCCACTCCGTACGGGGCGTGAGGCGGTAGGACTGGGTCGCCGTGGCCTGGTGCAGCAGCGTGGGCGTCATCGACTCGACGTAGCTCGGCGTCCGGAGCGAGAGGCGCGGTCCGTAGGTCAGCTCGAAGGAGAAGCGCCGCGTGAACACCCGCCCAGCGAGGCTCGGCGCGAGCGTGGTCAGGAGGGTGGGCTCGGCCGGCTCCAGCGGGCGGACCGGCGCGACGCCGCTGGCGACCTCCGCCGTCGCCTGGGCGGTCGCCTCCAGTCCCGCTGCCCCGACACCCACCAGGAGCGCCGCGCTGAGCGCCAGCACCGCCACGTGACGCTACTCGGCCACGATGACGTCGCCGTCGAGGAGCACGAAGCGGCTGCTCGCGACCTCGCCGCTCAGGACCTCCCCGTATCGGAAGCGGATCCTTCCGGCCGAGCTCCCCTGCCGCACGACGAACACCCGCCTCCGGTTGGCGAACTCATTGAGGCCCCCGGCGAGTGCAAGGGCGTCGACCATGCGCGTCCCCTCCGGGACCTCGAAACGACCCGGGTTCCTGACCTCGCCGATCACCACGATCTCGGCTGGGCGTCGGCTGACCAGGGAGACGTTGACCACCGGCTTCTCGAGGACGCCGGTGAGCCCCTTCGTCACCGACTGGGCGACCTGCTCGGGGCTGGTGCCACCCACGCGGATCTGCCCGACCACCGGTAGGGCGATGGTGGAGTCCTCGGCCACGACGACCTCCGCGGACAGGGTCGGCTGGTCGCGGACGAAGACGAAGAGCCGGTCGCCGGGCACAAGCGCGGCCGACTGGCCCGTGAGCACCGAGTCGGGCAGATCGTAGACCCAGACGTAGGGGGCCCTCGCGCAGCCCACCAGGGCCAGTAGCGCCGCCACCCCGCACCACCATCGCACCGAGGAGCACATGGGCGCCAGCATGCCGCCCTGGACTGGTCGCGCCAAGCGCCAGGTGGCCCCCTCGCGAGCCCCGGCCCCGGGCGGCTGGGGAAGCCGCCCGTACCTGGTGCCCCGCGAGGCGTCGATTGCGGGGCCGCCGATTGCATTATTGGTGATGGATCGGGACCCGGGCGGTCACTCATGAGGGTGAGCGCCGTCGCCACGCCTCGCGCCCTGATCTGCCCGGAGGGCCCGCGCTCCCCCGCGTTGAACCCCATCCCCGAGCCGCCGTAGCCCAGCGGGGGCCCCGGGCGCTCGCGGCGTCGGTTGCGGGGTCGCTGCCGGGCGCGCTAACACGCGCACCGTGCCCTCCGGCTCCTCGCGACCTCCCGGCGCGATCCTCGCCGATCTCGCCCTGGATGCGGCAGAACTCGCCGCCCTGCGGACCGAGGCGAAGCGGACGCTGCGCGAGCGCCTCCGCGCCCTGCGCGGCGCGCTGCCGACGGCGGCCGTGGCTGCGCGCAGCCGGGCCGCCTGTGAGCGTCTGGCCGACCTCCCCGTCCTCGCTCAAGCGCGCTCGGTGGCGCTCTACGCCGCCATCCGGCCGCGGCACGAGCTCGACCTGGCCGAGCTCGATGTGGTGCTCCGGGCGCGCGGCGTCACCCTTTACTACCCCTTCGTCGAGCCGCACGGGGACGGGTCGCGCACCGGGTTTCGCGTCGCGGCGCGCGCGAGCGACCTCGCCGATCGCGGGCATCGCTTCCCGGAGCCCCCACCGGGCGCCCCCGAGGCGATCCCGGGTGCCCTCGACGTGGTGGTGGCGCCGGCGCTCGGAATCTCTCCGGACGGGCACCGCCTCGGGCACGGCGCCGGCTGGTACGACGCCACCCTCCCCGAGCACTGCCCGCCCGCCGTTGCCGTGGTGGTCGGGTTCGACTTCCAGCTCCTGGTCGAGCTTCCGGTCGAGGCGCACGACGTGCGCTGCGCGTGGGTGGTGACCGACGCGCGCACCCTTGCGGTCGAGGCGGGCGCCGACGCTGGGGGACGCTGACGTCTGCCGTCCGCCGGGCGGCTCATTTCACGCGCGGTCGGTGGGGACAATCGGCGTCCAGGCACGCGCAGTAGAGCTCGTGCTTGTGGTACCGCACGGCGAACCCCAACTCGCGGGCGATCTGGTCTTGCAGCGCCTCGATCCGCGGTTCCGCGTACTCGATGATCCGCCCGCAATCGAGGCAGATGAGGTGATCGTGGTGCGTCTCCGCCACCGCGAGCTCATAGCGGGTGAACCCGTCGCTGAAGCGTCGCTCGTGCGCGACCCGCGCCGCGGTGAGCATCTTCATCGCGCGATAGACCGTCGCGTAGCCGATCCGCGGATCGTGGGCCTTCACCAGCGCGAGGAGCTGGTCGATGGTGATGTGCTCCCGCGTCTGCAAGAAGGTTTCCACGATCTGGCGCCGCTGCTCGGTCGAGCGCAGACCCTGGGTGACCATGTAGACCCGCACCTGTTCGCGGAGTCGCTCCAGATCCGGCTCGGTGGCGGCGCGTGGCTCCGGGACGGACCAGTTCGGTGCCGAGCGCTCGGCCGCCGCCGGTGATGGCCTCGACCCGGACCTCGCGGAGTCTCCCGACACCGAGTCGCTATCACCCCGTGGTCGCGAGCGGTCAAGGGACGAGGCGAGCTGGGGGTGCTCCGCGCGTGTCCGCTCCGCCGGCGCCCGAGGGGCGAGGCCCGCGGCCCCCTTCGTGTCCGCGACGTCACGGTGCTCGTGATCGAGCGCCGGGCTCGGACCCTCAGGCCACGATGCTGCGCAGCCGCCAGTAGGCCGCCAGTGTCCCTCCCAGGGCGAGCAAGGGAGCGATCACAGGGTTGGCGAGCCCGAAGGCGATGGCGAGCGCGCCGGTCACGCCCGTCGCCATCGTGATCCCGATCCCGAGCTTCGCCTCGCGCCGGCACTCGTGCGCTAGGCGAAGGGAGAGCGCCGCGTCGCGCACGTCGTCGTTGGTCAGCTGCACGCTCCACTCGGCGGCGCTGGAGCCCGCCGCGCCGAGCGCGACCGACACGGCGCCGGCCGCGAGGGCGGCGTCGTCGATCGGGCTCCGCCCGATGACGGCGATCACGGCGCCACCGTCGGCCAGGCGGCGCACCTCGTCACCGCGCTCCTGCGGGAGCACCTCCGGACGGACATGGTCCACGTCGAGCGCTCGGCCGAGGGTTTCGCATGTCTCTCGGGCATCCCCCGAGAGGAGCACCGGCTCCACGCCGACGTCGAGCAGGTGCTGCACGGCGGCGCGCGCGCCGGCGCGGAGGCCGTCCTGCAGGCCCAGGATACCCACGAGCCGCCCCGCGAGCGCCACCAGGAGCACGGAGCGGCCCAGCGACTCGAGCTCCGCGATTCTCGGCTCGGCGCGGGCGATGCTGATGCGCTCGCGGAGCATCAGCGCCCGGTTGCCGACCACCAGGGGCTGGCCATTCGAGGCGACCGCGGTGACGCCGAGCCCAGGCTGGAGGCTAGGGCTCCGGACCCCGTCCGGGCGCACGCCGCGCGCGCGCGCGGTGCGCACCACCGCGGCCGCGACCGGGTGGACAGCGCCGCCCTCGGCGCCGGCGACGAGCGCGAGGACGCCCTCCGCGTCGTGCTCACCGAAGGCCTCGATGCTCGCGATCTCCGGTTCGCCGAGCAGCAGGGTGCCCCGGGCGCAGAACACGGCGGTCGACACCTTCCCGGTCTGGTCGAGGGCCTCTGCCGTGCGAAACACGATGCCCCGCCGCAGCGCCGCGAGCACGGACTGGCCCACGTGCAGCGCTCCGATCTGCGTGAGCCCGGCGCTGGCGAGGGCGGCGTGGGCGCCGACCGCGACCAGGGCCACCTCGAAGAGGTTTGGGGTGTTGGCGTAGGCTGCCACCGCGGCGAGCAACGCGCCGAGCGGGGCGCCGCGCTCCGCCGCCAGCCTACCGAAGCGAGCGAGGGGAGCGATGAGGTCCGCGCGACGGCGGGAGTCGGCGGTCAAACGCAGCCATGCCCGGTCGTTGCCCGCCCAACCCACGACCGCGCGGGCGCGACCCTCTCGCACGCGCGCGCCGGCCACGACGGGCTCGCCCTCGCCCCGCAGCGCGTTGGTGCGGGCACCGTGCCACGGCCTTACCTCGACGCTGCCTGCGACGACGGTGGCGTCGACGGGGACCACGTCGCCCGGGCCCAGCACGACCTCCTCGCCGGGGCGGAGCTCCCGCGCTGGCGTCGCGAGGATTTCGTCGGCGATCACGCGGGCGGCGGAGCCATCGAGGGCCGCCGCAATGCGCCGGCGCTCCGCCTCCTGGGGGCCTCGCGCGTGGCGCATCAACCAGAGTCCGGCGGCGAGGGTCATCACGATGACGGCGGCGAGCGAAACTGCCCGGGGTGCCTCCGCGACGCCGGTCAGGGTTGCCAAAATCGCGAGCAGTGCCCCCGCGACCGGCGCCGCCAGCATTGCCAGCGGCGATCCCCGGACCGGATCGCGGTCGCCGAGCACGCTGCCCACCACCAGCGCGCCGGCGGCGACCGCCGCCAGCAACAGGCGCGCGTGGAGGGCGACGCCGCTACTCCCGGCGAGGGTCAGCGCCACGGAGAGCGCGCCCCCGAGCAGCGCGAGCGCGAGGAGCAGGCCGCCGACGTCGGCCGTCTCGTCCGTCGCCGGGAGGACCGTGGGGGTGCTCACCCGGTCGACCTCGGCAGCGTCGGCGGGGGCGGTCGCCGGAATCGAGCCCTCCAATTGCTCGAGGTCGTCCGCCGCCACGGCCGCGAGCGCTTCGGCGGCGTGTCGGCGCCGGTCGAACCCGTCCACGTCGTTGCGGACGGCGACGACCGCACCCAGCCCGAGCGCCCCCGCCCCACGGCGCGGGGGTAGCGGCAGCGGGGTCAAGCGGGGGTCGGTGGCGAAGGCCTCCCGGCAGTGGGGCGAACAGAAGTACCGGAAGCGAGTCCCGAAGCAGGCCACGCGAGAGGCTCGCAGCGGGTCCACCGTGACGCCGCAGGTGGAGCAGGGGACGGTCCCCGTGGGGCCGTGGCTCGCGGGCGGGCGCGCCGGGACGGGCGTTCCCGCCGGCACGTCACCCATCGCGCTCCATCGCCCACGTCAGCGCAGCCTTGGCCGAGTGCAGCCTGTCCTCAGCCTGCTCCCAGACGTGGCTGTCTGGTCCCTCGAGCACGTCCTCGTCGATCTCCTCCCCTCGGTGCGCTGGTAGGCAGTGCAGCACGACACGGTCGGAGGCCGCGCGCGCCAGCAGGTCGCGGGTCAGGCGATACCCGGAGAAGGCCCGGAGCCGCGCTTGCTGTTCCTCCTCCTGCCCCATGCTCGCGAAGACATCCGTGCTGACGACGTCGGCTCCCTCGACCGCCGCCCGGGGATCCTCGACCACACGCACGACACCGCCCACCTCGCACGCATGGGCGATTCGGTCGGCGGCGGGGCGGTAGCCCTCCGGGCAGGCGAGCACGAGCTCGAGCCCGAGCAGCCCGGCCGCCTCGATCCAGGAGTTTGCCATGTTGTTGCCGTCACCGACCCACGCGAACTTGAGGCCGCCGAGGCGGCCGCGCACACGGAGCACCGTCTGCAGGTCGGCGAGCAGCTGCATGGGGTGATCCTGATCCGTCAGGGCGTTGAGCACCGGCACCGTGCTGTGGGCGACCATCTCGCGCAGGCGCTCCACGCTGCTGGTGCGGAAGGTGATGGCGTGGACCATCCGGGTGAGCACGCGGGTGGTGTCTTTGACCGGCTCGCCGCGGTCCATCTGCGAGCCGGACTTGGTCAGGACGAGCGGGTGGCCGCCGAGTTCGTGCACGGCGACCTCGAGGGAGATCCGAGTCCGCGTCGATGGCTTCTCGAAGACGAGCGCGACGGTCTTGCCAGCCAGCGGCCGCTCGACGTCCGGACGGCCCCGTCGAGTGCGGTGCCGCTCGGCCAGGTCGAGCACGCGGATCAGGCCGTCACGGCCTAGGTCGGACAGGGTAAGGAGGTGTCTCGCCACCCCGTGGTTATTACCCGGCCCGCGGGAAAAACGCACGTCCCTCCGGGGCCGGCCCCCGGCGGTGCCCTCGTGCCGCGCTAGAGGGCGCCGAGGGCGCGGTCGATGGCGGCGACACCGCGGTCGAGCTGCTCGGTCGTGACGACGAGCGGCGGTGAGATGCGGAGTGCCCCGCCCGCGAGCGTCAGCAAGACCCCCTCGGCTCGGGTTGCGGCCAGGGCCCGGCCCGCGTCCACCTCCGGCCGCAGCACGACGGCGTGGAGCAGACCGACGCCACGCGTGGTGGCGACCTTGGTCGGGTGGCGCCGCGGGAGCTCGGCGAGGGCGCACGCCAGGTGCTCGCCCTTGGTCCGGGCGCCTTCGACGAGCCGCTCCTCTTCTATGACCTGGAGGACGGTGAGCGCCGTCGCGCTCGCCAGGGCGTTGCCGCCGAAGGTGGAGCCATGGCTGCCCGGCGGCAGCGCCCCGAGGAGGGCATCGCTCGCGGCCATCGCCCCGATCGGGAAGCCCCCACCGAGGCCCTTGGCTAGCGCGACCGCGTCGGGGCGAACGTTCTCCCGCTGGAAGCCGAGGAACGCCCCCGTGCGCCCAAGTCCGGTCTGCACCTCGTCACCGAGGAGGAGTGCGCCATGCGTGTCGGCGATCTCGCGGAGCGCGGCCAGGAACCCCGGCGGCGCCGGAATCACCCCGCCCTCGCCCTGGACCGGCTCGACCAGGATCGCCGCCACGTCGGGCCCCATCGCGGCGCGCACGGCGTCCGCGTCACCGAAGGGGACGTGGGTCACCCCCAGCAGCGGCCCGAAGCCGTCGCGATACTTGGGCTGCCCGGTCACGGCGAGCGCCCCGAGCGTGCGGCCATGGAACGCGTTCTGGAAGGCCACGACGCGGTAGCGATCCAGCTCGCCGCGCGCGAAGAAGTGCCGTCGGGCGAGCTTCAGCATCGCCTCGATCGCCTCCGTCCCGGAGTTGCAGAAGAGCACCCGACCGAGTCCCGTCAGCTCCCGCAGGCGCGCCGCGAGCCGGATGTTGGGCTCGTTGTAGTAGTAGTTCGAGACGTGGATCAGGGTCCCGGCCTGCTCCGCGATGGCGGCCACCAGCCGCGGGTGCGCGTGCCCCAGGGTGCTGACCGCGATGCCCGCGCAGAGATCGAGGTACTGGCGGCCGGACGCGTCCCAGAGCTCGCAACCACGCCCGCGCACCAGGACGAAGGGCGGTTGTGCGTAGTTCGGATAGAGGCTCGCCTTCGCGAGCTCGACCAACTGGGCTTCGGTGGGGGACGACATGGCGGCGCACCCTAGCACTGAGTTTGGCCGGGGCCAGCAGGGTTAGCCGTCCCGCCGCGCTGCCAGAATCGCCGCCGTCTCGGCGAAGCCCGCCCCCATCGGCCGGGTGGTGATGAAGCGCGGAGGCGCTGCCGCGCAGCCACTGAGGTTGGCGACCGCGACGGTGGTTCGGAACGCGGCGAAGCAGCAGGCGTCGTTGTCGCTGTCGCCGACAAAGGCGAAGCGCGCGCGCGCCACCACCGGCTCCACCCCGAGGATCTGGCGCAGGGCGCGCAGGGAGCCGGAGGCCTTGTCGTCGTCGTCGTGGGTCACGTGCAGGTGGATGCTCGATCGGATGGCCCGCGCGCCGCGTTCCCGCACGAGCGCCGTGGCCGCGGCGACGATCTCCGGGGCTACCGCGCGGTGCTCCCCCACGTCGAGGGTGAGATCGCTCACCCGGGCGGTAGCGTCGTCCGCCAGCTCGAGCTCGGGCCAGCGAGTGCGGATCTCGTCCACCAGGTGGGCGACGGCGCGTCGCCGCCGCCGTCGCTCCTCGGTGTCGACGGCATCGAACCGCTCGACACGGCGTCCGACGCGGTAGAGCGCGACGGCCCCGTTCTCGGTCACCACCGCGTCGACCGGCCACTGCGCGGCCAGCACCTCGCCCCAGCCCGCCGGGCGCCCGGTGGTGGCCACCAGCCGCAGCCCCGCGTCACGCAGCCGAAAGAGCGCGGCGTAGGCCCCCTCGGTGAGCTTGCCGCGCGTGAGCAGCGTGTCGTCGAGATCGAACAGGAGCCCGACCAAGGAGCGGGCCTCCTCTACCCCGAGCGTGGCGATGGGTCGCACGGTGCGAAGGGTGCATGCCCGTTCGGCAGCGCGCAACGCCGCACCGGCGCGACCGGCCCCCGATCGGTCAGGGTGGGGGGATCTCGGCGATCACCGTGCTGAGGTAGAGCCCCTCGGGGAACGCGGCCGGGACCGGGTGGTCCGGGCCCTGGAAGAGGCGCTCGACGACCACCGGACGCACCCCCACCTCGGCGCCGCCCGTGGCGATCGCCCGCGTGACCTCGTCGATGCCGAGCGCGGCTGAGCAGGAGGACAGGACGAGCAACCCGCCCGGGCGGGTCGCGCGGCAGGCCGCCGCGGCGATCTCACGGAGGTAGCTCGCCGCGCGTCGCCGCGCGCCGGCGGAAGGGGCGAGCTTCGGCGGATCGCAAACGACCAGATCGTAGCCCCCGCGGCGGCCCGCCTGCGTGAGGGCCTCTCGGGCGTCGCCGTGGACGAACCGCAGGCGGTCGCTCAGCCCGTTCAGTCGCGCGAGCTCCGCCCCAACCTCGAGCGCCAGCGCGTTGCGCTCCACGACGACCACCTCGCTCGCCCCTCCGCGCGCGGCGCGCAGACCGATGGCGCCGACGTAGGCATAGGCGTCGAGGACCCGTCGCCCTGCCGCGAGCGCCTCCACCCGATCGCGGAGCGGACGCTGATCGAAGTAGAAGCCCGTCTTCTGGCCGAGCTCGAGCGGGATCCGGAGCTCGAGGCCGCGCTCGTGAAACCGTAGCTCCGGAACCGCGGGATCGCCGCGGACGATCCCGCTGCCGGCGACGAAGCCCTCGAGGCGCGCCACTGTGGGGGAGGTGCGATCGATCAGCGTCGAGCTCCCGATGACGTGCTCGAGCGCCTCGATGACGGTGGCCTCGCGCTGCTTCATCCCGATGGTGCCCAGCTGCAGCACGAGCGCCCCGTCGAAGCGGTCGACGACGAGGCCCGGGAGCGCGTCCCCCTCGGCGTGCACGAGGCGGTAGCCGGTGGTTTCCGGCCCACCGAGCCCCATCGCGGTGCGCCGCCGCGCGGCCTCCGCGATCCGCTGCTCGAACAGGGCGCGGTCGAGCGCGACGCCCGGTTGACGAGAGTACAGGCGGACCGCGATCGCGGAGCCTGGGCTGTACAGTCCTCGACCGAGAACGTGGCCGTGAGCGTCGAGCACGTCGACCTCGTCGCCCGCGGTGGCCCCGCCCTCCACGCGCTCGATCGCCTGGGCGAAGACCCAGGGGTGCCCGGCCCACACCGGCCGGACGTGTCCCGCTCTTAGGCGAACGACGGCCATCGCTGAGCCCATGCAGTACCCCTGACGCCACGGGGCTGTAAACTCCGCTCCACGGCCGGCGCGTCAGAGCACCAACCGGTTTGCCAACTGCGTCGGCGCCCTGAGAAACGCCCCCCTGCGGGGCGAGGGGGCCTTGCCCAGGGCGCCTTTGGGGAGATCTGCTGCCCGCTTGGTGCCCTAGATCGTTGATTCTTCGCGGCAATCAAACCGATGACCGCTCCAGGGGGGGGCGTACCCCGGGCCCCGGGTGGCTGGCGCTGGGCATCGGGATTGCTACCTTGAGCTCGGTCACGAGAGCCCGGCGGTGGTCGGGAAGGGAGCCCCTGTCGATGCGTCGAACGGTCGTCCTGGTCACCCTCATCGGCGCCGGCCTGCTGCCTCGCCCCGCCGCCGCGCAGGCGCTGCCGGAAGCGGGCGAGTGTCCCCCAGGCAGCTGGTTCTGCGAGGAGGCCGAGCCGCCCCCGGTCGAGTCGCCCGACGGCACGGAGGCGGCGCCCGAGGGCGTCCAAGACGGTGCCGGTGGGTACGCTCGCGTCACCGTGCTCGACGAGGACCCGGGCCCAGCGGAGCTGGAACCTGCGCCACCGCCCGTCGTCGAGCCACCCCCGCCCGGGCCGCGGTCGCCGCCGCTGGTCGTTGTCGGCGCCGCGACCGAACCGCCGCCTCCGCCGGAGCCGGTTCGCCGTGTGCCCGACGAGACGTGGGGATTTTCCATGCGGTTGGAGTCGGCGCTGCTCGGCGATGATCCGAGCCGCGCGGGCACCTCGGGGATGGGGGGCGTCGGTCTCGGCCTCCGCTACCGGGCGGTCCCGCACTTCGCGCTGGAGCTCGGGGCCGATCTGGTCGGTGGCCGGGACTGGCATGGTGATCGGCGAGAGGAGACGGCGCTGACCGTTGGCGGCCTCCTGTTCGTCAACCCGCAGGACCCGGTGCAATTCTACTTGCTCGGGGGCTTCGGCTGGAGCGGTGCCGTGGTGAAGGTCACCCGGACCGAGTCCTTCGGTGACGAGGTCGTGACGGTGCGCGACACCCGCTACTACGCGTATCTCGGCGCCCAGCTCGGCGCGGGGCTCGAGGTGTGGCTCGGCAAGCGCACCGCCCTCGACCTCGATCTCGTGGGCTTCCTGCGCGGCCGGACGGACCGCCGCGCCGAGGAGGAGCCCGAGTTCATCGACCCCGACGATCCGACGATCACCACCAACAGCTCCGGTGGAGGGCTGCTCCGCGCGGGGCTCGTCCTTTACTGGTAGACGGCGCGGCGACGGCCGCCCGTGCCCCACAAAAAGACGAATCCCCGACCGGCGGCCGGGGACCCGTCGTGCGCCTGGAGATGCGCGCTACTGGACCAGATCCTTCAGCGACTTCAGCGCCGTCGCGCGGACCTTCTTGCTCGCCGGCTTCGCCGGGATCGTGATCGGCTCCTTGGTGAACGGGTTGATGCCAGGGCGCTCCTTGGTCGCCGGCTTCTTCACCACGCGGAGCTTGACGAGGCTCGGGATGACGAACTCGCCCGGGCCACGCCCCGACAGCTGCTTGCGGATGAGCTCCTGCAGCGCCTCGAACACGCGGTTCACACTCTTCTTCTCCACCTCGGCGATGGAGGCGATCTCGCTGATCACCTGTGCCTTGGTCAGCCTCTTGCCTGCCATGGGAATCCTCCTGTCGAAGACCTTCTTCTGTTGACGCCGTGTCCCGCCCTCTCGGTCGGTTCGTCGGGCTTTCGCCCTCCGTTCGTACCAAACGAAGGCTCACCGACCGATATCAGGGGTTTTTTCGGCAAGCAAGAAAACGCTCGCCCCAAACCCGCTTTTTTTCTGCCGTGTGGGGGCCGGGGGGCGCTGGGATGGCGTCGTTCGGGGTGCTATCGCAGCGGGGTCGGCGCGTTCAGCAGCCTTTCCGCCGTTCCGTGGTCAGGGGCGGGAGAAACCCGGACCCAGCCCGTCATTGTCTTGTAATGACTGGTGCTTACGACTCACAGTTCACTCACTGGTTGGGGCTCGCCACGCGGATCAGGCGGGATGTTTCGCGATCCATCTCGGACTGTCCGGCGGCGTCGGCGTGGTCGAACCCAACCAGGTGAAGCAGGCCGTGGGCGAGGAGGAATACGGCCTCCCGGTCGAGGGGGTGTCCGGCCGCGACGGCCTGTCGGGCGGCGGTCGGCACCGAAATGACCACGTCGCCCAGCAGGCGACCCGCCTCGGGCGGGGCGGTCACCTCGCCGGTGTCGTCGGCGAAGTCCATGGGGAATGCCAGCACGTCCGTGGGCTCGTCGATGCCCCGGTGCGCCCGGTTGAGGGCTCGGATGGCGTCATCATCGACGAGCACGACGCTGAGCTCCGCGTCCTCGAGGGTGAGCGCCGCGAGCATCCGCTGGCCGGCGGCGGTCACTTGTTCGACGAGCGCGCCGGTGACCGACGGTTCCAGCTCCGAATCGACGACGACGGGCATGAGGGTTCCTCGGCGGCGGCGCGCCTTCCACCGTCGGCGGCGCCCGCGGCAGTCGTTACCACTGCGCGTCAAAGGCGGCACCCGGATCCTCGGCGGGCCGAGGGGCCCGCCCCCGCGCCACCCGACCGCGGGGGACGTGCCGATGGGGTTCGGGCGCCCAGCTCCACGACGGTCCAGCGCCGCTTTCCAAGCCGCGGCGCGGTCGCTAGGTTTCAGCTCCGTGGCCCGCCCGTCTCGCCCCCCCGGGTTCGACATGACCTATCGCCCGACCGAGGCGGTCTTCGGCCCTCCCCTCGCGGTCTGGCTCCCGTCGATCTTCTACGTCCTGCTCGCGGTGGTCGCCTTCGTCGTGGTCCTCGTCGGCGAGGCCAGCCCCTACGGCTCTGCGCTACACCGTTATACGGTGGAGCAAAACGCCCTGCGCTTCATCAGTGCCCGGTCCTTCGCCGCGTTCCTCGCGCTCGGAGCCGTCGCGTCCGTGCTCCGGACCGGGATGCGTGGGGTGCGGGTCCGCGGCGACGGACTCGAGTACCGTGACGTGGTGTCGATGCTCTGGCCCCAGGTGCGTCGCTATCGCTGGGCCCAGATCGATCGGGTGCAGCTCGACAAGACGGGGATTGTCGCCCTCGATCTCTGGGACGGGTCCAAGGTGATCCTGCCGCCCGTGTGGAATCACGATGGCCTCGCCACCTCCCTCGAGAAGGTGGCGCTGGCGCGGGCGATTCCGGTGAGCGGGGCGCGCGGGGTGGACGAGATCCCGGATCCGGAGGAGTACGACGGGACGTGAGCCGGGCGGCGCGCGGTGTCGGCCGCTCTATGTCGGCGGGGCGGCGCCGCCAGCCGATGGCCGCGAGCCAGTCCGCAGCGTCGCTCACGCCATGAGCGAGTGAGAGGGCTCCGTGGCGACGACGCTCACCGCCGAGGTCGAACGGGTCACGTTCGAGAACGAGGAAACTGGCTTCCGCGTGCTCCGCGTCTCGGGGGTGGAGGGGCTCGCCGGCCACCAGGGGCCGCTCACCATCGTGGGGGCCTTTGCCCCCGTCGGGCCAGGGACCCGCGTGCGCGTCACCGGTGAGCTCGTGCGCGATCCTCGCCACGGCGAACAGTTTCGCGCCAGCGTTCTGGTCCCGCTCGATCCGAGCACCATCGACGGGCTCGAGAAGTACCTCGGCTCGGGCATCATTCCCGGGATCGGGCCCGGCTTCGCGCGCCGAATCGTTGAGCGATTCGGGCTCGCGACCCTGGAGGTCCTCGACCGAGAACCCGGTCGTCTCGCCGAGGTGCCCGGGCTCGGGGCTCGCCGGACAGAGGAGGTCAAGCGCGCGTGGAGCGCGAAGCGGGCGATGGCGGACGTGATGCTGCTGCTGCAGGCCCACGGCGCCTCGGCCAGCCTCGCGTCGCGCATCTTCGCCACCTACGGCGATCAGGCGGCGACCGTGGTCCAGCGATCTCCCTACCGTTTGGCAATGGATGTCCGCGGGGTGGGGTTCAAGACCGCGGACGGCCTGGCCCGCTCGCTTGGGATCCGCGGCGACCACCCCGAGCGGGCGCAGGCGGGCGTTCTGCACGTCCTCGAGACGCGCGCCGATGCCGGACACGTCGTCACGCCCCGCGCAGCGCTCGCGGACCAGACCGCCGCGCTGCTCTCGATCGACGCCGCGCACCCCGACTCGGCGATCGGTGCGCTGTGGGGACAGGGGCGGGTCGTCGTCGAGGACGACGCCGTGTCCCTAGCGCGCCTGCACCGCGCCGAGGTGGAGCTGGCGAGCGGGCTGGTGCGTCTGCTTGGCGCCCCCGTCGTCGAGCCGCTGCCGTTCGAGGCGGCGATCGCGGACTTCGCGCGCGAGGCTCGGGTCGAGCTCGCGCCGGAGCAGCGCGCGGCGATCGCGGCCGCCGCCCGCCACCGAGTGGTCGTCGTCACCGGTGGCCCCGGTGTCGGCAAGACGACGATCGTCCGCGCCATCCTGCTCCTGCTCCGGCGCGCCCACCTCCCGGTGGCGCTCGCCGCCCCCACCGGGCGGGCGGCGAAGCGCCTCGCCGAGGCCACCGCCACCGAGGCGAGCACGCTGCACCGGTTGCTCGAGGTGGACCCGCAGACCCAACGCTTCCAGCGCGACGCGGCGCACCCGCTGGACGTCGGTGCGGTGATCGTCGACGAGCTCTCGATGGTCGACGTCGGGCTCGCCGCGGCGCTCGTCGCCGCGATCCCGACCAGCGCGCGCCTGATCGCCGTCGGCGATGCCGACCAGCTCCCCAGCGTCGGGCCGGGGGCGGTGCTCAGGGACCTTGTCGAGAGCGGTGTGGTGCCGGTCGTGCGCCTCGAGCACGTCTTCCGCCAGGCGGCGGAGAGCGGCATCGTCGCCAACGCCCACCGGATCCACGCCGGCCTCGCGCCCGTGGGGGCGACCGACGCCGAGGGAGACTTCTTCGTGATCACCCGCTCCGATCCGGCGGCGGCGGCGGCGCTCGTCCGCGAGCTCGTGGTCGAGCGCATCCCGCAGCGTTTTCGACTCGCGGCGCCCGCGGAGGTGCAGGTGCTGACGCCGATGCACCGCGGCCCCCTCGGCACCCAGGCGCTCAACGCCGCGCTGCAGGCGGCGCTGAACCCGCGGGGCGTGGCGCTCACCGCCCACGGCCAGACGCTGCGGGTCGGCGACAAGGTGATGCAGACGCGGAACGACTACACGCGCGATGTCTTCAACGGGGACATCGGGCGCGTCGAGGCGGTCGACGCGGAGTCCCGCGCGGTGGTCGTCGCCTTCGAGGGACGGTCCGTCAGCTACGAGGACACCGACCTGGACGAGCTCGTCCTGGCCTACGCGACGACCATCCACAAGAGCCAGGGTAGCGAGTACCCCGCCGTGGTCATCCCGCTCCTTGCCACCCATTTCGTCATGCTGTCTCGTAACCTCGTCTACACGGCCGTCACGCGTGCGCGTCGCCTCTGCGTGCTGGTCGTCGACCCGCGCGCGATCGGACTCGCCCTCGCCGAGACGCGGCGCGACGACCGCGCAACGCGTCTCGCGGAGCGCCTGCGAGGCGCGCTCCTCTCCGCTTCGCTCTCGGGCTGACGCGCCGCGACGGCGGGCTTCACGGGATGTTGAAGCTCTTCGACACCGTGACCGGCGAACCCTCGAAGGGGGGCACGCGAGCGCTCCGGAACACGCTTGCCACGCAGCCGCCGACCGAGGTTCCCCCGAAGCCGCCGCCGGTGACGTTGGCGGTCGTCACGCGGCCGCTCGGCGCGAAGGTGACCAGCACCCTCCCGGTGCCGGTGGGACCGTCGGCGCGCTTGCAGGAGGTGGCCGCGGAGGCGGCCGAAGACAGCGCCGCCGAGGCCGCGCCCTTGTCGAAGCCCGAGGCCACCGCCGCGGCCTCCTTCTTCTCGGCCTCCTTCTTCTTGGCGGCATCGGCGGCGGCGTCGGCGGCGGCCTTCTTCTTGGCATCCTCCGCGCGCCTCAGGGCGAGCGCCTCCTCGAGCTTCCGCTTCTCCTCGGCCGTCAGCGGCTTCTGCGGCTCGGCCGTCGCCGTGTCCGTGCTGGTCGCTGTGTCGCTCGCGGGCTCAGTCGCGGCGGCGACGGCGCCGCTCGTGGCGGTGTCCGTGGCGGTGTCCGTCGCCGCGGTGGCCGCGGCCGGCTTCGCGCTCTCCGCGGCCGGAGCGCTCGCCGAGGTTGCCTGGGCGACCTCCTCGCCCGACCCGCGTCCGAGGACGACGACGAGGACGACGCCCATGATCGCGAGCATGACGACGGCCGTCCCCGCTACCGCGAACAGCAGGGTGCGCTTGCTTGGGCCCGGGGGCGCGACCCCGTCGGTGGCGGCCGCCTCCACCACCCGCGGGCGCCTCGGCTCCGGCTTCGGCTCCGGCGGCGGCGGCGCGTTCATGAGGGCCAGGTTCGCGCTCGGGTCAAATGCGGGCAGGGGCGCCGCGGCGCCGAGCCCAAAGGGATCGTCGCTCACGGCGGGTGTGCGCGCCCCCAACTCGGAGCGGCCGGGTGCCCTGGGCGCCGCGTGCCCCGCGGCAGCAGCCGGGGCCGCTGCGGCGGTGACCCCGGCCCGCAGCGCATCGAGCGAGAAGAGCACCGAGTTCTCGTTGCGCGCGCCGACGGGGCGCTGGTGCTCCTCCTCCGGGGGCGGTGCCTGCCGGGCGTCTTCCTCGCTGCCGGCTTGGGCGGCGCTGCCGAACAGATCTGGCGTCTGCTTCGGGCGGGTCGCGGCTGCCCGTGTCGGCCCCTGGTTGCCTGTCGCGGGCGTGGCGGCGGGTCCACCGAAGAGCGGGGAGGTCGCGGCGGTGCGCGTCGGGGCCGCGGCTGGAGCCGAGGGGGCGCGCTGCGCCGCCTCCACGGCCGTCGCGAGCTCGGGGACGGCCATCAGGGGCGCCCAGTCCTCCATGCCGTCCCTCCAGACGTAGGCGTCGGCGAGCTCACCGAGCCGGTGGGCGGCGACGATCTCGGCGAGGGTCATCGTCCGCGACTCGTTCTCGGAGAGGTTCACGGACCAGCTGTCGGCGGCCACGTCGGGGGCGCCCGCCGCCGCGGGGTCCTGAGCGTCGGGCGCAGGCGTGCTCGGCGCTGCCGCCCCAGCCGCCATCGCCGGGGCCTGCACTCTCGCGTCCACCACGATGGCAGCCCCGCAGCTCTTGCAGCGGACCTTGACGAGTCGGCCGGAAACCTTCTCGTCCGCGATCGCGTAGTTCGATCCGCACGCGTTGCAGGTGATCTTCATCGCGAGAACCTTACCAAATCCCATCGAGATTCCGAAGGTTCCAACCTCCCTAGAACGGAGCCGTCCCGGTTCGCCGCGGGTTCGTGCTCGCGCTCGGGCGACCGCAGGCGTGCGCGGCGCGTTATCCCGCGCCAGAGCCCCGCGAAAAGGCACCACCGCGGGTGGTCGGCCCCCATCGGGCTTCGCGCGGCGCACTGGACAAATGCCACCGTGGATCCGAAGGCTCGTCCGGCCGAGTCAGGCCAAGCCCCCGCGCCGCCTGGTGCGGGCCGCCGCCGGCGGCTATCGTGGCGGTCGAGCGGCAAATGGCGGCGGGCGAAGAGCGCGGACGTGGTGGCGGCGGGGTGGTGAGCGACGGGCGAGCCGCGGCGCCTCCCGCCCGAGCGCGGGCGTGGTGCGGACCCGGCCCGGGGCGCCAGGCTTCGTGAGGTCGCCAAAATGAGTCGGATCGGCCAGGTCGTCGCCAAGCGGTATCGGCTCGAGGGGCTGATCGACACGGGCGGGCAGAGCGAGGTCTACCGCGCTCGTGACCTCGTGGACGGGGAAGCGGTCGCCGTCAAGGTCCTCACCGACGGCGGGGGAGGGGACCCCGAGCTCCGCGAGCGGTTGCTCCGCGAGGCCCACGCGCTCGCCCAGCTCGGGCGCAGCGCCGCCGTGCGGGTGCTGGACCAGGGGTTTGCACCCGACGGGGCGCTCTGCACCGTGATGGAGCTGCTCCACGGGGTCAATCTCGAGACGTACCTCATCCGGCTCGAGCAGGGTGGGGTCCGGCTCCCCGTCGTCGATCTGGTGCGGCTGATGACCCCCGTCGTCGACACCCTCGACCGCGCCCACGCCCTTGGGATCGTGCACCGGGACGTCAAACCGAAGAACGTCTTCGTGGTCGAGCCCGCGCACGGCGGCGGGGTCAAGCTCCTCGACTTCGGGTTCGCCAAGTTCTTGCGCATGCGCAGCGTCACCGCTCAGGGGATGATCGCGGGCTCGCCGAGCTACATCGCCCCCGAGCAATGGCTCGGGCAGAGCGCGACCCTCGACGGCCGCGTCGACGTCTATGGACTGGCGGCGGTGATATTCCGGGCGCTCACCGGGCAGCCGCCGTTCCTCGCGTCGGATCTGCAGCAGCTGCTCGTCCAGGTGACCTCGGCGCCGCGCCCGAGCTTGCACGCGCTGCGGCCCGATCTGCCGGCAGACGTGGACGACTGGGTGGGCCAGGCGCTCGCCATCGCGCGCGAGGAACGGTTCGCCACGGTGCGCGCGCTGCTGCTCGCCTTCGAGCATGCTTCCGGCGTCCGGGGGTAGCGCCGCCGCCTGCCATCGCGCCTGGACCTGACGCGCGATCGTCCCTCAGGGTCGGCGCCACGCGAGCGGACCGGTCGCGAACTCGGCGTCGTCGCCCGGATTGCCAAGCGCGACGAGCACCTCGCCCGTACGGGTCAGGCCGAGGGGTCGCTCCGCTAGCGTCCCGACCACGACCGCGCGGTCCACGTCGACCAGCACCGATCCGACGGCGACCATCGGCGGCTGGCGCACCACCTCGGGGACCGCCTCGGGTACGGTGGCGAGCGGCGTCGTGGCGCCCTGCTCCACGTCCACGAGGACGAGCTCGGGCCCGCGCTGGACCAGGGCTCGCGCGCCGCTCGTGCCGAGGACGTGGTCGCCCTCCACCAGGGGGTGGACGGTGCCGCGCTCGAGGTCGACCAGCGCCGCCTCGCGCCCCGGGTAGAGCGCGACCAGGCGCGTCGGTGGTCCCGGCCACGCATCGGCGGCCTGCCCGGTGACGAAGACGCCGAGCGCTCGCCGAGCCCCCCCGCGCCAGAGCTCGACCTCATTGCGTCCTTCGTCCGGCCCGGAAGTGCGCTCGCACGCGACCAGGGCCGCGTCCCGCGCGACGTCCGCATGGATCAGGTGCCCGCGACAGGTGCCGCTGGCGAAGCGGGTCTTGCGGCCTTGCGCGTCCACCAGCCAGAGTTCGTCCCCAGGCCGGCGCACCAGGAGCCGCTGCGCGAACGCCGCGATGAGCCCTGGCACGTCGCGCGCGGTGCCCGGTCGCACGGGGGCAGCGCGTGCCGAGGGAGAATCGCCTCGCGCCTCGAATACGGCGTAGGTGGGGATCGGACCCCGGCAGGGGCGGGCCCTCGTCGGCGCGTCACGGACGGGCAGATCGAGGCGTCCATTGCCGTTCGTGTCCTGAGCGACCACCTCGAGCAGCACCCACTCGCCCGTGACGTCGAGCCGGACGCGGCTCAGGCGGCCGGGGCCCGGCTGAACGACGATCTCGCGCCCCGACTCGAGTTCGAGGACGACGACGGACGAGGTCTTCCCCTCGGTTCGCACGTAGGAGAGCCGCCGGCTACCGCCGTCGAAGGACAGGAACCGGTGCTCGCGAAAGGACAGCGCCTCGGCGCGGGTGTCTGCCCCCAGCCTCGTGGTTTCACCGGTGCGAGCGTCCACCAGCCGAGCCGCGCCGTCCTCCCGGGTGACGAGCCAGCGCCCATCGCGGCTCGAGGCCAGGACGTCCTCCACGGCGCGCTCCTCGCCGGTAGCGAGGGTGACGAAGCGCGCCAGGGAGTCGCCCGAGAGCGCCCCCGCGGGGCCCACGACGACGCGCAGCGCTCCGTCACCGTCGTCATCGTGGCGCGCCTGGCAGAAGGACACCCAGGTTCCGGTCGGCGAGATCGCTTCGACCACCGTGGGCGCTGCCCCGCCTAGGGTCACCGCGGCGCTCGGCGGCGCGTCCCGGGCTGGGGGACGCCCCGACCCCCGCGGGGCGGCGTGCGGTCGCGCGGACCCGGTTGCTGCCGCCGCCTGGCGGGTCGCCCCTGCGCGCGTCCGTGGGAGCAGGGGCGGTGCCGGTGGCGACGGTGGGGGCGCGCAGCCCCCGAGCGTCACGATGACGATGGCCGCGACCGTCGTGCGCCGCGCGGCGCAGCGGATCGAGCGAGCCGCCTGCGTCATGCGCCTCGGTTGTGGCATAGATCGCCCCATGTCGCGAGCGTGGAGCGCGGGCGCAAGGGTGCTGGGTCTGGGGCTCGTGGGCTGGGTGACGTGGGGTGGCGGGCTCGTGGGCTGCGGACACCCGGACTCGGTCCGCCTAGCTGGGAGCGTCGAGTCGCTCGATCTCGCCGTCGAGCAGCGCGCGCTCGGTACCTTCCTGACCGGCGATTTCACGCTGCGGCTCGCCCTCGGCGAGTACGCAGACGATCCGGTGACGGTGAATGGGGTGAGCTTTGCGCTCACCCGCGCGGCGTCCGGCGCGGAGCTGGGGCTCGGCCCGCTCGACGTGCGCTCGACCGGCGTCACGCTGCCGTTCGAGGTTGGCCCCGGTGACGAGGTGACGCTCGCCCACGACCTGGTCGCGGAGGACCCGCTGGCCGCCGACGCCGCGAGCCGCCTGTGCGAGGCGCCCCTCGTCCTCCGCGCCACGGTCCAGCACTCTCTGGATGGGGGGGCGACCACCACGGCGCGGAGCCCCGCCGTGACGCCGGCCGGGTGCGACTGAGCCGCGCCCGCTGCGGTCGCTCGCGTCAGCCCGCTGGGGTGACGGCGGCGAGGGCCGCGCGCACGCGCGCCGCGATCGTCTCGACGGCGTCGGCGCGCGGGATGAGCTCTGCACGCTTCGGATCCGTCTCCGAGCGGGCCTTGAGCTCGACGCCGCCCCGGTCGAGCCCCTTCTGCCCCACGGTGACGCGGAGGGGGATCCCGACCAGATCTGCGTCCTTGAACTTGACGCCCGGTCGCTCCTCGCGGTCGTCCACCAGCACCTCGATCCCGCGGGCCTCGAGGCCTTCCTCGAGCTCGGCCACCACCTCGGCCACGGCGGGATCGGTCCCCAGCGCGACGATGTGGACCTGGTAGGGGGCGATACTGATCGGCCAGCGGATGCCGTTCTCGTCGTGGTGTTGCTCGATGGCGGTCGCCACCAGGCGGGAGACGCCGATTCCGTAGCAGCCCATCACGAGCAGGCGGGTTTCGCCCTTCTCGTCGAGGTAGGTGGCGCCCATCTTGGCGGTGTAGTGGGTGCCTAGCAGGAAGATGTGCCCCGCCTCGATGCCGCGGTAGAGCGACAGGGGCGCCCCGCAGGCGGGGCAGGCGTCGCCCTCGCGCACGCTGCGCAGGTCGAAGACCTCGCCGTCGAAATCGCGACCGTGGACCACGTGGAGCAGGTGGGTGTCGGTCGCGTTGGCACCCGTGATGGCGTCGCGGACGCCGGTTGCGTCGCGGTCGACCAGCACGCGGCCCCGGAAGCCGACCGGCCCCGCGAACCCCACCGCGGCGCCCGTGGCCCGCTCGATGTCCGCCGGGCTGGCGAGGAAGACCTCGCGGACGCCGAGCGCCCGCGCCAGCTTCACCTCGTTCACCTCGTGATCTCCGCGCACGACGGCCATCACCACCTCGGTGCCGGCGAGGTAGAGCAGGCTCTTGAGGAAGCGCTCCGGTGTGGCGCCGAGGAAGCGCGACACAGCCTCGATCGTGCCCGCTCCCGGGGTCGCCACCGGCTCACGCGGCGGCACCGCGCTCGCTTCGGGCCCCGCCGGTGGGAGCGGGGGCGTGGTCGCCACCTCGAGGTTGGCGGCGTGTTCGCACGCCGTGCAGGCCGCGATCAGGTCCTCCCCGCTCTGCACGAGGACCTGGAACTCGGCGCTCCCCGAGCCGCCCATGGCCCCGGAGTCGGCCGCCACCATTCGGTATTCGAGCCCGAGCTGATCGAAGATGCGGCGGTACGCGACCCGCATCTTCTCGTAGCTCACGCGGGCCGTCTCCTCGCTGGTGTCGAACGAGTAGGCGTCCTTCATCGAGAACTCGCGGCAGCGGAGTAGGCCCCCGCGCGGCCGCGGCTCGTCGCGGAATTTGGTCTGGATCTGGTAGAGGTTCTTGGGCAGATCGCGGTAGCTGCGGATCTCGCGGCGCGCCAGGTCCGTGATGATCTCCTCATGGGTTGGACCGAGGTGGTAGTCGCCGCCCTTGCGATCCTTGAGCCGCAGCAGCGTGTCGCCGAAGACCTCCCAGCGCCCCGACTCCTGGAAGTACTCGGCGGGCAGGAGCGCGGGCAGGAGCACCTCCTCGGCCCCCGCGCGACCGAGCTCGCGGCGGACGATCCCCTCGATCTTGTGCAGCACGCGCACCCCGAGCGGCAAGAAGCTGTAGATCCCCGCGCCCACGCGGCGCACGAAGCCGGCGCGCAGCAGGAGCACGTGGCTCACGCTGGTCGCGTCCGAGGGGGCTTCCTTCAGGGTGGGGAGGAGGGCTTGCCGGTAGCGCATGGGGGCGCCGTCCTAGCACGGGCGCGCGGGTGCGCGGAGGGACGGCGTGCGGCGGCGGTGACCGGGCGGGGTCCTCGGGGCTCACCCGCGATCGGCGAAGGGGCCGGTTGTCGGATCGGGTCCGCTTCGGCGCGCGGCGGCGAGGGTGTCGCGAGGATTGAGCGTCCTGGTCCAGGCGCGGCCGCGCGGGGACCGGGGGCAGCTCAGTTCTGCGCGGTCGAGCCCTTCGTCATCCAGGTGACGAGGGCCGCGAGCTCTCGGTCCCGGTCGTGGCGGTCGTCGCTGCGTTGCCGAGTCACGTCGGCCTTCCGCTTTGCCTTGTCTGTCGCCGCCGTGGCTCTTCGCTGCTCTTTGACGCGCTGATAGGCCGCACGCCGTTGCTCTTTGGCCGCTTCCTTTGCCGCGAGGTGACGTGGATCGTTGGCTCGCCACTCCTTGGCCCGTTGATATGCCGCGCGGCGTCTTTCGCGCGCCAGCTCCTGCCGCGAAAGGACCCGCGGTGCTGGATCCTCTGCTGAGGGCTCGGCGCCCTGGTCGCTGGACGGGAGCGGACGCTTCACGGTTCCCCTTGCTCTCTGCGCTCACGCATGGCCGCGCTGAGGGCGGCGGTGAGGGCATTCACGACCCGGGGGTCGAGGCCCTTGGCGCGGAGGCGGCTGCCGTCCCAGCGGCCCTCCGTCACCGGTGTCCAGTCCCACCCGCCTGCCGGTCGCTGCGACACGGCGACCGCCGAGCCTCGCCCCGGATCCAGGCGGTAGTCGACGCCGTCCACTTCGAGCTCCGCGAGCGGAGGCTCGTCGTAGCTCACGCTGTCCACCGAAACTGTATTGACTGCGGGGTCTTGCATCGAAATACCGGGGTCCGAACTGTGCGCGCGTTCAGTATAGCGATCCACCACTCCACCACGCAACCCCCTGATGACCTTCGAGCGGCGTTCCCTCCCGGATCGGATCACGCACGCTCTTCGAGGTCATCCCCCCGCCGGGGCTCCTCAGGTCATTGGGACCACCAACGGTGTCCCGCTCGCTGCAGCCGGGACTCCACACCGTGGGAGTGAAGCGGTCGGCCACCTCCGCGGTTGTGCTCGGCGTCGTCGCGATGATGGCGCTCGCCGTAGCGCTCGGTGGAGCGGTCCCTCGCTCCCATTCAGGGTTCGACGCTCACCACCACCTCGAGCGCGACGTCGAGGCGGAGCGCGGCACTGACGATGCAGTAGCTCTCGGCGAGCTCGAGCAGGCGGCGCATCTCGGCCTCCTGTCCGGGTGCCGTCGCGCCCTCGACGCGGAGCCCGATGGCGGTGAAGCGCAGTCCCTCGCGCGTCTTCTCCAGCTTGCCCGACGCGACGGCTCGGTACGCGCGGATGGGGAGGGCCTTGCGACGGGAGAGGGCCACGAAGGTGGTCATGTGGCAGCTCGCTATCGCCGCGAGCAGCAGCTCCTCCGGACTCTGATGCCCCGGCCGGCCGTCGAATTGGGCCGGAGGGCCGACGGCCAGCGGGGCATTACCCGGCGTCTCGACCAACCCCTCAGCCAGCGTCGCGTCGTCGAGCCGGAGGTGGATCTCGTAATGGTGAGGGAACGGGCTAGCCATCGCCCGTGGGAGCCACCATCGATAGGAAAGGATTTGCGGCGAGCGGCCGGAGCGGGCGATCCCCTCGTTACTCGAGGGCTTGTGCGCGCAGGGCGTCGAGCAGGGTGGCGTCCACCCCGTGTTCAGCGAGGTAGGCCTCGGCGCCGCCGGCCGCTTCGATCCGCGCCAGCACGCCGCTCATCCAGTCCGCCGAGGTCGACCCCACGACGTCCTGGTTCTCGACGAAATCGTCGAGCACGCGAGCGGTGGGCACGCCCAGACCGAGCAGGACGAGCGCCATGGTGAGGCTGGCCCGGTCGCGACCGATCACACAGTGGATCACCGCGGGCAGCGCCCCCTCGAGCGCGAGCTCTGCGAAGAGCGTGGCGAGCTTGGGCTCGGTGGCGTCGAGGGTCGCGAGGTAGGAGTCCGCGTTCGGCGGGAGGATCTTGGGTAGATCCGCCTGGGTGTAGCGGGCCTGCTCGATCACGCAGGCCGCGTCCGGGGTGGTGCTCGCGTCGGCCGCGTCGCGCAGATCGATCACTGTCGCGACGCCGAGCGCCTGCAGGCGTGCGCAGTCCACCCCCGAGAGCTCACCCGATCGCACGAGGACGCCAGCGCGCACGCGCTGACCCGTCGCGGTTTCGAGCCCGCCCACCTGGCGCGCGTTGACGACGTCACCCCCCAGATCGATCGGCCCGCCACTGGGTGCGACGCCCCCGCCGCCCAGGGATCCGCCCGCGCCCGCGTCTTCGCCCCCGGTCGCGCCGCTCCCCCCAGCACTCCCGCCGCTCGGTCCGCCGGCCGCGGGCGTGGCGGAGCTCCCGCCGTCTCCTGGCGTCCCGGCCGCCGCGCCGCTCGTTGCGCCGCTCGTTGCGCCGCTCGTTGCGCCGCTCGTTGCGCCGCCATCCACCGGCGTCCCGGCCGCCGCGCCGCTCATCGCGCCGCCGTCGCCCGCCGTGCCATTTGCGGCTCGCGCGGCCTCCGGCGTGCCGTTCGAGCAAGCGAGCAGGATCGCCAGGGAAGGGACCAGCAGTGCGGAGCAGCGTGGGAGCGGGTGCGCGCAGGGAGCGCTCGCGAGCGGCGGATCGGGGTGCCTCGACGTTCTCATGACCGCTCCCATCCGCCCGCGGTGTCGAGCCGGAGCTCGGCGCCGACGGTGGCGCGATGGTAGCGTCCCCCGAGGGCTGCGTGGAGCACGCGCTTCGCTCCCGCCCCGCTGCAGTGGGCGGGCGCGATGAGCGCCCCGTCGAGCGCGACGAGCTCGCGAACGGTCGCCGCCAGGCGGTCCGCCGAGGCGGCCGCGAGGTGCATCCCGCCGACGACGCCGGCGACGGGGACGTCCGGGAACAGGTGGCGCCCGTACCGGATCGTGTTCAGCACCCCCGCGTGTGCGCAGCCGAGGACGAACACGAGCCCGGCCCGGTGCCGCACGATCAGCGCCTGGTCGTCCAGCAGGGGGTCGGGGCAGCGCCCGTCACCGTCCAGGAAGAAGGGTCCCCCCACGTCCTCACCGGTGACCCGCGGGATCTCCCCCGTCGCCCACACCCCAGGCGATACCTCGGTCGGCTCGCGACGCCGCTCCAGGGCCACCCTGGCGAGCACGCTGCGCGCGGCTTCCGGCACGCCGACGTCCCGATCGACGCCCGTAGACCGGCTCCGGTGCGGGCCGTCGAACGCCGGGTGGGCCACGACCCGCGGCACCGGCAAGAGCTGGGCGAGCCGGGCGAGCCCGCCGGTGTGGTCGTAATGGCCGTGGCTCAGCACCAGGGCGTCGGCGCGCGTGAGATCGAGCCCCAGCGCGAGCGCGTTCCGGAGCAGCGCGTCCGCGAGGCCCGTGTCCAGCAGCACGGCGCCCTGATCGGTTTCGACCCAGCAGGCGAAGCCGTGCTCGGTGGCGAGTCCGGGCGCGCCGGGCTCGTCGTCCACCAGCAAACGAAGGGACAGGAACCGTACCTGCGACCCGGCGGGCTCGATCGGGGTGGCCATCGTCATGGGCTCGAGGCGCATTCTATCCAGAACACCCGGTCCGGTAGCACCCATTTGCTCGGGGATCAGGGGCCGAGCGGATCGAATCAACGTCCAGCCCAGACCGCGGCGCGGCACGAGCTCGTCACGTTGCTGCGGGATTCCCCTTGCCTCGGGGCGCCATCGGCGGCGCTGTGGACGCCGCGGCCGCCTTGAAAGCCACGAGGCGCCGTACTACTAGCGCCCTCTCGTGGGCGCCGGCCGGTGCCCGAGCGAGCGGTGATGCGATTCTCCAAGTACCATGGGCTCGGCAACGACTACCTCGTCGTGGAGCCAGCGGCGGTGGGGCGCGAGCTCACTCAGGACGAGATCCGCCTCATCTGTCACCGCAACTACGGTCCCGGGTCGGACGGGATTCTCTGGGGCCCGCTCCCGACAACCGAGGGAGATTTCGCCGTCCGCATCTTCAATCCCGACGGGAGTGAGGCCGAGAAGAGCGGCAACGGCCTCCGGATCTTCTGCCGCCACTTGTTCGAGCGGGGGCTCGTCGGCACCGAGCCCTTCGTTGTCGCGACTCGCGGCGGCGCCGTGCGCTGCCGCGTGCACCCGGGCGGCGGTTCGGTGGACGTGGAGATGGGGCGGGTGAGCTTCGATTCGACGCGGATCCCGGTCGTGGGCCCGCCGAGGGAGGTCATCGAGGAGCCCATCGAGGTGCTCGGCCGGACGTACCGTTTCACGGCGGCGACCGTCGGCAACCCGCACTGCGTCATCGTCCTCGACGCCATCTCGGCCGACCTCGCCCGCACGGCGGGTCCTGTGATCGAGGTGGACCCCCGGTTTCCGAACCGCACCAACGTCCAGTTCATGAAGGTCCTCGGGCGCGGCGAGATCCAGCTCGAGATCTGGGAGCGCGGCGCCGGCTACACGCTGGCATCGGGCTCGTCGAGCAGCGCGGCCGCGGCGGTCGCGCGTCGCCTCGGGCTCTGCGACCGAGCGATCACGGTGCGCATGCCGGGGGGATCCCTGGCCATCACGGTGAGCGACGACTTCGCGGTGGACATGACCGGACCGGTGGTCAAGGTCGGTGAGGGGGCGGTGCACCCTGAGGCGTTGACGGTCGATCCGCGTCTGTTGCGCTGAACCCGAGCGGACCCATGGCCAGGACCAACCCCCATTACGACAAGCTCTCCGCTGGCTATCTCTTCCCGGAGATCGCGCGCCGTGCGAAGGCGTTCGCGGCCGCGCACCCGGGGGTGAAGCTCTTTCGCCTCGGTATCGGTGACACCACCGAGCCGCTCGCGCCCACGGTGATCGCGGGCCTGCACGCGGGAGTGGACCGGCTTGCCAGCGCCGCCACGTACACGGGCTACGGCGATTACGAGGGTGACCCGCCGATCCGCGAGGCGATCGCGGGCCATTACCGGCGTCTCGGGGTCGAGATCGGGCTCGACGAGATCTTCGTCAGTGACGGCGCTAAGCCCGACACCGGGAACATCCAGTCCGTGTTTGCGCCGGACAGCGTGGTAGCGGTGCAGGATCCGGCCTACCCGGTCTACGTCGACACCAACGTGATCGCCGGCCGCGGCGGTCCCTTCGATCCGGCGACGCAGCAGTACCAGGGCCTCGTCTACCTGCCGTGCACCGCCGAGAACGGCTTCTTTCCGGAGCCGCCGGCGGCGCCCGTGGATCTGGTCTACCTTTGCAGCCCGAACAACCCCACGGGGGCGGTAGCGACGCGCGAGCAACTCGCGCGCTTCGTGGCCTTCGCGCGAAACCGGCGCGCCGTGATCGTGTTCGACGCGGCCTACTCGGCCTTCATCCAGGATCCCGCGTTGCCGCGGAGCATCTTCGAGATCGAGGGCGCGCGCGAGTGCGCGCTCGAGATCCACAGCTTCTCGAAGACCGCAGGGTTCACCGGGGTGCGCCTCGGCTGGACGGTGGTGCCGCGCGAGCTCGCCCTCGAGGACGGCGAGCCGGGCAAGCTGAACCGCCTCTGGCGCCGCCGGCAGAGCACCTTCTTCAACGGGCCCTCGAACGTGGTGCAGGCCGGGGGAGTCGCGGCCCTCGGCGAGGCGGGGCGCGCGGAGTGTCAGCGCGTCATCGACCACTACCTGGGCAACGCTCGCATCATTCGCGACGGTCTGCGCGCGCTGGGCCTGGTCTGCCACGGGGGAGAAAACGCGCCCTACGTCTGGCTGGAGACGCCCGGGCGCATGCCCTCCTGGGCGTTCTTTGACCAGCTCCTGGCCCAGGCCCACGTGATCGGTACCCCGGGGTCCGGGTTCGGTCCGAGCGGCGAGGGTTACGTGCGGCTGAGCGCGTTCGGTCACCGTGCGGACATCGAGGCAGCGGTGGCGAGCATCCGCGACGGGCTGCGCCTGTGAGGGGCGGGTCGTTGCAGGGGCCGTCGAGGATCGATCCAGGAGCGAGGCAGCGGCGATGACCGTGAACGATGGCGGGCCGGTGACGCCCGCGAAGCTAGTGGAGGCAGCGGCGCTGGTCGGGACGCCGCTCTACCTATACGACGAGGCGAGCATCCTCGATCGCTGCGCCGCGCTGCGCGCGATGCCGAACGCCTTCGGCCTTCAGGTGGGCTACGCGATGAAGGCGAACTCAAGCCGTGCGTTGCTCGAACTCGTCGCCGGCGCAGGTCTCGGCATCGACGCGAGCTCGCTGAACGAGGTGCGGCGCGCGGTGCGAGCGGGGATCCCTTCGGCGCGCGTCATGCTCACCACCCAGGAGGTCCCGGCTGGCGTCGACCGCACCGAGCTGGAGCGCTTGATGACGGAGGGGTTGCGCTACAATGCCTGCTCGCTGCTCCAGCTCGAGCGGGTGGCGGGGTTCGCGGCGGCCCGGGGGCTGCCCCTCTCGCTGCGCGTGAACCCCGGCGCCGGGGCGGGCGAGAGCGTTACGCGCAACACGGGCGACAAGTACTCGAGTTTCGGCATCCACCCGGACGAGCACGCGCGTGCCGCGGAGCTCGTGCGCGCGCGCGGCGTCCGCGTCCACGCGGTCCACGTCCACATCGGGTCTGGGGGCGATCCCGAGTCGTGGCGGGAGAACATCGACCGCATGCTCGAGATCACCGAGCGGCACTTCCCCGACGCCACGACGCTGAACCTGGGTGGCGGGTTCAAGGAGGCGCGCATGCCCGACGAGCGCCCCGCGGACGTCGCGGCGCTGGGCGCCCACGCTCGGCAGCGGTTCGAGGCGTTCGCGGCGCGCACCGGACGCCGGCTCGCGATGGCGGTGGAGCCGGGGACCTACGTGGTCGCCAACGCGGGCTACCTCGTCACCACGGTGATCGACCGCAAGTCCTCGGGGCCGGACGGCTTCGACTTCGTGGTCTGTGACGGCGGGATGGAGTCGAGCACGCGGCCGCTCCTCTACGGCTCGCGCCATCCCTTCTTCGTCGTCTCCTCGGCGGGGCGCCTCCGGTCGTCGGAGTTCGCTGTCCTGCCGCCCGAGCCGCTCGCGCCTCGCGTCGTGGTCGGCCCCTGCTGTGAGAGCGGAGACTCGCAGACGCTCGACCAGCGGGGCCACGTCGTTCCGCGGCCGATGGCGGACGCCGCCGTGGGTGATCTGCTCGTGGTCGGTGGCGCGGGCGCCTACGTCTCCGCCATGTCGCTCGCCGGTTACAATTCCCACCCACGCGCGCCCGAGGTGCTCCTCCGGCGCGACGGCAGCCTCCGGGTGATCCGCTCCCGCCAGACGCTCGACGACCTCGTGGCGAACGAGCTCCCGCTCGGCGGGTGAGCGCCCGGTCCCGCGGGCGAAGCTGGTCACCCGTCAGCGGACTTGGCATGGTGCGCCCGTGACTCCTGCCCACTCCCGCCTCGCTTTGGTCCTGAGCCTCCTGCTGGTGACCGTGGCCTGCCGGGAGCCGAGCGCGCCCCTCCCCGTCGTGGCGGCACCGAGCGCGGATCGCGGGGGGCCGATCGGCTCCGGCGCGGTGCCGACGTCGATCGGCCCCTCGCCGGTCGCGACGGGTTCGGGGCCGGCCGCCGCGGCGCCGTCGTCGTCGCTGTCAGCGACCGCTGGCGTGACCTTGGCGACGGCGCCGACCGCGTCCACGGCGCTGCTCCCGCTCGTCGCCACGCTGCCCGTGCCCCCGGTGCTGCTCGACGCCGCCGGGGCGCCCCTTCCCCAGACGCTGGAACGTCCGACCTCGACCTCCTCGTGGTTCCTGGACCTCGGCCCCGCGCTTTGGCGCGCCATCGTGGCGGACGATGCGTCCCTTGCCCTGCCGCATTTCTTCCCCGTCGTCGCCTACGAGGAGGTCAAGGCCATCGCCAAGCCCGCTCGCGACTGGGAGACGCGGCTGGTGCGGCTCTTCCGTCGCGACGTGCACCAGTATCACCTCGGGCTCGGTCGGGAGCGCGATCGCCTGCGCTTCGAGGCGCTGGAGGTGCCCGAGGAGCGGGCCAAGCTCATGAAGCCCGGCAGCGAGGGCAACCGGCTCGGGTACTGGCGTGTCCTCCGGTCGCAGCTCGTCTACCGTGACGCCGAGGACCGCGCTCGACGCCTCGAGGTGACCAGCCTGATCTCCTGGCGGGGCGAGTGGTACGTTGTGCACCTGCACGGGTTCGAGTGAACCCGGGCGCGTCCGTTCGGCGGCGGTGGGCTATTCGTTCGGCGCCAGTACCCGCTCGAAGAGCAGCAGGTGTTCGTCGGGGCTGCGGTGCACCAGCCGCCGCGCGTTGAGCTCCCGGCGCACGCGGACGAACCCGCATTTCTCGAGCAAACGCTGCGAGCGGACATTGTCCTCTAGCGACCAGGCCGTGAGCGTCCGGAGGCCGAGCTCGTCGTGGGCGAGTCGGGCGACCTCCGCTACCGCCAGTGTGGCGATCCCCTGCCCCCAGTGCGCTCGCCCCACCCAGCAGCCGACCTCCCCAGCCCGCCGGGTCGAGTCGATGTCCTTGACGCCACAGACGCCGACGAGCCGCCCGCCCTGGAGGATCGCGAGGTGGTAACCGGTCCCCTGCGCCCGGGCCTGCAGCGCGAGCGCGATGAACCGTGCGGCTCCGTCTGGTGGATACGGGTTGGGCAGCCCCGTCGTCGCGGCCACCTCGGGGTCTGCGGCCAGCGCCTGGATGGCGCCCATGTGGCGCCGGGCGACGGGGACCAGTACCACGGGTTCTGGGTCGGGTCGCCTCACGCTCACGAGCATACGTCGACGGGGAAGACCAGGGCAGGCACCCCGTCAGCGGTATCGGCGTCGCGGGTCATCGGCTCACCGGGACGGTGGCCCGTCCGGACGGGGCGGGGGACGGACCGAAATCCGCAGCAGGCGCTGGCGCGGCGGCGGATCCATCAGGACGGCAATCCAGCGGTAGTCATCCGATTGCTCGAGCGCGATCTTGATTGCCATCGTGAGCGGCAGGCTGAGCAGCATCCCCGCGACCCCCCAGACGTAGCCCCACACGACCAGCGAGAGGACCACGACCAGTACGGAGATGCTGAAGCGATTGCCCTGGACGAGCGGCTCGATGATGTTGCCGATCACGATGTGGATGGCGAAATACCCGATCGCCACCACGGCGCCGACACCGGGATCGTACTGAAGGACGGCGAGGATGACGGTGGGGACCCCGGCGATGAGCGCGCCGACGTTGGGGATGAAGTTGAAGAGGAACGCCACCAGGGTCAGGAGCTCGGCGAAGTCGATCTCGAGCAGGATGAGCAGCAGGTAGACCGCGGCGGCGATGCCGAGGCTGACGTAGGCCTTCAGGACCAGGTAGCGGCGCACCTCGGTCGCGATCCGGCTAAAGGCGCTGAGATCAGCGTCCGGGCTGGCCAGGGCCCGGCGGAGGCGCCCGGGGAAGTCCGCGACCTCCAGCAGGATGAACACGAGCACCAGCAGCACGACGGTGGTGTCTCCGAGCAACTCCGCGAGCCCCGCGAGCATCGAGCTCACCATCCCCACCAACGTACTCGGCTCGAGCGCAGCGCTCGCGGCGCTCCAGTCGACCGCGATCCCGTGGGCGCCGAGCCACTTGGAGACGTGCCAGAGGGTCGCGTCCAGGCGAAAGGCGTAGGTGGGCCAGCCGGCGACGAAAGAGGTCATCGACGTGACCACGACCCCGGCGAAGAGCGACAGCACACCGACGACGGCGGTTGCGACCACCGTCGTCGTGGCCCAGACCGGGATCCGGTACGCCCGCGCCCAGATCACGAAGGGGGCGGTGAGCTGGGCGAGGAACGCGGCGAAGACCAGCGGGACCAGCACCGCCTGGGCCGCCTTGAGCCCCGCGACGACGATCACGAGGCACGCGGCGCTCACCAGTAGGCTCTGACCCTGCGACGCTCGAGGCATGACGGAGGCCGAGTAGACACCCAGGCGTGGAGCGGGCCAAGCGCGGGCGCGGCCCCGGGGCGCGCCGCCGTCTCCCGGCGGGGCGCCTGCATGCAGTGAGGACCCTTCGGTGCGCGAGTCAGCCCTCGGTCCCGGCCTTGCCCGTGGCCCCGGCCACCGTGAGCGCACCCGCGGCAGCACCGGTCGCAGCCCCTGCGAGGCCGCCGGCGCCGCTGTTGCCAGCGCCGCCCGATGGTGCGCCCGCGGTGCCTCCGGTCGTCGCGCCCGCCAGGCCGCCGGCGCCACCGCTGCTGGCACCGCCCGCCAATGCGCCCGCGGCGCCGCCGGTCGCTGCGCCTGCCAGGCCACCGGCACCCGCGCTCGTCGGCGCGCCTGCGGCGCCGCCGCCGGCCATGCCGCCTGCGCCAGCGGCACCGCCAGCCCCACCCTCGCCGGTGGACGGGATCCCCTCGGGCGGGACCCCCCAGACGAGCACACCATCGACGTAGACGGCGATGCGATCGGCGTCACCGAACGAGTAGTCGTTGCTCTGGTTGAACGTCCCCGTACGATAGCCCTCAGTGTGGATCCTGACCTGGAGCGTGCTCTCGGTGCTGGCGCTCGCCACGAGCCAGCCCTCCTCGAAGCCGAACTCGACGAAGTGCGAGGCGTCCGCGTAGTTCGCCTCGCCGAAGGAGGCATTGACGTTGCTGGCCGACTCGAACGCGCCGCTCACGTAATCGAACTCCGTGACGAGCTCCTGTCCGGTCTCGTCCGTGAACCAGTAGCGGATGGTCACGGCCGACAGATCGATCGGGTCGTCCCCCTCGTTCTCCAGGGACACGACGAAGCTGAGTTGCTGCCCGGAGCTCCCGGAGGTCCGGTCCGTGTAGTGCAGTGTCAGCAATCCCGTCGAGTACGCGCCCGCGCCGCCGCCGATGGGGCTCACCCCGCCCTCGCCGGCCTCGCCACCCTCGCCGAGCGTGCCCCCCACCGCCATCACGCCGCCCTCGGCCCCTGACCCTCCCGGCGTCGCGCCGCCCTGGGTCGTCGCACCTCCGTCGGTCCCGCCGCCGCCTGAGCCGACCGCGCCGCCCGTGCTCCGCGCGCCCCCCGTCGTGGGGCTGCCGCCGAACGACCGGAAGCCTCCCGTCGTGGACTCGCCGCCCGTTTCGTCCGTGGGAAGCGCCCCGGGACCTTCGTTCTTGGCGCACCCGACTGTTGCGAACAACGCCACCAATCCGACCCTTACCCACCTGCCGACCTGCATTGCCTCGTACCTCCAGCAAGGAAACGGGCAGAGCCTACGGCAGAGTTAGCCCTGGTCAACGCCGCCCTGGCAGGGCGGCCAAGGGCCCATCGCGGTGCGGGTGGGCTCCCCTCCGCGCCGGTCCCCCACGGGTGCCCGGGGCTCTGCCCCAACCGAACGTTTCCGGGGATGGGGCGAGGGCGCCGTGCGCCGCGTCAGGTCCGCTCGAGCCAGGCCACCGCCTCCACATGGTGTGTCTGGGGAAACAGATCGTAGGCCGCGAGATCCCGCAGTGCGAACCCCTGTTCCCGCAGGGTGCGGAGGTCTCGCGCGAAGGTCGCCGGATCGCACCCGATCAGCGCGACGAACCGGGGTCGCGCCGCCATCACGCCGGGCAGGGCGTCCCGGGCGCCGGTGCGCGGGGGATCCAGGAGCACGACGTCCGTCCCCGCCAGTCCGCTCGCCGGATCGTGCGCGACCACCTCGGCCCGACTGACGCGAAAATCCCCACCGCCGAGCTCCGCGGCCTCGGCGCTCGCGCGCGCTCGCTCGATGGCCTCCGCCGACCGCTCGACGACGAGCCCGGTCATGCCGGCGGCGAGCAGGGGGAGCGCGAAGTTCCCCGCCCCGGCGTACAGGTCGGCGAACCTTCGCACCCCGAGCTCGCGCGCACGCGCCACGACGTCGCCGACCATGCGGAGGTTCACCGGCCAGTTCACCTGTGTGAACGTCTCCGGCCCGACGTGGAGCTGTACGCCGCCAGGCAGCGGGAAGCGCTGCTCGGGCGCGCCGTCGGCCTCCGCGCGCTTCACCCAGGGTGTCGCCGCGCCCCCGAGCGCCTGCTCGAGCGCGCGCCGTGCGCCGGCCTCCGCCCCCGGACGCGCCACGCCCACCGCGACCAGCGGCTCGCCGAGCGGCGCGGCCCGGAGCTCGATCGACTCGAGCGGTGCGAGAGTGCCGGGGCGCGCGCCGCGAAGGGCAGCGAGTCCTTCGTTCACGCGATCCGAGCAGACCGGGCAGCGATCGATGGGGACGAGCGTGTGCGCGCGCCGTCCGAAGAACCCGACCCTCCCGTTCGTCCCCACGTGCAGCCGCGCCCGGTGGCGGTAGCCGAGAGGGTCACCGCTCGTCACCGCCGTCGGCCTCCATCCCTCGCCGACGAGCCGCCCCGTGCGACGCAGCGCGTCCTCGAGGATCTCACGCTTGGCGCGGAGCTGGGCCGAGCGCTCCAGGTGCATCAGGTCACACCCGCCGCAGGCGTCGGCGACGGGGCAGGGTGGGGTGACGCGGTCCGGTCCTGGTGTGACGAGTCGCCATCTCGCTGCGCGGAGGAAGCCGCGGCGCGATTCTAGTTGCTCCGGCACGATCTGATCCCCCGGGAGCGCGCCCGGCACGAAGACGACCTGCCCCAAATTGGTGCGCGCGAAGCCCTCGCCCCCCGGGGCGAGCCGCAGCACGGTGAGCGTCGCTGCCACCGACTCCCGCTCGTCCCTCTGCGTCAATAGGCGCTCACCGCCACCCGATTGCCCTCCGGGTCGCGCGCATAGGATGTCCAGTCGGTGCGCGCCTCGATCGGGGCGCCCGCGGCGGCGAGGCGCGCCTCCAGCGCCCCTCGCTCCTCGCTCGCTACCCGAAAGGCGATGAGAAACGGCCCGCGCCCCACCCGGTCGCTCCGGCACGGCGCCGCGTCGGTGCGCTCCACCATCAGCAGCGCTGCCCCGAGCTCGAGCCAGACGCTGCGCAGCCCCCCCGACTCGTCACCATGACGGGCGCGTTCGGGAAGACCGAACACGTCACGGTAGAACGCGGCCACGCGCTCCACGTCGCTGGCTCCCAGCGCCACGTGGTGCAGCGCGAGCGGCCCCACCCGCCCCGCTGTCAAGCGTCCTCGCCCCGCGGCTTGTCGTCGTCCTCGTCCTCGCCGAGGCCGCAATTGTAGAGGAAGTCGCGGACGAAGTCCGTCATCTCCTCCGGCCAGCCGTGCTCGGCTCCATACTCCTCGACGCGATCCAGATCCGCCTGGATCGCCTCCAAGCGGTCGGCGGCGAGGCGCTGCATGCACTCCTCGACGCGCTCCAGGGCGGCGTTGGCCGCGTCCCCGTCGACCACCTCGTCATCCGCGAAGTCGAGCAGCGACGCGACGTGTAGCAGCGCGAGGAGCATCGGATCGACGCCGAGCGACTCCGGCACCACCGGCATGATTGTCCCGTCATTCGCCGTCTGCGCATCGTTTCGCTCATCTGTCACGATCCACCTCCTCTGGGGGAGGCTTCGCGCCGTTACGGCACCGGGTCAAGCTGGGGGTGCCGGCCATGACGCGCCTGTCACGGATCGACGGGGCGCGCGGCCTTCAGGCCGCCGCGGCACGGACGCTGCCCTCCCACGGCCGCGCCGAGATGGGAGGAAACGCGATGGAATCGGGCCGCCTCGACCCGCTTCGGCAAGTGGGAATGTTTCCTGCATGAACGAGGTTGGATCGAAGGTAGGGCTCGATGAGAAACCACGGCAGAGCATCTTCCGGACCGGCGGCGCCGCGGGCAGCAGCGCCGGCGGACGAGCGTTCGGAGGTGCGCCGGGACCCGTCGTTGCGACCGGCCCGCGCAAGGTCCTCGAGCGGCATCCTGCCGCTGGACCGTAACGCCCGGATCGACGAGAAGATCCGGATGCTCGTCGCCGCCCTCGATGAGCTGCCCGTGCCCGATCCAAGGGTGCGGCTCGCGCGGCTAGCGGCGCTGCGTCGCGACGAGGTGCTGCTCGACGCGATCCTCGCCGAGGTCTACGCCGCGATTCGCCGCGCCAGCGAGGCTCCACCGCCGGGGACGCTCCCACCTCGCTCCCGACGCTGAGCCGCGGGGTCGTGGGGGGGCGCAAAGGGGGGCGCCCCGCGCCCCGCCCAGCGTTCGCCCAAGGGGCGCGCCCACACCCGAAACCACCCCCTCGTCCGGCGGGGGCGCGTTGTTCGGGGCGCCGCCGCGGCCGAAAAACTGACCGCTATCCTAGAGGTCCCCGGCGGCCTCCATCGCGGCGATCCGCTTGTCGATCTCGTCCTGCTCGTCGCACTCCGACCACCCCATCTCGTCGTCTTCCCGCGTCTCGCAGACCTGTAGGCCGACGAAGCAGCTCACGATGCCGTTCACCTCCGGGAGGTAGACAGTACACTCCCGAGTTTCGCCGAGGGTAGGGCAGTCGTCACCGGGCGGCGCGGGCGGTGGAGGGACTTCATCGTCCGGTTCGTCGTTGTCGATCGGTTCGCCCTCGAGCCCGGGCGGGGCCTCATCGTCGTCTCGATGGCTCCCGCAACCCGCCGCGAGCGCCAGGGACAGGACGACGCCGACCGCCGAGGTCCATTGGGGGAGCGAACGCAAGTTTGCCATGGTGATGACCCTGGGAGGGCGAGGGCAGCCTCGTGGAACTTACTAAGGCTATCACGAGCCCTTGGGGCTGTCATTGAGGACAGGGGCCAAGGCTTGCGACCGGTCGGTTCGGGCGCAGGTCGGACCTTGTCGCACCTGCGCGCCCCAGTCCCGCCCATCCGTGTTGCCCAAGTGGGACGGCGGTGGCCCCAGCTCGGCGCGATCGCCGGACCACGCGGGGGGCCAGGGGCGTCACTGCACGACGACGTTCAGGATCCCAACCGCGGCGTCGTGGTCCTTCTTCCCCGCGGCGTAGCGCACGAACACCCGTCCGATCTCCGCCTCGAGGTGGCGGGCGCGCGCTGGGGTCAGCACGCCGAGCACGGGCACGAGCAAGGTGCCCGCTTCGATCCTCGGCCGCAGCGGGATCGGTCGGCATCGCGCCGACTCGAGCGGTCGGAGGCGCCCGCCGAAGCCAAGGCCGAGCAGGTGCGGCTCGGCGCGGTGAACGACGACGTGGTGGACTCGCCGCCCGCCTTCGTCACACTCCAGCGAGGTCCCCACCGCGCCCGCCTCCGTCAGGCGGCGGAAGGTGTCGGGCGGGAGGGACTCGGCGCGCTTGCCGGCCCCCGACGGGTGGTCGTAGTCGAGGTCGAGGTAGGCGACGTGCGGGGCCTCCGGGGTACCCCCCTCGACGACGATCGCCCGCTGCATCCCCGTGCCGGAGGCCCAGGCCGTGAGTAGTAGGTCGCCGACCTGAGCGCGCTCGCCGGCAGGAAGGGCGATGATCAGCGCGTTCGGCAGCGCCTCCAGTGCGCCTCCGGCGACCTCGATCACCGACGCCTCGGGTCCCGGCGACACCATCCGTGCCGAGAAATACACGAAGGACTGACTCGGCGTTCCGGCGGCGAGGGCGTTCTTCACCCAGCGTTGCGGCGGCGCGAGCACGCGATCCCCGGCGCGGGCCGACGTCGGCGCTGCCGGGTAGGCAAATGGGAGCTTCGCGTCCTCCGGACTTGCGACGGGAAGTGGCAGCGCGCTCGACGCCGTGGCGGAGGCGACGGCGGTCGTCGCGGCAGCGTGGGGTTCGCCACGTTCGCTGCGGGAACCCTCCTCGCCGAGAGGCCGGGGCGTCGCCGTGCGGCAGCCCACGAGCAGCAGCACGATGGCGCTGGCGACCCGGGCGCGTCGGGCCGCACCGGGCAGCCCGCTCGGGACCGGCGGCAGGCGGTGACCCATGCGGGCAAGGTAGATCAGACGGCCAGCGCGCGTCACGCCCCCATCGCCCCCGGTCGGGTCGCCGGACCACCGCGCGAGGGTGGGGTGGCGTTGATCCGGCCCGCTCGCGTGCTACGACCGGCGCCGCGCCGGAGCCGAGACTGGATCGGGCTCTGGCGCGCCGGCGAGGTCGTCATGGTACGTGTGAAGCTGATCGGAGCAGGGGGATACGGGGGCATCGGGCTCGTGGAGTTGCTGCGGCGCCACCCCGACGCCCGGCTCGTCACGCTGGTGGACGTTGACGGTGTCGGCAAGCGCCTCTCCGACCTCTGGCCCTACCTCGACGGGTACTGCGACGCGGTGATCGTCGCCCCCGACTCGGAGGCGGCGCGGGACTCCGAGTCGGACGTCACCTTCTTTGCGACGCCGGACGGCGTGGGGCAGGGGGGCGCACCCGGTGAGCTCGCGGCGGGGCGGCGTGTCATCGACTACTCTGGTGACTTCCGGTTCGATTCCGAGTCGCTCTACGCCGAGTACGCGCGCCGCATCGGTCGGGACCCGGTGCACCGGGCCCCCGAGCTGCTCTCCGGCAGCGCCTACGGGCTGACCGAGCTCCACCGCGACGCGGTCGCGCGCGCGCGCGTGGTGGGGAACCCGGGGTGCTTCGCCATGGCCTGCATCGTCGGGTTCGCCCCGGCCGTGCGGCATCGGCTGGTCGAACTCGAGGGGCTGGTTTGCGACTGCAAGACCGGTGTCTCCGGTGCCGGCAAGAAGCCCTCGCCCGCGCACCATTACCCGGAGCGCTACGACAATGTGAGCGCTTACCGTCTTACCGGACACCAGCACGTGATGGAGATCGAGCGCGAGCTCGGCGAGCTTGCGGGTGGGCCCGTGCGCGTCACCTTCACGCCCCAGGTCGTGCCCACGGTGCGCGGAATCCTCGCCTCGCTCTACGGGCGCCTCCCGCCAGGGGTAACGCCGGCCCAGGTGCTCGCCGCCTACCGTGATACCTACACGGGCGAGCCCTTCCTCAAGGTCCGGGACCACACCACTCCGGCAGGGACCAGCGACGTTCGCGGATCGAACCGCGTCCTAATAACGGTCGCCTGCGACGAACGGACCGGCACGTTCCGGGTCATCAGCCACCTCGACAACCTGGTCAAGGGACAGGCCGGCTCCGCCCTGCAGAACATGAACGCGATGTTCGGCCTCCCCGAGACGCTCGGGCTCGATGGGGCCCCGCAGCACCCGTGAGCGGCGCGCGCCGCCGTCGCGGTGGCCCTCAGCCGCGGAGTGTCGGCCACGGCGCCAGCGCCGCCAGCTCCGGTGGCAGGGGCGTCGTCGCCGCGAAGGCGGCGACGAGCGCGTCGCCGTGCCACCTCACGAAGCTCGCGTGCAGGGCATGCCGAGCGCCGAGCGCTGGGTGCGGGACGCCGCCGTAGACGGCGTCCCCGACGATCGGGTGACCCGTGCTGGCGAGGTGGGCCCGGATTTGGTGGCGCGCTGCGCGCGCCGCCTCGACCTCGAGCAGAGCGAGCCCGCCGGTTCGGGCGATCACCCGCCATCGCGTCGTCGAGGGGCGAGGGCCGCCCGTCGCCCGCTCCGGTGCCACGACCCGCACCCGGCGCGCGCTGCGTCGGTGGGGCAAGATGGGCGCGGTCAGCTCCCCGTCCGCGGGCAAGTCACGATCCTCGACGACGGCTAGGTAGCGCTTCTCCAGGCGTTCGGCGGTGATCGCCTCGCGCAGCCGCGCAAAGGTTGGCGGGGTCCGGGCCGCGATCACGAGGCCGGAGGTCTGGTTGTCCAGGCGATGAACGATCCCGGGCTCGAGACCCCCGAAGCCCACGTCCACCAGTTCCGGGTATCGCCCCAACAGCGCGTTGACGAGGGTCCCTCGCTCGTTTGGGCCGAGCGGGGCGGTCGGCTGCCCCGCGGGTTTGTCCACGATCACCAGATCGGCGCGCTCCAGCACGACCACGAGCGTCGCGGTGGCGTCAGCGGCAGCCCGCGCCGGGCCCGGGACCCGCACGGCGATCTCGGCGCCGGCGACGAGCGGGGAGCCCTTCGTCCCGGGCCGGCCGTTCACGGTGACTCCACCCGTCGCGCAGAGCGTCGCGGCGCCGCGGCGCGACAGCTCGGGGAGACGGTGGGCGATGAAGGCGTCGAGGCGCGTCCCCGCCTCGGCTTCGGTGACGACGAGGCAGATCTCGGTCAAAAGGTGCCTAGAAGGCCGGCGCCCACGAACGGTGGCGCGTCGGGCAGGGTTCCCGCGGAGATGACACCGCCGTAGGGGAGCACGCGGGCGGTCGGCGCGACGGGTGGCGGTTCGCGCCGCGCCCCCGGCCGGGTCGCAACCGCGCCGATCACGGCTCCAGTCACCGTTCCGGCGCCGATGCACGCGAGCCAGCCGCGGGTCTCCGAGGGCGACTGGTAGTCTCCGACCATGAGCGGGCTCCCCAGCGCCGCGCCGCCGAGGGCGCCGAGCCCGGCGAGCAGGTCTGCGAACAGCACCCGGGACGCCGAGCCCTCGAACCGCGTCCCGGCCACGCCGGCGACGACCGCTCCGCCAAGGGCGCCGTAGCCCAATCCGAGGTGGAGCGGCTCCGTCGTCGTGCCTTCGATCGCTGCCTGGAGCAGTCCGCCGAAGAAGGTCCCGAAGAGCCCGCCCGAGTGGGTGAGGGCCGCGCCGCCTCCGTCGATGTGGCCGAAGCTCGTCGCGGCCGTCGCCAGCGCGAGCCCCCCCGTGGCGCCAACGAGCCCGTACAGGTAACGCTCCTCGCTGGGCTCGACCGAGTACCCGTGGGCCAGGAGGAGCCCGGCGGCGCCCGGCCAGTGGATGCCGCCGGCCACGAACCACGCATCGCCGACCGTCACGTTCCACTCGTCGGTCACGATCATCGACGCGCCGAGCCCGAGCCCCGCACCGAGCGCGGTCAACGGATACACCAGCCGCGCGTCGTCGCTGCCGCTGGCCTGCTGCACCGAGAGCCCCGCGTAGCCACCGAGCACGGTCATGTTGAGGGCGAGCACGGGCCGTCCCGCTGAGCGAGCGTGCGCCACGGGTGTCGCGGGCGCGGGCCCCGCGGGCGGTCCGGCGCCGGGTTCCACCCCGGCTCGTCCTGCGTCCACGACGTCTCGGAGCAGGCGCATCACCTCGATCTCGAGCGAGGCGGGGTCCACGCGCTCCTGGCGCGAGAGGACCACCTTGGTCCCTGGCGCCACGGCGACGACTCGGACGACGAACTCGCCGCGTTCGGGTGCCACCTCCGGCGCGATCACCCAGGTGGTCGCCGCGCGAGCGACGAGCTCCTCCTCCGCCGGGGGCGCGGTCGAGTTGGTCGGCGCCCCCAGGTCCAGCGTGAAACCGAGGTCCTGCACCGCCTCGCTCAGGACGAGATCGATCTCTCGGGCCGCGTCCTCCACGCGAGCGTTCTGCTCCTCCACGTCGCGCCGTGGCCGCGCCGCCGGCAGCGGGCTCGTCCGCGCCGTCGTCGGGAGCAGCACAACGCTGGCCGGCTCGGCGCTGGCCGGTGCCGCGCTGGCGCCGGCGGCCAGTAGGACGAGGAACGCGAGCCGTCGCGGTGACATGGCCCTAGCGTAGCGCCGAACCGCCACCTGAACCGACCGGAGCCCCCGTGGCGCGCAAGCTCGGAGCCTCTCTCAGAAGAGCACGCTGACGTTGAGCCAGCCGTCCACCAGGTTGGCGTCGTCGACCTTGAACCGATACCCGGGTGTGTTGAGCGAGCGGCGATAGTTCGGGTTCGGGATGCCCGTCGCGGAGAGGACCCCCCCGAGCTGCGCGCTGGAGCTGGTGCGGCAGGGGCCGGCTGCGAAGAGGTCGCCGGAGAAGTCCGGGTTGCAGGCTTCGTCGTAGGTGATGAAGTGCGGCTGCACGTACTGGTAGCCGAGCCCGAGGTTGAACTTCACGTACTCCCCGGCCTGCCAGGTGACCTGTCCGCTGAGGCTGAACTCAGCGTGCTGTTGCACGTCGGTGATGCCGGTGAAGAACACCTTCCGGGATCGCGGGTCCACGATCGACGCCGTCGCCTGGCTCTGGGTCGGGTCGGCGGGGTAGCCCGGGGCCTCTGGGTCGATGTACTCGGGGTTCTGCTGGTACGCCGCGTAGTGCGGCCGCCGGAGGCTGCGGGCGTCGCTCGATCCCAGCGCGTCGAACAGCTCGGAGTAATCACGCCCCTCCGAGACGTAGGTGCCAACGAAGCGGACATCGAAGGTCAGGCGCTGGTACTGCTCACGGATCTCCCAAGGGATGACGGCGACGCCCGCGATGAAATCGCCGCGCAGCGGTGGGTGGTTCACGAGCGATCCCTCGAGATCGGTGAGCCCGTAGTCGCTGTTCTCGTTCGGGAACTCGAAGAGGGCACGGAACCCGCCGTAGGGCTCCACGTACTTCACCCGCTTGCTCACCAGGCTGTAGACCTGGAGCCCGGTGACGCCACGGCTCACGCCCGCGCCCGGGTTCGAGGAGAAAACCCCCTCCAACGGGACGCCGTCGGCCCCCACGGCGTCACCGTCCACACCGTTCCGGTTGAAGTCGGACGGGTCGGCACAGTCGACCTGGGACGCGCTGTCGGCTTGGTTGAGCGCGCTCGGCGAGTCGTTGCAGGCGTGCATCGGCTCGGACACGTTGATGCGCGCCTCGATCCCCCCGATCCAAGTGGGCCGTACCCAGTTTCGCGCCTGGTTCATCAGCGCAAATTCGAGGCCGAGCGCGAGGTACTCGATGCCGCTGCGCGTGGGGGACTGGAACGGGAGGCGAAAGAGCTGCTCCCCCGGCTCGCCGCGCAGGGTCAGCGATTGGCTCTCGCCCGTCTCGTCCAGCGCCTCGAGCTCACGGTGATTCGCCAGGATGATCGGCATCCGGGCGTAGAGCGCGATATCGCGGTAGATCCCGAGGTCGATCCGCGGCAGGAGGCGGCTGGTCCGCTCCTTGAACCGGGCGATCTCGAGGTCGTCGCTGACGTACCCCCCGGTCGTCAGCCCGGGCTGGGAGACGGCCGTCTCGCGGCGAATTTTTGCCCGCTTCGAGCTCTGCTGGAAGCCGAGCGAGAGCGAGACATCGAACGGATCATCGATGTCGAAGGCATCGACGACCTGCATGACCTCGGCTGGCTCGCTCAGGACGCTCGGCTCAGTGGAGCGCCGTGGCTCCTGCGCCATCGCAGGCCCGACGACCATCAGCGAGAGCAGCGGTGGGACCGCAGCCGTCCGCCGCCCCCAGACCGCCCAGCTCGTCGCGCGTTTTCGGCCCATTCTCGCCGCCTTGTGCCGTGCGACGCTACCGGCGCCAGGGCGAAACTGTCAACGGACCATGTGGTCACGGGCTCGACATCACCTGGGGGGCGCGCCCCGGCCCGGGGGCCGTCGCTTGGCCTCGACGAACGGAGCTGGGTGGCGGCCGGCCCCTCGTGCGCTTTCCGCGCTACTCGCGCAGGCCGCTACTCACCAGGGTCTTGCGGTTGTCGTCCTCGTCGTCCACGAACATCTCGCCGGTGATGTCCTCGGCAGCCAGCTCCTCGCGAGCGTGGCCTAGCTCGCGGTTGGTCTGGGCGAGGCGGTCCGCGAGCACCCCGGTGAACTGCCAGAGGAGCTTGACCGCGAGCTGGGGCTCCTTGCGCAGTATCTCGAAGAACTCCGAGCGGCTGAGGACGATGAGCTCGCTGTCGCCGTTGCTCACCACCGTGGCTGAGCGGGGCTGGTTGCGGATGAGGGCCATCTCCCCGAAATGCTCGCCGGGCGCGAGCCGGGCGAGCTCGGTGTCGCCCTTCTTCACCTTGACCTCACCGGCCAGCACGATGAAGAGGTCCTCTCCGACCTCTCCTTCCCGGATGATGAGGTCTCCGTCGCGGTAGGCCCGGATGACCGTGACCTGGAGCAGACGCAGGATCTCGCGGTCGCTCAGGGTCCGGAAGAGCGGCATCCGGGTGAGGATGTCGCGCTGGAGCTGGATCCGTCGCGCCCGCTTCTCGTCGCGGGTGGTCGCGTCGCCGACAGTGACCACGACCGTGGTGATGTTGTCCTTGCCGCCGGCGGCGTTCGCCGCCTCGATGAGGCTCTCGGTGGCCCGATCCTCCGACGGCTCCGAGAGGAGCGTGCCCAGGCGCTCCGGCTGGTCCTCGAAGTAGCCGCTCAGGCCGTCCGAGCAGAGCAGGAGGCGATCGCCGGCGATCAAGTCGATCACGATCGATTCCGGCTCGGCGTGATCGAAGACCCCTACGGCGCGCGTGATCGCGTTCTTGGGCGCGATCTCCTCGATCCGCTCGCGCGGGAGCTTCTTGCGGCGGATGAGCTCGTTGTAGACCGTGTGGTCCTCGGTCAACTGCTCCAGCACGCCCTCGCGCAGCAGGTAGACCCGGCTGTCGCCGCAGTAGGTGATGAAGCCCTGCTGGCCGAGGACGAGCAGCATCACCAGCGTGGTCCCCATCCCGCGCTTGCTCGAATCCCGCGTGGCCTCGGCATGCACCCGCGCCGAGGCACGGTTGACCGCGAACTCGAGCATGTTCGTGATGTCACGCTTGGTGACGCGATCCACCCCGGTCTTGGCAGCGACATAGTCCTGCAGCAGATCAGACTCGCGCTTCAGCTCCTCGTGGATGACGCGGACCGCGAGCGCGCTGGCGACCTCTCCGGCCGCGTGCCCGCCCATGCCGTCGCAGACGATGAACAAGGACAACTTCTTGTCGACGAGAAAGTTGTCCTCGTTGTGGTCCCGCTGGCGGCCGACGTCCGTCACCGCGGAGTAGCGGAGCTCGCTGAAGCTCATCGCTGGGCACGATACCCGAGCCCCGACGGCGCGGCCACCGGGACCGGCGTTCCGTCCGGGCCCCCGGGCCTGATCGCGGGATCAGCGAGCACTCCGGAGCAGGCCGCGGTCGAGCAGTGAGGCGGCGCCGTCGCGGGCGACGATGACGTGGTCGAGCAAGGGGACCGCGACGACCTCGCAGGCCGCGGCGACCGCGCGGGTCATGGTCACGTCCTCGCTGCTGGGAGAGGGATCGCCACTGGGATGGTTGTGGACGAGCACGACCGCGCTCGCGGCGCCGCGGATCGCCGGCCTCAGCACGTCCGCGGGGGTCAGCGCGCACGCATGCAATCCTCCCTGCGCGACGCGCGTGGCCGTGCGAAGGTGGTGTCTACCGTCGAGTAGGAGCACCCACACTTCCTCGTGCTCAAGGTGGGCGAGTCGGGGCCTCGCCCAGCGCACGACCGCCTCGTGCGAGGCGAGGATCTCGCCCTCGGCAACGGCGAGGAGCGAGCGTCGACCGAGTTCGACGGCCGCGACCAGTCGCGTGGCCGCGCCCCGCGACAGTCCGGCGGCGATCAGGGTCGGCACGTCGGCACCAGCGAGGCCGCCGAGCCCGCCCACCGCCGCGAGGATCCGGACGGTGCGCGCCGCGTTCGCGGGCGCGCCCCCGCGCTCGCGCGTCAGCGTGCGGATGAGCTCCGTGAGCTCGTCCGCGGCGGGTCGCTCGTCGCCGACCCTCGTCGAGCGGGATGGCGCGCTGGGGGGGTGGGGCCGCCGCCGGGTGGCGGTGGGGGGGGGGTCGGCGATCTCACTCGGTTGCTGCCGCAGGGTTGCGTCCACGGCGGTCGGACATGCACGCCGCGTGCCGCGCGCCGGTTCGCGCAGGCGGCGCCGTCACCCTGGCGTGCCGCCACCCGCGCCGGCGGGCTCCGCCGCCCTGCCCCCGCCCCGGGCGCCCGCGCACGCCGCTGATCGGGGCGAGGAGCCCCGCTCTCGGTGGGGCGCTATTCGACGCGGACGGGTTCTCCGGTGGGCAGGCGGGCCAACAGATCGGCGAACGCCGCCTCCACCGATCGCGCGTCGCGGCCGTCGAACGTCAGCCGGGTGCGGTGATCCGATGGCACCCAACGCGGGTACGATCCGATCTGCACGGCGGGGTGGGCGGCAGCCACGGCGTCGAGCGTCGGCACGAGCTCCGCCTCCTCGGTGGCGAGGTACACCGAGCGCGAGCAGAACGGTCCGGGACCGCGGAGCCACGCCCTCACCACCTCGAGCTTGGCCCGGAACACCTCGGGGACGCCGGGCAGCACCCACACATCGTTCACGACGATCGCGGGCCACCGAACGCCGGCTGCAACCGCCAGCCAAGCGCCGGTGGGCACGCGCGCCATGCGCAGGTGCTCCTCCCGGAAGCGGTCCCCGTAATGTTCGCGAAGCAGGCGGGCCATCGTCTCCGACACCGTGACCTCGACCCCGAAGGCGGCGGCGGCGGCGGCGATCGTCACGTCGTCGTGGGTCGGACCGACGCCACCGGAGGTGAACACGACGTCGCACCGCGACCGCGCTGCCAGGATTTCGGCCGCGATCTCGGCGTGCTCGTCCCCCACGACCACCGCGTGAGCGAGCTCGATCCCCAGGCCGCGCAGGGTGGCGGCGAGCTCCGCGAGGTTGGCCTCACGGACCTTCCCGCTCAGGATCTCGTTGCCGACGATCACCGCCGCGGCCGTGCGCACCGTGCGCACGGCGTCGGGCTCGCGTGGCGCTTCTGCCCGGTCCCCGCCCAAGCCCTACTCCTCCTCAACCTCGCGGGTGATGGGGCGGCCGGCCTCGTCGACCCCGAGCAGCTCCTCGACGCGTTGCTCGGCCGCGTCGAGCCGGGCCTGGGCGCGCCGGGCGAGCGTGACGCCCCGCTCGAAGAGCGCGAGCGACTCGTCGAGGGGGAGCTCACCATTCTCGAGCTGCTCGACGATGACGCCGAGCTCCCGCACGTCCTGCTCGAACGAGGGCGGGCGCTCATCGCTCGTGACCCCCGCCCTCGGTGCCCTCTCCCTCGCGGCCATGATGCGCTGCAGGATTGTCGGTACGGGGCAACGCCGCAAGCCGAAGCTCCACCTCGCCCAGCGGCACGGCCACGAGGGTGACCGTCCCGTCCGGATCCGGAAGCGCCGGCAGCACCACCCCGCTCGGGAGCCGCACGGCCACGGCGACCCCGGTGGCCGGGGTTCGCTCGGGGCGCAGCACCGAAACCCACACCGCCCCCCGGCCCACCGGGTCGAGAGACGCCGATTGCATCGCCAGCGCGGCCCGGGCGATGGCACGGGTCGGCGCGTCCGCGTCGAGGTCCGCGGCGAGTGCGAGCGCTCGGCGGCGCGCGGGCTCGGCACGCCGCCCCAGGGCCGTCACGATCGCGCGTCGCACCGTGGGGTCCGGCTCGAAACGGTACGCGCGCTCGAGCCGCCCGATGGCGCTCGGGTCCGGGCTGTCCCCGAGGCCGAGGGCCGCGTGGGCGCGCAGGTCCGTCGCTGCGCTCGTGAGCAAGCGGTCGAGATGCGGGCGAGCGCCCGGCGCACCGCGCGACGTCAGCGCTCTCGCCGCGAGGGGTGCAGCGGCCCCGTCGCTCTCCACCAGGGCGATCAGGGTCGCCGTGGAGACGCGAGCGCGCCCGGCCTCGCTCGCCAGGGCGCTCGCCAGGGCGGTACGAAGCGCAGGCTCCCGCTCTCGCTCGAGCCGCGCCGCGGCCGCGGCGGCGACGTGTGGGGTCATCGCCGTCCTGGCCGCGGCCGCGACGACCACGGCGTCTCCGCTCCGGATCAGCTCGGCACCGCGCCGGGGGTCGAGGGCGGCGAGGCCCCACGCGCCGACGGCCCGGTCCGCGGGCTCGACGGCGGCGAGGAGTGACTCGAGGTGCGGGCGGAGCCCCCTCGGGGCCCGACCCAGGGTTACGGCGCGGACTACCGCGCCACGGGCGGCCGCGCGGCGCGCCGCCGGACGCTCGAGCGCGGCCGCCAGCGCGTGCTCGGCGGCCGTGTCCGGCGCCAGCGCCAGCGCGTAGGCCGCGTCCCCTGCCGCGTCGGGATCATCGAGGCGCTCGGCGAGCGCCCGCGTTGCGGCCGATCCGCCTGCGCTCCCCAGCGTCGCGCACAGGGTCGCCCGCTCCGGGCCCTCCGCGGTGGCCAGCGCCTCGAGCAGGAGTGGGACCGCCTCCCTTTGCGGGGTCGCGCGGACGAGTCTGAGCCACGTTCCGCGCGTGGACTCCGACTCAGCCAGAGCGGCGATCGCCGTCGGAGCGTCGGGCGCCCGGGCGAGCGCCAGGATCTCGGCTGCGGCCAGCTGGAACGGACTCGACGCGCCCACACCAAGCCATTGGCGCGCCAGCGGGACCGTCTCGAACGCCCCGAGGCGGGTGAGGACCACCGCGGCGCGCGCGCGCAGCTCGGCCGGCCCCGCGGTGATCGCCGCGCGCACGGCCAGGAAGGCGCGCTGATCGCCGAGCGCGCCCAGCGTCTCGACGAGGCGCACCGAGTCGACCGGGCGTCCGCCGAGCAGCACGGCGACGTCACGTGGGGGGTGGGCGACGACCGCCGCGGCCGCGATCTCTCCGAGCGGGCCTTCCGTGCCGAGCGCCTGTCGGAGCGCCTCCCAGGCCGCGGGCCGATCGGAGCGCGCCAACGCCAGGGCGGCGCTCGCGCGCGCCCAGGGCGCGAGCTGGTCATTGCCTCCGGTGCTGCCATCGGCGGACATGACGCGCACGAGGGCGCGGAGGGCGACCGGATCACCCGCGTGCGGCGCGAGGGAGCGAACCACCGTCAGCAGGCCGATCGATCCGCCCGGCGTCCCCGCTGACACCAGCTCGCTCAGGGTGGCGAGCGCCCGGGGGCTGCCGATGGCACCGAGGCGCTCGATGCCGCGCACGATCTCCGTGGCGTCCGCGCTCGCGACGAGGCGCTCCGCCCGCGCCACCCCCAAGCGCGCGGTGGGCTCGCCCGCCCTCTCCGTCGGCTGAGCGTGCGCGGCCCGTCCCGCTAGCGTGGCGAGCAGTAGCGTCGCCAGGGTGCAGGCGCGATGCGCGCTCACGGCACGGGCTCCTCTGCGGTCGTCGCCACCACTTGCACCGAGAGGCCGGCGGCAGGGGTGGTCCGCACTCCCCGCTCCTCCTCGGTCGCCACGCGCGCCGACGATTCGCGGTGGCAGAGCGCCCGCAGGGTAGCGGCGAGCGTCTCGGCCTCGGTGCCACCGTCATCGGCCCCGCCGTCCGCAGGTCGTCCCGAGACGACGGCGGTCCACGTCAGGTGTTCGTTGAGGAGCTGAGCCAGCGCTCGCACCATCGGGAGCGAGGGGGGCTCGATCTCGAGGGCGCCGTTGGCCCGACGGAACCGAGGCGGACGCTGCCAGCGAACCCGCGCCGGCGGCGTCGCCGGCTCCAGCACGACGAGCGGCGCCCCCCGCGGGTCCTGCGGGGCGGCCTCGACCTCGGGGCAGCCGTCGTCGTCGTCATGGCCGTCGAAGTCCTCGGCCGCCCCCGGGCATGCATCTTCCCCGTCGTCGAAGGTGTCACCATCGCGGTCCACGGCCGGACAGCCGAAGCGCTCCGGGCCGGCGCGGTGGGTCCCCGGCTCGCGGGGGCAAGCGTCCTCGACGTCGGGGATGCCGTCGCCGTCGTCGTCCAGGTCCGGGCAGCCATCGTCGTCCTGGAAGCCGTCCCGGTCCTCCGCGCGGGCGGGGCACCAGTCGCGATCGTCCGGGATCCCGTCGCCATCCGCGTCGAGCAAGGGGCAGCCGCGCTCCGTGGCGGCGCCGCGCTCGTTTGGGCACGCGTCCGCTCCGTCCGGGATGCCGTCGTGGTCGTTGTCCGGGTCGGGGCAGCCGTCGTCGTCGGCGAAGCCGTCGCGGTCCTCGGCGATGCCGCGGCAGCCGTCCCGCTCGTCTGGGACGCCGTCGCGGTCGTCGTCCGGGTCGGGGCAGCCGTCGTCGTCGGCGAACCCGTCCTGGTCCTCGGGTGTGTCGACGCAGCGGTCTCGATCGTCGACGACGCCATCGGCGTCCGTGTCGTAGAAGCGCGGCGCCCAGGTGAGGGCGAGCACGCCGCGCACTCGCGGCACGCCGAGCGCCGCGTCGAGCGGCGCCTCGAGCCCGCCGAGGAGGGAGACGTCGGTGACGCGAAGGCGAGCGGCGAAGCTGGCGAGCGCGGGCGAGCGACGGTCCCCGAACAGCTCGGGGGTCAGGGCGACGGCGCCGTGCACGTCCGCGTGCAGCTCCCACCGTCGTCGCCGGTCGATCCCCCACGCCGCGGGGCGGACCGCGGTCCCGAGCGCCCAGTCGAGCTCGTGTCCGAGCGCGGTCCCCAGCATCTCGCTGGTTTCGAGCCGCAGGCGCGGGCCCAGGAGCCCGCGCCAGGTCCAGGCGCCGCCGGTCCGCTCCATCAGCCCGTGGACGATGACCGTGGGCGCCCCCTCGCCGACGAAGCTGCGCTCGTCGCCCGTCGGCGCCGTGAGCTCCACGGTCGCGGCCACGCCGGGCCGCCCGCGGTCGATCCCGGCGAGGAGCCTCGTCTTCGCGCCCGCCGCGACGTCTCCCAGCGCCGTCGTCGGCAGCGGCTGCGCGCCTGGGACCAGGTCCGAGAGGTCGTCGCCGCGCTCGGCCGCGACCGCCGGCACCCGGAGCCACGCGGCGGTGCGATCGCCGATGCCCAGGGTGAAGAGGGCATCGGCGGTGAGCTGATACCTCACCGGCGCCGCCTCGACCTCGCCGTCCACCTCGAGCACGACGGGGTGGTGGGAGTAGGCGAGCAGGAGGCCCAGCGCCGCTGCGCCGTGACCGACGGTGGTGGTCGGCTCCTGGACGATCCCCCCGCGGGGGTCGGCTGGCGGGCGGAGGTAGCGCACGTCGAGCGACGGCTGGGCCCCCGCCGGCAGCGTCAGGGTAGCGCCGGCGAGCGTCGCCACGGCCATCGCGCGCGCCCGTCGCATGGGCGAAGCCTAGTACGCGGCGGGCGCGCGACGCCAGCGCGCCGGATCCCCGACCGCCGTCCCTGCCTCTGATTGGTGCTTGCGGCCGCTGTCCCGATTGCGTACTCGCCGGGGACCCCATGGACGCACTCCGAATCCGCGGTGCCGCGCGCCTCTCCGGGACCATCTGCGTCGGTGGGGCCAAGAACGCCGCGCTCCCCATCCTCTGCGCCACGCTGCTCTCGGACGGCGAGAGCCAGCTGCGCAACGTGCCTCGGCTGCGCGACATCGAAACCACCGCCGCGCTGCTGCGCTTCCTGGGGCGCGACGCGACCTTCGACTCGCCCGTGATGCGCGTCGGAGCGACGACCGGCGACGTTCGCCCAGAGGCCCCCTACGAGCTCGTCCGCCAGATGCGCGCCAGCGTGCTCGTGCTGGGCCCGCTGGTGGCGCGGTACGGGCGCGCCAAGGTGAGCCTGCCTGGCGGTTGCGCCATCGGTGCGCGGCCGATCGACCAGCACCTCAAGGGGCTCGAGGCGCTCGGGGCCACCATCCGCGTCGAGCACGGCTACGTACTGGCGGAGTCGCGGCGCCTGCGGGGAGCCGAGATCGTCTTCGATCTGCAGACAGTGACTGGGACCGAGAACCTGATGATGGCGGCGGCCCTCGCCAAGGGCCGCACGACCCTGGTGAACTGCGCGCGGGAACCGGAGGTCGAGGAGCTCGGGCGCGTGCTCAACAGCATGGGTGCCTGCGTCGAGGGGGCGGGGACTGACACCATCGTCGTGAACGGACGCGACGAGCTCGATCCCTTCGATCACGCGGTCATTGCGGACCGCATCGAGGCGGGCACCTTCCTCGCGGCCGTGGGCGCGGTCGGCGGCGATGTGCTGCTCGAGCGGGCTCCCTTCGACGACCTGGAGCCCGTGGTGGCGAAGCTTCGCCATGCGGGGCTGACCATCGAGCGGGAGGGAGAGCACGTGCGGGTCGCGCGGGAGGGCCCCGTCCGTCCGGTCAATGCCACCACGGCGCCGCACCCGGGCTTCCCGACCGACATGCAGGCCCAGCTGATGGCGATGATGTGCGTCGCGCAGGGGCAGAGCGTGCTCACCGAGACGATCTTCGAGAACCGCTTCATGCACGTCCCTGAGCTCTGTCGGATGGGGGCGCGGATCGAGGTGCGCAACAATGTTGCCGTCATCGACGGCGTGCCCCGGCTGTCGGGCGCCAGCGTGATGGCGACTGATCTCCGCGCCAGCGCCTCCCTCGTCATTGCGGGGCTCGTCGCCGAGGGAGAGACGGTGGTGCGTCGCGTTTACCACCTCGATCGTGGCTACGAGAACATCGAGCGCAAGCTATCTGGGGTGGGAGCTACCATCGAGCGCTTCTCCCTGGAGGGGATGCCGTGAGGCCGCTCACCGTGGCCATCCCTAAGGGGCGCGTCCTCGCTCAGCTCTCGCCCCTGCTCGTGCGGGCCGGGATCGACACGGCGCCGCTCTTCGCCGACGACCGGCGGCTGATCAAGGAGACGACCGGCGGCATGCGGTTTCTGCTCCTCAAGCCCGATGACGTTCCGACCTACGTCGAGTTCGGGGCGGCGGACCTCGGGGTCAGCGGTCGGGACGTGCTGCTCGAGCGTCGCTACGATCTGTACCAGCCGCTGGATCTCGGGATCGGGCGCTGCCGCATGGTGGTGGCGGGGCTCGCCGGCACGCCCACGCCCGCGGTGCCGCGGGTCGGCACCAAGTACCCGCGGATCGCCACCGAGCACTTCGCTTCGCGTGGCGTCCACGCGGAGGTCGTGTTCTTGCAGAGTTCCGTGGAGCTGGCGCCGCTGGTGGGGCTCTGCGACGTCATCGTCGACATCGTCGAGACGGGCGGGACGCTGCGCGACAACGGGCTGGTCATCCACGAGGAGATCTGCCCCATCTCGAGCGTAGTCATCGCCAATCGGGTCGAGTTCAAGCTCCGTCGGGTCGAGATCGAGCCCCTCATCGCGGCGCTGCGTCGTGCCGTCACGGAGCCGCCCCGCGGGGATTGACCCCGTCCGCCGTGAACCCGCTCCGAGCGGGCGACCGTGCCATGCGCTCGCCCGCCCGTCCGTTGGCCCGCGCCCCCGACCGATGTCGGGGGCGCGCCGGTCACCTCGGGGCGCCGGACGTTCCGGCGGTACCAGGCGTTCCGGCGGCTCCTGCCGTGCTGGGGGCGCCAGCGACGCTGATCGTCGCCCCCGCGGCCCCCGCCACCCCGCCCGCCGACGCGGTGTCGCCGGCGGAGCCGCCGCCCGCTGCCACCGCTCCGCCCTGACCAGCGCTCGGGGCGGGGTCGCCGCCTGCACCCCCGACGATCCCGCCGCCCGTCGCCGTATCACCGCCGTCTCCGGCAGCGGGCGCCTCGTCCGATCCCGCCGAGCCGCCTGCCCCAGCGGTTGCGGGCTCTTCGCCGCCTTCCCCAGCCGTCCCCGCTTCGGGCGAGCCGCCCTCTCCGGAGGCCCCGGCGGCCCCACCGGCCCCGCCGGCTCCGCCGGCTCCGCACGCCGCGCCCTCGGGGCATCGGCACACACTATCTACGCACTCCTCCCCGGCCGCACACGCGATGGTGCAGCCCCCGCAGTGCTCGGGATCGCTGGTGAGGTCCACGCAGACCCCATCGCAGCCCCAGAGGTCGGGCCCGCAGTCCATCTCGCATTTGCCCTGGAGGCACACGAGATCGTCATCGCAGCTCACGCCGCAGTTGCCGCAGTTCTGCGCGTCGGTCGCGAGGTCGGTGCAGACGCCGTCGCACTTCTTGCCCCACGTACCCAGGCAGTTGCACGAGCCGACGGAGCAGAACTCGTCCTCCGCGCAGACGGTTCCGCAGGCTCCGCAGTTGTTCTCGTCGCCCATCAGGTCGGTGCACTGCCCATCACAGAGGCGGAAACCGGTCCGACACTCGGTCGTGCTCTCCGGTACCTCGTCGTCCCCGCTGCACGCGCCGACGGCGACAGTCGAGAGCAACGCCGTCGAGAGCAGCGCCGCCCAGGTGCGATGGCGGGGAACGGTCCGAACGAGGGTTCGATCATCCTGCATGGGGTCCTCCACTCGGGGCGATCGCCGGTTCGAGCACGAGGCTGCCGACCAGCGCTCCCCCAGGATGGCGCGGGCGCGGCCTTCCTTCAGCCAGGAACTGTGGTCGGCGCCGGTCACGCCCACGAAATTCTTCGCGGATAGAGGTCACAGGCGGAAAGTTTGCGCCCGGGTGTCACGGCTCTCGCGGTCAGGGGCCAGGGCCCCGAGCGGACCCATGGGACGAACCGGCCCGCGGCGGGGACCACGTCTGGCCTGCAGGGGTAAGTTCCCGGCGAGTCGGGGCTGCCGCGGTGCGGGTTGCGCGGTGCGGGTTGCGCGGGGCGGGAGCGGTCGGCATGATCGATCCTCGATGGCGCCGGCGGACGGCCACGGGAGGCGGCGTCTTGCGGTGGCCGTTGCCTGGGTGGTGAGCCGCTACACGACCACGCTGATCAGCGGGATCGCGGACGAGCTCCGTCCCCGTGGCTGCTCGACCGTGTGCTTCTCGCTCGGCCACCGAACCTGCAGGACCGACCGAGTCGCGGGCATCCATCCCCTCTGGGACCTGATCGGTCCGGAGAACGTCGCGGGGCTGATCTTGCTGGCTCCGGCGGCCCTCGGTGAGGACACTCGCGGATTTCTCTCGCGGCACGCCCAGCTACCGACGGTGTGTGTCGGGCAGCGCATCGAGGGCGTGCCCAGCGTGTGGCTCCACAACGCTGCCGGGGTGCGCGCCATGATGGAACATTTGGTGGAGCGCTGCGGACGGCGCCGAGTGGCGTTCATCCGCGGTCCCACCACCAACCCGGAGGCCGAGGCCCGCTGGCGCGCCTACGAGGACATGTGCGTCGAGCTCTCCCTGGGCATCGACGACACGCTGGTGGAAGCGGGCGATTTCACCGAGGCCTCGGGGCGCGCTGCGACCGAGCGACTGCTGGCGCGTTACGACCCGCGGCGGTTCGACGCGGTGTTCGCCGCTAACGACCTGATGGGTTTGGGCGCGGAGCGGGTGCTCGCCGCCAAGGGGTTGGATGTCCCGCGCGACGTCGCGGTGGTGGGGTTTGACGACCTCGAGGCCGTCTTCGGCACCCCGCCGTTGACGACCGTGCGCCAACCGACCTACGCCCTTGGTCGCCACGCTGCCGACCTCGCGGAGCGACTGGTCGCGGGTGGGAGCGTGCCCCAGCAGGTGCCCTTCCCGCCCGAGCTCGTGGTACGAGAGAGCTGCGGCGCGCCGTCCTCGGTGCCGCGCCACGCCGGCGCGGAGGGCGACCCCGGTCGCGCGTTGTTCTTCTCGGCGTGGGAGCTCGGCGTTCGGCAACGGTTCGCCGAGCTCCCGCTGGCGCTCCGACAGCTCCAGGATCGCACCGTTCGGTCCCTTCGGGGACGGCGGGGGCTCCGGGCGCGACTGGTGCAGGGCTTCGAGGCCTTCGGCGCTCAGCTCGAGGCGGCCACGCATCAGTCACGCGCCAGCGATGTCGCGCTGCACACGGCCCGCTCTCAGGCGATGCAGCGTCTGCGGCGGAGCCTGGTGTCCGCCGGCGATCTGGAGGACACGCGGCGAGCGATCGAGGGGGTCCTCCCGACCCTGAGTTTGGAGAGCTTCAGCCTCAGCGTCTACGAGGGTCCGCGCCGTGACCTGGCTCGGGTGGTGCTCCAGGTCGAGGACGGCGCGCGACTGCCCTTGGTGGACGCACCGGCGGCGGCCCGCTACGCGCTCGGCGCGGTCACCCTCGAGCGCGGCGAGCACGCCACCTGGCTGGTGCTTCCCGTGGAGGACGAGGCGGGGGCGCTGGGGTTTCTGACCGCCCGCGGGCAGACCTACGACATGCCGGCGCTCGCGGAGCTCGGCGCGCTCATCGCCCCCGCGCTGCGCCGCGTCGGCGGGGCGTGAGGCTCCGGTTGCGCGCTCGGAGCGCACGGCGTCACCATCGAGCCCAGCGGCCCCGCGGTGCGCTCAGGTGCAGACCCCATCGAGGCAGGTCTGGTTGGAGTCGCAGGCGACGTTACAGCGGCCGCAGTGCTGGGCGCTCACGGAGAGCTCCGTCTCGCACCCGTTGCGCTGGTTCCCGTCGCAGTTTCCCCAGCCGCGGTCGCACTGCCGCACGACACAGTTGGCGCCGCCGCAGGTCACTTCTGCGCGCGGCAGGGGCTCGCAACTGGCGCCGCACTCCCCGCAGTTGTCGACGTCCTCGTTCAAGTTGGCCTCGCAGCCGTTGCTCGGGTCCCGATCGCAGTTGCCGCGGCGCTCCGCGCACGCAGCCACGATGCACTCCCCCTCAGCGCTGCAGGTCGAGGTGGCGTCGGGCAACGTGCAGGGGTCGCACCCGACGCGGTTGCAGCCGTACCGCGGGCTCAGGACCGACACGCACTCGCCGTCGCAGACTTTGTAGCGATCGGCGCAGACTCCCACGGCGCAGCTCCCAGCGGCGGTGCAGGTCGCCTCGCCGTGGGCGATCGAGCAGGGCGCGCAGTCGCCAGCGCCGCATCCATGCTCGGGGTCGTCCATCGCCACGCACTCGCCCGCACAGGCCTTCTCGCCGGCGGGGCAGCCTTGCTGCAGCTCGTCGACGTCGAGTCCCGCGAGGCAGCCGGCGAGCCCCCCAACCGCGAGCAGCATCAGGAGCCGCGGCCCCCTCATCAGAGCTCTCCCTGCACGCTGAGGTATCCCCCGTTCGGCGCGACCGCCACCCCCCATGCGGTCCGGCGATCTCGGCGATGGGTCGGGCCCACGACGAACAAGAGGGCGGCCGTGGCCGCCGAGCCGACGGCGACCACCGTTGAGATGTCGGCCACCACGGCCCGGCGGCGGATCGCGTCGACCGTGTTGTCGTCGCACACGGGGGCGCAGGAGCGCGCGGCGTCATCGCGGTCCTTGCGCGCGCTCAAGCCGAAGACGATCGCGCTCGTGGTGCCGACCACCGCGAGCGAGCCCAAGAGGTACGTCGGCCAGATTGCGGGGCGCGGCGTCCCGTAATCCGGCGGCGGTGGGGGCGCTTCCATCGGCGTTGCCGGCGCTGCCTCGACGGGCTCGGGCTCGGGGCGAAGCACGAAGGTGACGGTGACGACTCGGTCGTGCTCGCCCGCACGGAGCACGACCGGGACCTCGATCGGCGCTGCCGCCGGGTGCTCGAAGCGCAACCGGTACGCGCCGGGATCGAGCGCGACGGGCTTCCCGTCGAGCTGCGGAGCGACGAGCTCACCGTCGGCGAACACCCGCACCTCGCTCTCGTCACCGTCCTCGGACTGCGCGGCGAAGATCACCGTGGGAAGCTCGCCGGACACCGCCTCGGACCAGCGAACGCAGTCGTCACGGATGACGGCGGGGCAGCCCACGTCGGCGCAGAGACGGAGCCCGGCCGCCGCCGCGCGCAGCTTGCCGTCAAGGCGGTCCACCTGGGCCTGCTCGTGCGCCTCGAGGCAGCGCGTCTGGGCGTCCGCTGGGGCCTGTGCGTGGGAGACGCCCGCGATCGAGAGCGCCCCCAGGGTGCCGAGCCAACCCGTGGGGCACAGGGGAGCTCCTACCACGCGCCGCCGGCGAGCCCGCTCCTCCCGCACCTCGCTCACGATGCGCATGATACATGCGTCGTCGTCCGTTGGGGGCCGCGCCGGGCCGGGCCGGGATCGACGGAAGGCGCGCCACCACGGGGAACCACCTGGGCATCGTGGGAGGGGGGACGATCTGCGCGGCGGCAGCGCCGTTCTTCTCTGGCAAAACGGGCGGCCGGCCCCGTCAATTCCGCGGGCCTTGAACACCCAGGGACTCGCGAGACGCCGCCGAAAGACCGCCGTGCGCCTCCCGGTGTGGAGCGCGACGGCGCGGTCGGGGTACCGGTGGCATTTGCGGGTTGCTACCGTTCCCGGTCGGGTCATCGGGCGGCGTCGTCGCCTTCCCGACCCAACACCATGTGCACCGATCCCCGAGTACCCGCTGGCCCGATCCGGGCACTGTTCTTGGTGGGCTGCTGCACGATCGGCTGCTTCGACGACGCCGAGGACGCGCCCGCCTCCGACGCGGCGGCGGTCGGCACCGACGCGAACGGTGCCGCGGCGGACACGGTCGAGATCTTCAGCTGGTGGACGTCCGGCGGCGAGGAGGACGCACTCGACGCCGTCATTCGGCGCTTCGAGGCGGAGCACCGCGGCGTTACCGTGATCAACGCCGCCGAGGAGTACGCAGAGAAGGCACGGGAAACCCTCCGGGCGCGAGTGGCGCTCGGCAGCCCGCCCGACACGTTCCAGGCCAACATCGGCGCCGACTTGCTACGCTGGGTCGGCACCACGGACGTGGAGACCGCGCTCGAGCCGCTCGATCCGCTCGCCGAGGAGGACGGCTGGATGTCGGCGTTTCCTCCCGCCCTGCTGGACGGTGCCAGCAAGGACGGGCACCTGTACGGCGTGCCGGTCAACGTGCACCGCATCAACTCCCTCTTCTACGACCGGCGGCTGTTCGAGCGGCACGATCTCCCCCTGCCCACCACGATCGAGGCGCTGAACCTGCTCGTGCAGCGGATCGCAGAGGACCCCGCGATTCAGGCCGAGCACAAGGGCGGCGTCGCGCCGCTCGCGCTCGGCAACCAGTGGAACTGGACCCTCTCCCAGCTGGCCTTCGAGAGTATCCTCCCCGCGCTCGCTGGCCCGGCCTACTACGAGGCCTTCTGGGCCGGGCGGGCCGACCCCACGGATCCCGAGATCACGGACACGCTGGAGGAGCTCCTCTTCCTGCGCTGCGGTCCCCAGCCCGAGCTGGTCTGCGCGGGGTACTTCAACGACGACACCGACTCCATCGACTGGGCGCCGGGTGTCGGGCTGCTGGTGGAGGGACGGGCGGCGATGGCGCCGATGGGCGACTGGGCAAAGGGGTACCTCGAGGGCGAGGGGCTGGTCGCCGACGAGGACTTCGGCGTGATCCCCTTCCCAGGCACCGTGGGGACGTTCGTTTTCACCACGGACACCTTCCCGTTGCCCAAGGGGGCGCCGAACCGCGCGGGCGCGATCGCCCTGCTGCGCAGCCTCGCCTCGATCGACGATCAGGTGGCGTTCAACGCCATCAAGGGGTCCATCCCGGCGCGTGGCGACGTTTCCCTCGGTGACTTCCCCGAGGCCTTCGACTCCATGCACCGGACGACCGCGGCCGATTTCCGGCGCGATCGGCTGGTCATGGCGCTCTCCGGCGTGCTGCCGTCCGGGACGCTCGAGAACCTGGCCCCCGAGCTCAAGGCCGCGATGCAGGCTGGCTCGATCGAGATCGTCCAGAACTACCTGGTCGCCAACTACGTGGCCCTGCAGTAGTCGCGCCGGACCCGCCGCCACCGCGGGCGCTCAGAGGCACTCGGGCTTGAACTTCTTCACCCCGCGAGCGTCGAGGTAGTACGGGGGGGTGCAATCGACGTTGGCGATCGGCGACGGAGGCGGTGGGGACGGTGCCCGAACCATGACGGGCGGCTTGACCGTCGCCGCCATCGTCGCCGCCGGTGGGGCCGACCGCAAGGAGAGGACCAGCTCCTGATCCCGGGTGACGTGGAGGTTCCTCTCGATGGGCAGGTGTCCCGGTGCCTCCACGCGCAGCGACACCTCGGTCCCGGCCCGGACCTCGCGTGCGCAGGGGTTCTCCCCCGTCTCTCGGCCGTCGATCAGCACCCGCGCCGCCGCTGGGAACGCGGTGATCCGCAGGTGGGCGGACGCCAGCGGTGGCGGCGGCGGCGCGAGTTCGCGTGACGCGATCGCCGCCGGGCCAGTCCCCGCGCCGCGGGCGAGCCAGATCCCCGCCGCTGTGATCGTGGCGAGCGCCACCGCAGCGAGCCAGCGCCCACGGGCCCGGCGGCGCCGGCGCAAGGGCAGGTTGGAGACAGAGCGGGTCGGGCCGCAGAACTCGCCGATCGCGTCCCGGCCATCGCGGCCCGCCGCCCCCGCTGGGCGCTGTGAGAAGGCGCCAGTCGCCCGTCCGTCGGCTGCGAGCTTCTCCTCGATCTCCCGGTGTCTGGCCCGGCGGATCTCGCCGAATTCGCGCGTCATGGCTTCCGCGAGCGCACGGACGTCGCCGGGCTCGTCGAGACTGGCAGCGATCGCGTCGATGTCGTTGGCCAGATCCGCCGCGGTGGCGTGTCGGTCTTCGGGGTGGCGCGCCAGCGCACGCATGCAGACCCGTTCGAGCTCGGCGGGGACCCGCGGGTTCACGGTGCTCGGTGGCGAGATGCCCCCCTCCAGCACGCGGCGCACGATCACGGGCTCGCTGAGGTCCGGCCAGAGGCGCTGACCGGTCGCCGCCTCCCACAGCATTACTCCGACGGCATAGACATCAGCGCGCCGATCCAGCACGCCATCCTCGGCGAGCTGGTCGGGGGCCACGTAATGGATCCGGCCTCGCGGCGGGCCAGACTTCGTGTCCGCCGTGCCCGCGATCTTGGCGAGACCGAAGTCGAGGACCTTCACCTGGCCCTCAAAGGTCACGAAGACGTGGTGGGGCGACATGTCGCGGTGAACGACCTCGAGTGGCGTGCCGTCGTAGTCGCAGAGCTCGTGCGAGTAGTGCAGCCCCCGCAGGGTGTCGGACAGCACGCGGAGGTGCAGCGCGAGCGGGAGGCGGTCCCGACCTCGATCGAGGATCTCTGCTAGCGAGCGCCCCTCCAGGTACTCCATCACGATGATCGGGATCCCCTCTTGCTCGATCACCTCGTTGACCTGGACGACATGGGAGTGGTTCAGGCGGGCGGAGAGGCGCGCCTCCGAGAGGAACAGGCGTCGGGCAGACCGATCGCGTGCGATCTCAGGCTTGAGCGCCTTGAGCACCACCAGCTTGTTGAAGCCGGCCGAGCCGTCCACCACCGCGAGGTAGACGTCCGAGGTTCCCCCGTGGCCGAGCTCGATCAGGATGCGGTATTGCCGCTCGCTTTTCCCCGGCGGTGGGAGGGAGCCCCCCGTCATGCCGCCCCGCCCGCCTCACGCGAGCCCACGGCGCCGCGATGGTCCTGGGGCTCGCCCGCCGAGGATCGCGGGACGGACCGCGCAGGAACCCGCCCCCGCGACCCAGACCACCGACGCCGCGGGGCAAGCGCGAGCCGAAGAGGGAGCGCCTCGACGTGCAGCGAGTCTCGGTCGGCCGTGACGAGATCTTACACCTTCGGCTCGTCCGCTCCGGCGCGGTCGTGCCGGCGGCGTCCTCGAGCTCCTTCGGCGTGAACCGGCCCTGCTGGTGAAGCTGTAGAATTTCAACCTCGCTAACATGGGCCCCGACCAACCCTCCTCGAGTTGCCTCTCTGGATTCCGTCCCGCTCGCATTGTTGCGCACATTCCGAGGGTTGCGTACCCTGGCAAGCTGGTGTCGAGAGCCGCCGCCCCCACTGCCAGCTCTTCACCGCCCCGGTATCGGCTCCTCCGGGAGCTCGGGGAGGGTGGCACCGCGCGGGTGTTCCTGGCCGTCGCCCACGGCCCCGAAGGCTTCGAGAAGCTGGTCGTCCTCAAGCGCTTGAAGCGTCACCTCGCTAGCGACCCCGACCTCCGGCAGAGCTTCCTCCACGAGGCCCGGCTCTCGGCGCGCCTCAATCACCCCAACGTCGTCCAGGTCAACGAGGTCACCGAGCACGAGGGGCTCCCCGTGCTGGTGATGGAGTGGCTCGAGGGGCGACCGCTGTCGGAGATCGTCCTCCGTGCCGGCGGCGAGCTCACCCTCCCGATGACACTGCGCATCCTCTCCGACGCGCTGGTCGGGTTGCACTATTCGCACGAGCTCTGCGACTACGACGGCACGCCGCTTCAGGTCGTGCACCGGGACATGACGCCGCAGAACGTGTTCGTGACGTTCGACGGGGTGGTCAAGGTGCTCGACTTCGGTATCGCGCGGGCGGGCGTCGGGCAGGACGACACCGGGAACGGCGTGGTGCGGGGCAAGCTCCGGTACATGCCCCCCGAGCAGCTCATCGGCGAGCGCGTGGATCGCCGCGCCGACATCTACGCGACGGGCGTGATGTTGTGGGAGGCCGGCGCGCGCGAACGGCTGTGGAAGGACCTCTCCGACGCCGCCATCATCAATCGCGTGATCAGCGGGGAGATCCCCTCTCCGCGCTCTGTCAACGGCGTCTGTCCCGAGGAGCTCGAGCGCATCTGCCGGCGTGCACTCGCCAAGGCGAAGGCGGACCGCTACGCCACCGCGGCCGAGCTCGGCGTCGACGTGGACGCCCTGGCCGCGAAGCTCACGCCGCGGGTGCGGAACGCGGAGATCGGGCGGCGGATGGCGGTCTGGTTCGCCGATTTTCGTGGCGAGACGCGGCAGGCGATCGAGCGCGCCTTGGTCGACGACACCTCCCTCTCGCTCACCGGTCAGCAGGCGCTATCGGTCCCCGTCGCCGCGGGCAACGGCGTGAGCCGCCGGCGCCGGGGTCACGCGGCGCGCCCCTACGCCGCGCTGGCCGGGGTGGCAGCGGTCACCGCGGGGCTCGGGCTCTGGTGGTGGAGCGCGAGCGGGACTGGCGCGAAGGAGCCGCCCCCGCCGCCGAGCGCGGACGCCGCGCCGGTTCCTCGGGTGACGCTCCGGGTCACGGCGTTCCCGGCGAGTGCCGTGATCACCGTGGACGGTGTGCGCGCGCAGTCCAACCCGTTCGCGGACGATTTCGCAGTCGACGATGCCTGGCACGAGATCGTGGTCGAGGCGGTGGGACACCGGACGGTGACGCGTCGGGCGCGCCTCACGCAGGACACCGATCTCGTGCTTGCGCTCGATCCGCTCCCGGCGCCGTCGGCGAGCGCGCCCGCCAGTGCAGAGCCGCCGCGCCGCGCCCTTGCCCCGTCACCAGCGCGCCGGGCCAGCGGCCCCGCGCCGTCGGCGTCTTCCCGTGAGCCCGACTGCGCGTCGCCGTACTACCTCGACGCCCGGGGGGTGAAGAAGTTCCGCGCCGAGTGCCTCTGACGGGGTGGTCCGCCGGCAGCCGTGCTCAGATCTCGACGGCCGTCATCCGGATTCGATTGAGGTCGTGCACGCCCAGCCCCAGGTCCGCCGCGGTGCGCACGTAGCGGGGGGTTCGACCCGCCTCGTCCAGGGTCTTGATGCCCAGCGTCCGGCGCTCGTCGTCGATCACCTTCCAGCCGATGGTGTCCATGGCCACTGGATCGGTGGAGGCGTAGATGGCTCCGTGAGGCAACCGCAGCCGCGGGTCGCGGTCGAGGGGGCCCTTGTCGGGGATGATCTTGAAGGCGTCGGTGACGTGAAGCCGCACCCGGCTCGTCACGATCGGGTGGTTATAGAGCATGGCGATTTGGGGGCTCGCCTGGTGACCGTGGTGCTCGTGGGGGTTCGTCACGCTGCCAAAGGTGACGTTCTTCATTGTCCCGGTGTAGCCGCAGATCGAGTGATCCTTGATCAACGTCAGGTCGATGACCGCCGTGGCGTCGGTGAACGTCGCGACGAAGGCGGTTTCTATCCCGCTGCAGATGCGGATCCGGGGCATCTTCACCCGGAGGCCGCCATGAGCCTCGGTGCGGACACCCTCTGGGAGGCGCCATTCCTTGACGTTGACCCGCGTGCCCCGCAAAAACTCGGTGGTCTGCTCGTACACCGTGATCTTGTCGGCGGGCACGCCGACCGCGAGGCACGCCTCCACGATGGGCAGGATGACCTCGTAGTTGACGGCCATCGTCTGACCCTTCTGGCCGGCGATCCCGTTGACCTTGATGGCGACGACGTCTGCTCGATGCACGAACCGCTGCATGGCGCCCACCAGGCTCGGGGCGCCGGTCAGATCCATCAGCGCCCTCTCGACCAGGCGACGGGCCACCTCGGGACGCGGCCAGAGCTCGTTGGCCTGCATCATGGACGCGAAGTCACCCTTGGCGGTGACCTTCGCCACTCGGCCCGGGAGGGTCAGCGGCGCGAACCCCGCCGGCGGCTGCGCGATGAGCTCGGCAGGGACCCCCGCCACCAGGGGCGGCGGCTCGGCGGCCGCCATCCGCGGTCCCCCGAGCCCGACACACCCCGCGGCCGCAGCCGCTCCCTGGATCCAGCGGCGGCGAGTCAGCGGGTGGTGCGTTGGCTTCATGGCTCCTCCCGAGCCCGGTACCGTGAGGCGGCGCCGCGACCCGACCGGGATGGCGGCGCCGCGACCGGCCTTACTCTAGCGTCAGCTGGAAGGTCCCGGGCTCCGGGTCTTCGCTCGTCTCCACGTATTCCATGGCGGTCCCGCTCACGCAGTAATCGAAGGTCCGCCCGTCCGACAGCGTGAGGACGTTTCCGTCCACGGTGTAGGAGGTGGCCTCCCAGCCCTCCGCGCCCTGCGACACCTTGCAGTCGCAAGACTCCGTGTTCTCCACGCAGGCTACCGTCGCCTCGGGGGCGAACACCTCGATGGTCGGCTGCAGGTCGGCGCAGGGGCCGAGCAGCGTGCAGGAGGCGGGCACCACGAGGTCGAACTCGGCCGACCATCCGCCGTCGCGCACCACGGCGCCGTCCGCGAAGCTGACCGTGCCCGTCACCTCGAAGGTGGTCTCGTAGGTCGCGGTCGGACAGACGGCGGTCAGAAGCCCGAGGGTTTCCTCGTCCATGCCAAGCGCCGCCGGATCGAAGCAGCCGGCCGTGTAGGTCCAGGTCCCTTCGATGTCCCCGCCGCAGGGCGTGAGTTCGTCGCAGTCCCCGATGTCGATCGTCACCGAGGCGCCGGCAGCGCCCGCGTCGCCCTGACCTGACCCCGCCGCGCCGCCGAGCGCGCTGGCGCCGGCCGCGCCCGCCTCGCTGGTGGCACCGGCCGAACCAGCGGTTTCGGCGCCGCCCGCTGCTGCGCCGCCGGTTTCGGCCCCGCCTGCCTCGTCGCCGCCGACCTCAGCGCCGCCGGTCGTGGCCCCGCCGGTCTCGGCGCCGCCTGCATCCTCCCCGCCCACCTCGGCGCCGCCGGTCGCGGCCCCGCCGGTTTCGGCGCCGCCGGCCTCGTCGCCACCGGTTTCGGCGCCGCCGGCCTCGTCGCCACCGTTGGTCGCCCCGCCGGTGCGCGCACCGCCGGTGGTCGCGCCGCCCGTGCGCGCGCCGCCCGTGGACAAGACACCGCCCGTGCTCGCCCCGCCCGTGTCAGCGCCATCGTCACCCTCGTCGTCGGACTTGCCGCCACAGGCGGCCAGCAGGACGGTAAGGATCGCGGCCGAATAGCAGATCTTCGCGTTCATCAGGTTTGTCCTCTCTCTAGAGCACCGATCAGGTTGCCGACAGCCATGGAGGCCAGGAGAACGCCTCCCTGCAGGGCGAGGAGACGTTCTCCAGGCCTCCTTTGGCGAGATCTGCTCCCGGTTCGGTGCTCTAGGTCATTGATTTGTCGCAGCAATCAACCTGATTGCTGCTCTAGGGGGTCGGGCTCGGTCCCTCGACCACCGCTCGCCCTCGTCAGCCAAGACGGGGACGCCGGCACGGAGCCCGCGATCCTTACCCTGACTCGGCACCGGGACGCCACTTCGTTCCCCGTCCGCGCTGCCGCTCCTCCGGCGCGAAGGGATGGCGGGGCGGCCGCCGGCGCCGCCGGCGAGCGCCGTGGCTTCGGCGGCGGTTGGTCGCGGATCCATTGGCCTCGCGGGGCTGGCACGCCCGTCGCAAGGGTGCGGGCTACGCCCCCGAGGCGTCCCCCACAAGACACGGAGATCCCGTATGGACCAGTCGAAAATCAAGATTGTCTACAACGTCACCGAGCGCGCTGGCAGGAGCTACTGGACGCGGATCGGCGTCGCCTTCATCAACCGCGACGGCTCTCTCAGCGTGAGGCTCGAGTCGATGCCCATCTCCGGCGAGATGCAGATCCGCGACCAGGCTCCGCGCGACGTCGCCACTGGCGGCGACACCCTCGGACCCACGCCCGGCAACGGCGCTGCGCTCGAGGCCGAGTCCACCCTGGCGTGAGCGAGCGAGGGAGATCGTGAACGCCACTCCCAGTTCGCCGATCCCCGCCGGGCCCCCGGAAGCGCCGGGGGCCCGGGCCCTTCTGGCTACACCGCCCGACCCCCTGCCATGGCCGGGTGCTGACCCCGGGCGCCAACTGGTCACGCGGCTCGCCGCCTGGCGTGAATCCGCCTGGTTTCCGGTGATCGGGCGAGCGGCGGCGCTCGGCGCCGTCTTCGCGGCGCTCGGGAGCGTCGGCGCGATCTCCGTCGCGCTCGGGCTGCCGGACCATAACGAGCTCCCCCCGGGCTTCGCCGTGGCCAAGCTCGCCGTGCCCTGGCTTGCCCCCGCCCGCGCCGGAGGAGCGGACCCCGCCCAGCCCGCGGCTTTCCGCGCGTTCGCGCCCACGGTGGCCGGGCCCCCCGGCCCAGGGCCCGTCGTCGAACCCGCGTCGGCCCTTTCGGCCGCCCCCGGGGCCGCTGACAGCGCAGAAGCCCCGGCCCCTCCGCCCGGCTCGGCGGGCTCCGCCTCGCCGGCGCCCGTGCCGAGCGCGGAAGGTGGCGCCGCGCAGACCCCGACGGGGCTCACCCCGGACGGCAAGGTGATCCTCAACCAGGCCGGCCTCGGTGATCTCACGCGCCTCCCGGGCGTCGGACCCAAGCGCGCCGAGGCGATCCTCGCGCTCCGGGAGCGACTCGGGCGCTTCCGCCGACCGACGGACCTACTTCGCGTGCGCGGCATCGGTCCGGCGACCCTCCAGAAGATGCAGCCGCACTTCGTGCTCGATCCTCCCCCGCCGTCCACACCATCGCCGCCATGAACGGCCGGGACGCCGGCCCCCATCGGTTGAGCGGCCCACGGTGATGCTCTAAGCGGCAGAGGTGAACCCGTCCTGGCGGGCCGACGGCCCCCGCGCTGCCGCTCCTTCGTGGGCGGTTCCGTCCCTTCTGACCGGCCTCGCTCTCGGGGTCGCTTGCCACCCGCCGCCCGCCTCGACCGGCGGGGAACCGCCCGCACCGCCGGTGGCTGCCGCCGCGCGGCCCGCGGGCGTGGGCTCCGGCTCGCCACGAGTCGAATCGGAGCCCGCGCCCGCGGCCTCCCCGTCTTCAGCCCCCGCTGCGGGGCCGCTCGCGCCCCCGGCGTCGAGCGCTTGTGCGGAGGACATGGTCCACGTGGTGCACGAGTTCTGTCCCGCTATGCAGCGCCACTGCCTCGACAGTGAGTACGAGCCCTCGAACCACATCACCCTCTGCCACCGTTTCGCCGCCGAGCGGCAGCGGTGCCTGGAGACGCGCGTCCGCCTTGATTTCTGCATCGATCGCTACGAGTTCCCGAACCGCCCGGGGGCCCACCCGCCCGTCATGATCGACTGGCACGAGGCCGATCGTCTCTGCACCGCAATTGGCAAGCGCCTCTGTACCGAGAGCGAGTGGACCGCCGCCTGCGAGGGCCCCGACGAGCTCCCTTTCCCCTACGGGCAAGCGCGGGACCCCTCACGGTGCAACATCGACAACCCCTGGATCAGCCCGCAGCTGTCACGACTCCATTCGCGCAACCCTGCGATCCGCGACGTCGAGCTCGCGCGGCTCGATCAGGGGGTTCCGAGCGGCACTCGGCCGGGCTGCGTGAGCGGCTTCGGGGTCTACGATCTCACTGGCAATTTCGATGAGTGGGTCCGGGCCGATCCCCACGCCGTGCCGTCCCGACCGCACGCCGCCGCGCTCAAGGGCGGGGCCTGGGGTCACGTCCGCAACGCGTGCCGACCGGTCACCACCAGCCACGCGCCGGGTTTCGCGTATTACTTCGTGAGCACGCGCTGCTGCCGGGATCCGGCGGTGGCGAACGACGGCTGAGGCGGGCAGCGGCCCGCCGCGAACCGGGCTCGCGCGCGCCACCAGGCGGGCTCAGTTCTCGAGGGTGGCCTCCAGGCTGGCGCCTCCGTGCTGGCACTTGACCCGCTGGAACCCGAGCGCCCGGGCCGTCTGGCCCTCGTTCGAGTCGACGAAGCGCTCGATCAAGAACCCGTCGCAGTGCTCGCTGACGATGCGCAAGGTGCGGCGACCGGGGCCCTCGGCGTTCACCTTCGCCGGCTTCATCCGCTCGCGCAACGCTGCCTCCGCGCGGGTGCAGAGCTCGCTGCTCGCCGCGGTGCGCAGCGCCTCACGCTCCCGTTCATCGGCGGCGGCCGCGAGGAGTGCGCGCGCCCGCGCGGGCTCGCAGGGAGCGCGCTCCGCGCAGAGCGCGGTGGCGGCCGCCATCCGGTCGTTCGCGGAAAGCCCCGTCAGATCGACCGCTGCCGCGGCGCTGGCGGAGGGCAAGGGGCGCGCGGTCGGGTCGTCGCGGGGCGGACACCCGCCGAGCAGCGCCGCGAGCGCACCCGCAACCGCCGTCGCCACGATCCTCGCTCGCGTGGGGCTCACGGGAGTGCAGCGTAACAGCGGCGTCCCGGCGACCCAAGCCACGTCAGCAGGTCGGCCGCCCCGTGGTGGGTGGTTTCAGCGCAGCGCCAGCAGGAGCGCGACCCCGTAGGCCGCGAGCGCGACCAGCCAGGTCACCGGCCAGGCGCGGAGCCCGTCGCGCCAGCCGAGGTACGGCGCGGTCGGTGGGACGAGGAGCGCCAGGACGCCGTGCCAAGGGTGTTGGCCACGGACCAAGACGGCGAAGAGCGCGACGTGCGCGGTCACCAGGAGCGCGAAGGCCCCCACGAGCAAGAGCAGCAGCAGCACGTCCACGGGGCAAGGCTACCCCGGCTCGCCGCGTTCGCCGCCGTTCATGCCCTCCGCGGCGGCTCGGGCGGCAGTGCCCATTGGCGTTTTGGCCCGGTGGCCGCCCGCCGCCGCGCCGGCACCCGGGGCGCGAATCCGGCCGTCACCGCTCGCTGCCCTGCTATCCTCGCCGCGTGCGTCTCCGGAACCTCGTCCTGGTCGCGGCGATCGCTGGCGTCCTCGCCCCACTGCCCTTTCTCGGCGCGGCACGCGCGGACGGTGTCGCCACCCGTCGGGACGTGATCCCGGTCGCCGACGTCAAGCCTGGGATGAAGGGGTACGGGCTGACCGTGTTCCAGGGGTACCGACCGGAGCGGTTCGACGTCGAGGTGATCGACGTCCTGCCGAATTTCCGCCCCAAGCAGGATCTGATCCTCATCCGTACCCGGCATCCTCGCCTCGACGTCACCAAGATCGTCGCCGGGATGAGCGGAAGCCCCATCTTCCTGGAGGGGAAGATGGCGGGCGCCTACGCGTATGGCTGGACCTTCGGGTCCGAGCCGGTGGCGGGGGTGACCCCGATCCGTAACATGCTCGACGACCTGGACCGTCCGCTGCCGGACTCCATCGACGGCTGGCCGTTGAGCCCGTTGCCCGCGCGGTCGGCTCGAGTCGGGACCCCGCATCGGCGGGGGTCCGGAGCGACGGGTCACGTCGCTCCCGGGGCCAAACCCCAGGTCGGGCTCGCCGCGACCGCGGGGCGACACCGTTTCCGGGGCAAGCTCGCGGAGTACGACGTTCGAACGCACCTCGCGGAGGTCACCGCCGCGACGGCCTTCACGCCCCCGCGCGGGACGCCCGCGCTCACCCCCGTCGCGACCCCGCTGGCCGTCGGCGGGCTCACCCCGGGGGCATTGGCGCTGGCCACGGAGCTGCTCGCGCCGCTCGGCCTGGAGCCGCTGCAGGCTGGCGGCGGAGCGGCGATCGATCCCGCGGCGCCGGACCGTTACGTGGACGGCGGCGCCATCGGAGTCGACCTGCTCGGCGGCGACGTCAGCATGTCGGGCCTGGGCACGGTCACCCGCGTCGAGGGCGACAAACTGATCGCCTTCGGCCACCCGATGATGGAGGCCGGCGCGACCGCGTTGCCGACCTCCGTCGGCCGCGTGGCTTGGATCATGGCCAGCGAGATGCGGAGCTTCAAGGTCGGGAGCCCGGCCCGTCCCTTGGGCGCCATGGTCAACGATCGCCAGTCTTCCATCGTGGCGTCGCACGCGACGCGCGCGCCCACCGTCCCGGTCACGATGAGGATCCGCGGCGTGCCTGGCGCCCCCGAGCCCCGGTGGAGCTTCACGGTCGCCCACGAGAAGCTCCTGACGCCGATGCTAGTGGCCGTCGCGCTCGGCAGCGCGCTCCAGACGACCGCAGGCGAGCGGCAGGACGTGAGCTGGAACCTACGCTCCACGGTCACGGTCCGCGGCCACGGCGACCTGGTGATCGAGGACTATGGGGTTTCCGTCGGAGGCACCCCTCAGGCGGGCGAGTTCCTGCGCCTCAACCTGGTGAAGGCCGTGGGGATGCTGCTCAGCAACCCCTGGGAGCCCGTGATCATCGAGGCCGTGGAGGCGGACATCGAGCTCCGCTTCGCGCGGGAGATGCTCCGGCTGCGCGGGCTAGAGGTGCTCGATCCCGAGCTCGAGCCCGGTCAGCCGGCGCGACTGCGCCTCACCTTCGAACCGTGGGCGGGGCCACCGGTCACCCGCGTCGTCAGCGTCCCGATCCCCGAGCAGCTCGCCGGCGAGACAGTGCGCCTCGAGATCGCTCCCGGCTACACGCAGAGTCGCGATCGCCCGGACCCGGAGAGCGTCGCGACCCTCTTCGCCAACCTGAAGGACCCGGTATACCCGAGCAAGAGCGTGGTGGTGAGCTACGTGAAGAACGCGGCGTCGGTCGCCTACCGCACCCACGTGGCGACCGACCTCCCGCCAGGGGCGCTCGACGTGCTCCGGCCCACCACGACCTCCATCGGTCCGGAGGCCTTCCGCACCGAGGCGCGCTACGTCTTCCCGCTCGAGGAGTTCATGGTGGGTCGAGACTCCGTCTCCGTCTCGGTGAAGCGAGTTCGTCGTTAGGGCGCCGCGTCATCCAGCACAGGGCAACATGAAGCAACCTCTCTTGCGCCTCTCGGTTCTAGCCTTTGGGCTCTCCGTTCTCCTGGTCGCCGCCCCCTCGGACGCGGTGGGGACGCGCCGCTTCGTGCTCCGCGAGGCCAAGGACTTCCAGGGGGGTGACCTCGAGGGGACCGCCATCGACTCGAACGGTCGGGTCCGCGCCGGGTTTGCGCTCCGGGCGGTCCCGGTGGCGGCCGCCCCCACCGTGTGGAGCGCGCTCGTTCGGCGTGACGGCACGGTCCTGCTGGGGACGGGCAACGATGGCAAGCTGCTCCGGGTTCGTGGTGACGTCGTCGAGCTCGCTGCCGAAACCAAGGCCCTGGCCGTCACCTCGGTCGTGGAGGCGTGGGGCGGTGCGGTCGTGCTCGGCACCATCCCCGAAGGCAAGATCTTCCGCTGGGAGAAGGACCGGCTCACCGAGCTCGTCACCCTGCCCGACACCGATCACGTCTGGGCATTGGCGTTCGACGCGCGGGCGGGCGCGCTCTATGCCGCGACGGGTCCCGCGGGGAAGCTGTGGCGGATCACGCCCGGGGGACAGGCGCAGGTCTACCTCGATGCGGAGGAGGACCACCTGATGAGCGTGGCGGTGGCGTCGGATGGCGTCGTCTACGCGGGCGCCAGCGAGCCGGCGAAGCTGTACCGCGTCAGCGGGCCCGGCCGTTCCACGGTCCTCTACGACTTTGGCCGCACCGAGGTCCGCGGGATCGCCCTCGGGCCCCAGGGAGACGTCTTCGCGATCGCGAACGAGCTCACGGGCGGCGCCTCCGTGCCCAAGCGGCCCGCGAGTGACGGCACCAAGCCCGCGGCGCCCACGGCGAGCGCCGCCAAGGTGCGCGGCAAGGGTGTGCTTTATCGCTTCGACGCGGGCGGGACGCCGGTGGAGCTCCTGGCGGACAAGGAGCAGCATTTCACCGCCCTCGCCGTTGGCGCCGACGGGCAGCCCTACGTGGGGACGGGCGTGGAGGGTCAGGTGTTCACGGTCGACGCTGCCCACACCTCGACCCTGGTCGCCGACACCGAAGAGCGGCAGATCGGGGCGCTGCTGCTGGGGAGCGGGGCCCAGTACGTCATCGGCAGCGATCCGGCGGTGGCCCACCCGATCGAGGGGATCGGGGGCAAGGACGCCGTGTGGACCAGCAAGGCCCTCGACGCGGGGATCCGGGCCACGTTCGGCCGGCTCGCCTGGGACGCCTCCGGGAAAGTCGAGATCTCGACGCGCGGCGGCAACACCAAGGAGCCGGACGACAGCTGGAGCGACTGGAGCCCCCCGCTCACGGCGCCGGGGCCGGTGACGAGCGCGCCCGCGCGGTTCCTGCAGTTGCGCGCGCGGTTCGCCGCCGACCCGAAGGCGGAGCTCCGCGAGGTCGAGGTCACCTTCGTGACGGACAACCTGCGGGCGATCCTCACGGCCATCGAGGCCAAGTCGGGCGCGACCGCGACCGGCTCGGGAGACGGAGTGCAGAAGTCCGGCGAGCCCGTCACCGGTGATCCGGACAGCAAGGTCAAGCTGACCTTCAAGGTCGACAACCCCGACCAGGACGAGCTCCGCTATCGCCTGGAGTATCGGCTGGTGGGCACCAAGGCCTGGTTCGATCTGTTGCCGCCGGGGGAGAGGCTCACCAAGGACAACGTCACCTGGGAAACCAAGGACCTCCCGGAGGGGCAGTACCGCATCCGCGTCACGGTGAGTGACGAGCCGAGCAACCCGCCCGAGCGCGTGCAGCGGCACACGCTCGAGAGCTCCATCGTGCTCGTCGACAACTCGGCCCCCGCCGTGCTCGGGCTCAAGTCGACCGGCCGCCGGGTGACGGCACGCCTGGTCGATGGGGTGGGCCCGATCCAGCGCGTGGAGATCTCCCGCGCGGGGTCCGACGAGTGGGTCCCGTTCTTCCCCGTCGACGGCATCTTCGACGAGCCCAACGAGGAGCTCGACGCCGACGTCAGCGGGCTGGCCCCCAGCGGTCCGGCGCTGCTCGTCGTCCGCGTCTTCGATCGGGCCGGTAACCGCACGGTCCGGAGCGTGCTGCTGGACTGAGCGCTCACCGGGGACCGCGTCGGTGCGCACCGGCCGGGGCGATCGCTGCGGTTGGCCGCGCCCGTCCTCCGACCGCGATCCACCGTCCCTGCTCGATCGGGTGCACCTCCAGCACCTCCCCGGCAGGGAACTCGACCCGGATCCGATCCGCGAGGGGGCCCGGGCAGCTCGCCCACGCGGTGAGGTAGGCGGCGATCGCGCCGGTGCCGCAGGAGCGGGTCTCGGCGGCCACGCCGCGCTCGAGCGTCCGGACTCGCAGGGTCGCACGGTCGCCCAGCGCGAAGAAGGTCGCGTTGACGGCCCCGTCCCCGGTGCTGAGCGCGCGGCCCAGCGCGCCCACCTCGGGCGTCGTCACGTCGGTCACGCGGGTGACCCGGTGCGGTGTCCCCACGTTCACCAGGTGGACGCCCCCGCGCTCGCTCACCGAGATCGAGGCGCGCAAAATCGCTCCCCACGCGACGCCCTGCGCGTCGAACCACGAGAGCGAGGGGCCCAGCGCGGTCAGCGCTGAGCAGGGCTCCTCGCGGTTGGCGCCGACGAACGCGGCAAGGCAGCGGAGCGCGTTGCCGCACAGGCGCTCGGGTGAGCCGTCCGGATTGAAGAACCACGCCCGGGGTCGCAGGCCTGCGGGCGTGAGCACGGCAAGGATCTCCGCGTCCGGGTCGGGGCTCGCGCGGAGCAGGGAGCGCACCGCGGCGGCGTCGCGCGGGACCTCGGCGCGCCGGACCCAAACCACGCGGTTGCCGGCGGCGTCGAAGGCCGCGGACTCCGGGGGCTCCGGGGCAGGGCGGGCTCGCGCGGCGGCGGCGTTCACCCCGGCCCCCGCCCCGCGAGCAGGCGCGCGATCACCTCCGGATCGGAGTGCGGCACCACGCCGCTCCCGAACGTCATGCCACGATCGTGCCCGCGTCCGGCGACCAGCACCACGTCGTTCTCGCGGCTCGCGTCGAGCGCGCCTCGGATGGCGTCGGCGCGGTCGAAGATCACGCGCACCTCCGCCGTCGCTCTCCGGCAGCCGCGCTCGAGCGCAGCGACGATGGCCGCCGGGTCCTCGCGCCGCGGGTTGTCGTTGGTGAGGAACACGAGGTCAGCGCCGCGGGCCGCCGCCTCGCCCATCGGCTCGCGCTTGACGACGTCGACCTCTCCGCCGGCGCCGAAGACGAGCAGCACCCGCCCGGAGCCGGCGAGGCGGCGGGCCGTCGCGCAGAGTCGCTCGAGCGCGTCCGGCGTGTGCGCGTAGTCGAGGACCACGGTGGGACGTCGCCCGACGATCTCGAAGCGCGCCGGCAACCCCGCGCAGTCGGCCAGCCCCCGCTTGACCGCGGCGGCGTCGAAGCCCGTCGCGAGGCTCGCCAGCGCAGCGGCGAGAGCGTTCTCGCCGAACACCTCCCCGACCAGCTGGATCGAGAGCTCGCCCCCGAACGCCTCGGCGACGGGCGACGGCTCGAGCCTCACCCGCGTCCCCGCGGCCGTGACCTCGAGCTCGCGGGCGGCGAGATCGACCGCGTGGAGGCGCGGTCCGCGACCCGGAGCGGCGTACCAGCGACGCCCGACGTCCGCTGGCGTCGCCCGGTCGATCAGGAGCGCCGCCTCGTCCGCGGCGTTGAGCACCGCCGTGCGACCCGGTCCGAGCAGGACGAACAGCTGCGCCTTGGCGGCGAGGTAATGTTCCCACGAGCCGTGCTCCGCGACGTGGTCACGGGTGAGGTTGGTGAATACCCCCAGGTCGAAGCGCCATTTCTTCGCGTAGCCGTTCTTCAGCGCGAGGCTCGTCACCTCCACGATCGCGTGGCGCGTCCCCCGCTCCGCGGCTTCTCGCAGGGCGCCGAGGAAACCGCGCTCGCTCCGCTCCACCGCGAGCGGCTCACCGTCGGCGAAGTAGCCGAGCGTCGACTGACAGAGCACCGGCTGCTCGGCAGCGCGGACCACGGCGGCCACCAGGTGGGTGGTCGAGGTCTTGCCGTTGGTGCCCGTCACCCCGACGGTGAAGAACGGCTCCGCCCAGGGGGCCCGTGCGGGCACGGGCCGGATCAGGCCAAGGGGAGTCCCCGCGCTCGCCGCGGGTCCCGGGGGAGCGTCGGGTCGCGCCATGCAAGACCGGAGCGACCGCGGCGCCTGAGCGCGCGCCGCGGCCACCCTCGCTCGTCGCCCGTCAGTACCCGCGGCAGGACACGAGCCGCGCGGCGCAGTCGCCGGTGAAGCTCGCGTCGTAGAGCTCCTCGGAGGGGTCGTTCGGGTCCATGCAGTCCGCGACGTACCCGTAGTCGCTGCGCGGGTTTAGCGCGGCGACGCAGGTGGCCTGGTCGAGCGTCCCGTCATCGCACGAGGTGAGGATCGCGGCGTGGGCCTGGTCCCATTCGTCCGTGTAGCCGTCGGCGCAGGCGGTGACGGCCAGGGGGTTCTCGCAGGCCTGGCCGATCGCTTCCTGCTCGCAGGCGGCGATGGCGGCGGCGGCCTCGGTCGAGCAAGGGTCGTCCTCGATCGTGAGCAGGCAGTCGAAGATCGCCGCCTGGACCTCGCCGAGGAGAGTGCCGACGCCGTAGCAGGCCTCGAGGACCGGGTTCGGGTAGTACCCCTCGTAGCTCGGGTCCGAGTCCGCACAGTTCGTCAGCGGCATCGCGGTGTAGCATTCGAGCTCGACGCTGGCGTCGCCGAGGCACTCGTCCTCGCCGCCCGCGCCTGCCGCGCCGCCGTTGGCCGCACCGGCCACCGCCGTGGCGCCGCCGACCACGGCAGCACCCCCCTCGGTCGCCGCGCCGCCGACCACGGCGGCACCCCCCTCGGTCGCGGCGCCGCCGACCACGGCAGCACCACCTTCGGTCCCCGCGCCGGCCACCGCCGCCGCGCCGGCCACCGCCGCCGCGCCGCCCTCGACCACGGCGCCGCCCGTGCCCACGGCGGCTCCGCCCTCGGTCGCCGCGCCGGCTACCGCCGCCGCCCCGGCGTTGCTCGCCCCGCCGCTGGCCGCGCCGGCCACCGGTTCGACCCCCTCGTCACCGGCGCTGCCGCCCCCGTTGGCTGCGCCTCCGTCGTCGGTGACGTTGCCCGGGTCAGCGGGATCGTCGTCGGTCACGACGCAGGCCGTCGCCGCCATCGCGCCAGTCGCCAGCGCCATCGTCAAAGCCAAGAACCGGTTCATCTCGATCGTCATGAGCCCTCTCCTCCACAGTGGGGAACGAACGTTTCTAGCATGAGCCGAGCCGCCGTCGAACGGGCATCGCGCCCGGGTCAGGCGCCCGGCTCACCGCCGAATCCCGGCCGCAAACGGGGGTTAGACGGGGCCGGTCGACGGGTATTCAAGGCCGCCCCGGTGGCGGGGGGGGGGCGTCGGCGACCGGGATCGGTCCCGTCCGGCGGGACGCTCGCGCGCGCTTGCCCTGGATTCAGCCGCGCGGGCTGCCATGCTGGCGCCCATTTTGCTTTCGGTGCTTCGGCGTCGCCCGTCGACGACCCGGTGCTGGTCGGCGACGGTCCGCTTCGAGGCTTCAACCTGCAGGGGATGTACACGCAGCCGTGGGAAGGGTTTCACGTCGGCTACGCCGAGGCCGACTTGGCGCTGCTCGCGGAGCTCGGCTTCAATGCCGTGCGCCTCCCGCTCGACGACCTCACCTACGGCGACGGGAGGGACTGGCTCCTGTTCCACGAGGACGCCCTGCAGAGGATCGACCGCGGGATCGAGATCGGGTAGGAGTGCGGGATCCACTTTAGCGGTGGTGGCAGGCGTAGAGCAGCCGCTCCAGCGTCGTCGTCGCCAGGCACATGACGGTGTCGGCGCCGCCGTAGTAGAGCTTCACGGTTCCGTCGGGCTCGACGACGGCCCCGCAGGTGAACACGACGCTCGGGGTCTGCCCGACCAGCTCGTAGGCCGTCTCCGGCGCCAGGATCGCGTCCTCGCAGAGCGCGGTGACCCGGGCGGGATCCTCGAGATCGAGCAGGCACACGCCGAGCTGGTAGACGTAATGGGCTTTGCACTGGGTGCGCACGCCGTGAAAGATGGTGAGCCACCCCCCCGGGGTGCGGATGGGGACGGCGCCGGGCCCGATCTTGGACCACGCCCAGTGAACGGAGGCGTTGCGGAGCACGCAACGGGAGCCGCCCCAGTGGATCAGGTCGGGCGAGTAACTCACCCAAACGTCGCCGAAGTCGCCGCCCGTGTTGGGCCGGTCGAGCCGGGCGAAGCGGCCGCCGATCTTCTCCGGGAAGAGCACCCCGTTGCGGTTGTCCGTCTCCGACACGAACCCGAGCCAGTCGAAGCGGACGAAGTCGTTCGTGCGGAGTAGGCTCAGCCGGCAGCCGTGGCCGCTGTGCGCGGCGTGCATCAGGTAGAAGGTGCCGTCGATCTCGGTGATGCGGGGGTCGTAGTACATCCCCGCCGTGTACTCGGCGAACTCCGGATCGTCCGGCATCCGGACCGGGGCGCGCCGCGGCGCAAAGTGGACCCCGTCGTCGCTGTCGGCCACCCAGAGGGAGTCCTTGAGCGCGCGGTTCTCGGCGCGGCAGGCCATCAGGTACCGGTCGCCCCGCTTGATGACGCCAGAGTTGAAGACCCGCACGATCCCCGACTCGGGCGGGAAGTCCGCGCCCGTGAGGATGGGGTTACCGGGGTGGCGGTCGACGATGGGTCCGTACGACAGCGGGTGTGGGGCGTGGCC